>NZ_SLWU01000079.1 GCF_004345675.1 Caldanaerobacter subterraneus | reverse complement strand
TCGCCTGCATGAAGGCGGAATCGCTAGTAATCGCGGATCAGCATGCCGCGGTGAATGCGTTCCCGGGCCTTGTACACACCGCCCGTCACACCACGAGAGTCTGCAACACCCGAAGCCGGTGGCCCAACCCGAAGAGGGAGGGAGCCGTCGAAGGTGGGGCAGATGATTGGGGTGAAGTCGTAACAAGGTAGCCGTACGGGAACGTGCGGCTGGATCACCTCCTTTCTAAGGGGATAAGCCTTGCTGTTCACTTTTGAGGGGAGACCCTCAAAAGTAACATGGTGGCATGGGGGTGTAGCTCAGTTGGGAGAGCACCTGCCTTGCAAGCAGGGGGTCAGGAGTTCGAATCTCCTCATCTCCACCATGGGCTTATAGCTCAGTTGGTCAGAGCGCACGCCTGATAAGCGTGAGGTCGATGGTTCGAATCCATCTAAGCCCACCATGTTACTTTTTTTAATTAATTTTTTGGACCTTGAGAACTGCACAAAGCCGAGAAGGGGTCAAGAGAGGTAAGGGCGCATGGTGGATGCCCAGGCACCTGGAGCCGATGAAGGACGCGGCAAGCGGCGAAACGCCCCGGGGAGCCGCAAGCGGGCAGAGATCCGGGGATTTCCGAATGGGGGAACCCGCTTGAGGTAATACTCAAGCATCCGCTGATGAATCCATAGTCAGCGGAGGGGAACCGGGCGAACTGAAACATCTAAGTAGCCCGAGGAAAAGAAAGCAAAAGCGATTCCCTAAGTAGCGGCGAGCGAAAGGGGAGAAGCCCAAACCTACCGCTTAGGCGGTAGGGGTTCGGGCCCACCGGAAAAGTGTGCGAGTAGTCTAGGCGAACGGACCTGGAAAGGCCGGCCAAAGAGGGTGAAAGCCCCGTAGCCGAAAGGGGAAAGCGCACAGGTGGGTACCAGAGTACCACGGGATAGGCGACCCTGTGGGAAGGCGGGAGGACCACCTCCTAAGGCTAAATACTCCAAGTGACCGATAGCGCATAGTACCGTGAGGGAAAGGTGAAAAGAACCCCGGGAGGGGAGTGAAAGAGAACCTGAAACCATGTGCCCACAAGCAGTCA
>NZ_SLWU01000078.1 GCF_004345675.1 Caldanaerobacter subterraneus | reverse complement strand
CAGATTACAAAACTGCTGATACTTCAAATAAGCCGATGAAGGATAAAATATGTGAAGTGATAAACTTGCAGCCTGTTGTGGATTTTGAAATGTATCAAAAGAAGAAAGTTGATATACTGATATTTAAAGGACAATATTTAGATTCATACAATGCAGAATCTTATGCAAATTCTATTTTAAAACCTCAATTAAATGCTTTAAATGTTGATTATAATATAAATTTTCAAAACCCGATTGAAACATCCACTGAGTATCAAAATAATATCTCTATGTCATCGTCTTTTTGGGGAGATTATTGGGGACAAGGACCTGGAAACAATGCAGATGGTGGATATGAAACAAGTAACCATTATTATTTTTTTGCAAAAAATAGATATATAAATATCGGATTCAACCTTAAAAAAGCAAATATAACAAAAATTAAATTTGCAGCAGTAACAGGTGGAGGAGAAACTGCGTTAAGGCCCATCGATTTTTATGTTAGCAGTGATGGTGCAAACTGGTATAAAGTAGGAAGTGCATACGGAAGTGCTTATACACAGGCAGTTCTTGAGATTCCAGGGAATTCGCTGCCTATTGACAACATTAAGTATTTTAGAGGATCAAACAATCTTTGTATAGACTATCTACATGTAAATGTGTATAGCGTGAAATCAGATGTAATTAATGGTGTAGGAAATTACAATTTTGACAAGAAAAAAATAAATGTTGTAATTAATATAGACGGTTCTCCTTTGCAGTATGTTGATGACTTGCAGAAAGGAAGTTTTATGTCTAAATTGATTTCAAATAATGTAGCTTTTATTAGTATAGGGCCTTCCACGATGGCTGGATCATATTCAGAAGTTGTTAATACAACAAATAGAGGTACTATAATATTAGATAAGAGTCTAAGTGATAGTTTTTCAGATGCTTTAAATTATATAAAGAGTTTAATAGTACAGGAAAACAAATTGATAGAACAATACGTCGTACTGGGTGAGTCAATTGAGATAAAAACCTACTACAATGACCCAGAAAATGATCCAAAATATCAAGAAAGATGGATGTACCTGCATGACCCGAATTACTTTGAAAAC
>NZ_SLWU01000077.1 GCF_004345675.1 Caldanaerobacter subterraneus | reverse complement strand
AATGAACGGGGCTCAAACATGCCACCGAAGCTGGGGCTGCGCGTAAGCGCGGGGTAGGGGAGCGTACTGCGCGGGCAGAAGGCTGAGCGTAAGCGAGGCTGGACTGCGCAGTAGTGAGAATGCCGGCATGAGTAGCGAGAGCAAGGTGAGAAACCTTGCCGCCGGAAGCCTAAGGTTTCCTGGGGAAGGGTAATCCGCCCAGGGTAAGTCGGGGCCTAAGCCGAGGCCGAAAGGCGTAGGCGATGGGAAACCGGTTGATATTCCGGTACCACCGAGGGCCGCTTGAGGGAAGCGGGGACGCAGCGAGGTAGGCGGAGCGCGCGGTTGGTAGAGCGCGTCCAACCAGCCACCGAAGGGCACGTAGGCAAATCCGCGTGCTGGCAGGGGGCTGGGAAGGGGAGCCGCAAGGCGAAGCCGCCGAGGCAGCTGCCAAGAAAAGCCGCTACCGAGGCCTGAGGTGCCCGTACCGCAAACCGACACAGGTAGGCGAGGAGAGAATCCACAGGCGAGCGGGAGAACCCTCCTTAAGGAACTCGGCAAAATGACCCCGTAACTTCGGGAGAAGGGGTGCCTCCCTCAGGCTTAGAGTTTATTGCTCTAGGCTTGAGAAGGCCGCAGAGAAGAGGCCCAAGCGACTGTTTACCAAAAACACAGGTCTCTGCTAAGCCGAAAGGCGAAGTATAGGGGCTGACGCCTGCCCGGTGCTGGAAGGTTAAGGGGAGGGGTGAAAGCCCTGAACCGAAGCCCCAGTGAACGGCGGCCGTAACTATAACGGTCCTAAGGTAGCGAAATTCCTTGTCGGGTAAGTTCCGACCTGCACGAAAGGCGTAACGACTTGGGCGCTGTCTCGAGGAGGGGCCCGGCGAAGTTGTAGTGCTCGTGAAGATGCGAGCTACCCGCGATTGGACGGAAAGACCCCGTGGAGCTTTACTGTAGCCTGTCACTGGACACTGCTAGTCTCTGTACAGGATAGGTGGGAGACTGGGAAGGTGGCGCGCCAGCGTCACTGGAGTCGGCGTTGGGATACCACCCTGGGACTAGTGGGGTTCTAACCTTAAGCCGTGAACCGGCTAAGGGACA
>NZ_SLWU01000076.1 GCF_004345675.1 Caldanaerobacter subterraneus | reverse complement strand
CATCTACATATCTTGAGTTTAAGTCAAATGTTCCCTGAAGGTCTCTTTTTAATGTTTTTCTATCATAACCTTCTAGAAGCCTTTTGTATGCAAATTTCATACATGATGACCATCTTCTCATTAAGTCTAATACTATTTGTTTGTCTTGTTGGTTTAGGAAAATAAGTTTAGCCTGTATTACTATCATGTTTTTTATCACCCCTTTGTCCGTAAATTCTTGCCGCAAATGATGTTACTATTGCTATTAAGTCCTCTGCTAGTTCTTTATTTCATTTACTCCACTTGCTATTTCGGATATGACTTCATACTGCCATCCTTGGGAATTAGCGTATTCTTCAAGCCTTCTAATTTGATTTTCAAGATATTCTTCTTGTTTTTTTGTAGATACTCTTGCATATAAAATTACCTTAGGTTTTGGCTTTACTTCCAGCATACCTAATAATTTCTCTATGTCTTCTTTTTTGTATCTTCTTCTCCCTTTTGGTGTCCTAATTGGGGTTATTAATCCTTCCTTTTCCCAGTTTATTAAAGTAATCCTGCTTATATCATATAGCTCTTTAACCTTTTTTATAGTTAATAACATTTATCATCACCCAATTAAAATTATATCATTTTTTACCATTAATTTCACCTGTTTTAACCTCCATGGCAATTTATCTCTACAATGTCTTCCCGAGTATAAGTATTTGGTTTTTTCATGATGGAAACCAACACTTCATCGTAAACTTCTCCTGTATCCGGGTCTACAATGTGTCCATAATGAAGGGTGTGGGTCTTTACATTCTTTACATCTTTTTTCTTATAAAATCTAAAAATTCTTGAAATTATATCTAAAGCCCCATCACCACTCATTCTCACAATTCCAATCCCTGCTTCACCAGGAGAAGTAGAAATGGCTGCAATTGTGTCAAACTCCATTTTCATCACCAGCCCAAAATTTATCCATATATAATTACCAATTTATTGCGAGTTAAGTCTATATAATTGTGTAAAAAGGGGTTGAGCCATTACCCACCCTCTATCCCGAAAATAAAACACCGCTAAAAAAGACAAAAAAACAATAACTATATAAACCTATAGCATTCCGCTTCAAAAAAATTACTCTATAGGTCTTACGAGGCATTGTGTTAAATTGTGTATACAAACCTTACACTGCATTCTCCACGGT
>NZ_SLWU01000075.1 GCF_004345675.1 Caldanaerobacter subterraneus | reverse complement strand
GCTGATGCAGGAGATATAGTTTTTGAACATATTGGTAAATTAGATTCTGAGAGTGTTAAAGAAATATTTTATTCTGCTTCTCGGGTTTCTTCAGATGTACTTATTGTAGACCTCGATGTTTTTTCAGGTAAAGAAATTGTTTCTGCTCTTCAAAGTTTCAGAATTGCAAGACCTAATACCAGAATAATTGTTATTGCACCTGACAGGAAACCGGGTGATGAAATAATTTCTTCCATAGTTGGCTTAGGTATATACGACATAGCAGCAGGAAAAAAGGAGTCTGATTGGGCTGAGATGATTAAAAATATTTTGCTTTCACCTCCAGCTACATATGCTCAGGCCGCAAGATGGCATACAGGTCAGCTTTTGAATGCTTTTGTGCAAACAAAGGAAAGGGTTATTATAGAAGAAAGGCCTGCCGGCGTTGTTACAATAGCGGTATCTGCCACTGCCCACGGCATAGGATGTACTCACACAGCTCTTTCTATAGCTTCATTTCTTGCACGATTAGGACATTCCGCTGCAGTTATAGAAGACAGCCAGAGGCCTGTATTTTCTTTTTTATGCAGTGTCTTAAAAGCAAAAGAAGGAAAAGTAGAGGGTTCTTATGCAGTTCACGGAATTGATATTTTTCCAGATGAAAGCAGAGATGATGGTAATTGGAGTTATGATATGCTTCTTAAAAAAATTAAAGCAGGGCAGTACGAGTATGTCGTTAGAGACCTTGGAGTTTTGGATTCAGCAAGGAAAAGAGAAATGTATAGAGCAGATACAGCTTTTGTCGTGGCTTCTGCTGCAAGATGGCGGTGGCATGAGATTATTGACAGGATTGATTCTGACATTGATATTATTTTTCCTTTAGCTTTGCAGAGCGATGTAGAAGAAATTTCTTTTTACGCAGGAATTAAAGGGACAGCTTTACCTTACTGTCCAAATCCTTTTGCTAAAGAAAATGATTTTATTTTTTTAAAGCTGCTTGCTCCAGTACTGCCAAGCAGAAGGAAAAAGAAATCTCTTTTTGGGATTTCATTGTTTTAAGAGTGGTTCTAATAAAGTTTCTTTTTTTAAAAATCGGAACGGATTTTTCATTTTCGCTTCGCTCAAATCAAAAATCCGGTTAAGAGAGCACCTCTTAAAGCAGACGTGCTTTTTTTGTTTGCCCCCGCAGGAAAGATTATACGCCTGCTCGCCTTACGGTCAAGGGGCAAGCCTTCGGTCGGTGAGCATATCCTCCCTCGCTTGCGCTCGGTCCGGTATCCCTCCCCG
>NZ_SLWU01000074.1 GCF_004345675.1 Caldanaerobacter subterraneus | reverse complement strand
AATTTTGTATTACATTTTTCACAGCTAAAAATTTAAGGTTGTAATACAAAATCTAATTTTAATGCCTACCAATGCTTATTACTTCTGTTTTTGAAGGTATAAACATAAATGGGAGTGAAGCAAATTGAAAGTCTACAGCTTCCGCACAAATAAAGAAGACAGGGATATTGAAGAATTTCTTGAAGGACTAAACGGCGACAGAAGTCAATACATAAAAAATGCCCTGCGCTTCTACAGAGACTTTGGAGTTAAAATAGAAAAAATTGAAGCCATATTAGAAAAGCTGGAGCAGTCAGGTATAAAAGCCCAAATACCACCACAGCCTGTAGAACCTGAACTAGTTACTGAAAGTGAAACCTCAAATGATGAAAAAATTCTCCTTGAAAGCCTAGAAGATATTTTATCCCTTTAGGTAAACTTACGGGAGGTATAAAGATGGAGAAGCTTTATTCTATTTTGGAACCTTATGACAGCTGGTGGAATGATGAGGGAGAAGAGAAAAATTTAGAGGCACGAAAGGCTTTGCAGGAGTTTTACGCAGAATTTAAGAAATTAAAACCTTCTAAGAAATATGAAAGAAGAGATATACTTCATATGTCATATATTTTTCACCTCGTTAAAATAAAAAAGGCTCTTGACGAAAGAAAATATATGAGAGCATGTAACGAGCTAATTTCACTAATGCATTACGAACCTTTTCTGCAGGGAAGAATTTATTATAACGTCCTTAAATTATTAGAAGACGAGGTGATACAAGATTCTACTTAAAAATTTTTTTAGAAAGAAAAAAAGAAGTTTTTTAGAGAGATTAGATCCGGCTTATGAGTTTAAGTATGCTCTTGAATTTGCTCAACAAGTTTGTGAAGAAGAAAAAACAAAAGAAGACCAGATTTTAATATTAGATTATATGCTTAGCGTTATTAGAGAGGATTTAAAGTATGATGTATTAACAAATATTTTTTATAAAGAAAAATGGTTTGACAAAGGATTAAGACTGCCACTTCCTTTCCCTTACTACTACTACAATAAAGAAGGGATCAAGTTTTCAATATATGAAGCTGATTTCAAACCAAAAAAAGTTGATTTAGCAAAAGAATGTGTTTTGGTTTTTCCTTGGCATAGAGAAAAAATGAGGGAAAGCATCAAAAACATAGGTAAAAATGAGTTTGTGTTTCAAAGGACAAACCATAAAGCCTTTTATTTTTCTCCTGTAAACATCTGTTTTGTATACAACGGAAACCACTCCATAGGTGCAGGTATTGGTTTTAAAAAAGGATATATTGAAGCTGCTGAATATGATGTGACCAAGCTTTTTGAACATGTATATACGGATGGGTTATACTGGTA
>NZ_SLWU01000073.1 GCF_004345675.1 Caldanaerobacter subterraneus | reverse complement strand
ACCTAAAACCACCTTTGCAATGTGCAAGGGTGGTTTTCTATCTTTCAAAACCTGCTGAGCTTTTATGCTTTGTTTTTATAATGCAGGATAAGGCGCACAGCGCACGAGACCGACACACAACAGGCAGAGCCTGTTGGATACTGTAAATAAGAGAAACGCACTTCACACCGCTTTTAAGAGCACAAAGCAGTAAAAATGCAGTGCAAAATACTCAAAAATATTGATATTACTTGTTTTATCAGCAACGCTTTCAAACAGTAAGGTTAAAAAGGAGGTGGGCTTTTGAAAAAAGTAACAGTTTACCTTTCAGAAGATACCTATGAGGTTCTAAACAACCTGTCTTCCAGAAGAAAAGAATCTATGTCATTGATTGCGAGAAAGATACTTGAAAAAGGGTTAAAAGAGGAATCTGCGCAAGACGGCATAGATGCCGTAACCGAAGCCGTAAGAAGAGCCATGCGGGATATACTAAGACCTACAGAAGATAGATTAGCCAAACTCATGGCAAAGGCAGCAGTAGCAGCAGCTACAGCAATGTACATGAATGTGCAGACCATAGCAGATTTGGGCAAGCACAATGCTGTTGAAATTTACAACGAAGCAAGAGTTAAGGCTGTAGCCTACCTAAAAGAAAGAGATGATAATGAATGACGGCCCCTTTTGTAATGAAAGCAAGTTTTTATCTGCCTACACATGAAAATCAGGCTAAAAATGTTGCACATCTTTTGTATATAGGTACTAGATCTGGTGTAGATAAAGGTGAATTTAATGAATTGGAAGAATTAGACGCAGGAAATAGATATGCAGAGAAAATACTTTCAGAATATGACAGCCTAGATGATTTCATTGATAATTTTGAGATAGATACTGCTGGCACTCCTGCAGGACACGTAAAGTATATGGATGAGAGACCGGGAAGCCATGGTCTTTTCAGCTCTGATGAAAATGTTAGTTTAAAAGAAACAATGAAAGAATTAAGTAAGCATTCAGGTGTTGTTTGGCGCTTTATCCTTTCATTGAAGGAAGAAGATGCTGTAAAGCTCGGATATACAACAAGAGACTCATGGGAAAAAGCACTCAGAGCTACAATATCAGATGCAGCGGCAAAAATGGGCATTTCGGAGTCAAATCTGAGGTGGGTTGCTGCCTTTCATCAGGCAAAAGGACATCCACATGTACACGTAGTTATGTGGGAAAAAACACCTCAGAGACGTTTGGGAAGGCTTTCAAAAGGCGAGATAAAAGACATAAAAAAAATATTTTTAGATGAAATATATGCAAAAGAAAGGCTGGCACTTACGGCAGAAAAATCAGCAGTAAGGGATTTAATAAGAGATACAGCTAAAAGAGATATTTCAGAAGTGCTGAAGGAAGTCAAAAAAGCAAGAATAGAAATAAGAGCACTAAATGGAGAAAAGCC
>NZ_SLWU01000072.1 GCF_004345675.1 Caldanaerobacter subterraneus | reverse complement strand
CAGATTACAAAACTGCTGATACTTCAAATAAGCCGATGAAGGATAAAATATGTGAAGTGATAAACTTGCAGCCTGTTGTGGATTTTGAAATGTATGAAAAGAAAAAAGCAGAGTTGGTTATAAGGGTTGGTAAACTGAACAATTATGATGCAAGGGTAAAACAGCTGGAGGATGGAATAAATAATTTGCTGATACCTCTTTTAAACAGCAAAAACATTGATGCAAGAGTGATAGACAGTGACTTTGGGACAGGAACTTATGGAGGAAATACGAGTTTTGATGGCAGCAGATATACCGTTTCAAGCTATGTAATTAAGGCTACTGTAGATACTGCAGGGAGATTCGGGATTACAACTGTGGAAGGTTTTCCGGGCATTACTTCTGATGACAATCAGTACTTGCTTTTTATAGGAGACGTATCAACTACGTCAGCACTTGTAGTGAAAATTGATGGGAATTTGCATAACCTGTATAATTACACACCCTCATCAATTACTACAGAAAATGGCAAAATAGTAGTTAATTACGGTACAATAAATGGAGTAGAGATAAAGGTAATATACACAATCTATGACGATAAATATGTGCTCATAAATTTTGTTGCGACTAATAAAACTACTGTACAAAAGAACATAGGATTTAAGATATACTATGATACTTGTGTAGCAGGTAGTGATGGTTCTCCAATAAAAGTAACAAATAAGGGATTTGAGATTTACAATGACACGTATCAGGTTAGAGCTGTAGGAATATTGAAAGATAATCCAGTAATTACCCCTCCTACAGACTGGCGAATGGAAACATGGAGCAGCAACAGCTACACCTATTTCTTCCCTTACGATGACGGCATAGCGCATTTCAGCAGCAGTTATTACGTTGGACAAACATATCAGACGATTGATACGGCAATAAGTTTGTGGTGGCACTCCCAGAGTGTTGCACCAAATCAGCAGAGAAGCATTACTACCTTATTAGGCATAGAAAGACCTACGGAGGCAAAATTAGATAATCTTGCAAACAGCTTATTCAATGTAGTTTATAAAGATTTAAATGCTGGTAAATATGTTTTACTTTTTAATGATGTGTCTTTCTTGGATTATAATGACAGCAATATAAGAACAAAGTTCGTAAATGCAGTAAATCAGTTATCAGCCAAACTAGTAATTGCAGGGCAGACAACATTTCCTGCATCACAAGCAGATGGGCTTATAAGTTTAACCACAAATGGTGGGTTTAAAGTTATTGATAACAGCATAAGCAATCAACTGACTGTTATTGCAGAGTATATTGCAAAAGACTTAGAAAACCAGCAGAGAATAATTGAAAAATATGTCATTTTAGGCGAACCAATTGAGATAAAAACCTACTACAATGACCCAGAAAATGATCCAAAATATCAAGAAAGATGGATGTACCTGCATGACCCGAATTACTTTGAAAAC
>NZ_SLWU01000071.1 GCF_004345675.1 Caldanaerobacter subterraneus | reverse complement strand
TTCCTTTACTTTTTGCATGCTTAGTAACATTTATTATCACCAAATTAAAATTATACCACTTTGCATTACTATCTTCAACTGTTACCTACCTCCTCACAGAAATTTTGCAAAATGAAAAAGACCTTTACTTTGTAGTATTCCACAAAGTAAAGGTCTCACTCGCATTATCTGCTCAATCAGCCGGGCAAAAAGCCGTCATGACGACTGATTGATTTAGAGTTACTCCCCTTTACCGAGAAAAGAAAATTATACTTTTGTCCTCCACAAAATTGGAAACTAAAATTGCATTAAAATCGCATCACTATGAAAGCATTGATTTTACTGGTGCGCCCGGAGGGACTCGAACCCCCAGCCTTCTGATCCGTAGTTAGATAAAATATATTTTTTGCAGTTAATATGCATTATTAAAAAACTCCGCAAATCCTTATTTTAGAGGCTTTTCGCCACTTTGGATTTATTTGTATAACTTTAAATTTAAACATATTTTTAGACCTTACGTTTGCAAAATGTTTGCATTCGGCAGTTATTATTATATACGTCTAATACATAACTGTCAATAACCTAAAAATCAAAATTCATCCTTATTTCTTTTTATCTCATTTTTTCCCTTTTAATTTCTAAAAACTGTTGATATAATAATGGATAGAGTAACATTTCGGGTGTCATAGATATGTGGAATGCAGTGGCAAAACTGCCATTGCGTTGTTATTATACTCTTAACTTTACTTTAGTAAAATCAAAACCATACTGATACGACAAAATTGCTAAAGCTTCACTTAGTCCATACTCATCAGCAGCATAATAGCTTTCAAGATTATCTAAAATACAGCTGTGGTTATTTTCTCTGCATAATTTAACATGAGGATAAGTACCATTGTGATGAGGCTGATATAATACCACCAAATCTCCTTTTTCTGCTAATCTCATCAGCTCATCCTTATCATATTTGTCTTTCTCTTCCAATATTTTTCTGGCTGTTTCTCTAAATTCTTCAGCTTTTTCTCTTAAGACTTTATAATCAAAGTCAACAGCAACGTAAGTATTGCATCCAGCAAGTATTTCATTAGTGTAGTCATCCCATCTTATATACTCATACTTTTTAGCAACAGCTTCTACAAGCTTTTTAGAGACTTTTAAGTCTTTAATTCTAACTTCAATTGACTTATCTAGAAGGTATGTTTTAGCTCTGACGCTTACCTGCTTTGATGTTATGCCGTGCTTCTTTAGATTTTTTCTTATTTCTTCAGCAATTTCTCTAGCAGTCATTTTTTAAATTCCCTCCCCTAAAATTTTTTACTCGCTCGTATTTGACAGCCTAACGCTCTACCCTGCTCTCTTACGCCATGTGCTTACACCTCCTCAATTTTTTTGTTTGCTTCTTGTTTGCCCCCGGCAGTTAAAACAAAACAGCCTGCGAGCCGAAGGTCAAGGGATCGGGGAGGGATACCGGACCGAGCACCAGCGAGGGAGGATATGCTCACCGACCCGACAGGGCTTGCCCCTTGACCGTAAGGCGAGCAGGCGTATAATCTGTGACGCGGGGGCAAACAAAAAAAGAACGTCTTTTCAACTAATATCACTAAATTT
>NZ_SLWU01000070.1 GCF_004345675.1 Caldanaerobacter subterraneus | reverse complement strand
TAAATTTATTGAAGAGATTTTAAGGAAAGTTATTTAAAAATTTAAATAGAAAGGAGTTTTTGCTATGAAAAAGATAATTTCTATGATAATTGCTGCCATATTAATCTTTTTATCCATTCCTGCGTTTGCGCAAACTGGAGGTCAAGAAGAACAGCTTCCCTATCAAGAGTGGATAGATAAAGGATGGATAAAAGCAGTATCACCTGATGAGAAAGGCCATGATAGATTAGGTTGGTACTACATCATGCCCGGAAAAGAAAAAGAAATAGCTTACAGTGATAAGCTTAAAAATACAGATAGATTAATTATTGTTGATGGCTCTTTTTATAAAAATGATTTAGATTATTACTACAAAGAAGGACGAAGCGGTGCAACATTAAGAGATATTACTACATTGAGAGAAAGCTACAAAGACTTATATGGAGAAATCCGCTACAATCATCCTGATACATTAAAATACGACTTTTGGAAAGGTCTTGTTACGATAAATCTAGTCAGTATTAACGGCACTCCATGGCAGGAGACAAAATACAAGGATATATTACTTCGGTACTTCTATAACAGATGGGAAGGATTAAAAGACCCTGCCTATACTAAATATTTGGTTGATCCTAAGTGGAACGGCTATACGGTAGAATGTATCTATAACTGGGATGGTGTAGATGTATGGATAGGTAAGGACGATATTACTGTAAGATATGAACTTAAAGAATATAATAAAAAACTGCCTACAAAAGTCATATCAGATAATGGTGTTGCGATGATACCACTTCGAGGCGTCATGGAAGAATTAGGAGCAGTTGTTGATTACAATGCTAAAACACAGCAGATAACCATAAAAGATAAAGGCAAAACTGTTGTGCTGAAAATAGGCTCTGATACAGCATTGGTAGACGGCAGAGCAGTTAAAATGCCAAGAAAAGTATATGTGAAAAATGGATATACAATGCTTCCTTTAAGATTCGTTGCTGAAAATTTAGACCATGCAGTAGAATACCTGAAAGATGGGACAATAATGATTTGGAGGGCAAAATATACTACACCACCGAGTATATAAAGAGGCTTCAGCTCAGTCTGAAGCTTCTTTTCTTTTTTCTAAAAATTACTGAAAGGAGATGAGGCTTTTGATTAAAAGAATTGTTTCTGTAGTTGTTCTTATTACATTTTTGGCTGGGTTAATATACATCCCCAAGTTAGAAAATGCCTATGCAGCAGTAATTGACGACGTCGGAGATTTAAATCTAGCTATTGATACTCCTGTAACAATTAATGATCGTTTTCCAGTCCCTAACCCAATTCCACAAAAACCCAATGACAAAAAGCTCTACTCCGGTAAATGGAAGGTGCTAGTTGATGGCACCCTTGCAGGTTATGACAAAGTAGTGAAACATATTTATACAGGGAGCAATGCAGAGCAGTATAATTTCATAAAGTACAGCACTGTTTCTCAATGGATAAATGTACTTGGCGGTAACCCTACCTTTGTTAATACGTACCTAAATAAAATTAGATTGAGCATATCAGGTTCAGACCGTGTGTATATACGCTATCTTGCAGAGCTTAATGGCGCTCATGTGGTAGGATATAAAGTACTGGATGAAAAAGGTGGTAAAGGAGA
>NZ_SLWU01000069.1 GCF_004345675.1 Caldanaerobacter subterraneus | reverse complement strand
GGTTCAGACCGTGTGTATATACGCTATCTTGCAGAGCTTAATGGCGCTCATGTGGTAGGATATAAAGTACTGGATGAAAAAGGTGGTAAAGGAGAAGTATATGTTTCAACAACAAGACCACCTTCTGGTAATATATCTATTTCTCCTGTAAATCCAAAAGAAAATGAAGATGTAAGGATTATGCTTTCAGGGACTTCCTTTTTTACTTTTTGGAATCCTGATACTGGACCGCAAAAAGTTGATTTAAAAGGAGCTTTAGGGCTTAGAGATAAAATTGTATATACAGTAGATATAGATGGTGAAAGAGTAATTTCAGGAAAAACTTTATATGACACTACGAGCTTTACCGATACCATTACAAGAAAATTTTCAGCAGGCCAACACACTATAACTTTGTATGTGAAAGATTCTGTAGATAGGTTTACAAGAAAAGACTATACTTTCACAGTAAGTGCTGCACCTACACCACCACCTCCTCCCGGCAGCATACAGGCAAAGATAAATCTTATTTTAGACCCACCATCTCTCAAAGCAGGAACAACGGGAGATGTAAATGCGACCATTGACGCAACATCTTCTGTGTCAAGCGGAACAGGTCCTTATGCAGCAAGATTTTGGCTTAAGGTGAATGGAGTAGATCTATTAGGTTCAGACGGTGTGGCTGTGCAGAATTTGACTTCTCTTTCTCAAGCAAAGTATACGAAGCTTATTACTAATGCAAAGCCCGGCGACAAGGTTTGGGCAAAAGTAAGAGTATGGGATGCAAGCATAAATAAAACTTCAGAGGCAGAAACCACTAAAGTAATAGGACAGTATGAGGATGTACCTACTCCAGAGCCAACACCACCTCCTGCACCAGAACCTGTACCCCCTGTTGCAGTTATAAATGCTCCTTCAGAAGTGATTCAGGGTGATGATGTGTATATAAGCTCTGGAAGCTATGACCCTGATGGAACTATTGTTAACTACAGCTGGAGCATTTCTCCTTCAAGCGGCGTGGTAGGTACTCTTTCAGGCGAAAGCGGTACAATATCTTTTGACAAGGTAGGAACGTACACAATAAGGCTGACAGTGACAGACAATGACGGCTTAACAGATACGGCACAGAAGACTATAGAAGTAAAACCTGCAGTACCTAAAGCATTTTTTGACTACACGGGTGCATTGAAGGAAAACAGAAAAGTAGTGTTAGATGCGTCAGGCAGCTATACATCGCCGAAGTATCCAATGGTATGGGATGTAACAGAGTGGGAGATAACACCTGTGAGCAGTGGCTTGACACAGAATGATATAAAGATAGTGTCTTCTACAGATATGAAGACAAGAACGGTTCTTTTTAAGAAAGCGGGAGATTATAGAGTAAGAGTAAGGGTAAAAAATAGTGCAGGGAATTATTCTGACTGGTATGAAAGGACATTAACTGTTGTAGAAGATTTACCTCCTGTTGCAGATTTCTTTGTGATGGCCACTGCTTTGAGGAACCCTTCAAACGGCAATATGGCCAAAATAGAGCTTATAGATGCCTCTTATTCCCCAGACGGTGATAAAATTGTGCAGAGAATATGGAAATATAAGTATGACAGCAACAACAACGGAAGTTTTGATGATGAGCAGTGGATAACTTTGGACAGTGGCAATAATACTCACCCAGTACTGTATACAAAAGATGTAGGAAAGTATTTATTTGAACTTTCAGTTAAAGAAGATTTTGGAGAAGAAACCATACCTGAGTTTGTATCACCGTCAGATTACAAAACTGCTGATACTTCAAATAAGCCGATGAAGGATAAAATATGTGAAGTGATAAACTTGCAGCCTGTTGTGGATTTTGAAATGTAT
>NZ_SLWU01000068.1 GCF_004345675.1 Caldanaerobacter subterraneus | reverse complement strand
CCCAGCCGAAGGCTGGGAATTTGTTCCGCCGTTAGGCGGGTTGTTGTATATATATTTTTCTGTTTTATATTTTTCTGTTTTATTATTATTCTGTTCCGTCTGAAATTTTTTCAGAGGGGGCTCTGTTATTTTTTCAGAGGGGCACTGAAAATTTTTCAGTGGGGCACTGAAATTTTTGCAGAGGGGGTCTGAAATTTTTTCAGTTGCCTCCTCCTGAACCTCTTCTTCAACAGTATCCTCAAATGGGTTTGTCTCTTGCTCTTTTCCTTCAAGAAGTGATATAATTTTTTCGAAAAGGCCTGTGAAGTCATAATAGTTTGCTATTTGTCCGCCGCGTTCATTAGTACGACTGATGACACGAAGATAGCCTTTTCCTATGAGAGAGTTTTTGTAATTATGCAGAGTACGCTCGGAAACTCCGGTGTACTCTGCCATTTTTCTTAGTGAAGGCCTTGGCAGTTCTGTTGTCCACTTAAAGCGCAGTATCTGAGCTACAAACCAGCATTCCCCAACAGACAGCCCTAATTCTTTCTGAAAAGAAAAAACAGCATCCGGGATGCTGGCAATTCCGCTTCTGACAATAACCTCACCAAATCTGGCAGTAAAATTTGACCAAAACATGATACCAACCCCTTTATGCCTGAAAAAATCCTGATAGGTTCCCGAAGGGGTTCTATCAGGATTTTTTCAGGGTATGATTTTACTATCATTTTTTTGACTACTGAGAGTAAGAATAAATTAATACTCCAAAATCAAACATCTATAGTTGCTAAATTAAACTTCTCTCTTCAAGCCAAAGTACCGTATCATATATTGTTTCCCTTATAGGTCTCGGATTATATCCTAATTCTTTTTTAGCTTTTTCATAAGTGAAATTCGAGTTACTATTTAAACTATAAATAGCGTAAGAGGTATATGTAGGCTTTTCTTTTGTTATTTTATAGTAAATGTCAGCAAAGTATGAAAAAAACTCACCAATATATCTATTAATGACAATAGTAGGTTTTTTTATTCCTGTTATTTCTTCAAGATAAGAAAATAGCTTTTCTATAGTAACTACTTCTCCCGAAAGAATATAATTTTCGCCTGCTTTCCCTTTCTCCCATGCCAGTATTATACCTTCTGTTACGTCTCTTACATCAACAAAATTATACGCACCTTCTATTGAAAACTTATATCTTCCTCTTAAATAATTAATTATAACCTGGTTCATAAAAGAAATTTTATAGTCATAAGGTCCAATAACTCCTGAAGGATGAACAACAATAGGTTCCATACCTAATTTTTGTGATTCTAAAACTTTTGCTGTAGCAATTGCTTTTGATTTTGCGTAATCACCTTTTACGTAAGCCGGATTAAAATCTTTGTTTTCTTTAATTACTTTTCCTTTAGGTTCTTCTTTTAATGCATGGACCGAGCTAACATAAATAAGTGTTTTTATATTATTTTTTATACACGCCTCTATCACATTTTCTGTTCCATGTACATTTACGTCATATACTCTTTTATCTTTTGTAAAAATTGAAATAAAACTTGCAAGATGAAATACAATTTCGCCCCCTTTGAAACAATCAATTAGGCGAGCTTTATTTCGAATATCTGTAAATTCAATTTCAACATTCAAGCCAAATATAGAAGTTAAATCTTCACCAGGAGGTACTATTATTTTCACCTTATAACCCTTTTCTAACAATTTTTTCACTAACACATTTCCAATATGACCTGTCCCACCAGTAACTATAATCACTATATTCCCCCTCTCCTTTTACGTTACCTCATTTTAAATTATTTTAACATTTTCTACCCTAATTTACAAATATGTTTATCAGGCACGATAGTGTCAAGATACTGTAGGATTTTTTTAAGACAACCCCTGAAACTTAGTTAATTTCAGCCTTCAACTTATCATGCTTTTTTATATAACTTGT
>NZ_SLWU01000067.1 GCF_004345675.1 Caldanaerobacter subterraneus | reverse complement strand
TCTCCTTTACCACCTTTTTCATCCAGTACTTTATATCCTACCACATGAGCGCCATTAAGCTCTGCAAGATAGCGTATATACACACGGTCTGAACCCGATATGCTTAATTTGATTTGATTTAGATACGTATTAACAAAAGTAGGGTTACCGCCAAGTACATTTATCCACTGAGGGACAGTGCTGTACTTTATGAAATTGTACTGCTCTGCGTTGCTTTTTGTGTAAATATGCTTTATTACTTTATCATATCCTGCAAGGGTACCGTCAACATATATGCTCCATTTACCGGAATAGAGCTTTTTGTCATTAGGCTTTTGCGGAATTGGGTTAGGGACTAAATTATATGATTTATCAGGATTTAGTGTCACGGGAGTATCAATAGCTAAATTTAAGTCTCCTACGTCATCAATTACTGCTGCATAGGCATTTTCCAGCTTAGGAATGTATATTAACCCTGCAAGAAATGTAATAAGAACAATTACAGAAGCAATTCTTTTGAACAAAAACCTCATCTCCTTTCGGTGATTTTTTAGAAAAAGAAAAGAAGCTTCAAACTAAGCTGAAGCCCCTTTATATACTTGGTGGTGTAGTGTATTTTGCTCTCCATATTGTTATTGTACCGTCATTTGAATATTCTACTGCATGGTCTAAATTTTCAGCAACAAATCTTAACGGAAGCATTGTGTATCCATTTTTCACATATACTTTTCTCGGCATTTTAACTACCTTGTCGTCTACTACTGCTGTATCAGAGCCTATTTTCAGCACAACAGTTTTGCCTTTATCTTTTATGGTTATCTGCTGTGTTTTAGCATTGTAATCAACAACTGCTCCTAATTCTTCCATGACGCCTCGAAGTGGTATCATCGCAACACCATTATCTGATATGACTTTTGTAGGCAGTTTTTTCTTGTATTCTTTAAGTTCATATCTTATTGTAATATCGTTCTTACCCACCCACACATCTACACCATCCCAATTATAGATACATTCTTCTGTATAGCCGTTCCACTTAGGATCAACCAAATATTTAGTATAAGCAGGGTCTTTTAAACCTTCCCATCTGCTATAAAGTGCTTGCAATATTATATCTTTGTAAGGTGTTTTTTGCCAATCTACACCGTTGATTGTAATCGCGCCAACTGTAAACTGTTTCCAAAGCTCTATTTTGAATGTGTCAGGATGGTTATATCTTACGATACCTATATAGTCGTTTGCTAAATATCCTTGACCATATTCCTCAACTTTTGTAGTTAAATCGTATAAGCATACGTTACTTAAACCTTTTTCAATATAGTCTTTCATATACTGTTCAAACGGCATACTGCTGTAATCAAAACTACCACCTATTACAATTATCCTATCTGTATTTTTAAGCTTATCACTGTAAGCTATTTCTTTTTCTTTTCCGGGCATAATGTAGTACCAACCTAATCTATCATGGCCTTTCTCATCAGGTGATACTGCCTTTATCCATCCTTTATCTATCCACTCTTGATAGGGAAGCTGTTCTTCTTGACCTCCAGTTTGCGCAAAAGCAGGAATGGATAAAAAAATTAATAAGACAGCAATTATCATAGAAATTATCTTTTTCATAGCAAAAACTCCTTTCTATTTAAATTTTTAAATAACTTTCCTTAAAATCTCTTCAATAAATTTATCGGTGCTTTTTCCTTCTTTTTTAGCTTTATCTTCCAGCAGGTTGTAGAGTTCTTTAGGAATTTTTACAGCATTTTCTTCATCATCTCCTTTTATTTCTTCTAATCTACGCAGAAGCCTTATCTTTTCCCTAGGGGTTAAAGCTTCTTCATTTTTCTCAAGGAGCTTCTCCATATTTTTAGGATCTTTTAAAAGCATTATCATGTTACTTAAAGACTTTTCAGGCAAAGCTCCAGTTTCATATCTTGCAATAGAAGCCTCACCTATGCCCAAAAGCTTGGCAAAGGCTCTCTGGCTTAACCCATAACTTTCTCTGATGTTTCTTACCTCTTCAGGTGAGAG
>NZ_SLWU01000066.1 GCF_004345675.1 Caldanaerobacter subterraneus | reverse complement strand
TCTGAAGAAACCCGAGAAGCAGAATAAAATATTTCTTTAACACTCTCAGAATCTAATTTACCAATATGTTCAAAAACTATATCTCCTGCATCAGCTAAAGCTTTTCTTATCTCCTCAGCCATCTGTTTTCCAGCAATAATCGAAACAAGCAAGCCTGAACCTCCTTTCCTACTTAAAAAAGTCAAGTGGATTTACAGCTCTTCCCCCGATTCTTACCTCAAAGTGAAGGTGAGGGCCTGTGCTCTTACCTGTGGAGCCTACATATCCAATTACATCACCAGCTCTTACAACCTGCCTCTGCTTTACTGCTATGGAAGATAAGTGAGCATATCTTGTCTCTAAATTGTTGTTATGCCATATAAAAACAACTAAGCCGTAGCCGCCATTCCATCCTGCGTAGGCCACTTCGCCATCTAAAGCAGCAACGACAGGAGTTCCTGCTGGTGCTCCTATATCCACACCTGAGTGAAATCTTTCTACTCTGTATACCGGGTCAATTCGAGGACCGAAAGGAGAAGTAACAGTGTAAATTCCCGGTACAGGCCACTTAAGATTTTTCTCAGCAGGTACCCACCCTTCAGGCACACCTGAAGCAGCATCTAACAAAAAAGAAAGGTCTGTATTTTTGAGAAACTCAAGAAACTCCCAAACCTTATCTTTTTCTTCTTCTGTAAAGTCAAGCATATTTAAGACCTCATCTAAGCTCAAAAGCTTATATACCGGAAAGTGCAGTCCATTTTCTGTAACAACTTCTCCTATGTTTTGCACAAACATTGAAGCAAGCTTATACGCATCCTCAGGGGTAGCTTTGGAAAAATCCTGCTTGAACCTTACAGCGTCTATTGCAACAAGCTCTCTCCAATCAGGACCCATGTTAAACTCTTTTTTCACCTTTTCTGCTGCATTGATGTAGAATTTGGCCTGCTCTGCAGTAATAAGTGGAACCTTCTCAAAAGCAGTAATGGGGCCTGCAAAAATTACAGCAATCACTAAAGCAGGAACAACAACAAAAAGAAGAGCAAACTTAAAAATGCTCTCCAAATCATCCGGCAGAAGAGCCAGAAGCACTTTTCCCAAAACATTCATCAACTTCCGCCTCCAGTTAAATACTGCATTTCATAAGGTGCTGCTTCAATCTTTATGTGAATTCTCTGTGTACCTGCAACAAAAAGGCCTTCTCCTCTTTTTGCATTTGCGAGAAGGTCATGCTCTGCTTCAGAAAGGTTCATAAGGGCCGTTATTGCTTCTAAGTCTTTTTCTCCCTGCGCTAAAAGGAGCTTGTAAGTGGGGTTATCTAAAAGAGCTTGGCCGTATCTCTGAACCTCTGGCGCTAAAAAATCTATAACGTTCTGACTTATAACAATAAGACTTCCATTATACTTTCGTATTCGCTTTGACGTATCCCGAAGGAATGCAATTGCCTGAGGCGTTTGAGGATCTACAAGCATCCATGCTTCATCCACAACCAAAACAGTTCTCTCTCTTCTATCCCTTTCAAGTATGTTCCATGCAAAAGAGAGCACATTAAAATATTGCGCTCTTTTAACTTGGTCTTCAGCATTCTGCAAATCATGAACATCAAAAACAATAAAATCGGAGTCAGCCTCCACAGCAGTTGGGCCTGCCCATAAATATGAGTCTGCTCCTTCTGCTGCTCTTTTTAAAAGTACTGCCAATCTTGTGTATGTCTCAGGATTTTCTTCCGCCTTTTTCACACAGTACTCATAAAGCTCTTTCACAGTAGGCCATTTATCATTAGGAACATCTCTTGGGTCCGTACCCCATGTTATTCCTGCTGCCTTATATACTTCCACTAATGCATCTTCTAATGCTGCTTTCTCTGTATCTGTTAAGTCTCTGAGGTATAGGCTGAAGAAAGTCCTTAAAGTCTGTATGTGTAAAGCTAACGGGCTTTGGAAACTACTGTTTTCCTCATCCTCCTCCTCAACAGGCCTCAATCTCACTTGAAGTGGATTTATCTTTCCTTCTCCACCCGTGCAGTTAATCCACACACCTCCAAGCTTATTACACATGTCTTTATACTCCCTTTCAGGGTCTATGATTATGATTCTGCTTCCCTGCATGTACTCTCTTAAAAGAAGCATCTTAGCAGTGAAGCTCTTTCCTGCGCCGGGCTTTGCAAGGATAGTCCAGTTAGAGTTTGTCCTATCGCCTCCTCTTTTCCATATATCAACCAGTACTAATCCACCGTCTCTGTCTTTTCCCAAAACAACACCAGTTCCATCGTTTATGCCTGAAGCAGTGAAGGGGAAGGAGGCAGCAACAGTTTCAGCAGGCATATTCCTTGCTCCTGCTTCTTTAACCTCGTCAGGCAGTGTGCAGAAGGGC
>NZ_SLWU01000065.1 GCF_004345675.1 Caldanaerobacter subterraneus | reverse complement strand
TTAGAAAAATTGATTGAAGCCATGAAACTCACTATACCAGATTTTTCTCTTTCTAACTATACCCGCTTTGTGTACAGCAGTATGGAAGTTAGAATTTTAATGAATATCGCCCTTATACTAAGAGAAAAAGAATCATACGAAAAATGTATAGAAATACTTCTTTTCTGCTTAGAAGCACTGGAGCCAGACAATGTAGAAGAAAGAATTAGGGTATATTATAACCTTTCCTATGCGTATCACCTATCTTCCATATATGATAAGGCGCTTTATTACGCAGAAGAAGGTATTAAAACTTGTATAGATAACAAGACTTTAAATGGGTTGGCACTTTTATACTTCAGAAAGGGAATTGCCGAATTTAAGCTTAATAGAGAAAACTACATAGATTCTCTTTTAAAGGCTGTAAATCTTTCAGAAATATGTGGGCATGAAAAGTTAAGGAAAATGGTCATAGAAAATTGCAAGAAAATTTATAATATAGACCTGGAAAATTTTCAAAAGCTTTAATATAAAAAAACAGCAGAGAGTAAAATGTTAGCATTCTACTCCTTGCTGACTATAAAATCATCGGTTCTGCCGCTCTTTAACTCCCCTCAATTATTTGTAGGAACTTTCTTGGAGTTATCCCTTATTCCTTCCACAAATTTAGAAATACTCACTTCTGTATAACCCAATTCTTCCAACCTTTGTTTAGTTTCTTTTGTTGTTTCAAATAATTCTTTCACAATTCTCATTCTCTTTTGAATAAGATATTCTATAAAATCTAAAACTTCTTTTTTAGCATTTTTAGGCAACATCCTTGCATTTTAATAAATAATATCATCAAGTTTATCATTATCAAAATTTGTCATTTTAAACACAACCATTACAAATTTCTTAATTATATTCTAATACATTCCAACAATTATTAAAATTCAAACTTTATCACTTTTCAAGAGACTTAATTACTTCCACTGTCTTTTGTTTTAATATTTCTGCTCTTACTTCTGGATGCTTGACATTTGTATGAGGTGGATTGTTTTATGCTTACCTTATTGTAAACTCAATATTCTCCATTATTATACGCATCCAAATAGCCCAAGTAAGCATAGAACATAGGTGTTTTGTTTTTATAATCAAACTCACTAATTCCTTGTTCAATGAATAATTCTAAAAGCAATCTGTTACAATTTGAATGGATGCATCCTGTTTTTGTTTCAAAAACAACATAAATTATATCATCTTTTTCATTATTGGATATGTGCGCATAATTGGACTGATAGTACAAATTACTTTTATCATTTTTGGAAAGTTTGTATGCAATGAAATTCAATTCATCAGCAGTAAGATTTAATTGCTGATTTCGCAAACAATGAACGACATTAAATACAATGTGCTGCATAATAGATTTTGGCAAGTCTGTTGTGGAAATTTCTATAATATCCACTTTCTGTTTCAAGAAATCAATTAGCTCTTCAATACTTTTTTCACCAGGAGTAATTTTATGTTTATATTTTTTTACTAAGTTCTCTCTGTTATTCATTGTCTTAGCTCCTTTTCATTGAAAAGTTTTAATTCTTTATTTAGTTTATTGTAACTGTACCTGTAAATGTTAATGCTGAAAGCCAACCACCAGAAGTCAGATTATACCCCTGTAAATCCTTAACACTTACCTTTACCTTATTAACATGAGTTGGTATTGTAGCATATCCAATAAAAACTGTACCTACGCTGGAGACACCAGTATAGTATGTACTGTACGTCTTCCCATCCCCAAATGTTGCATACGTTTTTGGAAAGAGAAAGCTCGTATCCTCTATGGTTAAAGATTTGAAACGCCAAGCGTAATATAGATCAGTTCCACTCCAGGTTAAATACACATGACAAGTGTCAGTATTTCCGGATCGGGTTATAGTAGCATAAATTATAGTAGGAGTAGATGCCGTTGTGATATCATTTGTGGATGTTTTTGCTGAATCCGAAAGTATTTTACCAATCTCTGCCACGTTAAGATTTTCATTAACTGTGACAATAGGAACCTCAATATAAGTTTCATTTTCGA
Organism: Caldanaerobacter subterraneus; assembly: GCF_004345675.1. Classification (GTDB taxonomy): domain Bacteria; phylum Bacillota; class Thermoanaerobacteria; order Thermoanaerobacterales; family Thermoanaerobacteraceae; genus Thermoanaerobacter; species Thermoanaerobacter subterraneus. The sequence continues at coordinate 392 of NZ_SLWU01000065.1, read as the reverse complement.
TTTCAGTTGCCATAGCTTGAATACAAAAAGTTACAATCATAACCATAGCTAAAAAGATACTACTTAAGATTTTTCTTCTATTTTTCATCGTGAACCCTCCTTCAATAAACATGGCTACCAAGTGGATAATTGAGCTAAACTGATTCAATAGTTTGTTGAACTTAATCAAACTCTATAATTTTGACAATTTTTGTGTGGTAAGATAGACTATACTTGAAATAGTCTATCTTAGCTAACTACTACCCACCCCTTTTAACCCTATTTAACGTTACCGCCTCCCTTTACTTTTCCTTCTCTTACCTATATAATATATGGTAAGTTAAACAATTTCAACCCGAATTGATTCTGGGTGGTGTGTAAAAAAATGGATGGATTCTATTATGACTTAGAGG
>NZ_SLWU01000064.1 GCF_004345675.1 Caldanaerobacter subterraneus | reverse complement strand
TTGTATGAATTCTTTCCGGTTACAAAAATGACATTATCGATACCCTTATGTTTTAGAACTTCTAGAATGTCTTCTATCTTCTTTATACTACCTATTCCAAAATAAGTTGTATTCTTGCACTGAAGTTCAAAAATCTTGGTGGGATTTATTTTAGTTTCCCACATTTTAATTACCTCCTTGTAAAATTTATATCAATACTAATTATAGCATTTTGTTAAAAAATAATCAATATTAAATTTTTGATTTATTTTTTAGAGTTAAGGGAAAATTTCAATTGAAATTTGGAGTATTTTTCACTTGACAAATACATACTGCAAATTGTAGTATGATGTTTTCTAGATTTTGAACAATAGACAACCCCTTTCTGTGATTTTGTTTTTTGCAAATTCTATTTTATCACAAGAGTTTTCTTTAGTCCTTTGTTTACTTAAAAAATCCTACGATAATTTTAAACTATGTTCGAATAAATGATTGACAAATTTTTAAACATGTGTTATTATATAATTGCAAAAAATTTAACAATAAACGGGTAAGGTAGTATTCACATTAATGACTTACCCAGTATTTTAGGAGGTGTTTTAATAATGAAAGGTTTTGCAATGCTCAGTATCGGTAAAGTCGGTTGGATTGAGAAAGAAAAGCCTACTCCAGGCCCATTTGACGCTATCGTAAGACCTCTAGCTGTGGCCCCTTGCACTTCGGACATTCATACCGTTTTTGAAGGTGCCATTGGCGAAAGACATAACATGATACTCGGTCACGAAGCTGTAGGTGAAGTAGTTGAAGTAGGTAGTGAGGTAAAAGATTTTAAACCTGGTGATCGCGTTGTTGTACCAGCTATTACCCCTGATTGGCGGACCTCTGAAGTACAAAGAGGATATCACCAGCACTCCGGTGGAATGCTGGCAGGCTGGAAATTTTCGAATATAAAAGATGGTGTTTTTGGTGAATTCTTTCATGTGAACGATGCTGATATGAATTTAGCACATCTGCCTAAAGAAATTCCATTGGAAGCTGCAGTTATGATTCCCGATATGATGACCACTGGCTTCCATGGAGCCGAACTGGCAGAAATAGAATTAGGTGCATCGGTGGCGGTTTTGGGTATTGGCCCAGTAGGTCTTATGGCGGTCGCTGGTGCCAAATTGCGGGGTGCTGGAAGGATTATTGTAGTAGGCAGTAGACCAGTTTGTGTAGATGCTGCAAAATACTATGGAGCTACTGATATTGTAAACTATAAAAATGGTCCTATCGACAGTCAGATTATGGATTTAACTGAAGGCAAAGGTGTCGATGCTGCCATCATCGCTGGAGGAAATGCTGACATTATGGCTACAGCAGTTAAGATTGTTAAACCTGGCGGCACCATCGCTAATGTAAATTATTTTGGCGAAGGAGATGTTCTGCCTGTTCCTCGTCTTGAATGGGGTTGCGGCATGGCTCATAAAACTATAAAAGGCGGATTATGCCCTGGTGGACGTCTAAGAATGGAAAGACTGATTAACCTTGTTTTTTATAAGCGTGTCGATCCTTCCAAACTCGTTACTCATGTTTTCCAAGGATTTGACAATATTGAAAAAGCTCTAATGTTGATGAAAGATAAACCAAAAGACCTAATCAAACCTGTTGTAATATTAACATAAAAATGGGGACTTAAACCCCCATTTTTATGTTAATAAGGCTAAATACACTGGTTTTTTTATATGACACATCGGCCAGTAAACTCTTGGTAAAAAAATAACAAAAAATAGTTATTTTCTTAACATTTTTACACCATTAACACTTGATAACATCATCGAAGTAAATAAACAACTATTAAATAAAAGAAGAAGGAGGATTATCATGTTCAAAATTTTAGAAAAAAGAGAATTGGCACCTTCCATCAAGTTGTTTGTAATAGAGGCACCACTAGTAGCCAAAAAAGCAAGGCCAGGCCAATTCGTTATGCTAAGGATAAAAGAAGGAGGAGAAAGAATTCCTCTTACCATTGCAGATTACAGTTCAGAAAATGGCACTGTCACAATAGTATTCCAAGAAGTAGGTAAAACCACCCGGGTGTTAGGAACTCTAGAAGCTGGAGACTATATCCAGGACTTTGTTGGGCCTTTAGGTGTGCCGGTGGAGTTTCCTAATCACAAGAAAGTTTTAGGAATAGGAGGAGGCCTTGGTATTGCTCCACTTTATCCTAAACTCAAAATGCTTCATCAGCAGGGGGTAGAAGTAGTTTCTATTATAGGTGCTAGGACAGCTGAATTGCTAATCTTGGAAGAAGAGATAAAAACTGTTAGCGACAGGATGTATATCTGTACCGACGATGGCTCAAAAGGCCGCCATGGGTTTGTCACAGTAGTACTTAAAGAGCTTTTAGAACAAGGCGAAAAATTTGATGAGATTATTATCATAGGTCCCCCGATTTTGATGAAAATAGGAAGCGAAATTACCAAGCCTTATGGCATACCCACTATGGTGAGCCTTAATCCCATAATGGTAGACGGCACAGGCATGTGCGGTGGGTGTCGTGTCACCGTAGACGGAGAAATCAAATTTGCTTGCGTTGATGGTCCGGCTTTCGACGGCCATAAAGTAGATTTCGATGAACTAATAAAAAGATTGGCCACTTATAAGGAGGAAGAAAAAATTTCCCTCGAAAGATTTAATGAAGCTCATGAATGCAAATTAATCAACAAAATAGAAGGAGCTGATAAAGATGCCGTTAAATAGAAGCAAAAAGAAAACACCCATGCCTACCCAAAAGCCTGAAGTCCGCAGGCGTAATTTTAACGAAGTAGCTTTGGGCTATTCGGAAGAA
>NZ_SLWU01000063.1 GCF_004345675.1 Caldanaerobacter subterraneus | reverse complement strand
GAAGAAGGTATAAAGCAGCTTAAGAGGTATATAGAAAGTAGAGGTTTAAAAGATAGAAAGGATGTAAAACAAGCACTTGTCATATTCATAGGCAAGGACGAATACCAAGTAATTGAATAAACCGACGATGCCTTATTCTACCTAAAAACGGGGGTACTCCGTCGGCACCCAACATCGCCGGAGGCGCTTCCAAACTAGAGGGGGTATTATTGTGCATATCGAAAAAATGGAAGAGCTTTTTCGCCAATGGTTACAGGAAAAAAACTTTCTAGCCGTAAAAGAAGAAATGTCGAGACTTCCGGTACAGGACGTAGCGGAAATTTTGAACCATCTGGACGCTAAAAACAGCCTGCTGGCTTTCAGACTGCTGCCTAAGGATAGGGCTGCGGAAGTATTTTCATATCTGTCGGATAAAATAAGGGTAGCCTTTTCGCAGATGATCGAAGAAGACGAATTAAAAAGCCTGGTAGAAGACCTCTTTTTCGATGATAAGATAGACTTTCTGGAAGAAATGCCTGCTAATGTAGTAAAGAAAATACTCCAAAGGACGCCGGAAAGCGAACGAAGGCTTATTAACCAGTTTTTAAATTATCCCGAGGATTCCGCTGGCAGCATCATGACCATCGAATTTGTAGACCTGAAAGCCGACATGACGGTGGCTCAAGCACTTACTCATATTCGCTATACCGCTCCTAAAAAGGAGACTATTTATACCTGTTACGTTATAGACCAAGAAAGACATCTGTTAGGTGTCGTTTCGCTGAAAGACCTGGTGGTGGCAGACCCTGGTACCAGAATCGAAGACCTGATGGACAAACAGGTCATCACTGTAAAAACCCACGATGACCGGGAATTTGTCGCCTCATTGTTTAAAAAATACGACCTGTTAAGCATGCCTGTAGTAGACCAGGAAAACCGGCTGGTTGGCATTATAACCATAGACGACGTGGTGGACGTTCTAGAAGCGGAAAACACCGAAGATATTCAGCGGATGGGTGGAATAAGCCCTACCGAAGAATCTTATATAAGTCAGAGCCCCTTTACCATGGCCAAAAACAGGTTGTTTTGGCTTATGGCTCTGATGATTTCGGCCACATTCACCGGCCGGATCATACAAAAGTTTGAAGACTTTCTCCAGAAGATGGTAATCCTGGCTGCTTTTATACCTATGCTAATGGATACAGGAGGAAATGCAGGTTCCCAGTCGTCGACAATGGTAATTCGGGGTCTAGCCCTGGGCGAAATAAAAACACGGGATGTTTTTAGAGTGGTGGCAAAAGAGTTTATGGTGAGCGTTATTGTCGGCCTTTTTCTTGCAAGCTTCAACTTCTTACGGCTTGTTACTATTGAGCAGGTGAGCACTACCATCGCGCTGGTGGTCAGTCTTACACTGGTGGTAACGGTGATTATGGCCAAGATAGTCGGCGGTTTACTGCCGCTTTTAGCAAAGATGGCTAAAATTGACCCCGCCATCATGGCCAGTCCGCTCATAACCACCATCGTAGACGCCCTGACGTTAGTGGTATATTTTTATATCGCCGGATTGTTCATTAAAATATAAAGGTGCAGGCAAGTGCTTATAAGCGGTACCGTGTCTCTATAGAGGCGGCGGTTCGCCTGTTACTTGGGTTGGCAGTTGCGTAGTGATGGGACTTTCAACAAGGTTTCATCGAGAGTACAAAGTTCGCCAATTCATTGGGGATATAGTTTACTCTAAAGGAAAAGGGAAAATTATGAGGTGGGAAAGATGAAGAAAATACCCTATGGCATGTCAAATTTTAGAGCGATGAGAGAAGAAGGATACCTGTATGTAGACAAAACGATGTATATAGAGAAGATAGAGAACTTAAATAGCAAATACCTGTTTTTCATAAGGCCAAGGAGGTTTGGGAAGAGTCTATTTCTTTCTACATTAGAGAACTACTATGACATAAACACTGAGAGAGACTTTGAGAAATTATTTGGCGATTTATATATAGGGAAAAATCCTACTAAACTAAGGAACAGTTATATGATATTAGAGCTTGATTTTTCGGGATTAGATACAGGAGATAGGAATAGACTAGAGAAATCCTTTAAACAAAACCTAATTGACTCAATAAACAGCTTTTTCAACAAGTATCAAAATATATTTAAAGACATAGAGGAAATAAAACAACATATAAAAGAGAAGCCAGATATAAAATCGATAATAAATCAGCTGATTGAGGAAGTAAAGAAAGTAGGTAAAAAGATATACCTAATAATAGACGAGTATGACCATTTTGCCAATGACATAATAGCGATGGGGGACAATGAGTTTTACAGGGAGATAGTGAGGGCATCAGGCTTTGTAAGAGACTTTTACGAGACATTAAAGATAGGGACAAAGAGTGTAATAGACAGGATATTTATAACAGGGATATCTCCAATAATGTTGGATGATCTAACGAGTGGATTTAACATAGCATTAAACGTCACAATGGATTTAAGCTTAAATGAGATGCTAGGATTTACAGAAGAAGAAGTGGTGAAGGTATTAGAAGAAGTAGGGATAGAGGAAAAAGAGGAGCTAATAGATAACTTAAGGGAATTATACGATGGCTATAAATTCCACAAAAATGCCAAGAGAAGGGTATACAATCCAGACATGGTGCTATACTTTTTAGCACAATACAAAAACACAGGAGGATATCCAGAGTATTTAGTAGACGACAATGTAAAGACAGACTATGGTAGACTAAACAGACTTACAATGAATGAAGAGAACAGAGCATTATTAGAGAGAATCATAAAAGAAGAAGGGATAGTAGCGGAGATAGTGACAAAATTTTCATTTGACAGGATGTACGACGAAGAATACTTCGTATCACTGTTATTCTATATGGGATTACTAACGATAGAGAGACAAGAAAAAACGAGATTATTTTTAAAAATACCCAATTACGTAATCAAGACAATAATGTGGGAATATATAGAAACGAATTTAAAGAAAGAATACAAGATAAACCTCGACCTAAATGAGTTAAGAAAGACCATAGAAGAGATGGCATATGAAGGAAGGATAAAACCATATATAGAGTATATAAG
>NZ_SLWU01000062.1 GCF_004345675.1 Caldanaerobacter subterraneus | reverse complement strand
CAATTGAGATAAAAACCTACTACAATGACCCAGAAAATGATCCAAAATATCAAGAAAGATGGATGTACCTGCATGACCCGAATTACTTTGAAAACAGCTTAGGACTTGCAAGCTTTAATGGAAAATATCTAGATGTGCCTGTAACTGTCTTTGATAAGGTTGGGAAATATGAAGTGGAGTATCAGGCAAGAGATAATCCAAAGGATGATGATAGATTTGACAACTACAGGCTGTGGAGCTATAAGCCTTTAAGCACGATGTATATTTACGTTCACAGAACACCTATTGCGCAGTTTGCTGTGACTATGACCCCAAGCGGTTCAAACTACATTGTCTCAATTACAGACCAAAGCTACGACCTAGATCATATGTCACTGCCTAATAAAGGCATACAGGCGTGGGAGTGGAAGTGGAAGGAAGTAAATGAAACCACATGGCATGATGGTAAAATGTCAGGGACATTCCCTGTAGGAAAAACTTATCTAGTGTACCTTAGGGTACAGGATTTAGAAGGAGCATGGAGTGAGCCAAAAGTACAGACAATAACGACGCAGAATATAAATTTACCGCCTGTTGCACAGTTTACTGTGAATCCAATTGTCCAAGTTGTGAATAATAAGACAATAACAATAACTGATCAAAGCTATGACCCAAATGGAGATCCTATTGCGGAACGGCAGTGGAGAGTGCAGAAACCCGATGGAACATGGATAAACTACGGCAGCACTGTACCTAACAATATACCTTCATTAGGAATTGGAACATATACAATAGAGCTTAAGGTTAGGGATAATCCTCGGGTTGGAACACCACTCTGGTCAGAGCCCTATACTCAAGCCGTGACCATAATACCCGAAAACAATAAGCCTGTGGCTAGATTTACAATTAGTCCGAATCCAGTAGTAGCTGATGAGCACTTTACGATCACAGACCAGAGCTATGACCCTGACGGTGATCTAATTGTAGCAAGAGAATGGAAAGTACAGAAACCTGACGGGACATGGGTAACAATAAATCAATGGAAGCCTACTTTTGAGGAAATGGGACTTGGAGATGATGGAACATACAAGATACAGCTGAGAGTATTGGATGACCCAACAGGCAGGAATCCAAACCTCACACCAATGTGGTCAGATCCTTACACAGTTACAGTACAAGTTCAAGGAAAGCTTATTGTTATTGGAAGTTCAAACAAGACCACATACAAAGCAGGAGAAGCGATGATTCTATATGCCCGAACTGAAGGAAAGGCATACCGTGTAGAGGCAAGAATGTGGTACCCAAAAAATGAATTTACTTCTTCCAATGTGACCACTTTAGTGCCTGATATACCTTTAACCACTCCACCGCAGGATGTGATGACATGGCATACTAAACACACCAAAGATGAAGGAAGAGATGTTGTGGTAATTATTCCTAAAAATATGCCTGACGGTACTTACAAGATAGTGTTTACGGCTTATAAGCAGCTGGCAGGCGGAGGAATAAAAACAGCTACAGATACTATTACCGTTAGAGTGAAAGGTTCAATATACGACAATTCAAAATCACAAATCATTGGTCCTAAATTTTGATATGAAGGCCCTGTATAGAGCAGTTACTCTATACAGGGCATATTTTTTATTTCATTCATACTCCAATTTTCAATTAAATGAATAAGTTATCGTCTCCCAAATAAATACATAAATGCATAAGCAGGAATTTTTATTATTGGTACCTTTGTAGAAATCTTAACTTTTCCATAATCTTCTGGTCTTTTTGTTACTAATACTGCTGAAGCAATATTTTTTTCCTTTTGACTCATCTCAACGATAGCTTCATTTTCAGAAAGTGTTGTATCTTCTCTGAATTTCACTTCAATTAAGGATTTACTATGTGGGAATTCAACAACTACATCAATTTCTTTTTGATTATCAGAAGATTTTCTAAAATAGCCTATTCTAGCATTTGTTTGCAAGTAAAAATTATAGATATGTTTAAAAATTGCTGTCTCAACCGTTATTCCAAGTTCCTTACTGTCTAAGAGTATATTGTCTATCATCAAAACTGCATTTCTCAAAGCAGGATCAGAGACGTAAATTTTTGGTTTTGCTTTTAAAACTTTTTTCCCACCTAATTCTATGGGTAAACTTTTGTAAATTAAATTCGCATTTTCTAGAAGATGAATATAGTTTTCTACCGTTACCGTTGAAACATCTCCAATTTCTTTACTTATCGTTGAAATATTTATAACACTTGCAGAATTGAAGCATAAGTATAAAAATACCTTTTCTAATACCGCTAAGTTTCTTACATTAAATAAAGAAGGTATATCTCTTTTAATAACTTTGTCAACCACATCTTCTCTTAATATTCTTTGCACTAAAAACTGATCTTCTGAGAATACAAATTCGGGGAATCCCCCTATTGTTAAATACTTATTAAAATACTTTTGCAAGGGCATAAGTAAAAATATAAGCTCACTTAATTGAGACTCATTTAAATTTGAAATTTCGTTTAAATCTAAATCGGGTAAGTTATTTGGTCTTTCTGGGACTCCAAGTATTTCACAAAATTCATAAAAAGAAAGAGTAGGTACAGAAATAACAGTCCACCGACCAACACCACTTTCTTTTGTACCTTCAATAAGTGCAGGAGAAGCTGAACCTGTGGCAATAATTCTCCAGTTTGGTTTGGTGTCATAATAGACTTTTAACCATCTGTCCCAATCACTTGCATATTGAATTTCATCTAGAAATATATAAGCTTCCTTTTCTTGATTTATGGCTGTTTCATAAAGGTTAATAATTTGGTCGAAGGAACTTAATTTAAATAAAGGATGATCAAAAGATACATATAATATTTTTTTTGGGTGCACTTGATTTTTTAAAAGGGTTTCTATCATTTGATATAAAATTGTGGTTTTACCAACACGGCGTGCGCCTGAAAGTATAACATATCTTCTAATGGCTGGATGCATTAGTAATTCGAATGCTTGATGATAGACTACTCTCTTTACGGGTTTAGACAGATCTTGAGGGAAATATCCTTCCCTCCACCATGGGTTATAAGAGTATAAAATCCTTAATATATTCTCTGAGCTTGTAATAGACATTTTTTCACCTCCCACTTATAATATTATAACACATACTTTATGTTTTTATACAAAAAATATAAAGTATACTTTATATTTTATAGATAATTTTTTAAACCGCATTTTAAATTTAGTGATATTAGTTGAAAAGACGTTCTTTTTTTGTTTGCCCCCGCGTCACAGATTATACGCCTGCTCGCCTTACGGTCAAGGGGCAAGCC
>NZ_SLWU01000061.1 GCF_004345675.1 Caldanaerobacter subterraneus | reverse complement strand
GAGAGAAATAAAGTACATCATACGAGTATGCGAAAATAAAGATGAGAAAGTTATTAAAATCATAGATGATGACAAAGGAGGAGCAAAAATATGATTAAAATAACTCTTCCTAAAAAAAAGGCATGAAGGAAAAAGTTTATGAAATATGGGATGAATTGAAACTGACCGGCCACATGTTCATAGAGCAGAAGGATAAAAACTATATTGTCACACTGGAGCCTGAAAAAGAAATTTCTCTAGAGCTTCTTAGAAAAAACTGTCGAAAGAAAGCATAATTGAAAAAGTTACATCTACTCACACTGGCAAAGCAGATGAAGACATGTTTACAGAGTTAAACCCAGAAGAAATGGACGCTTAGAGATTGTTTTTTATGAATTTGTATTACAACTACTTTAAAATAGTGTTTACACCTTCTAAGCCTTATACTATCTAACCTAAAAGGCTTTATTTTTATACTTTGTATTACACTTCTGATTAAACATATGTTTACATCACCAAATCCTTTAAACAACTGCTTTTACAAAGGCTTATTTTCAATTTTGTATTACATTTTTAAGCAGTTGAAAATCAGAGCTGTAATACAAATTCACAATTTACCTCCTCTCCCCTACTCTTCTAACTGCTTTTGAAGGTGTAAACATAAATGGGAGTGAAGCAAATTGAAAGTCTACAGTTTCCGCACAAATAAAGAAGATAAGGATATTGAGGATCTTCTTGAATCATTAAAGGAAGACAAAAGTCAATACATAAAAAATGCTCTGCGCTTCTACAGAGACTTTGGAGTTAAAATAGCAAAAATTGAAGCCATATTAGAAAAACTGGAACAGACAGGGATACAAGTACAAAAGCCATCACAGCCCCCAGAACCTGAACCGGTTGCTGAGAGTGAAACCTCTAATGATGAAAAAGTTCTCCTTGAAAGCCTAGAAGATATTTTGTCCCTTTAGGTAAACTTACTGGAGGTGTAAAGATGGAGAAGCTTTATTCTATTTTGGAACCTTATGACAGCTGGTGGAATGATGAAGGAGAAGAGAAGAATTTGGAGGCAAGAAAGGCTTTGCAGGATTTTTATAAGGAGTTAAAGAAATTAAGGCCTTCTAAAAAGTATGAGAAAAATATAGTTCACTTTTCATATGTTCCGCACCTTGTTAAAATAAAGAAAGCTCTTGACGAAAAAAGGTATATGAGAGCATGTAACGAGATAATTTCACTAATGCACTATGAACCTTTTCTGCAGGGAAGAATTTACTACAACGTCCTTAAGCTTTTAGAAAAGGAGGTGGTGGAAAATTTTGTTTAAATGGAAACGGAAGAAAAAGTGGTATAGAGATTTTGTAAATCCTGTCCATGAGTTTAGATATGCTATGGAATTCGTTGAAGAAACTCTTGAAGAAGAAAAGACAAAGGAAGACCAAATTTTAATACTGGATTTTATACTTAGCGTCATTAGAGAAGATTTAAAATATGATACGCTAACAAACATTTTCTACAGGGAAAAATGGTTTGATGAAGGATTAAGAATATCACTGCCTTTTCCTTACCATTACTACGATGAAAAGGGGAATATGCTCTCAATATACGAAGATAAAGCCGAGGTAAAAAAGGTTGATTTAGCCAAAGAGTGCGTTTTGGTTTTCCCATGGCACAGGGGAAGAATGAGAGATAACATTAAAAACATAGGTAGAAATGAGTTTCAATACGATAAGTTTAATCATAAAGCTTATTATTTTTCTCCTGTAAACATCTGTTTTGTATATAATGGGATGCACTCTATAACCGCAGGTATTGGTTTTAAAAAAGGATATATTGAAGCTGCTGAATATGATGTGACCAAGCTTTTTGAACATGTATATACGGATGGGTTATACTGGTACAACAGACACAATAACCAGAAGTTAGAAGATGATTTACTAGACTTCCGTATAGGAGTTATCTATGAAATTTCAAAAATAAAGCATCATATTGAGAAAGATGCTACCTAAAACCACCTTTGCAATGTGCAAGGGTGCTTTTCTATTTTTCAAAACCTGCTGAGCTATTATGCTTGTTTTTTATAATGCAGGATAAGGCGGTATGACCGCCGGTATGACACACGTCGGGCAGTGCCCGACGGATACGGAAATTGTAAGGTACGACAAATGGTACGACACTTAACATTTAAGTACGACATACGTCATACCCAAAACTAATATACCCTTATTTTTCAATACTTTTTTGGTCTGACAAAAGTATGACCTTTCAAGGGAGGTGGTGAATTAATGAAAAAAATCACTGTGAAAGTTTCAAACGAAATTTACAGCTTACTCTTGGACCTATCAGCTAGAAGGCAAGAAACAGTATCTTCTATAGTACGAAAGATACTTGAGAAAGGACTAACGCAGGAAGCAGCAGAAAGTGGCATAGACGCAGTCACCGAAGCCGTTCGCAAAGCCATGCGGGATGTACTAAGACCGACAGAGGACCGGCTGGCCAAGCTCATGGCTAAAGCAGCTGTTGCAGCAGCCACAGCAATGTACATGAATGTGCAAACTATAGCAGATTTAGGCAAACACAATGCTGTTGAAATTTACAATGAAGCAAGGGTTAAAGCAGCCGCTTATCTCAAAGAAAGAGATGATAATGAATGAGCTCTCCTTTTGTAATGAAGATAGCTTTTTATCCTCCAACAGCTAAAAACCAAGCAAGGAACAGTGCCCACGTTCAGTACATTGCAACAAGGCCGGGAGCAGACAGAGGAGAGCTCAGCATAGAAGATGAATTGGAGCCAGACACTCCTGAGTGGCACACAAAGTACATGCACGAAAGGCCTGGAAGCCACGGACTTTTCACTGCTGAGGAGGAAATGCCTGACTTGGGAGAAGTTCAAAAGGAGCTTAAAAACCACAATGGCATTGTCTGGAGAATGGTTTTATCTTTGAAAGAAGATGATGCTGTAAGATTGGGCTACACAACAAGAGAGTCATGGGAAAAAGTATTAAGAGCGACACTTCCTGAAGCTGCAGCAAAAATGGGTATTCCAGAATCAAACCTAAGATGGGCAGCTGCTTTTCATCAGACAAAAGGTCATCCTCATGTGCATGTAATACTATGGGAGAAAGAACCCAAGCGCACTAGAGGAGTGCTCTCACATGGCGAAAGAAAAGACATAAGAAAAATATTTATTCGTGAAATATACGCAAAAGAAAGGCTGGCACTTACAGCAGAAAAATCAGCAGTAAGGGACTTAATAAGAGATACAGCTAAAAGAGATATTTCAGAAGTGCTGAAGGAAGTCAAAAAAGCAAGAATAGAAATAAGAGCACTAAATGGAGAAAAGCC
>NZ_SLWU01000060.1 GCF_004345675.1 Caldanaerobacter subterraneus | reverse complement strand
AGAATTAGAAATAAAAGACAAAGGAAAAAGAGGGGACTTTTCAGGGAGAAAATCAAGAAGGATAAGACATAACTTTAGTTATAAATCACTTCTTTTAAAAATAAAAACACTAGCAAAAAGAGAAGGGATAGAAGTAATAGAAGTCAACCCTTCTTACACCTCAATAATAGGGATGTTAAAATATGCACCGCAGTATATAATAACAAAAGATGTAGCAGCAGCCTATGTAATAGCAAGAAGAGGGTTGGGACTTCAAGAAAAGATACCAGATAATTATATGAAGTTTCTCAACGCATTGACTGTAGATGAATTAGAAGAATTAAAAGAGCATGTAAAGAAAACAGTTAGAAACAAGCATTTAAGAGAGAAACATATAAAGGAGATAAAGAAAGCAATAAAATTTTTGCAAAGCCTTGAGAGTGAGCCAGGAAGGGTGCTAGAACCTCTGGATGGAACAAGTTTTAGTACCTATGATTTTTGGCGAGTTCTCAAGGTAGCGGTGGTAACGCCACTCTCTCCTGAGAAGGTGCCAAGAGACTTCTCTACCCTGAAAGAATTACTAATTCAGGGTAAGTGGAGAGACCCGTAAGGGCGCGAGTTCCTGCTTCTTGGGGCAGGGGCTATGGCTTTCCCAAATACCGCCTGCTGGGGCTGGGAAAGTCTGAAGGGCGGACTACAAATACCCCAGCTATCTAAACTGTACATTTTTGTACAGTTTGGGTAACCAGGTTTTTATTATGACTCAATTAGAATATGCCTTATCAGGCATAATTACAAAAGAGATGAAAATAGTTGCAGACTATGAAGGTGTGTCTGAAGAATTTGTCCTAGAAGGAGTCAAAAAAGGTGAAATAGTAATACCAGCAAATGTTAACCACATAAATCTCGTTCCCAAGGGCATAGGAAAAGGATTGTCAACAAAAGTAAATGCTAACATTGGAACTTCCGATGCCTTTCCTGAAATTGGAAAAGAAATTGAAAAGTTGAAAGTAGCTATAGATGCTGGAGCAGATGCAGTAATGGATTTAAGCACTGGTGGCGATGTTAACAAGTCACGACGAGAAATAATCAAAAACTCATCTGTACCTGTTGGTACAGTGCCTATGTATCAAGCAGCAGTAGAATCTATATCAAGATACGGCAGCATTGTAGCAATGCCTGAGGAATTTATTTTTAAAGTGATAGAAGAACAAGCAAAAGATGGAGTTGATTTCATCACTGTCCACTGCGGTCTTACTTTAGAATCCCTTAAAAGACTTAAAGACAACAAACGAATTATGAATGTAGTAAGTAGAGGAGGAGCTTTTACAATAGCCTGGATGCTTCATAATGAAAAAGAGAACCCCCTTTATCAATATTTTGATAGGCTTTTAGACATAGCAAAGAAATATGATGTAACGCTGAGTCTTGGGGATGGGCTTCGACCAGGATGTCTTGAAGATGCAACCGATGCAGCTCAAATTCAAGAGCTGATAATTTTAGGCGAACTTGTTAAAAAGGCTAGAGAAGCAGGAGTTCAAGTAATGGTAGAAGGACCTGGTCATGTTCCCATTGATCAAATCGAAGCCAATGTAAAACTACAGAAAAGTCTTTGTCACAATGCTCCTTTTTATGTGCTAGGGCCGGTAGTAACAGATATCGCTCCGGGCTACGATCACATCACTGCTGCAATAGGAGGAGCGATTGCTGCTTTTGCAGGAGCAGATTTTCTGTGTTATGTCACCCCTGCAGAACATCTTGGACTTCCTGACGTCCAAGATGTCAAAGAAGGTGTCATTGCTGCTAAAATTGCTGCCCATGCTGCAGATATAGCGAAAGGTATAAAAAAGGCCAGAGAAAAAGATTTAGCTATGGCAAAAGCCAGGGCAAATTTAGACTGGAATGAACAAATACAACTATCCATTGACCCTGAAAAAGCCGAAAAATACCGTGTAACTAAGAATAAGCCTAATGTAAAGACCTGCAGTATGTGTGGGAAATTCTGTGCCATGCAAATAGTGAGTGAATATTTAGGAACTCCTACTACAACTTGCTAAGAGGCTATTTTTTAGTTCAAATTACTCATACAATCATGTTAAAATTAATCGTAGTGAGCAACAAAATGCTCACCTGGGTCGCGGTAACCCCAGTTAACAAAACAAGGGAGGTAATTTTGTGCCCAAAAAAAGAATAAAAGATTTAGCTGAAATTGCTCTTGTTGCAGCAATTTATTTCGCACTCACAATTATATTTTCGTCCATTTCGTTTTTACCCGTTCAATTTCGAGTTGGGGAAATTACGAAATCCATTGTAGTATTCAATAAAAAATATGCTATTTCCATGATGATAGGAAATTTTTTTGCAAATTTGTTTAGCCCATTTGCTGGTGCAATGGAATTAATTTTTATGCCTCTTTCGAACTTAATAGGCTGTACAATTGGATACTACATTGGAAGACTTACTCACAAAGCGATAGGAGCTATATTCATAGCCCTTTGGATTACAGCATCAGTTGCAATTACTTTAAAGGTTTCTGCAGGCATACCATTTATTCCGACTTTCTTAAGCGTGGGAGTAGCGGAAACTGTACTTTTGGTAACTGGATATTTTTTGCTTTTCACAATTGAAAAGAAAGGAGTTGTGAAATTTGACAGATAAATATAAAGAGAGAAGATTTGACATTTACGGTTACGAAAAAATTGACAAAGAAGTTCTAGAATCTATTGAATATGAGTATCCTGAAAAAAATACTATCGTGGAGTATATTACCGATGAATTTTCTTCTGTTTGCCCTTGGACAGGATTACCTGACAATGCAAAACTTACTATAAGGTATATACCCCACAAAAAACTTGTAGAACTTAAATCCTTAAAATATTACCTTACATCTTATAGGAATGTAGGTATATTGCAAGAACATGCAATAAACAGAATTTTAGATGATTTGGTGGAATTCCTGCAGCCAAAATTTATGGAAATAATAGGCGAATTTCAGGAAAGAGGAGGAATAGCTACAAGAATTATAGCAAGGTATGAAGAAGAGGAGTAAATGGAAAGCTGCCTAGGACTTTTTAGGCAGCTTTCCAATTTTGTTCTTCATTCAAATCCTGTCCTAAAATCACCATTTTTTATTATATCTACAGAAACAAAAGTTAAATCTGTATGAGTGTGGGAAAAAGTTGGGTCATAAAAATAAAAAAGAAAATAGCATGTTTATTTGTATTGTTTTTATGTTTGCAAAATGTTTGCAAATTGACTTTTACAAAAAAATAAAAAGGCTTAAAAGCCTTTCAGACTGTTGACAAAATATCGGGAACCCGTTATGATGAAAAGGGTTCCTTGTTTTTTTAGTGGTATGAAGCAAAAGAGGAAAGGAGAAGTAAGATGTTATCAAAGAAACAGGACGCAAGACATCAAATAGAATTTGTAAGCATAGATCAATTAGTTCCAAAAGATCACCTTTTAAGGAAGATAGAAAGAGTTATAGATTTTAGTTTCATATACGATTTAGTAAAAGACAAATATTCCGAAGATCACGGCAG
>NZ_SLWU01000059.1 GCF_004345675.1 Caldanaerobacter subterraneus | reverse complement strand
ATATTTTCTTACTAATTCTACATCCACAAAATACACCTCCAATAACTTATGCAACTTTTTTGTTCCGCATTTTGGGCATACTACGGCTATATACTATGTTTTTATCATCAATTTCCAGCCTTCATCGGCTTTTTCTATTCTGATTGGAACTATTTTCATAAGTGCTTCGGCTATTCTAATAAGCAGGTCTTTATTCTTCATTGGTTTGAATTCCAACCACATTTCCTTTTTCCTCCTCGATGAACCTTTTTATTTTTGGATAAAGATATTGTACCAAAGGTTTAAAATACTCTTCTTCGTCTACTTCTTCATACTTAATTATTTCTTCGGTGTCTGGTGTGAACTCTCCTGCCATGAGCTTTTCTCTAGATATGGTGGTTTTTATTATTCCTACCTTCATGAGATCACTTCCTTTATATCATTTTTATAGTTATTTACTTTACGTTGCTTTTAGGAACATCAATATTTAAAAAAATATTGTCGTCATTTACATTAAGAACTTTTTTAATTTTAGTAGCTACATCAAAAGATGGATTTTTAATACCTAACTCAATATTAGTGTAACTGGTTCTTGCTATTCCAACCTTTTTGGCTATTTCTGCCTGTGTGAGACCAGCTTGTTTTCTCGCTTTTTTTAGATAGTATCTCATTTTTCTCCTCCTACTTTATGTCCCGTTTAGCAACTTTACCTAATCTTATTATAGTTCCGTTTAGAAACATTGTCAAGAGTTTTTTAAAAAAATTTTTCTTTTTGGGACATATTGTTTATTTTAGGGACATTTTTAGCTACAATAACATAAAAGGAGGTTTCGAAAAATGACATTTTCAGATAGATTGAGAGAACTACGTAAAGAAAAAAACTTAACCCAAGAGGACCTTGCAAAGATACTAGGAATAAGTCGTTCTACTATAGCGGGATATGAGACAGAAAGGAAGGAACCAGACTATGAAACCCTAAAAAAAATAGCTGATTTTTTTAACGTTTCCATTGATTATCTTCTTGGTAGAACAGATATTCGCTCTCCAGTTGACGAGATTACTGAGGCTGTTTCTGATGATCCAGAGCTGTTTGAGTTTTGGAATACATTAAAGGAAAGGGAGGATTTAAAGCTTTTATTTAAGCAGACCAAGAAGCTTTCTCCTAAGGATATAAAACAGATAATTCGAATAATAAAGGCTATAGAAGATGAAGAAGATAAAGAGGAATAAAGGTGGAAAGAACATGAAAAAAGTTAAGTGTAAGCAATGTGATGGATATTATGTTTTAAAGTCAGGGAAATTTGGTAAATTTGTGGGTTGTTCGAATTTCCCTGATTGCAAATCAACATTAAAGATTTATGAATGGGCATTTGAATATATAAAAGAATTTGGTATTAATCTTTATAGTTGGGATAGAATTTGTTGGAAGTGTGGAAAAACTACAAAAGTTTACTCCTATTTTTTAAATTACGATTTAGAAGAATTAGATGAATACTTTTCATGGTTAGATCCTATTGGATTAGGTGATATAGAAATTCTCGATAAATTTCTATCTACTAAATACCGCACTATACGGAAAATATTTAGTAAAACAGTAAGTATGAGTTATTTTGCAAATACATGCGAACATTGTGGAGCTTTACAAGGTAGGTTTTTTATTGTTGAAGATCCTCATGAAATTATGTCAGATTTATTTAATCATAATATGGATAGATATTTTATTGAGAATATACCATACGGAAAAGTAAAAATCCCATTAGAAGAAATAAAAAAATTTTTTACACATTGGTAAACTGCTACAAAACATTCTTGTTGTAAAGAAGATAAGGGGGAATGATTCAATTGAGCAGTATCAATTTACTTAACACTTCTCTCATGAAAGCTTTAATGGATGAAACAATCCCATTTCATGATGTTATGAATGCATTTGGTATACGAACTCATATAGTGTTTAATTTACCCTCAACAGTGCTGGGGTTTACATATATAAGTAGGAGAGGAAACTATCATTTATTACTAAACGGAAATGTAAATTACAGGACACAAGTTAAGACATTTATTCATGAAATACAGCATATATTGAACGATATGCCACAACATAGCTATATTATAGGACTTAACATGGAATATTTAGAGTTGGAAGATAAAGCAGATGAAATATCGGAAAAGATATTAGAATATATTACAAAAGCTGAATAAGATTGGGAGGGGATTTCTCATGGCTGAAACAGAGTTAAGAGCTGCTGCATACGCAAGATACTCCAGCGATAATCAGCGAGAAGAGAGCATTGAGGCCCAATTAAGGGCTATAAAAGAGTACTGCGAAAAGAATAGTATACAGCTAGTAAAAATATACACTGATGAAGCAAAGAGCGCTACAACTGATGATAGACCGGCATTTCTGCAGATGATAAAAGACAGCTCATTAGGTCTTTTCAATGCTGTTATTGTACATAAATTGGACAGGTTTGCACGCAACAGATATGACAGTGCCTTTTACAGAAGACAGTTGAAAAAGAATGGTGTAAGATTAATATCGGTATTAGAACAGCTTGACGATAGTCCCGAGTCTATAATTCTTGAGTCGGTACTTGAAGGAATGGCTGAGTACTACTCCAAAAACCTCGCAAGGGAGGTAATGAAGGGATTGAAAGAAAATGCTTTTCAGGCCAAATTTAATGGAGGTATACCACCTTTAGGATATGATATTGTAGATGAAAAATATGTGATAAACGAAAAAGAAGCTGAGGCAGTAAGATTGATTTTTGAATTATATGCACAGGGATATGGATATAGGCAGATAATTGATGAATTAAATTTAAGAGGTTACAGAACGAAGAAGGGGAATCCGTTCAGCAAAAACAGCATTCATGAAATTTTGAAAAATGAAAAATACATTGGTAAATATATATTTAACAAAGGTACAAAGAAAAATCACAGAATGGTAAAAGAAGACGTAATCGTTGTAGATAATGCTATTCCTGCAATAATAGATAAAGACCTGTTCGAACAGGTACAAAAGAAAATAGAAGAAAGAAAGATAACAAGAGGAGCTAATTCTGCAAAAAGGATTTATCTTTTGTCAGGTCTTGTTTACTGCGGAATATGCGGTTCTAAAATGGTAGGGTGTTTAAGCAGAGGGAAATATGTAACTTATAGGTGCAGCAGAAAAGACAGAACAAAGCAGTGTACAAACAGAGATATAAACAAAGAAAAACTGGAAGCTTTTGTCATTGATGAGCTGAACAAGAGAGTACTTGACCCAAAAGTAGCGCCAGTATTAGCTAGGTTTTTAAATGAAGAAAATCAGAAGCTGAATAAAGAAAGGGCAGAAGAAATTGCTTTCTTGAAAAAGCGCTATAAGGAGGTTGAAGAGCAGATGAAAAACATAGTAGAAGCTATTGCTCAGGGGATGTTCCAGCCGATTATGAAGGAAAAAATGAATGAATTAGAAACAATAAGAAATGAGCTTGCTTACAGAATTAAAGAGCTGGAAAATAAAAAAGAAACAAACTTTATTACACCAGAAATAATTTTAAAAATCTTTGAAAAGGATAGGGAAATAATTAATTCATCGAAGGATCCTTACGAAATTAAAGAAGTGCTAAAAAACTACATAAAAAAAATAATCGTCACCCCAGATGAAATAAAGTGTGAATTCTACTTCTGGATAGGTGACGATTTCCGTTCTTTGCTGGTAGCGGCGA
>NZ_SLWU01000058.1 GCF_004345675.1 Caldanaerobacter subterraneus | reverse complement strand
TCTACAAATGAAAAGATAAACAATATTACAGTTTTGAATATAGGGAAAGTAACGCCAATATACAGGATTTTAAGAGCGATAAAATACGCGCAAGTTATATAAGAAACATGATAAACCGAAGCCCTGAATTAAGTAAGGTACAAGGGTTGTCTTAAAAAAATCCTACAGTATCTTGACACTATCTTACAAAGAAATATTGTTCAAAATTTATCATTTATAAGATATAATAATATTAAAAAGACTTAGTCATAATCATAATAGTAGAAAGTAAAGGGGTATGATAATGGAATCATTTGTAAGAGAAATACTCAATTTGCTACCCAAAGAGTTAGCAATTCTATTTATAGCAGCATTGCCAGTAATAGAGCTTAGAGGAGCAATTCCAATAGGCATATCTTTAGGGTTATCTCCTTTTTATGCCACGATTATAAGCTTGATAGGTAGTATGATACCAGCACCTTTTATATTATTTACCATTAAACCTATATTTAATCGTCTTAAAAAAACGAGATTATTTAAAAAGTTAATAGATAAGCTTACAGATAGATCTTTAAAATATAATGGGGAAAAAATACAAAAATATGGTGTATGGGGGCTTGTACTGGTAGTAGCTATTCCCTTGCCTGGAACGGGAGTATGGAGTGGAAGTTTGGCTGCAGCTCTTTTAAATATGGAATTCAAGCAGGCGCTTTTGGCTATATTTATGGGAAATACTATAGCAGCTATTTTAATTATGATATTGAGTTATGGCGTAGGGAGTTTGTTTTTCTAACCCTTTAATTAAATAAAGGGGGTAACTTACTCGTAAATGCTTGTGTCATATTGCAAGGTACGTTATGAGGTATAACATATGGCTAATATTTATCATGGAAAAGGTTGTGGGATGGAATCTTTGGAACTTATTGTATTTTAAAGCAACAATAATCGAAAATATGGAAGAACAAATTAAACAATATATATTCAAATTAACAAAAAATAGTGGTAAAATAATACTTACAAACAATAATAGTTAATGGCAATTTGTAAAGTTTTTGGTTTCTGCAATGGCCTAAAACAATTTACTTTTTGGAGGGAGAATGATGGAAGGATTAATGTGGATAGCACCCGTCTCAGGCTTACTTGCACTTTTGTTTGCATTCATTAACGCCATTAGGGTTGTCAAGAGCCCTGCAGGGAACGAGCGTATGCGCGAAATATCCGACGCCATACATGAAGGTGCTATGGCTTTTCTATTCAGGGAATATAAAACTTTGGCGATATTCGTTATTATAATGTTCCTAGTCATAGGCACATTTATAAACTGGCAGACGGCTATAAGTTACATAACCGGGTCTATAGCTTCTGTTCTAGCGGGATTTATCGGCATGAGCGTTGCTACCAGAGCCAATGTAAGAACCGCCAATGCGGCACGGGAAGGAATGAATAAGGCCCTTTCTATAGCTTTTTCCGGCGGCACCGTTATGGGGATGTCGGTGGTTGGTTTGGGTCTTCTGGGCCTTGGGATACTGTACTTCGTGTTCGGGGACCTGTCGGATGTAAAAAGCTTTGACGTCATCAATGGCTTTGCCCTCGGAGCCAGTTCCATAGCTCTGTTTGCCCGGGTGGGCGGGGGAATATATACTAAAGCCGCCGACGTCGGAGCAGACCTGGTCGGCAAGGTGGAAGTTGGCATACCTGAAGATGATCCAAGGAATCCGGCAGTAATAGCTGACAATGTAGGGGATAACGTAGGTGATGTGGCTGGTATGGGGGCCGACCTTTTCGAATCCTACGTGGGTTCAATAGTGTCCGGTATAGCCATTGGCGCCGTTGCCATTAGTCCTACGACGGGACAACCATATGGCATCAAGGGCATCATCTTCCCAATGCTTGTAGCGGCGGCGGGAATAATAAGCTCCATCATCGGCACCCTATTCGTGAGGACCGGAGAGGGAGCCGATCCTCAGAAGGCTCTCAGCAAAGGGAGCTTTGCCAGCGGCATCTTTGTGATACTGGCCACTTTCTTCCTCAGCAGGTACTTCCTGCGGGAAATAAACGCTTTTTATGCAACTGCTTCCGGTATCGTGGTGGGTATTATTATAGGAATGCTTACCGAATATTATACTTCTTCCAACTACAGCCCAGTGAAAGAAATCGCAAAATCATCTCAGACCGGCCCAGCCACCAACATTATAACAGGCCTGGCAGTCGGAATGAAGAGTACAGCTCTGCCGGTGCTGTGTATAGCCCTGGCAGTAATTATATCCTATAAATTCGCCGGCCTCTACGGTATAGCTCTCGCGGCAATCGGTATGCTGTCTACTACGGGTATGACCGTTGCGGTAGATGCTTACGGGCCCATAGCCGACAACGCCGGTGGTATTGCGGAAATGGCCGAACTCGACCCGTCGGTCAGGAAGATCACCGACAAGCTGGATGCGGTCGGAAATACCACGGCAGCTATGGGCAAGGGGTTTGCCATTGGCTCTGCAGCGCTGACGGCTCTGGCGCTGTTCTCGGCATACACTACAGCCGCCGGTTTGAAAGAGGGTATTAACCTCCTGCGGGCCGACGTTATAGTTGGTCTCTTCATAGGGGCAATGCTGCCATACCTGTTCTCCGCGATGACCATGGAAGCGGTGGGTAAAGCGGCATACCAGATGATCGAAGAGGTTCGCAGGCAGTTCAGGGAAATCCCGGGCATAATGGAGGGAAAGACCAAGCCCGATTATGCCAAGTGCGTCGATATCAGCACTAGAGCGGCTCTTAAGGAGATGATAATTCCCGGTCTTATTGCCGTTGCTGCACCCCTGGTTATCGGGTTTATATTTGGCAGAGAAGCTCTGGGAGGGCTTTTAGCCGGTGCACTGGTGACCGGCGTCATGTTAGCGATCCAGATGGCTAACGCAGGTGGCGCTTGGGATAATGCCAAAAAGTATATTGAGGAAGGAAATTATGGCGGCAAGGGTACACCTACTCACGCAGCGGCTGTTGTGGGAGATACTGTGGGTGATCCCTTCAAAGACACCTCGGGTCCTTCTTTGAACATACTAATTAAACTTATGACTATCGTGGCCCTAGTTTTCGCACCGCTGTTCATGAAGTAATCTTGAAAAAGACTCCTGTGGGGATTTTCCTCAGAGGAGTCTTTTTTATTTTAGTGCTTCCTAATAACAAAAGAACTTATTTGAGGCCCATTGAATTAAAACTATTTGTGTGATATCATAAAAACTATCGGAGGGATTCTTAGTGAAAGAAAGAGCTATTGTTGTTTCAAAAAAGGGTAACAAGGCCGAAGTTGAAGTGATACGGACGTCGGCCTGTTCAAAGTGTAGGGCTTGCAGTGGTGGTTCGAATAAACAGACCTTAAAAGTTTGGGCTGAAAATGAAAAGAATGCTGAAGTAGGCCAGATAGTGGAAATCGAGATGGAGTCCAGGGCGCTGCTTTCCGCTACTTTCATACTTTACGTGATTCCGCTGGCAGGTTTTCTTTTAGGAGTGGTCCTGGGGTTGAAGCTGGCAGATATCCTGAATATCGTGTGGAGGGAGCTTTTTTCGTTCATAATAGGACTTCTTTTTATCGTGCTGGCTTTTGCAGGTATATACGCCAACAACGGGTTTTTTGAAAAGAGCCACATGTTCACTGCAAAAATAGTGAATATTTTGGACAACCAGCCTAAAAAAAAGAGGCTGTCCAAAAACAATAATTTTTAATAACCAGAATCAAGTATTTAATACCATTAAATGTTAATATTGAACTATGCAGCAAATAACAAGAGG
>NZ_SLWU01000057.1:1517-3857 GCF_004345675.1 Caldanaerobacter subterraneus | reverse complement strand
TTAATAAGAGATACAGCTAAAAGAGATATTTCAGAAGTGCTGAAGGAAGTCAAAAAAGCAAGAATAGAAATAAGAGCACTAAATGGAGAAAAGCCCGGTCTCCCCCCTACCCTTGACCAAACTACAAAAGAAGAACTTTTAGAAAAACTTAAAGAGCTGTCAAAAATTATGCCGTCTCATGGACGCATTGCTTTTGCTTACATGCCTGAAGAAGTAAAAGAAAAAGCAAAAGAAATTACAGACTGGCTTTTAAAGCAGCCTGGATTCTCTCAATCTGTTGAAAGATATAAGGACCTTGCTAAAGAGCTGGCCAGCCACTATACATCAAATCCTGAAATTTTAAAAAAAGTAGCAGACAAGGCTTACGAAGACATACAGAAAAGAGTAACTCAGATTGTGCTGAAGGGCGCAGCAGCACTTCAGAAAGACCCGTCAAAAGTTATAAATACAGTATGGCGCTCAGCATGGAGAGCTTTAGAAAGAGAAAGATTAAGAGCAGAAGCAGAGACCAGCATTGCAGCTCAAAGAGAAATGGAGAAAAAAAGAAGAATGGCAGAAAGAAGGGGTGAAAGCCGTGAGATTTAGAGCTATAATAGCTGTCCTAATTCTCATGCTTGATTTTTTATTCGCACCTTTTTTACTGCTTTTCCCGATTTACGCTAAAGATTACGGCTTTAAAGAAGGCCTTCCTAAATGGGAGGCATATATAAAAGAGAAACCTTTATCGGGAATATCTTTACTGCTCAAAAAAGAAGATGTGAAGACCTCATGGCTGTGGTTACAGCCTGCTGTTTTTGCAGCTTTAATTTCTGTACTTTTTCCTATCTATGGAAGGAGAAAAAGAAAAACTGATGAGTTGGGTCTTCCTGAAGCAGCAGGAAGAGGAGAATATGGAACCGCAAGGTGGAGAACAGAAAAAGAAATATCAAAAACTTTTACAGTGTGGAATTTGAACAACAACCCCCCGAAAGGGGGCTTTGTTGTAGGGTTTAATCCTTCTACTTCAAAAGCATGGCTTGACACAGGAGATACTCACTGCTTAGTTATAGGCTCAACAAGAAGCGGTAAATCAAGAAGAATAATACTACCAACGATATGGGCTATTGCAAAAACAGGAGAAAGTATGATTGTATCTGACCCCAAAGGAGAACTGTACAGCTATACATCAGAATACCTAAAAAAGCTTGGATATAAAGTTATTCTAATTGACTTAAGAAATCCATATCGAGGAAACCAGTGGAATCCTGTTTTAGAAGTGGCATCTTATCTTGAAGCCGGTGATTATTCTGGTGCAAGTCAAAGTGCATGGGACATAGCGAACATAATAACAAATCAACAGCCACAAATAGGGGTAGACCCCATATGGCCTCAGTCACAGGAAAGCTTAACAGCTGCTTTAATTTTAGCTGTTGCTTCTTCTGCGCCAAAGGAGGCAAGGCATTTAGGCAGTGCTTATGAGATGCTCCACCGCTTAGGCGCAAATGGAGGAGAATTATTAGATAGGTATTTTAAGTCGTTACCCTATACACATCCTGCTGCTTCAGCCTACGGAGTTGCAGCTCTTTCAGAAGATAGATTAAGAAGCTCTATATTCACAGGCACTGCAGCACAGTTAAGGCTCTGGAGCGACCCTGCAGTTGTTTATCTTACATCAAA
The DNA here is from genome assembly GCF_004345675.1 of Caldanaerobacter subterraneus. Lineage (GTDB taxonomy): Bacteria > Bacillota > Thermoanaerobacteria > Thermoanaerobacterales > Thermoanaerobacteraceae > Thermoanaerobacter > Thermoanaerobacter subterraneus. Next base: position 2,201 of record NZ_SLWU01000057.1, on the reverse strand, counting down.
AAAGGACCACGATTTAGATGCTGTAGGAAAAGAAAAAGCAGCAGTATTTATAGTCATTCCTGATGAACGAAGCACACGAAACGTATTAGCAACACTTTATATTTCGCAAGCCTATCAAGCTTTAGTTGACCTTGCAAATAAAAACAGAGGAAGACTTCTTCAAAGAGTTAATTTTATTCTAGACGAGTTTGGGAACCTTCCTCCAATACCTGACTTTGATAAAAAAATCACTGTAGCAGCAGGAAGAAACATGAGGTTCTTGCTGGCTGTTCAGGATATATCACAGATTAAAGCAAAGTATAAAGAGCTTGCTCAGACAATCACAGGAAACTGTGCTGTCTGGGTATATATCCTCACAACAGACCCAGAAACAGCGAAGATAATAAGCTTAAAAACAGGACAGTACACAATAAGGACTGAAAGTTATTCTTCACAAGTTAAACATACAGATTACAGTCACAGCACATCAGAGGGCCTCACAGGAAGGCCTTTATTAATTCCTGATGAAGTTTTGAGGTGGCCGCAGGATAGAGCACTTATACTTCAGGCAAGGCAGAATCCTGCATGGCTTCCCCTACCCGACCTTTCTAAATGGCCTGCAGCAAAAGATTTAATTCCTGCTGCTTTAGAAGAAGCTGTAAGGGAGGTGGTGCCTGCTCCTGTATGGATACCTGACATCGAGAA
>NZ_SLWU01000057.1:0-1421 GCF_004345675.1 Caldanaerobacter subterraneus | reverse complement strand
CTGAATGAGAATTTATTATCAAAATTAAGATGAGGAGGAGATTTTATGCCAACTTTTGTCTCTGGTGCTGTTAATCTTTTAAATGATGTCTTAACGTGGATTCTTTACATTATACCTGCTGCTTCCGGAGCAGCTATAGGGTATCATGCTTTGATGAAGCAGATGGGAGACGGCGACCCTGCTGTTACTGCAGCGCACAACAGGTCTATAAGAAACATCTTAATAGGCGGCGCAATAGGGATGAGCGCAGCTTCAATTGTTAAAGTATTTTTATCCTACTTCAAGTAATTTTAAAGGGTCGGATTATACCGGCCCTTTCTGGAGGTGTTTTTCTTGTTTGCTGCAATAGAGAACATGATTATGAATGCTGTAAATAATTTTTTCACGAATATACTGGATAGTCTCCTGAGCCTTTTTGTTTCATTTTTAGGAGATGAGATGGCACTGGCTTTGAAGATTTTAAATACACCTTATGTAACTAATGCAATCTACCTTACAAAAGTAGTAGCAGGTACTCTTTTAGGAGTAAAGGTAGCTGCTGAGGCATTAAAAACATACATTCTATACAGCTCAGGAGATTCATCAGCACAGCCTCTGGAGCTTCTTAAAAGAACTGCCTTTGCTGCCCTAATGATTTCAGCAGGTCCTTGGGCAGTGACGACAGTGTACGAGTGGGGTACAGAGCTTGCAAAGGCTGTAGCATCTTTGCCTTCAACACAAACAGCCAATCCTACTGCAGGAATTACTACAATTCTGCAGCAGCTTTCTTCTTTTTCTTCTGCTGTTATTTTCATAGCTCTTACAGCAGTAGTTATATGGATTTTAATTCTCATTCAGACAGGTATAAGAGCTGTAGAAGTTGCTTTTCTTGCAGTGTCAGCTCCTATTATGGCTGTAGGACTTACAAGACCCGATGAAGGTGTGTGGTCTGTGTGGTGGAGAGAGCTTATTGTTTTGTCTTTATCTCAAGCTGTGCAGACTTTCATGATTAGGGGCTTTCTCTCAACAGGAGTTAACATGCAGTTTACTCAGCCTGTACTAAATCTTTTAATGCTCATAGGCTGGCTCTGGGTTGCATTTAAAACTCCTGCTGTTTTAAGACAGTTTGCATATCATTCAGGACTTGGGTCTGCCATAGGCCATGCAGGACAGACAGCAGGAAGCATGTATATAATGAGGAGAATGATTTTGAGAGGATGATGTGGGTTGTATCAAGTTCCTAAAAATATTTCTGCACGATTTGAATTTTTTCCAGGCTTCGGATGGAAAGAGCTCTTTTTTGTGCTCTTAGGCCTTTTGTTAGGCTTGATTGTTTATTTGATTTTATCTATCTTTACTCACTCCCCTGCTAGGTACCTAGCAGTGTTTATCTTTACCGGCCTTGCTTACTTTCTGGTTATTCCCGGTCCTGACGGGAGCAG
>NZ_SLWU01000056.1 GCF_004345675.1 Caldanaerobacter subterraneus | reverse complement strand
TTCATCAAATACTCTATCTAAAATCTCTTTACTCATGTTTTTCAGTCTGCTTGCCACAATGTAGTCGTATCCCGCTTCTTTTATCAGCTTTAAATGGGGTCATTTTTGAGTTCATCAATTCTACCGAGATTAAGCAAGACTTTCTGCTTTATTTTACCATTTTCGCGATAATTATGGACAATTTTGGCATACTCATAGCCACCAGCTTTAGTTATTTTGAGAAACATATGGTATCACCTTTATGTTAGTTTATTACATTATACTACAAAAAGTGAATATAGCCAAGTATTATGGCAATAATTAGGAGTAAAATTGTCCCTACAGTTTTGAAAAATTTTTTAACCCTAAAAATGGCCTCCAACTGACAAAGTCGTGAAAAAACCTTTCCATTTCTGTTCTCTCCACCCCGCGTAAAATCTACATGGAATTTTATGGGAGGTAATTTTGTGTGAAAAAAGTTTTTCCGAATGGGCAGGGTCATGGTTCAAGGAAAAAAGGGATAAGTGGCGTAAATCCCGAATTTTTCAAGGCCTTACCACTTATCCCTTTGTCATTCTGTAAAGACTTAATCCTTAATCCTTTTCCCTTATTCCTCCCAACCAGAACCACTTTTTTCGCATGGGGAAAAGGAATAAATGGGAAATACACTTGCCGCTAAGTCTTTTGGAATTGGGTCAGACTGGATAGCAATGATTAACATTCAATTTTACACGATGAGGAGGCAGTAAGGCATAATCTATATGCTTTATTTTGTATTTTTGTATATGAGCTGTGGCTCACTATCGACAATTTTATATCTATATTCTTTAACTATAGTCCCATCTTCTTTTGTTTTCCTAAAAATTACAAGGTCGTAGCCGTCATTAGTTTTACTTTGAGAAGTTTCATAAATGTATCTAATACCATTTTCGATTCGTTCTCTCGTTCCAATCCACCACGGATAATCATTAAGAAAAGGAAATTCTGTTCCGCCAAACAATTTATTTGATGCCTCTACATTTATATTTACAAGCTTCTTTTCTACATAGGCTGCACTTACCTTTGCTGTTCTTCCAATATTCTTTAAATATTCTGCTGCTTGTGCTTCCTGCTGCTTTGCAAGCTCTGGATAATATTTATCTGCAGAAATGACTTTATCGTATAGTTTCTCAGGAAACATCTTTTTTAGTGAATCTATGTAGAACGCTCCATCCATTGGCTCCTTATATTCAAGCAAAGAGTACACACCTTTTTCATTTTTGGAAAATGTTATAACAGTTGGAATAGCACCACTCCCGCTGATCTTAGTAAAAATACCGTTCTCAAAACCAAAAGCTCCAAAACTCGCTATGGTATAAACCTTAATAATTCCATCTTTTTCCTCTACATCAAGGATAATGTGTCCCTCCGTTGCTGCCTCTCCTTCATTATATGCAAGCCTTCTAGATTTTATAGCATAACTTACCGCCTCATCTAAATTTTCAATTTTTTGAGTCTGTAGCTGTGAACCAAAATCAATCCCTGTAATCAACCACTTTCCTTCCAATTTTTCCACTGTCAGCGTGACCCCCGTCCTCCATTCCTCACCAGGAACGCTCGTTATTTCTACAATATCTCCTGTTACTAAAAATTTAGCTTGGCCGATCTTAGTAATATCCTTTATATCAATCCTGTCCGGCCACGGACTTGAAACATATTTCCCTGGAGCCTTTGATGGATCTCTAATCCATTCGGCAAGTAAATCCTGCGAAACATACTGACTATAATTCTCTTTTATGAGCTCTCGACAACCTTCTTTAGGAGCAAGTTTATCTACATTCTTCAACCTTTTACCAAACCCCTCCACAACTTTTTTTACTTCGTAATCCGGAGCTGGTTTAAAACTCTTAGCAATCTTAATGAGTTGAGATTCGTTGACGTATTTTACATCAGCGTAAATATCATAAGCAATCCCATCTTCTTCAAAAATTAAATATATATGATTCTCGTTTTTTATTGAGTTATCTCCGGTTGCTGCAGGAGGAGTTATATCAAGGTTTACCAAAACCGCCTTTGTAATTAATCCTTCTATCTCCTTTTTACTCTTGACCTCCGAATGGTTAGGCAAAAACAAAAGTTGATTCGGCTCATAACCTATTATCTGAACTCCTCCGACAGGAACGTTATCCTTTTCAAATACGAGTTCCCCGCTTGATATTATTCTCGTAGTGGTAATAATTTTTAAAATAGTGTTTTTTTCTGTAATTAAACCAGGTGTGTCTGTTTTTACCTTCCAATCGGTAGGTATTTCAATAGTGTAATACCCTATCTGTAGTAAAGTTTTTGATGTTGGATTGGTTAATAAGAAAACGGTAAGGATTATAAACACAATTAAACCCGTGATAACAAAAAATCTCTTTCTATTTTTAAAAATATCCATTATCTTTATCATTTCTATCCTCCTTTCTATATTACTTTTATCGTCCATCATCCCAACCAGCTTAAAAGATATATGCGGAGTATTTAAACCTTCCAGCACTGTTATTAGAGTTCTCCCGTATTTCTTTCGTTCATTATTCTCCAAAATATCAAGTACTTTCCAATCGGCTGCTACCTCCATGTCCTGACGAATTTTTTTAAAAAAATACCATATAAAAGGATTGAACCAATGCAGTATTTGCAGTACCAGTAACAGATAATTTACAAGAAGGTCTTTTCTCTTCAAGTGGGCAAGTTCATGAATGAAAATATACGATATTTCTTCTTCATTCAGCTTTAAAATTTCTGGTGATATCAATATGTACGGCTTAAAAATTCCAAAAATGGCGGGTACTTTTATCACATCCTGAACAACTATTTTGATATTATTTTTCATATACATCCTTTCTTTACATTTTTCCAGAATACTATATAATGAATCGGGTGCGGATTTTCCGCGTCTCTTAATTTTTTTGTGGAATACAAAACTGGATAATATAATAAATGTAAAAAATATCATTGCAACAGTAATCCAAATATAGGCCAAGATCTTTACCTCATTTTTTGAATCAGAAAGTCTTGTCGATTCATCCACTATTGAAATATTATCTTTTTCAAATCGATCATTAATAACAGGCCTATTATAAATATTTTCCTGATATGATTGATAATGCAAAAAATCAACACTTTGTTCAACTTGGGGCATTAAATTGAAAAAACTTAAGGCACTTTCCGGACCAAACGGTAAAATCAGTTTTAAAATAAGCACGACCCACAAAGCATAATGCCATTCCGGACTAATTTTGTTGTTTAAAATTCGTTTTACAAGAACAATAAAAAGCCCAACTATAGAAGCCTGAATAGAAATTAAAAATACGGTATAAAAAATCTTTTCCATGTTCACACTTCCTCATCCAGAAGTTTTTTCAACTTTTCGATTTCTTCCTTGGAGACCTTTTGTTCTTTTATAAAACTTGCAAGCATCAAGCTTAAAGACCCGTTAAATACCTTCTCCAAAAAGGTTTTGCTGGCATGAGATCTATATTCTTCTTCACTTATTACAGGAAAATAAATATACGCTTTTCCTTTGCTTTTTTCGGCTTTTAAAGCTCCTTTTTCTACAAGACGATTGATAAGAGTATGAATAGTTTTCGGTTTCCAACATGTTGTCTTCACAAGCCTTTCTACAATTTCCGAACTTGATGCTTGTTTAAGTTCCCAAATTATTTTCATTACTTCTAATTCGGACTCTGATATTTTAGGCATTTTTTTCATATTAATATCACCTCCAATTTATATTACAATTGTAGTCTATCATTAGATTACAATTGTAATCCACAATTGTCAATACTTTTTTATCCGCCGAACCATTTTTCTAGAACCCTTTCCTTCCACTCCAACCCGTGTAAAATCCACATGAAATTTTATGGGATGGAAACTTGCGTAAAAAAAGTTTTTCCAAAGGGGCAGGATCATGGTTCAAAGAAAAAAGGGATAAGTGGTGTAATCTTTCTTTTTCAAGGCCTTACTACTTATCCTTTTGTTATTCCGTAAAGATTTAATCCTTAATCCTTTTCCCTTTTTTACCCCTCAATAGAACCACTTTTTTCGCATGGAGAAAAGGTATAAATGAGAAATATATAGTTTGGAAATAAGTAGTAAGGATCAAGGTTTAATTCTAAAAAGCAATACATATATTTCGTTGGCAAAAAAGTTAAGTCTATATAATTGTGTAAAAAGGAGTTGAGCCATTCCCCACCCCTGGTTAGAATAGAAATAGAAACGAACCAAAAAATCTAACCGGAG
>NZ_SLWU01000055.1 GCF_004345675.1 Caldanaerobacter subterraneus | reverse complement strand
TCTACAGTTTCAAGAGTTTTAAAGCAGTTTCCGGAATATCATCAAGAAAAAGAACGCCGCAAAAAGGAAAATCAAGAAAAAGCCAGACAATGGAGAAATGAATATAAGAAGCAGAAAAGGGAACAGTATGATGAAGATTATGAGCTAGTGATAAAGGACCATAGAGAAGCTGTACAGCGGCTTTCAAGAAAAGGAAAACTTAGCGATGAAGTTCTTGTAAAATTATGCATTCTTCACTATGACTACAACAAAGAAAAAGAAAGGCTTGTCTTCAACGAAAGTGCCGGGAAAAGGCCTGCGGATCTTCCCAGGTCAGTGTATGTACATAAAAATGTATTGAAACAGTTTAGAGTATCTATTCAGCAATAAAAATTTTAGTTTGAACCAATCTATTTTTGTTTGGAAGGAAGAAGCTAAAAATGAGATTAATAGGTATTATAAGCTTAATAATTTTTATTTTTGTTATAATTTTCCCTATGATTTATAACATAAACAGTTTACATAAGGAACATATCATAAGAAGTAAAATAGAAAGCGTTGCAGAAAAATATATCAAAAATGTTGAAAGAGACGGCTATTTAAGTTACACAACATATAAAAAAATAGAACATGAAATAGATCAAGCAGTGAGTTACAAAGGCATTACATCCTACCGTTTTATCACAGGAACATTTGAAAGAAAAACAAAGGGTGAAGAAGTATTTATAGAAATTGATTATGGAGCGTTTTCATTGCTTTACAATGTAAATGTAAAAGTTATTAAATTTGGAATAAGTAGTTATGAGAATAAACAATAATTTTACCTTAAATATCTCTTCGAATGTTCTATTTGATAACTATACATCTCAATTAAATAGCTTTTTCGTTTGGCCTCAATGTATATAAAAAAGAGCGATATAAGTATCAATCCAAGGAAGCATATCATTAAAATCATGACTACTTTATATATGCCATCATTGAGTGTACTAAAACTATTTTTAACTGCTTCAAGAAATCCACTGTATTTTTTATAATCTATATTCTGTTGCAGTTTTGGGAAAGTGTTTAAAATGCCAGAAACGAAAGTCACTGCATAGTTATTGATACTGTTTATGTAAAAGATGTATATTGTTAAAACTGACTGAAGTAGTAATACATAAAAAACAGTACTAACGGATGTTAAAATTTTCATACTGTTTTCTACTACTTCTTTTTTTACTTTACTTTCTATGATGATATCTTTCAATGTTTTTTTCTGAAATCTATAAGTGCGAATTTTTTCTTCTATCTTTTTTTTGTTCTTGTTAATGTATTCATTGTAATTAAATATTGAATTTATAAACCATGACCAGATGTTTTTATCAAAAAACTCCAAGTTTTTGAATTCCATATGTGGCAATTTAAACACCTCCATCTTGTGTACCTTTCATCACATATATAATTTCGGCATATAATTGAAAAACTTAGAATGATAGGAATTTGTCATCTAGAAAAACAAGGTAAACTCCAAAAACTATCTTACTGGTTTTATACATATAAAAACATTTTAAAAAAGTTAAGAGTATCTACACACTAGTGAAGTAAAAAGAGGTGAGCGTATGAGCAAAGCAAAAGGATTTTCTTATGATAATATTACAGATCCTATCGCTACAGTAGTTGCTCCACTTACTTTTCTATTGTTTGTTATATGGACGTTGTATTTTTTTACTACTCCTACACCAAGCTATTTTTATCTCAACTCTAATGTTGCAGATATAGGAATAAGGCCTATCAGCAATGAAAATTTTATTTTAGGCCAATCTACAAAAAGGGTGTACCTCAAAGAAGCGCCTTTTATTTATGATTCAAAAATTTATTTGCCACTTGACGCTGTAATATTGGCAAGCGGAATCAAAAAAGAAAATATTGTAAAAGAAAAAGATAAGTTAAGAATAAAAATCGAGGAAAATAACGATATCTGTTTAGATTTAAAGAAGAAAATAGCTGTTACAGCTAAAGAGGAAATACACCTCGGCGGTGCCTTATTAATAAGAGATGACGAAATTTTTTTAGCTACACAATATATAGAAAAAATTTTTAAAGTAAAAATAGAAACAAATAAAAACGAAGTAATATTAAGACACAATTTGTTTCCAATACCTTTTAAATTAATCGATTAGCATAACTGATTTGGTAGTTATATAGTTCAATTAAATACAACTTTAGCTACATATATTTTGTCGGCATATATGTTAAAAAATTTAAAATAATGGAAGTTAGTTATATGGGATTTGCTAAAATAAGAACTTGAATTGTTTTTAAAAATATCATAGAATGGAAACAAGAACATAAAAAACGGGCAAAGTAGGTGTAAAAACTGTTAGCAGAAATATAACCAAAACTCTAAATGGTTGAAATGTATCTAAGATTAGGCATAACAGATTTATAACTATGTAAAGTAGGTGGAGGAATTATTTATGAATAATGAAGATAAAATTCTAGGGCTTTTAGAGAAAATTTATAATGACTTTAACGTAAGATTTGATGTGGTAGAAGAGAGAATAGGTGCTGTAGAAGGACGAATAGGCACCATAGAAGAGAGAATGACTGTAGTAGAAAAGAGAATTGGCATTGTAGAAGAAAGACTAAAAGTGGTAGAAGAAGAAATCCACGGATTAAAAAGTGAAGTAAGCGAAGTGAAAGACGATGTAAAGAAGTTAGGTACTAAGATAGATACCGAAATTAGCGATAAAGTAAGGGCATTATTCGATGACAGACAGCTTTTGCATGAAAAACTTGATGAGATAAGTGCAAAAATTGATATGCTTCAGCTGGATGTAAATAATCTAACAGTTAAGACAGTATATCACGACAACCGCATAAAAGAGCTGAGCAAAAAACTGGGTGTTTAATAAGCCCGGTTTTTTCTATTTTATTGAGTATTTTTATGGAAGGAGATGAAAACTTGAATATGCTTTACACTGCCGGCCTAGCAGCCGGTATTTTCTTTGGCATAGTTTTAGGACTAATGATAAGCTTTGTTATTTTAATCAGCTCCAAAAAAGTATAGGTGTAGCTGACGGATGATAAGTGTAAGCAAATATTATCGAAAACTTTAAAGTGTAGAAAGGTGTGATTATTAATGAGAAAATTTAAACCTACAGTAAAAAAGTGGCTTTTTCCTTTTAACATATATCAAAAAATTAGTACAGCAAAATCCATTTATACGAAAAATGAAGCACATACCTCCTGAAGCGAAAATAATAATAAGCTTTTTCGTTTTCTTCTTTTTATCGTTGAATATACTGGCCTACATATTTATAAAAGAAATAGCTTATCAGGGAGCAAAGAATGTACAAATATTACCTGCATTTATTTCATTTTTAATGTTTCAAGTAACGTTTTTTATTTTGGGTTCATTCTCTGACGATTCTATATCAGATGTGGCTTCTTTTCTTTATTCGATTATAATTTCGGTAATTATGTATCACTTTTTTATAACATATCCAATTTGGCTAGTCGTGATTATGCTATCCATATATATAACAATCTTACTCGAAATACGAACGTTTCAATTATTATCTATTTTTGGTTTGATAGTTTATTCTATAATTTTAACTATACTCACATTTGCCTAGAGTTTAATTTGCGTTTTTAAATATTCCGCATATTTGATTTGGTAATCATACATTTCAATATAATATAAATTTTTAGACTTAAACATATCAAGTAAAAGATGTGTGACCAATAATAAGATAAAATAAAGTAAAACTAAAGTAACTAGCGAGCGAAAAACATTATCATAATCTGCACCATTCTTGAATGATTCATAAAGTGCTTTAGCAAAAAAGCCCGCTAAGAAGCTTATTATCTGTAACAATCCATTTGTAAGACTAGTTAACACAGAGTTGTTTAGTTTTAGTTGAAAAGATTCTTTATTAACAGTGCTTTCTCTTATTATTTTTGACAAATTAGGTTTTATTAACTCGGTTGTTAAATTTGTAGTAATATACAAATCTATATTATTGCGTATCTGAAGTTTACTAAAGCTTTTTATAATTTTTTCTATATAAGAAGAGCTTACTAAATAAAGTATGGTTAAGATTGTTAAGATTAAAAACAATATTTCTCGGTTTCCAAATTTTTTATTAGCAGAATAAGCATTCACAATTTGTATGGAAGAAAATGCAAAAATACCGATAGAAATGTAATATGTTATATAAAAATTTATATAAATTTTCTCAGGGAAAAAATAACCTCTGAATATGAAAGTTTGGCTTCTTGGTATATTTTTAGTGCTTCTTTAAGTTTATTATGTAATTTTTTCACTACAAACACCCCACTTTAGTTTTATAACTATATTATCGAGAGGTACGCTAAAAAATTGAACATGTATCTCATTTAATGGAACATTCCCTGAAAAAATCCTGATAGAACCCCTTCGGGAACCTATCAGGATTTTTTCAGGCATAAAGGGGTTGGTATCATGTTTTGGTCAAATTTTACTGC
>NZ_SLWU01000054.1 GCF_004345675.1 Caldanaerobacter subterraneus | reverse complement strand
GCATGTTGGAAGAAGGGTATTTTTTTGTCTTTTTGCCCTTTAAATGCCTCAAAAATTTTTTAATTACCCCCTTGACATTTTACCGTTTGTCTTTACGGATATAATACGACTTTACCGCACTGCCCTTTTATCATGAGTTCCATTCCCTTCTGGTATTCGGTAAGAGGGAATGTGTGGGTGATTATTGGCTTTAAATCTTCTGCAAGACCTGATTTTAGTAAGCCCTTTACGGTGTACCAGGTATCGTACATTCTTCTTCCAGTTATGCCTTGTATAGTTATTCCTTTGAATACCACATTATTTGTGATGTCAATTGGGACTTCATTGTCAGGAAGGCCTAGAATAGACATTCTGCCACCTTTTGCAATGTACTCTAGACCCTGCCTTATGGCGGTTGGATTACCTGAAAAGTCCAAAACTACATCTGCTCCATAGCCTTCTGTTTCGCTTTTTATTATGCTGACAACGTCTTCGCGGAGAGGATTTATAACCCTTGTTGCACCAAGCTTGTGAGCCAACTCTCTCCTGTAGTCAGCAGGTTCAATCGCGAATATTGCTGCAGCACCTGTTCTTTTAAGAAGTGGTATTGCCATCATTCCTATTGGGCCGCATCCTATGACAGCTACAGATTTTCCAACTACATCTCCTGAAAAAACAGTGTGGACTGCGTTTCCGAGAGGTTCCTGTATGGATAGTATCTCTAGAGGTATGTGTTTATCGTTTATCCACACATTGCTTTCAGGGACTTTGATGTATTCTGCAAAGGCTCCATCTGTGTCAACGCCTAAAATGAGAGTATTTTCACATATGTGAGCGTTGCCGGTTCTGCAGGCTCTGCACTTTCCGCATACTATATGAGTTTCTGCGCTTACTAAGTCTCCCACTTTTACTGATGTGACATTTTCTCCAATTTCTACAACCTCTCCTACAAATTCGTGTCCCATCGTTTTTGGAGGTTTTATTCTACTTTTTGCCCATTCATTCCAGACGTATATGTGAACGTCTGTGCCGCAAATAGAAGTAGCTTTAACTTTTATCAAAACTTCATCAGGGCCTATCTTTGGTATTTCCTTTTTTACTATATCTGCTCCTTCTTTGGGGTATTGTTTTACCACGGCGGTCATAAGTCCATCCATAATAGACATCTCCTTTACTTGTACACTAATTTTACTACATAATATATTCTATATTTTTGTACAAATTCCTCCTTGCAAGTACAAAAAAATTTGAAAAGGTATTATTAAAAGATGTGCTATAATGTTAAGAAGAGCATGCTATGGGGAGAGATTAAAATGGAAATTAGAGGGCACCACTTTTTGTGCATGTTGGGCTTCAGAGGTCTTGGTTATGATGAGGAATTTGTTAAAAACATGAATGAAATTATTGAAAGATTGAATAATGAACAGGATATGTTGATAAAAGTTGTGGATAATGTGGATAACATCTGCGCCCTTTGTCCAAATAATATAGATGGGGAATGCAAGATAGAGAGTTATCCTGGAAGTGTAAGGGAAAAGGATAGGGCTGTTTTGAAGATTTTGGGTATAAAAGTAGGTGAGGTAATAAGGTATAGGGATATTGTGAATAAAATCAAAGAAAATATGACAGAAGAAAAGATGATGAATATATGTAAGGATTGCGAATGGTTTGGTCTGGGTTATTGTTTAGAAGGGCTTAAAAAGTTAAAAGGCGGCTGAAGCCGCCTTTTATAAGTCTCTTTGAGAAAAACGCTTTACTCCATAGTAGAGAAGAAATACCACGTAGAAAAAGATGTATATGAACATGTAAATACTGGGTTGAGACATGCCCCCAAAGAGTCCTTGTGTCATCATAAAACTTATTCCGCTACTTTGTGTTAAAAGCTCTGCTGTCATTTTTCTGTATATTACATCTGTAGGTAGGATAAGACTTGTAATTATCCCCGCGTTTATGAGGCTTTCTCCGCTTTTTAAGCCAAAGGCGCTGACTTGACTTTGCTGAATTGCTGTGCCAATTTGTTCAAGTACGCCTCCAACAAGGGCAATTCCATAGGCCATAATGGCGATTATTCCTGTGTTTATAGTAGAAAAGATTGAACTTGAAGCGATTATAAGAGCTAAAAATACAATTGGACCTAAATCAAAGAAAAAGAGACCTTTTAAAATGTTATCCCACCCGAAGCTTATTTTAGAGCCAAACCATATATTCAAACCTACAACAGATAAAAACATTATAGAGCTGTATAAAACAATCATAATGCTAAGCCCTATAAATTTTCCTAATACCAGTTCATATCTTTTTATAGGTTTAGACAAAATAGAATATATAGTGCCACTTTCTATTTCTCCTGATATGGCATTTACAGACGTCAAAACCACGAGAAAAGCTACTATAAGGTTTGCGAAAAATAGACCAGCAGATAAAATTTCTGATTGAAAGATGATGTCATATATAGAATCGCTGGGACGCTCAAATATTCTACTTAAGCCAAAAGCATATATGGAAAGGTAGAGGAGGGACAAAAGGGAAGCTAATAGAAAAGCCCGTTTTTTTAGCATCTCTTTAAATGTGTATTTTATTATAGTTATCACGAAATCTCATCCTTTCCAATCAAGTTTATGAATAAGTCTTCCAGTGAAGAAGTTTGGGTATTTAATTGATATAGCTTGGCACCAGCTTCTATCACCATTTTAGCTATAATTGGTATTTTTTCTCTATCCTCTACCTTAAAGGAGAGTTTATTTTCTTTAAACTGGAATTCTTTTGATAAACGAGATATTTTTTCAATCAACTCTGGAGTATAATCTGTTATAACCATTTCTACATGGGTGTGTTCTTTTAATAAGTCATCCAGTTTTCCTTGTGCTATTACTCTACCGTGATTTATTATGGCCACTTCATCGCATACCATTTCTACTTCACTTAATAGGTGGCTGTTTAGAAAAACAGTTTTGCATTGCGATTTTAATTGTTTTATGATTTCTCTTACTTCAATTCTTCCAACAGGGTCTAAAGCTGAAGTAGGTTCATCTAAAAACACTATTTCGGGGTCATTTAAAAGGGCTATTGCAATGCCAATTCTCTGTTGCATTCCTTTGCTGTAATTTTTTATAAGTTTATTTTCATGACCTTTCAATTTTACCAATTCTAAAAGTTCATCAATTTTTTTGCCTGGATTTTTTATTTTATAAAGCTCAGCATGGAAGCTCAAAAGCTCTTTTCCTGTCATCCAGTCGTGATATCTAAAATTTTCAGGTAAAAATCCCACTTTTTCTCTGGACTCTACAGTGCCTATGGGTTTCCCTAAAATCCATGCAAAACCAGAGGTGGGGTGCAAAAACCCCACCATGGTCTTTACAAAAGTGGTCTTTCCTGCACCGTTTGGCCCCAAAAACCCAAAGACCTTGCCTTTCTCAACAAAAAGAGTTACTTCTTTAAACCCACCTTTTCCATTAAACTGCTTTGTGAGATTTTGTGTCTCTAAAACCATTTCATCACCTCATTGAATTTGCAATTTGAATTAATGTATTTATTGCCTCTTCTTTTGCAACGAAATCCTGTTTGTCTCCTGCTGGGTTGGGCCAGAGTGTGAGGTTGTACATTACTCCATTTTCACTCCATCCTAAAGCTACAAAATAAGGCCCAGATTTTTCAACAATGAGAATGCCTTTATTTCCTCGAATGGTTATTTCTTTAATTTCAGTGTTGTCACTTGTACCTATCGGTATGGGCAGTGTCTCTTTCCAGTCAGTCACACCAGCGATTTGCCTTTTTATATTTTCAGGTAAAAATGGGAGGTTTACTAAAGCGTCAATTACTTTATCTACATCTACCCCTTCTGGCACCACTATTTCTGGAGTTTTTACTATGTTAAGTGCAACTGTATCTTTTTCACTGCCTTTTCTCTGTAAATCCATATCAATTGCCCTGCCAAAATTTATAATAATGGGTTTTCTATCAAGTTCTGTTGGGAAAAAGTGTGTACCGCCAAATGTTTTAATGAGTTCATTTATTTTGTCAACTTTTAATATAAATTCTAAGCCTTCAATTTTTGAGATGTATGCATGCTTTATTTCAAAATTTTCATCTGCTGGAAGTTTTATTTTATATCCAAGTTCAGATTCTATTTTGTCAAGCTCATCAGGGGAAATTTGACGCCCTTCCTGAGAACCGTCTTTTATAATCTCTCCGTAATCTTTAAGGTTTATATTTTTTATACCTGCGTTGTAGAACTGATTTTGAATTTGCGTCATATCCTCTGGTGTTATTGCTATAACCTGCATCTTGTTAAGCCTTAGAAGGTTTAAAAGTTTAGCTTCTGCATTTTTAAGTGGCGGGAAAAAGGCTGAGGCGGCTATAAATGCCACTATCAAAGCAGCGGCAATTAACTTTTTGTACTTTGTAAACATGGATACCACTCCCTCGTATAATATGATTGTAATCCACATTAAAAATTTAATAATAAACACACAAATTAAATCCTTAAAAACCATTTTTACCCTGGTAAAACAATCT
>NZ_SLWU01000053.1 GCF_004345675.1 Caldanaerobacter subterraneus | reverse complement strand
TTTTACCAGGGTAAAAATGGTTTTTAAGGATTTAATTTGTGTGTTTATTATTAAATTTTTAATGTGGATTACAATCATATTATACGAGGAGTGAAAAAAGTGTACATCAATATAGACGGGATAAATATTTTCTACAAGAAAGAAGGGCAGGGCAAAAAAGTTTTATTTCTGCACGGATGGGGAGGAAATTCGAATAGCTTTTTACCCGTATTTAATGCTTTGTCAAAGGAATTCGAAGTGTACGCCGTAGATTTTCCGGGCTTTGGAAGGTCTGACTTTCCTGATGGAGATTGGGACGTCACAAGGTATATGGAAATTACATATAAGTTTTTAGAAAGATTAGGGCTTGAAAAGGTCAGTATAATAGCCCATTCATTTGGCGGACGTGTTGCTATAATGCTGGCAGCTCTCCACCCAGAGGTGGTAGATAAACTTGTCTTGGTAAATAGTGCAGGTTTAATTCCCAAAAGGGGATGGAAGTATTACTACAGGGTGTACAGGTTTAAGCTTATAAAAAGCCTGCTTTTGCTTTTGGGCAAAAAGGATGCGGTGGAAAAATTATACGAAAGATATGGTTCAAAGGACTACAAAGAGGCAGGCCGCTTAAGAGGTACTTTTGTTAAAGTGATAAATCAGGACTTGAGGGGATATTTAAAAAAGATAAAGGCACCTACACTTCTCATATGGGGCGATAAGGACAGGGAAACTCCCATTGAATTTGCAAAGATTATGGAAAAAGAAATTCCCGATGCTGGATTGGTGGTTTTTGAAAATGCAGGACACTTTTCTTATCTGGAGAGGCTAAATGATTTTATCATAATCGTAAGCTATTTCTTGAGGTGATAAGAGTGGCAAATTTGATTGGGATAGCTCTTGTAGTTTTATCTTTTATCTTGGTTGCGTTTTTCTACGGGAAGAAAGAACTTCATATGGCACAGCTGGAAGGCTACAAGATAAAAAATTTTTTCAAGTGGCATTTTAGAAATTATGACAGGTGGGTAAAAGAGTCATTGCTTGCACTTTTGAGTGCGGGTATCGTCTTTATTATGAATATTTTTAGACTTCCTTCAGAAATTATCATTTTAGTACCTATAGCGCTGTTTTTTTATATGACTTACAAAGAAGTTACGACTAAAAAAAAGGCGAAAAAACCCTTGGTCTTTACTGCCAGAGCGACAAGGCTTTTTTTGACTTTCTGGCTTCTTATAGCTTTATCCTTTTACTTTTTGAAGAAGAATTTTCAAGCTCCAGAAGTTTTTTCTGCTGAGGTGCTAATTCTGACGGCTTTGTTGCCAGTTTATATGGCTTTGAGCTTAGTAATTACCTTCCCCTTAGAAAAATTTATTCAGTTTTTATATTATAAATCAGCTCAGCGCAAGATAAGGAATAGAAAAGATTTAATTACAATAGGTATAACTGGGAGCTACGGCAAAACAAGCACAAAGCATTTTATAACAGCTGTTCTTTCAGAAAAATTTTCTGTTTTAATGACTCCGGAAAGTTATAATACGCCTATGGGGGTCACAAAGGTCATCAGAAATGAGCTAAAAGATACCCATCAGATTTTTGTTTGTGAAATGGGGGCGAGACAGAGGGGAGATATAAAAGTTCTAGTAAAGCTTGCGAATCCCAAGATAGGAGTGATTACATCAATAGGGCCTCAGCATTTGGAGACTTTTGGAACGATAGAGAATGTTGCTAAAACTAAGTTTGAACTGGTAGAAGGTTTGCCAGAAGATGGGATTGCTGTTCTGAATGGGGATAATTATTACTGCAGGACTTTTGGAGAAAAATTTGCTGTGCGAAAATTATTCTATGGCACAGAAAGTCCAATTGAAAGGAAATATTTTCTGTGGGCTGAGAATATCATTAATACTAGACAAGGCCTCAAGTTTGACGCAGTGACTGAAGATGGGATGAGAATAAAATGTGAGGTACCACTGCTTGGAAGGCACAATGTGAGTAACTTATTGGCTGCGATTTCTGTGGCACTGGCATTAGGACTAAACGAGGAAGAGATAAAAAGAGGCCTTTCCAGAATTGAACCTGTTCCCCACAGGCTTCAGCTTATATCCACTCCTCATGGCGTAACTGTTATTGACGACGCCTTTAACTCAAACCCTGAGGGGGCAAAAGAGGCCCTTGCCTGTCTTAAGGAGATGGATGCAAAGAGGAGGATAATCGTAACTCCAGGAATGGTGGAACTGGGGGAGAAAGAGTATGAAGAGAATAAAAATCTTGGGAAAAACATTGCAGAGGTCTGTGACTATGCAATTTTAGTCGGGAAAAAGAGAAGTAGACCTATTTTTGAAGGGTTGAAGGAAGCCAGTTTTCCCGAAGAAAAAGTGTTTGTTGTGGCTAACTTGGATGAGGCTACAAAAGTTTTACAGAATCTACTTCAACCGGGAGATGTGGTGCTTTTTGAAAATGACTTGCCTGATAATTATGAAGGATGAGGAGGATTTTTATGTTGAAAGTGGCTGTGATGTTTGGAGGAAAATCAGTGGAGCACGAAGTTTCTATAATTACAGGGCTTCAGGTCATTGAGAATATGAACAAGGAAAAGTATGAGCCAATACCGGTATACGTGGGAAGAGACGGGAGATGGTATACTGGCAAAGACCTTTTGGACATTTCTAATTACAAAGACATACCTTCCCTTTTAAAGAAATGCGAACAGGTTGTGCTGCCTCCTGTGCCAGGGCTTAACAAATTGTATTATTATCCTTTCAGGAAGAAATTCATGTCAAAAGAGTATGATTACATAGACGTAGATGTCATTTTTCCTGCTTTTCACGGAACTCACGGCGAAGATGGCACTATGCAAGGATTATTTCAACTAGCAAATATACCCTATGTGGGGAGCGGAGTAGTAGGCTCAGCGACAGGAATGGATAAGGTGATAATGAAGGATATTTTCAAAGCGAATAATCTTCCCATAGTTAATTACCTGTGGTTTTTGAGAAAAGAATACGAAAAGAACAAAGAAGCTATGCTAGATTTGATTGAGAGCAAGCTAAAATATCCGATGTTTGTCAAGCCGGCTAATTTGGGTTCCAGTATAGGCATAAGCAAGGCCAAAAATAGGGATGAGCTTTTTGACGCTATAGAAATTGCCATTTATTACGACAGAAAGATAATAGTGGAGGAAGCTGTTAAAGATCCCATGGAAGTGAACTGCTCTGTTATGGGCATTGACAGGGATTTGGAGGTATCTTTATGCGAGATGCCTGTACCCTGGGAAGAGTTTTTGAGTTACCAGGACAAATACATGAGAAAAGAAAAAGGCGGCAAAGGAAGTACTACGAGGCAGATTCCTGCCCCCATTCCTGAAGAAAAGACTAAAGAAATACAGGAACTGGCTAAAAAAGTGTTTCAAATTTTAGATTGCAGTGGATTAGCTAGAATAGACTTTTTGCTAGAAAAGGAGACCATGAAGGTGTATGTAAATGAAATAAATACAATTCCTGGTTCATTTGCCTTCTACTTGTGGAAACCTTTGGGGATTTCTTTTGAGAAATTGATTGATAGGCTTATTGAGTATGCCGTTGAAAGGCATAAAGAGTATGCCAGAAATATGTATACTTTTGAGACTACTTTGTTGCTTAAGGCGGCCGACAGAGGAACAAAAATGTAAAAATACCCCCTTTTTACTGGGGGTAGATAGTGTAAAATTTCAGTAGTAACGAAGCAGGAAAATGAGGTATGAATGTAGAAAAAAAGACCTCACCGGGAAAATCAAAAATCAAAACAAAAGGAAGGTGAGGCCCGATATATTATAGATATTCGACCCATAGTGGGTATAATCCTGCACCCAATGGAGGTTACAAATTAGCGAAGAAGCAAATAAAAGAGGCAGTGAAGAGGGTTATTACAAACAGTATCTTGACACTATCAAATTCAGAAAAACACTTGATTTATTCATTTATATAAGGTATAATTTATTTTAAATGAATAAAAAACCAAAATAAAGCATAAAAATAACTATCAAATGAAATGAATACTTTAAATTTACTATTAGTAGACGGTTTCATTTGTGGAGCATACTCTTTGGTTTCTTCAATTCAACAGATAAATATCCCCATACTTTAAATGATATTGTATAACTTACAAATTGCAATAATAATGAAGAAAAAGGGGAAGGGTAACGTAATTGTAATTAGTTGATAATAGAAAAAGCAGTTTTAATTATAAGAATTGTAATCGTTTATCCAGAAGTAAGGTTAAAATAAACCAAACAGGAGGAGGTCAAAACAGTTGAAATTAGTAGTAAAAAATGACATAATTTTAATTGAGTGGTGATGAATGTTATTAACTATAAAAAGGTTAAAGAGCTGTATGATATAAGCAGAATTACATTAATAAACCGGGAAAAGGAAGGGTTAATAACCCCAGTTAGAATACCAAAAGGAAAAAGAAGGTACAAAAAAGAAGATATAGAGAAGTTATTAGGCATGCTGGAAGAAAAACCAAAACCTAAAGTAGTTTTGTATGCAAGAGTGTCCACAA
>NZ_SLWU01000052.1 GCF_004345675.1 Caldanaerobacter subterraneus | reverse complement strand
GCTGATGCAGGAGATATAGTTTTTGAACATATTGGTAAATTAGATTCTGAGAGTGTTAAAGAAATATTTTATTCTGCTTCTCGGGTTTCTTCAGAGGTACTTATTGTAGATCTTGATGTTTTCTTAGGGAAGGAGATTATTTCTGCTCTTCAAAGTTTTAGAATCGCAAGACCTGGCACCAGAATAATTGTTATTGCACCTGAGAGGAAACCGGGTGATGAAATAATATCTTCCATAGTTGGTTTAGGCATATACGACATAGCAGCAGAAGAAAAAGAGTCTAATTGGAGTGAGATAATTAGAAATATTTTGCTTTCGCCTCCTGCTACATATGCTCAGGCTGCAAGGTGGCATACAGGTCAGTTTTTGAATGCTTCTATACAGGCAAAGGAAAGGGTTATTATAGAAGAAAGGCCTGCTGGCATCGTTACAATAGCAGTATCTGCTACTGCCCACGGCATAGGATGTACTCATACAGCTTTCTCTATAGCTTCATTTCTTGCCCGTTTAGGACATTCTACAGCAGTTATAGAAGACAGCCAGAGGTCTGTCTTTTCTTTTTTATGCAGTGTATTAAAAGCAAAAGAAGGAAAGGTAGAGGGTTCTTATACGGTTCATGGAATTGATATTTTTCCAGTAGATGAAAGCAGAAATAATGGTAATTGGAATTATGACATGCTTCTTAAAAAAATTAAGGCTGGACAGTATGAATATGTTGTTAGAGACCTTGGAGTTTTAGATTCAGCAAGAAAAAAAGAAATGTATAGAGCTGATATAGCTTTTATTGTGGCTTCGGCTGCAAAATGGCGGTGGCATGAGATTATTGACAGGATTGATTCTGAATTTAGTGTTATTTTCCCTTTAGCTTCGCAGAGTGATGTTGAAGAAATTTCTTTTTACGCAGGAATTAAAGGGACAGCTTTACCTTACTGTCCAAATCCTTTTGCTAGAGAAAATGATTTTATTTTTTTAAAGCTACTTGCTCCAGTACTGCCAAGCAGAAGGAAAAAGAAATCTCTTTTTGGGATTTCATTGTTTTAAAAGCTGTCCTAATAATCGGTACAGATTTTTCATTTTCGCTCCGCTCAAATCAAAAATCCGGTTAAGAGAGCACCTCTTAAAGCAGACGTGCTTTTTTGTTTGCCCCCGCACAAAAGATTATACGCCTGCTCGCCTTACGGTCAAGGGGCAAGCCTTCGGTCGGTGAGCATATCCTCTTGCTCCAGTACTGCCAAGCAGAAGTAGAAAGAAGTCTTTTTTTGGAATTTCATTGTCTTAAAATGTTTTTATAGTTGGAACAATTATGGTATAATTATTAATATATGGAGGTGCTTTAAATTGTTAACGAAAGTTTGGATTCAACAACTAAATGATTATATATTGGAGCATGAAATAAATTCGGAAATAGATGATGAAATAAATAATTGTGTAAGCCTCGAGAAAAAAAGAGAAATGCTAAGAGACAAAATCATAGAACAAATAAAGGCTTACGTTTTAAACACTCCAGACACACAAAATAAGGACCTATTGAGAAAAATGCATGAGAGAGCTCGAATTGAGCTTTTGCTTAAACACAGAAAATTTTTGATTGAAAAGGGCGAAAAGATTATTGATAAATATTTTGCAGAGGGGGATGATATCGTACCAGAAAAAATATCTCCTAGGTTAATTCCTGTTAGAACAAAGGAAGAATGGGATATTTTTAAAACAGCGAGATTTACATGGAGTTTGCCATTTTCAAATGGTTATGGGCGTAGATTGTGTTTTCTTATAATGGACGAATACAATGGGAAACTTATAGGAATATTGGGAGCCCATTCTCCAGCTCTAGGAATAAAATTAAGGAATGAGTGGCTCAACTTAAAAGGGAAAGATAAAGTTTATAAACTTAATGAGACGATGGATATTTTTACATTAGGTGCAGTACCACCTTACAATATGTTGCTGGGTGGCAAATTAGTAGCAATGAGCACTGTAGCTAATGAGGTTAGAGATTTCTATAGAGAAAAGTATAGCAACAAAAAAACTGAAATGGAACAAAATATTATATCTCCTCAT
Source organism: Caldanaerobacter subterraneus (assembly GCF_004345675.1). GTDB lineage: Bacteria > Bacillota > Thermoanaerobacteria > Thermoanaerobacterales > Thermoanaerobacteraceae > Thermoanaerobacter > Thermoanaerobacter subterraneus. Next base: position 4,098 of record NZ_SLWU01000052.1, on the reverse strand, counting down.
TTAGTGCTTTTCACAACAACTTCAGCTTATGGGCGCAGTTCTATATATAACAGGGTTAAATATAAGGACAAGCTATTATGTTTTTCACTTGGTTATACAAAAGGTTTTGGGGCTTTTAAGTATACTGACGAAATTTCAAGGTTAATGAAAGAGTATTTGTTATTAAAAGGAATCGAAGTTAAAGGTGGATATGGTAATGGTCCTAACTATAAATTTAGACTAATTAATACAGCTATTAAGGAAATAAATAAGGAAATAGATTTGAAAGAAGTTTTAAATATAAAAAGCATAAAACAGCTTTTAAAGCATGAAGTAAAAAGAGAAGTTTTTGTTTTTCCGCTAGCTTCAAATGTAGTTGAATATATCAATGGTATTGATAAAGAGGTTAAGTATTATGATTACAAATTTGAAGAATTAGCTGAATATTGGAAGGAACGATATCTAAAGCGAAGAGCAAAAACTAATGATGAATGGAGATATTGGAATAAGGATAATTTAAAAAAGTATCTTTTAATTAAATGATTTAATTAAAATAATTGTGGAGGATCCAGTAAAATGGAAGAACAAAGCGTTTTTTCTGAACTTCCAGAAGCTCTTGTAGAGGAAATGTTAGAAAAAAGTAATCAAATAGGAGAAGAAATTCTTTTAATGTTTAAAGAACTTAAAGAGAAGAAAAAAGAAATTCGAGAGCAGCTTCAGAAAAGTGGAATGTTAAAGAATGATAGAGAACTTGAATTTCCTCAACCTCCTACTACTTGTGGAGTAGATGGATCTTATGCTATTGAAAAACTTATGGCAATGGACCTTGTTGGATGTGCTGCGGTTGCGGTAGAAGGTTTAACTCCTCCTTTTGAGACAAGGCATTGGGAAGCACCTAAACATTTAACTTTTATGGCTCATGAAAAAAGAGATGATGATACACCATCTATAGTAAGAGGAATTATGATACAAATGGAATTAGAACTTGCTGTAAATGCTCCTCATGATATTGTAATGTTGGACGGTTCTTTTACTACTCCTATAATTTATATGAATCAGGCAGTAAGCAAAGCAAAAGAAAAAAATACAGATATAAGTGAAGAATTAATTAAAAGGTTTGAATCGTTTCTAATGGCTTACAGAACTATCCTTGAGGCTTCAAAGAGTGACAAAATATGGGTTAGTTTACCAAAATATACAACAAGGCAAGAGCTTGGAAAAAGCTTAGGATGGGCTTCTCATTATGATGATAGGGCACTAATGACTTTTATTTTGTCCGCTGGAGAATATACTACTCCAATTCCTTTGGAAAAACCAATAGAAAAATGGCATTTAGCTTCGCCAAAGGATAACCAGAAATTAGATAGAGTTATAGATGAAATAACTTCACTTCTTGAAAAAATTCATGTTGTGTATTATAAACCGCATTCATGGATGCCAGCTTTAAGATTAGAAATACCTTCTTCTGTTGCAACCAATAAAAGTCGATTATCTATATTATTTCAAGGATTACGTTACCAGTGTGGTACAGCAGGTATTATGGAACCTTATCCATTGTTTATGGCTGATAGGATGGTAAAACATTTAGGAAGTGCGATGCCTGCATTTAGGCAGTCTTCAACCCGGCAAATAATAGAATTGTACGAGGAAGAAGATTTTTCTGAAATATTTTTTACTATGCATGGATATAGAACTGAAGGAGGTAAGTAAAAGTGGGGGATTTTGAAAAACTATTGGATAATGCTGAACGCATAGCTACTATTGGTTCGCCTTCTTCAACTAGTGGACTTGCTTTAGATATTCTAGGAACTGCAGTGGATAAAAAACTAGTGGGAGAATTAGCTTTTTTTGATTTTAATCAAGACGGAAAAAGACATTATGCTTTAGGACAAATAACAGAAATTCAACTAAGAAATGCATGGCTTGAAGATCCTACTATGAGATCTTTAGCAAGACAAAAAGGGCAAATCAGTCAAATAAGCGGTAGACAGGATACTCATTTAGGGCAGATGACAGTAAGTGCTGTGTTTAGTGATGAAGGAGATAAATTCGTACCAAGCATCTTGGGAACAGTACCGCCTACTGGGACATTTGTTAAATTAGTTACTGACGATATATTAAATAAACTTTTAGAGAGGTATAAAGAAGAAATTTTCTATCTTGGTCATGTTTATGGTTCTACCCCCAAATTACCCTTGTGGTTTAAAGATTTTTCTTCTGGTCCCTGTGGTGCTGGAGAAGCTTATCATATAGGCATTTTTGGGAAAACAGGTTCGGGAAAATCTGTTTTAGCAAAAATGATATTACTTGCTTATGCAAGGTATGAAGATATGGGAATATTTGTTTTGGACCCTCAAGGAGAATTTGCTCTCAGTTTAAGAAATAAACAAGGCGATAATATGTCTTATATTTTAAATCACACAATTTTAGAAAAGTTAAATAAAGAATGGTTTATATATGACCTTTCTACGTTAAAACTCGATAGATGGGAGCTCTTTGTAGAATTACTTCGAGAATATAAGTTCTTCTTTGAACTCGGAATAAAAAGTTCAGAATATCAAGGAATAGTAGCAGAAGATGTTTTGGAATTTTTACGAAAAGATAAAAATATCAAGCTTGAAAATTTAGATAAAAATACATTTGTGAAAACACTGCAATACATTCATCAAATTATTGAAAAAATTTATGCAGATAAAAGCGGAGTTGAAAGAGTTAGGAATACTATAGTAAAAACTTTAAGTGACATTGAAAATAACTTAGAAACAAGTATTTTTGAAAAATGGCGAAAGGTATCTCTATTTTTCCAAGGTAATGGTAGGAAAAGTCCTGGGCAGATAGTAAATGAATCTCTTTATCCTGAAAAAAGACCTTTAATTATAATTGATTTATCTCAAAAGCCTGAAGACGTAGAGCAAGATGTGTGGGATAGGAAAATAAAACCTTTATTAATTGACAGGTTTCTAGAAGCTATTACTGAGATGGCAGAATCGGTATATCATAAAAAAGAAAAAGAGCAAATACAAGAAAAAAAATATAGTAAAACAAATCTTAATACCTTAGTGTTAATAGATGAAGCCCATAGATTAGCACCAAAAGAAAAACAGACAGATGAAAGAATGGAGAGAATAAAAAATAGATTAATTGATGCCGCAAGAACTACAAGAAAATATGGTCTTGGATGGATGTTTATAAGTCAAACATTGTCGAGTCTCCATAAGGAAATAATAGGACAACTTAGAATTTTCTTCTTTGGATTTGGCTTAGCCTTGGGAACCGAATTTCAGGCTTTGAGAGAAATTGTGGGAGGAGATACTAATGCATTGAAATTATATCAATCATTCCGCGATCCTCATAGTTCTTTTGATGTTTTTTCGCGCCAATATGCATTTATGACAGTAGGTCCTGTATCTCCTCTATCCTTTGCTGGGTCACCACTTTTCTTTACAGCTTTTAATACTCCAAAAGATTTTTTACGAGAAAACCACTTTATATAATAAATGTTGTTAATAAAGCTTTTTAGCAGCCACAAATAAAGTTTTTGGTAAACTTCATCTATGTTATAATTAAGCACCTCTGCTTTGCAGACGTGCTTTTTTGTTTGCCCCCGCACAAAAGATTATACGCCTGCTCGCCTTACGGTCAAGGGGCAAGCCCTGTCGGGTCGGTGAGCATATCCTCCCTCGCTAGCGCTCGGTCCGGTATCCCTCCCCGACCCCTTGACCTTCGGCTCGCAGGCTGTTTTGTTTTAACTGCCGGGGGCAAACAAAATTTGATTTTGAATTTTTTAGGGAGGCGCTTTTAAGTGAGTATGAAAGAGATGAGAGAAAGGGTTATGGAGTTTTTGAAAGAGCAATTGGAACTTGACAAGTTTACATTAGAGGAATGCCACTTTATGCCGGGAGGTGTTTTTGTAAAGGACGGAGAAGGTAAAAGCATGCTGGTTTTTTACGATTTTATGAAGGATAAAGTGGATTACTGGTTTGAAAATGAAAAATAATTAAAGAATTTTACAAAAAATACTATTAAATGATTGTAAAATTATTTGGAATGTGATAAAATATTAAGTGAAAGGAGTATATGCTATGACTGATATTGAGGAAATTAAAAAATTCCTCAATA
>NZ_SLWU01000051.1 GCF_004345675.1 Caldanaerobacter subterraneus | reverse complement strand
GAGTTTTAAAGAAAATTTTATCCAGATATATACAGCCCCTGCTTTCGGTACTAAGAAAACAGGGGCTAAAATTTTGCTTTGTCAACAAACTGAGAGCTCTCATGAGCTCTTTTTTGCATAAAATTCTTTTACAGTGAAAAAATATTTGTTAAAAGATTGATAAAAATGGGGTGAAGGTTGTGTCATTGTACATCGTAGGGATAAGCGTGGACAACAGGAGCGAATTTGGAGTGAAGGTTCAAGAGGTGCTTACAAAACATGGAGAAAATATAATTGCGAGATTTGGAATACATGATTCTCAAAACGGCAGTGGGATTATAACTTTAAATGTAAGAGGGGATAAAAAATTCATGGTGGAGCTGGCAGAGGAATTGACTGCGATTCCAACTGTGACTGTAAAATATGTGGATTTAAAATAGGATTGTCACTTCATCTATTAAATGAGCATAAAATCTGTTATAATTAAATCAAACAACAAACGAGGATGGAGTGACAAAAATGAAAGAATTTAGGGTGAGATTCGCACCAAGCCCTACAGGACCGATACACATAGGGAATATCAGGACAGCTCTTTTTAATTATCTTTTTTCAAGGAGCGAAGGAGCTACTTTTGTGTTAAGAATTGAAGATACTGATTTAGAGAGGTCTGCAAAGGAGTTTGAAGAATTGATATTTAAAGAGTTAAAGTGGCTGGGCATAGAGTGGGATGAGGGGCCAGATAAACCAGGTCCATATGGCCCTTACAGGCAGAGCGAAAGGCTTGAGATCTACCACAGATTTGCTCAAAAGCTTATTGAAGAGAAAAAAGCTTACAGGTGCTACTGCACGCCAGAAGAGCTGGAAGAAGACAGGAAGAAAGCGATAGAGAGGGGAGAAATCCCCCGTTATTCTGGCAGATGTAGGTACCTCACAAAAGAGCAGGAAGAAACTTTTATAAGGGAAGGAAGAAAGCCTGTCATAAGGTTTATGATGCCAGACGATGAAGTCATAGAATTTGAAGACATGATAAAGGGAAAGATTACAATAAAAAGTGACACATTAGGCGGAGACATGGTGATTATAAAGTCTGATGGCATGCCAACTTATAATTTTGCTGTGGTGATTGACGATGCTTTAATGAAAATCACCCATGTGATAAGAGGGGAAGACCACATATACAATACTCCAAAGCAGATTTTGATATATAAAGCTTTAGGATTTGAGATTCCTAAATTTGCTCATGCTCCTTTGATATTGGGGCCTGATAGGACAAAGCTTTCCAAAAGGCACGGCCATACCTACATAGGTCAGTACAGGGAATTAGGGTATTTGCCAGAAGCCATGTTTAATTTCTTATCACTTTTGAGCTGGTATCCTGAGGATAATGTGGAATTGATGTCAAAAGAAGAGATAATAAGAAAGTTCAATTTTAAGAGGATTCACAAATCAAATCCAGTATTTGACATTGAAAAGTTAAACTGGATGAACCAGCAGTACATACAAAAAAGCCCTGTAGAAAGGATTGTGGATTTGGCAATTCCACATCTTAAGAAAGCAGGCTACATTGACGAAATAGACGAGTTGAGGTATAATTGGCTAAAGGATGTGATAAGCCTCTATAAAGATGGACTATCTTATGTAGCTCAAATTGTAGACGTGGCAAAGACTTTCTTTGTTGAAGAAGTAGATTACACTGGAGAAATGGTAGAGTTTTTAAAAAGTCCCAATTCTATAAAAGTATTGGAGGCTTTTAAAGGTTATTTGAAGGATAAGAGCGAAATTACTGAGGATGATGTTAAGGAGTGGATGAAAAAAGCTCAGAAAGAGCTTGGTGTAAAAGGAAAAGAGTTTTTCATGCCTATAAGGATAGCAGTAACGGGAGAAGAGCACGGCCCTGAGCTTGTAAAAGTCCTCGCACTTTTGGGGAAGAATAGGGTAGTAAAAAGGCTTGACAGAGTTTTAAACTTAATAGAGTAAAAGGCGATGACAAGAAGAGTATTATGGCACAAGCCTTCCAGAGAGGAGCCATCGTGGGCTGGAAGTGGCTCTAAGGATGTGCCATAAGAAGTGCGTCTTCGAGCTTGTATCCCTGAAGTTTTAGTAGGGGGTTACCGGTTTATGCCGTTATCTTAAATGAGTGGAGCGTTATGCTCAAGCAGAGTGGAACCGCGGGAGGCCCCCCTCGTCTCTGAGATGAGGGGGGTAAATTTTTAAGGAGGTGTTTTGCATGTTTAAAACTTTAAAAGAAGACATTGAAGTAGTTTTTGAAAGAGACCCTGCTGCAAAGAGCGTTTTGGAGGTTTTACTGTGTTATCCCGGGCTCCACGCCATAATACTTCACAGAATTGCCCATTACTTCTATAAAAAAGGTTTTATACTGCTGCCGAGGTTGATTTCACATATAAACCGTTTTTTGACAGGCATTGAAATACATCCAGGTGCAAAAATTGGGCGCAGATTTTTCATAGACCACGGCATGGGAGTTGTAATAGGAGAGACTACAGAAATTGGAGACAATGTGACGATATACCAAGGAGTGACTTTGGGAGGTACTGGTAAAGAGAAGGGAAAAAGGCATCCTACGATAAAGGACAATGTAGTTATAGGCAGTGGAGCTAAAGTCTTGGGACCTATTGTGGTAGGGGAAAATTCAAAAATAGGAGCAGGAGCTGTCGTTTTAAAAGATGTGCCCCCAAATAGCACTGTAGTTGGCGTTCCTGCAAGGTGCGTCAAAAAAGACAACATACGCATAGCAAAATCTTATGAAGTGGACCTGGAACATGGCAAGCTCCCTGACCCTGTAGAGGAAGAGCTAAGAAGGTTAAGAGAGAGGATAGAGAGGCTTGAAAAAATTTTAATGGAAAGGGATGAGGAAGATGAGGCTGTATAACACAATGACTAGAACTAAAGAGGAATTTAAGCCTTTGAAGGATAAAGTGGTAAACATGTATGTCTGTGGGCCTACAGTTTACAATTACATCCACATAGGGAATGCTAGAGCTTTTATCGTCTTCGATACTGTGAGAAGGTATTTGGAGTACAAGGGTTACACTGTAAACTACGTTCAAAATTTTACAGATATTGACGATAAAATAATAAATAGAGCGAAGGAAGAGAATACCACAGAAAAGGAAATAGCAGAAAGGTTCATAGAGGAGTATTTTAAAGATGCAGATGCTCTTGGGATAAAGAGAGCTACAGTTCACCCCAGGGCTACAGAGCATATAGATGACATAATTGAATTCATAAAAATACTCATTGACAAAGGGTATGCATATGTGGTAGACGGCAATGTGTATTTTGAAACGGCTAAATTTAAGGATTATGGGAAACTTTCTCATAAAAATATAGATGAACTGATGGCGGGTGCAAGGGTGGAGATAGACGAGAAAAAGAAAAACCCTCTAGACTTTGCACTGTGGAAGGCTCAAAAGCCCGGAGAACCTGCTTGGGACAGTCCGTGGGGGAAAGGAAGGCCTGGCTGGCATATTGAGTGCTCTGTCATGTCTACAAAGTATTTGGGGAAGACCTTGGACATTCACGCAGGAGGGCCAGATTTGATTTTTCCTCATCATGAAAATGAAATTGCGCAGAGCGAAGCAGCCTATGACCAACCATTTTCTAAATATTGGATGCATATAGGGTATTTAAATGTGAACAATGAGAAGATGTCAAAGTCAAAGGGTAATTTCTTTACAGTGAGGGAGCTTACGGAGAAATATGACCCTGAAGTTTTAAGGCTTTTCATGCTTATGGCCCACTACAGGAGTCCTATAAACTTTAGCCTTGATTTGCTAGACCAGGCGAAATCCGCCTATGAAAGACTTAGTAACGCTGTGGTCAATTTGAAGCACTTGGTAAATATTACCAAAGACCGGGAGTTAAGCGATGAAGAAAAAGATTTGATTGTCAAGTTTGATGAGTATAAAAAGCAGTTTGAAGAGGCTATGGACGATGATTTTAACACGGCAGATGCTATTTCTGTGCTTTTTGAAATGGCTAAAACTGCCAATGCAAATTTAAATGGAAATTCTTCTAAGAAATTGGTAGAATATATTCTGGAGATGTTCTTAAAGCTTTCTGATGTATTAGGGCTGTCTTACAAAAACGCTGAGACAGAGATTGAAGATGAAGAAATACTCAGGTTGATAGAGGAAAGGCAAAAGGCCAGAAAAGAGAAAAACTGGAAGTTAGCTGATGAGATAAGGGATAAATTGAAAGAAAGAGGTATAATTTTAGAGGATACGCCAGAGGGAGTAAGATGGAAAAGGATAAGATGATTCTTGGAAAGGAAAAGGGGGTTTTAGACTTATCCCCCCTTGTTTTGGCTTTCATTGGAGATGCGGTTTACAGCCTTTATGTCAGAACTAAGATTGTGGAGAAAGGGAATATGAAATTGGCTCATTTAAATGAGCAAACTGTGAAGTACGTTAAGGCATCTTCACAGGCTAGATCTCTTGAGCGAATTTACGACCTTCTCACTGAAGAAGAAAAGGAAATTGTGAGAAGGGGAAGAAATGCCAAAGCTTCTACAGTTCCAAAAGGAGCAAGTGTTAAAGAGTATAGGTATGCCACTGCCTTTGAAGCATTAGTGGGATATTTGTACCTTTTAGAAAGATTTGATAGGCTTTACTTTCTTTTGAGCCTTTCTATGGAATACACGGAAGAATAGGTGAAAATTATGAGAAATGGCGATATTATATATGGAAGAAACCCTGTTATAGAAGCGATAAGAAGCGGTAAGGAAATAGAAAAGATATACGTGTCCAAAACTGCCGGTGGCAATATTTCTAAAATAATAGCTATGGCGAAAGAAGCCGGAATTGTAGTTTCTACTGCTGACAGTGATACCTTGAAGAGGTTAGCGCAGACTCCTAATCATCAAGGAGTAGTTGCAGTTGGAGCTTTGTATAAATATTTTGATGTGACGGATATTTTAAACTATGCAGAAGAGAAGAAAGAAAAGCCTTTTTTGTTGATTTTAGATGAGATAACTGACCCTCACAATATGGGTGCTATAATAAGAAGTGCGGAAGCTTTTGGAGTTCACGGGGTGATAATTCCCAAAAGGCGTTCTGCAGGGATAAACGCCACAGTGGTAAAGGCTTCAGCTGGTGCGGTAGAACACATAAAAGTGGCAAAAGTTTCAAATATTAACAGCACCATAAGGGATCTGAAAGAAAAAGGACTTTGGATTATTGGGACTGACGCAAAAGCTGAGAAGAGTTTTGAAGAGCTAGATTACGATTTTCCTCTGGCTTTGGTCATTGGAAGTGAGGGAAAAGGAATTTCGAGGTTGGTTTTAGAGAATTGTGATTTTGTAGTTAAAATTCCCATGAAGGGTAAAATCAATTCTCTTAACGCTTCTGTTGCTGCTTCTATTTTGATGTACAACATTTTATCAAAAAGGCAAGGTAAGGCGTGATGCCCTTGTATATGCTGGTAGACGGTTATAATGTCATAAACAACTGGCAGATGCTCAAGGAAATTGCAAAGAGAAGTCTGGAAGATGCGAGAGACAAATTAATAGATTTGCTGGCAGATTTTAAAGGATATACAGGCATAAATATAATATTGGTTTTCGATGCCATGTATGTAAAAGGGAGCTTGGAAAAGCATGAAGAGATAAATGGCATTGAAGTAGTGTACACAAAAGAAGGAGAATCGGCAGACCATTTTATAGAGTCGAAAGTGGTAGAGCTCGTCAAAAAAGAGGATGTGGTAGTGGTAAGCTCAGACTGGATTGTGCAGCAGGTAGTCATGGCTCACGGTGCCGTTAGGATGTCAGCTAGGGAACTTTACGAGGAGATGAACAGGTACATTGAAAAGCACAAAAAGGAGTATATGAATACTTTTTACAAGGACAATCTGGAAAATAGGTTGGATGAGGAAACTGTAAAGAAGCTTCGTCAAATGAGGGAAAACCAGTAAAATTAGCTTGACTACCTTTGCCAATATAATGTATAATTATAACGTGTAAGGTTGCGGGAATAACAAATGGGGGCGGTATTAGTGAAATCTGGGGCGCAACAGGATTACTATCAGGCTTATGAGCAAATGGAGGAGGAGGAGATAGTTTCAAGAGCGCAACAGGGTGATGAGCTGGCTTTAGAGTATCTCATTGAGAGGTATAAGAATTTTGTTAAGGCAAAGGCCCGCACTTATTTTTTAGTTGGAGCTGATAAAGAAGACATAATTCAAGAAGGAATGATAGGACTTTATAAAGCTATAAGGGATTATAAAAACAACAAGCTCACTTCTTTCAAGGCTTTTGCAGAGCTATGTGTGACCCGTCAGATTATTACTGCCATTAAAACCGCTACCAGGCAAAAGCACATTCCACTTAATTCTTACGTCTCCCTGAATAAACCCATCTTTGATGAAGAATCTGACAGGACTCTGATGGATGTAGTTTCTACCCAGTGCATTGCTGACCCTGAGGAATTAATAATAAGCAAAGAGGAATACGTTAACATTGAAAACAAGATGGAGGAACTTTTAAGCGGTTTAGAATGGGAGGTCTTGGTGGCATACCTGGATGGGAAGTCTTATCAGGAAATAGCTGAGGATTTAAACAGGCATGTGAAGTCCATAGACAATGCCTTGCAGAGGGTGAAAAGAAAATTAGAAAGATATCTTGAAATGAGGAACAGCTAGCTATTGACATTTAGAAAACTTTATAGTAAAATCAGAAAGCGGAAGTTTTAAGCTTCCCTTTTTGCCCACGTAGCTCAGTAGGCAGAGCGTCGCCTTGGTAAGGCGGAGGTCACCGGTTCGATCCCGGTCGCGGGCTCCATTTTAATTTACGCTTTAGTTGTTTTTTTTTATCAAAGAAGTGTTCTTCACTTTATTAATAAGAAACACTTGGATAAGTTTATTAGAAGTAAGGAGGAAGAGAGGATGGCAAAGCAGAAATTTGAGAGGACGAAGCCGCACGTAAACGTAGGGACGATAGGGCACGTAGACCATGGTAAGACGACA
>NZ_SLWU01000050.1 GCF_004345675.1 Caldanaerobacter subterraneus | reverse complement strand
TATTTTGAGAAACATATGGCATCACCTTTATGTTAGTTTATTACATTATACTACAAAAAGTGAATATAGTCAAGTATTATGGCAATAATTAGGAGAAAAATTGTCCCTACAGTTTTGAAAAATTTTTTAATCCTAAAAACAAAAAACCCTTGAAAATCAAGGGTTTGATATTTTTTACCAGCCCAAAAATGACCTCCAACTGACAAAGTCAAGAGGCCATAAGAGTTCTCCACGACGAATTTAGCCTGTAAATATGCATACTCTCCTTCTTTTTTTTTATACTAATATCTAGGAGAGTGATGCAGATGAAATTTGTAAACGAGGAAGGAACAGAACAACCACAAACCCTTCCACCAGTGCAGGAGAATATAAAAAACCTAGGTCAGACTAATCTACCTAATTTTGAGAGCAATATTCACTGCCTAACTATAATAGGACAGATAGAGGGACACATGATTTTACCTCCTCAAAACAAGACTACCAAATACGAACACATAATTCCCCAGCTAGTGGCAATAGAAGAAAACCCTAGTATAAAAGGGGTTCTTGTACTTTTGAACACTGTGGGAGGAGATGTTGAAGCAGGACTGGCTATAGCAGAAATGATTGCAAGCCTTTCCAAACCTACAGTTTCAATCGTCCTAGGAGGAGGACACAGCATAGGAGTTCCTCTGGCTGTTTCTGCAAATTACTCCTACATAGTTCCAAGTGCTACCATGACAATCCACCCCATAAGGATGACAGGACTTGTAGTAGGGGTCCCTCAAACTTTTGATTACTTTAACAAAATGCAGGACAGAATAGTGGAATTCATTGTGAGAAATTCAAAAATAAAAAGAGAAACTTTTATGAGTTTAATGCTAAAAACAGGAGAACTCGCCAATGACATTGGGACAATCCTCGTAGGTAAAGAAGCTGTCGATTATGGCTTAATAGACGAAATTGGGGGCATAAAAGAAGCTTTGAAAAAGCTTCACAAACTGATTGAAGAAAGAGAAAAGAAAGGGGATAATTAAAAGATGCTGTACACTATAATCCCCTATGAATTAATTTTTGAAAAAAGAGAGGATGTACCAGTAAGTTATATTGAACTAAAAATGGGTAACAAACAGCTTTTAGTGGAAAGAGTTTCAGAAGGCAAATACCTCATACGGCAGATGTACTCTACCAATCCTTTTGATTACCTTGATAAAAATTATTCGCCAGGAAGTATCATAACCTTATAGATAGTGTAAAATTTCAGTAGGTGACGAAGCAGGAAAATGAGGTATGGATGTAGAAAAAAAGACCTCACCGGGAAAAAATCAAAAATCAAATTCAAAATCTTTTCCCTCATATTAGCGCAATAACAATATGGAAGGCAGTGCAAGAAGTGGGGGATGAAATAAAGAAGGAAAGTGAAGAAAAGAGAGAAGCCGTGTTTGAATATGGAGAGATACCGGAAGGAAAAGAAGAACAAAGACTTAACAGGTACTTTGTAAGCACCAAGCGTCAGTTACGATAGCGGAAGGGGTTCCTAGGTTTTTAATAGAATTAAGCAAAGCAAAAGCTTGCCTGGAATCTCTATAAAGGGGAGAGGTGAAAGCCCAAAATAAAGCGGGTTCCAGAATCTATGACAAACCAAAGGTAATATTTCTTACCAGCGATTTTAACAACAGTTTCATCAACATGCCATTCATCAGAATTAAGATTTAACATAAGAATAAGTTCTAAGGAAATATTATGGAACAAAGGAGCAAACTTTTTACACCAGTTACTAATGGTTGTATAAAAACAGTTTTCAAAATAAGAGCAATATTTCTGAAAGAATTTTTACCAAGGAAGAACATAGACAAAGCAGATAGGATTATATGTACAGGATAGCGGATACGTTTAAAATTGGTTTTACCAGAAAGTTTAGAGATAGAAGTTGAAGGTATAGCAGTAATTTTGGGGACGAAAAAGGAATGATTGCACTTTTTATCAGAACAACGATAATTAGAGTAATACTCATAATCATGATGAAGGAACAAAGACTTACCGCAAACAGGGCAGCGAGGGTACTTGGGAGTTTTTCTAGAAGAAGGCTTATCAGGAGCAAATTGATGGTAGCATTTACGGCAGAGATATTTTTGGTAACCATCTGTAGTTTTGCCATATTTGTAAAACAGAGAAGTATTATTGCATTTTGGACAGGTTAATGGTACAATGTTTTGCATAAGGACTTTACACTTTCTTGGAGGTGTTTGTTTTTTCTGCAAAACATTGTACCAGAAAGGGTTGAAGTCCTCAGCTTTCATTTAAGTTTACAAATCAACAGAGATTAAAAGGAGGTTTTTTATGGATTTCATTTTTTATCCATTTGAGAGTTTTTTTAAAACCGTGAACTTCGTGATGTTGCTTGTCGAGATTTTACTCATAGTGCTATGGATAGGTTTTGCTGTTAACTCAAAAAGAACGTCCGTTATTGCTTTTACTTCGGCTATATCTGCTGTAATCTTCCTTCCTTCGCTTATGATGGGAAACCCCGTTGTGTCTTTTGTTTTACTTGCGGTGCTAATCTCGTTGATGGCGAATACGATTAAAATCGTAAACGAGTACCAGCGGGGGGTTCTTTTGAGGTTTGGCAAATTTGCTTACGTGGTGGGTCCAGGTATAAACGTCATAATGCCCTTTGGAATAGACCGTTTGTTAGTCGTCGACCTGAGGACTGCAACTATAGACGTGCCGCGCCAGGAAATTATAACAAAAGACAATATTCCCGTAATGATTGACGCTGTTGTTTATTTTAACGTGTTCCAACCGGAACTTGCAGTTTTGAAGGTTCAAAATTACTTCAATGCCACAAGCCTTCTTGCGCAGACCATATTGAGGGCTATATTGGGAAAGTACGATTTAGATGACATATTGGCCAAACGCCAGGAATTAAATGAAATGTTGAGGGAGGAACTGGACAGGGCCACCGATCCGTGGGGCGTTAAGGTAACAGCAACCGAAATTAAATCCATAGAGCTTCCGGAAGAGATGAAAAGGGCCATGGCAAAGCAAGCTGAAGCTGAAAGGGAAAGAAGAGCCAAGATAATAAGAGCAGAAGGCGAGCTTCAGGCGGCAGAAAAGCTTTCGGAGGCAGCGAGTATTATTTCAAAAAATCCCGGAGCCTTGCAGCTAAGACAGCTTCAAACTTTGAGTGAAATTGCGGTAGAAAAGAATTCCACGGTAATATTCCCCCTGCCAATGGAAATATTTAAATTTTTTGCACAGAAACAGGATGGCAGTGAAGGATAAGAAAAAGTTTTTGGCTCTTGAAATTTGAAAAATTTTAGGAGGATGTTTGATAGAATTAAAAGGTATAAAAACTAAAAAATTTTTAAGAAGCTTTTGCTAGTAAATCTCAGAAAAGGAACAAATATACTTATTTTACATTTATAGAGAAAAGAAGGTTACGAGAAAATTGCCGCTATTTTTATGGAAACTGCGGAAAATGAGAAAGAACACGCAAAAGTGTGGGCAAAATATCTAGGACTCATCGGCGATACTGCCAAAAATTTAGAAGAAGCTGCGGCAGGCGAGAACTACGAGTGGACCAGTATGTACAAGGAATTTGCAAAAGTTGCAAGAGAAGAGGGGTTTTACGAAATAGCCGAACGCTTTTAGAAGGTGGCAGAAGTTGAGAAGGTCCACGAGGAAAGATACCGCAAGCTGCTTTCTGAGCTGAAAGAGGGCACCCTTTTCAAGAGCGAAAAGCCGGTCAAGTGGCGTTGCCGAAACTGCGGATACATATGAGGGAACGGAACCGCCGGAGAAATGTCCGGCCTGCGATCATCCGAAAGGATTTTACGAGAAGGTTGTCGAAGAATGATCAAAATCCGCTTTTAGGTTCAAGCCTAAAAGCGGATTTGTTTTTTAATCTAGCGCCTTGAATTATAATCCTCAATGAAAAACTCTATAGACCTATTGTAAGTTTTTTCGGCTTCCTTCGAGAAGTAACATGCGGGCAGCTCTCCATTTCTTCGGTGGTAATGCAGGCACTCGCAGCAGCGTCCCTTACGAGGGCATGGTTCGTAAGTGCACGTGCAGATGGCTTTATTTTTCATTATGATGCATTCCAAAACCGTTCACCTCCATAAGAAATTTTAACTGATTTATCGAATAAATCAAGGTTATTACAACATATTGCTAAAATTCTGGTAATAAGTCAGTCCTTCAGCTTGAAATATTTTTTCCTAAACAATAAAGGAATGGTTGTTTTTTATGAAACATTTGTTACAATTATAATGAAAACAAATGTTACAAGAAGGAAATATGAAAGTGACCGATAGTGACCGGAAGTGGCTGCTGCTGATCTACAGGGTGCCCGTAGAGCCGTCGACCCTCAGAGTAAAAGCCTGGCGCAAGATGAAGGAAATAGGGGCCCTTTACCTTCAGCAATCGGCAGCCATCTGCCCCTTGCTGGATAGTAAAAAAGGAGCTTTTGGATTTTGCCAGGGAGATCAGGTCTGCGGGAGGCGAAGCCCATCTATTCGAGGTGGAGACGGTATCGGAAGGTGACATTGAAAATCTTATTGAATCCTTCAACGCCCAGCGGAATAAAGAGTATACCCTCATAGCCGAATCGTCTTCCGAAGAAATCCGCGGCAGGGCTTTCGGGCTCCATAGGACCATGGATACCCTTGGAGCGATGATAGGAGTACTGCTGGCCTATTACTTCATAACCAGGGAGCATCTCGATTTCCGCCAGATATTCCTATACTCCTTAATTCCGGCAGTTATGGGCGTAATGGCTTTATTTTTTGTTAGAGAAAAGGGAGTTGCCAAAATAAGTAAAGAAAGGCCCTCCCTGAACTGGAAAGCCCTGGACCGCCGCTTGAAATCCTTTCTGATGGAGCACCGGCGCCCTTTTATTTTGGTGGATTTATGGGGATTTTGGTAGCAATCGATATCGCAATTTTGATTTAAAAACTTGCCAAAATTGGAGCGAAGGTGTAAAATGAATGGAAAGATTGGGAAAACTAGTTAGGGAGTTTTGCAGAAAATTCATCGGAGGGAGGATATAAAACTGAGACTGAAGGATAAAATTCTTGAACTGATGAAAAGTGAAGGATATAGGCCCATGACCGAAGGGGAAATACTGGTAGCGTTGGATCTTGACATAAAAGAGACGGACCTATTGCTTAAGACACTCTAGTCAATGGGAAAGAAAGGTCTTGTGGTTAAAAACAGAAAGGGTAAGTACGGTCTTCCTGAGCGGATGAACCTAGTAGTAGAGCACTTGGAAGGCAACTTCAAAGGATATGCCTTTTTGATTCCGGACAATCCCGAAATGGAAGGTATTTGAGGAGTAAACAATTCTAGTATACATTTTACGTTAAAAAAGCGAAAAAAGGAATAGCAATATATAATAAACTACTAATTTTAAACTCCTAGATTTTTAACGAAGAGAAAAGTTTTGAAAAATTTTTACCTACAAAACCTTGACAGGGACAAAAGTCATAACGGCGCTTCATAAGGAGTTTGAGTTGTGATAGAATTGAATTACCATAATGTGCAGTAGGGGGTAAGGCGATGTGTCGGGGAGCCGAGCGAGGTATAAGCCCGTAAATTCGGAGGGGTATATCCCGTGGAGATAATGGCAAATACTTTGGGGATGTTCGGTCAGGGAGTTAAGGTATGCGTCGAAGTTGCGACAATGGCCCTTGACGCAGGGTTGATACCGTACGGCGAGGACGTTATCGCCGCAGGCGTCAGCGGCGTCGGGGCGGATACCGCAATCATCATACGCCCGTCCTACGCGGCCAGCATATTTGATACCTGGATTTCGGAGATACTGTGCAAACCGGCGAAGAGGAAAAGGGAGGCATAGCAAAAACCCCATTCCCTAAAAGGGAATGGGGTTTTTGCTACAACCGGTTAAGTTCGGTTAAGTTCCTTTTCGGTAGCGGCTACTACCACCGAGCCGGCTATGTCCCCCGTTACGTTAATAGAGGTCCTGGCCATATCGAGTATGCGGTCTATTCCCGCTATGAGGGCTATGCCTTCCATGGGCAGGCCCACCGACTGTAGCACCATCGTGAGCATTATGAGGCCCGCACCGGGGACGCCGGCGGTCCCTATGGAAGCCAGGGTAGCGGTCAGTATTATTACCAACTGCTGCGAAAGTGAGAGGTTGATGCCGAAAACCTGGGCGACGAACAAGGCGGAGACTCCCTGGTAAAGAGCGGTGCCGTCCATGTTAATAGTGGCGCCCAGCGGCAGCACAAAACTGCCGATAGACTTGGGAACGCCCAGGTTCTTTTCCGTCACTTCCATGGAGACCGGCAGGGTCGCCGAACTGCTGCTGGTGGTGAAGGCCATCAGAATCGCCGGTGCGGCGCCTCTGAAGAATCTGATCGGGCTAATCCTGGCGAATATTGAAACCAGAGACGAATAAACTAAAGCGGCGTGGAGGGCACAGCCCAGGTAAACCGTTATTATTACCTTCAGCAGAGGAAGGAGTACCGACGGACCATTAGCGGCGACTACGGGTACGATAAGTGCAAAAACGCCTATGGGTGCGTACTCCATGATTATCCCGACTATTTTATAGCTGATCTCAGCCAGGCTGTCGAAGAAGTTTAGAACCGGTTTGCCCTTTTCACCGATAAAGGTAATAGCTATTCCCAGGAAGATGGCAAACACTATGATCTGGAGCATATTGGCTTCAGCCATGGCCTTTACCGGGTTTGTCGGGACGATGTTCAGAAGGGTCTCCACCACCGATGGCGCCTGTTTGACCTCTACTTTGGCATCCTGAGGCAGGGTCATGCCCATGCCGGGATCAAGGATATTGCCCAGGATGAGGCCGAGGGTTACGGCAAAGGCGGTGGTGAGGAGGTAGTATGCCATGGTCTTGGCTCCTATTCTACCCAATTTTCTAACATCGCCGGTGCTAGCCGCTCCAACCACTAGCGAGGAAAGGACCAGCGGTACTATTATCATTTTGATGAGGTTGAGGAACAGGTCTCCAAAGGGTTTTATGTAGGTTTTGGCCGCATCGGGAGCTGATGTAAATAAAAGGCCGACAAAGACACCGAGAATTAGACCGATTAAAATTTTGGTTGTGACATTAAACTTCAACAGTTAACCCCCCTTTTATTTTTTGTATCGTTAACAATAAAGATATTTAAAATTCCCACCTCCCCAAGTTAAGTCTATATAATTGTGTAAAAAGGAGTTGAGCTATTCCCCACCCCTGGTTAGAATAGAAATAGAAACGAACCAAAAAATCTAACCGGAGGGATAGGAAATGGCTCAATACAATATTACCATAGATTCT
>NZ_SLWU01000049.1 GCF_004345675.1 Caldanaerobacter subterraneus | reverse complement strand
GATCTGGCCACCAGCATATTAACCTGTCCGAATTTAGTACCTCTTTTTCTAAATTTTCCTGCTGCTTTGCTGTAAAGAACTTTTCTCCGTATTTTCCACTTAAGCAGGCCGCTATTATTAAATTTCCTTCTTCCCATAAGTTTACAACGGGAGGCAGCAGTTTTTTTCGTTCTTTTCTCGAATATATGTGCCATGTTAAATCCGCAAGATCTTTTGCTGCTTCTTCTTCATCGGCTGTTGTCTCTTCTTTATCAATGATTGCCTTCAGAGGATTCCATTCTCCTGAATCGCTCTGTTCTGCAACTAATGCAACATCAATTTCGGTATCATTTATGTAAGGAAAAACCAGATTAAAACTGCACTGTTTCCCGCCCTTAGATTGAGAATAATTGATTATAATCTTGTCTTCTCTGTTTACTATTTTTCTCATTATTAGCTCCCTACCTCTTTTGACTCTTTTAATTACATTTTAAAATTTTTTTGTGTACAGTATCAACCATTTTTTGTTTATAATCCAAGAACCAGAGCTAAAGTTTCGGTGTTTTAAGCTTGCCTTTTGAATATGATTTATGAATATAAAAAAATAGAGCATTTATTCTAAATGCCTGCTGTAATAGAATGAGAAATAAAATTAAAAGCGGGCATTCAAAAAAATCCCCACCCTAACTATTGACAAAAAGCCAAAAAATTTAATGTAACACCCCTGAATGAAATTAAAGAAGCGGTGAAGACCTTCCTAAAAAGGGTTTTAGAATCAGAAAAAGTTTCTGCCGCTAACAAAATACCGTGCAAGAACTTCAGGGATCACTCTCTTGAAGGTGCAAAAGAAGTGGCTAAAAAAGTTCCAGATGAAGGAATATTAATTCTGGAAATAATCTCTTAGCATCTAAGATAGGTCTTTTTTGTGTTTGTATATAATGATTATTTAGTCCTGCCTTATCATTTCCGCCAGCTTTTCCACCGGCAAAAGCGGAGCCTCATGGTAGTCCCTTCCCACTATTCTTTCCGCTGTAAACATGGAGTCCCATACGGCCTCTTCCACGGCTTCTACCACCGCCTGAAATACTTTGTTTATATCACCGGAATGTGGAGATATAGTCTTAATCTCCATCACGGGCTCACCGTAATGGCAAATCCTGTTTGCCGTGGAAAAGGCGATGGCAATGTCGCCGCTTCCATTCCCCATGAAGGAGCCCGTCTTCGCAAGGCCTAAGACTCCCCTCTTTGCTACCCTCTCCAGACCGTGGGCATCCATCGGCGCATCAGTGGCGATGACGATTATGCAGGAACCCTGGTCTTCTTTCGCCGCCTCTTTCCCTTTTTTTATTTCTTCCTTCAACATCCTTCCCACATTTTTTCCGTTGAAAATAAGGTCTTCCATCCTGCCGTAGTTGGTGAGTAAAAGGACACCTACTGTATAGACTTTGCCCCCTATTTCGATCCGTCTGGAGGCTGTGCCGATACCACCTTTAAACCCGTGGCAGATCATGCCCGTGCCTGCACCAACGCTTCCCGTTTCGAACTCATTTTTTCCGCTTTTTATGGCCGCAATGACATGTTCCTTTTTCACATGCCTTCCACGAATGTCGTTGAGATAGCCGTCGTTGCACTCCAGCACCACCGGATTTACGGTGCCCGTGGTAATGCCGATATCTTCATTAAAGGAGAGCATGTATTCTATCAGACCATCGGCAGCAGTTCCAACGGACAGCGTATTCGTTAAAATGATAGGTGTCTCCAGCGTTCCCAGTTCTTTCACCTGGATAAGCCCTATAGATTTTCCGAATCCGTTCCCCACGTAACATGAGGCGATAAGTTTTTCCTTAAAGATGTTTCCGCTGTGGGGCACAATTGCAGTTACTCCTGTCCGCACCGGCCCTTTTCCGGGGATAAGCTTTCCTTCGCCGGAAATTAATGTCACATGTCCAACCGTTACTCCTTCTACATCAGTAATAGCATTTAAAGGGCCGGTCGGAAGTAGGCCTAATGTAATACCGTATTCCCTCATCCTCTTTCGCATTTTCTTCCCTCCTAAGGCAAAATAGGGTAAATCTACACAGCTTCTTTTTTAATTACTTTGTAAAATCCTGAATAATTTTTCATGCTCTCATACTCTTCCATAGAGTGCATACCAATAAATCCACAGGAACGGGATATTTGACTTACATCCCTTTCTGCAAAACAGTTGTGAAGGGGAGTGTCACTTTTTTGACCACAATTATCAAATCAAGGTTGCAGTTAAGTCTATATACTTGTGTAAGAGGGATTGAGCCATTCCCCTCCCCTGGTTAGAATAAAAGTGGAAACAAAGCCAAAAATCATTCTTCCGGGATGAGAAATAACTCAATACAATATTACCATAAGATTTTGAAATTTTGCATTACCTTTTTGTAAAAAGAGCTAAAGATGAAAAGCTAGCTAAATTCGTAGAGTCTGTGCTTACTCGAATCCTGGTATCTCGGACTACTGAGCAAATCAAAGCTGAATCCTATAAAAGAACAGAAAAGAGACAAAACTAACGTATAGTCACTAACGTTGGTACCCTTCTCTTAAAGAGTTTCAAGACTTTGCAATGGTAAATTTACCAGTGACCCTTTTAAACGTAGATTCCCAAGACTGGAATCTGGCATTCGTCTAATTGGAGCTTTACTAATAGGACGGGAAAGAAGTATATTTAGAACATGAGAAAGTATTTTGGGTAGCAAAAAGAGACTTTAAAAAATCAAATGAAAAGGTTATTTCAGTAAAATGACTATTCAAGTTCAAATTTTTGTGTAAAATTTTCATTAGGTCAGAATTAAGTGTTAATTAGTTACCATCACTATTATATTACTTTTGTGTCTTTTTGAGTTGACCGTCTTAAAATAATTTTCTTAATTTTTTTTTTTTTTTTTTTTAGAAGGAATTACGGTTTTTTTGTCGAATATAGTAATTTAATAGATAATAACGTAAAAATAGTATGGTGCGCCCGGCATGGAGTAAGCTAAAGCGTGGAAGTCCCATATAGGCCTGGTATTAAACGTGCTAAAAGCAAGGGTATTTATCGTGTGGTGAAATCTTAAGAAAGCTTAGGGCAAAATCGCTGCCCGATGAACAAAAACTACATATATGGCTGCTTGGAACGGATAAATATGAAAAACAAAGCTCAGCAACGCTTAAAGAGTTCCTGTATTTACGTATATCATATTTTATCCATTGGGGCGCTTAACATACGGGGGTGTTTTTATGAAAATAGAATTAAGCGATATTTTGAAGAAAATGGGGATTATTTTAGAAATCTCGGATGATGAAATGATTGTAACCTTAAGAAAAACCCTTTTTTCTTCTTGGGGTGATATAGATATCTATGAATTTTTAAATATAGTGGAAAGCAAACTTCGTAAGAACGGAATTATAGTAGGTATAGATAAAAGTGCGTTAATTAGCGTATATACCCAAAATAAAAAAGAAGCGGTGATAGCAAGAGGAATACCATATAAAAGTGGCAGGGATGGTTATCTGGAATTTATTATAAAAATCGATAAGCCAAGAATTCTTTATACAGAAACTTTTTCTGAAGAAGATATATTTGATATGGCAAGTATACCCTTTGCAAGAAAAGGTGATGTTATCGGGAAACTACATAAACCCATAAAAGGTGAAAATGGAATTAGCGTAAGAGGTAGAATTATAAATGCACCACCTGTAAGAGACGTTGAAGTAAAAATTCTCAGCGATTCCATAGTTTTTAAAGAAGATGAAGATAAGATAGTTGCGATAGCTGACATTAGACCGGTTGTTCATAAAAAAGATGAAACTGATAAATTTGTATATTTTTTTTACTCTATTCCTGTGTTCTTTTACGAAGGAAGTATCCCGAAGAATTCAAGACCTGTAACATTCGAGGGCGATGTTATAATAAACGGAAATGTCGAAAAAGGTAATCAAATAATTGCTTCAGGAAATGTTCAGATACTGGGTTCAGTTTACGAATCAGTAGTTGAGGGAGGGCAAAATATTATTATCTCTGGCGGAATTGTTGATAGCCAGTTACACGCCGGTTTTTTACCAGGAAACATTTTTGATAAAATAGAACTTCACGCTGTAAATCTTATTGTTGAGAAATTATCGGCAATTTTCCTCCATATTAGAGAACTACCAACCGTTATGAATAATTCCAGACATTTAAGTGAGAAGATCAAATTAATCGAAACCTTAAAAGAAGAGTTAAAAACATCATCAACAGAAATAAGTATGATACGCAGGTCAAATGTACTTCAAAATCTTCTGGAGGATTTAAAAAGTCTCGTTAAAACGCTTAACAACATTTTGGATTACGATATTATTGGTCTTATAAAACACTTGAATTCATTAAAAGAAATCTATGAAAAAATCCTCTTCATATCAAGAATTTTAACAGAGGAACATGAAAACAAGGGACATATACTTGCAAAATGGGTTCATGACAGCAAAATTTACGCTATGAAGGACGTAATTATAACCTCAGAAGCAGGCTGTTATAACACAAAAATTTCTACAAATGGTTCGGTTTCTATTAATGGTAAGGTTAGGATGAGCACGATCGAATTTAAGAAAAATATCTTCATAAAAGAAGCCGGATCGCTTGGCGTTGGTAGTCGTGTATTATTAAAGGGAAGTAAAAATTCAATAGTAAAAATTCTTTACGGCTATGAAGGAGTCGAACTATACTTTGATAAAATAGGCTACAAATTAAGAAATGGTGAAAAAATAAAATTATATTTGGACAAAGATGAAAAAGTCGTCGAAGACATTGTTTAAAAAATAGTTGTCAAGAAAGGAGAAATTAATGGCGAATGATAGAGAAGATGCCTAGTGAGAGGAAAAATAAGAGTTTTATTGAAGAATCAAAGAAATCAATTGCTTATCTTCAGAAGAAAGAAGAATTTTTAAGCAGAATTTTTGAAAACGAGCAGATGCTTATAGTAGTCTGGGCATTGGATGGTAGAGTAGTTTGGTTTAACAGATATACCCACGCTGTAATTGGTATAGCCGTTGAAGAACAAACAGAGAGGATAGATATAAGTTCAATAATTCCCAGGGACATGATAAGCCGTATAAAAGAAAATTTGGACGATACTGAAGATAGAGGCATTCATTACAAATGTGAAAATCCAATGGTTTTGAAGGATGGCAGACAAATTTATATTATGTGGCATAACAGTATTATTTGCGATGATGAAGGAAACAGGTATATTGTTTCAACTGGTATAGACATTACAGACCTAAAGAATGCCGAAAGAAGACTTGAAGAAGCAAATAGTAACCTTCTTGCTTTAAACGAGGAATTGATGGCTCAACAGGAAGAGCTCTCTGCAATGAATGAAAAACTTATGGCCCGAGAAGAGGAGTTGAGGCAGAACTTAATTGAAATAAAAAGGCAGCAAGATGAATTGAAAAGAAGCGAAGAACGCTACAGACTGGTAGTTGAAGGAGCAAGCGATGGACTATGGGACTGGGATTTGATAACGGATACGGCTTACATATCCGAGAGGTGGAAGGATATCATTGGTTTAGATAAAGAAGTAGTAAACAACTATTATGAAACATGGATTAAATTCATTCATCCTAGAGATATTAAAATAGTCATCAATAATCTACGTAATCATCTTGAGAAAAAGACACCATTTTATTTATGCGAATACAGAATCAAAACAAAAGACGGTAGATATATTTGGGTTCTAAGCAGGGGAAAGGCATTGTGGGATGAAGAGGGCAGAGCCATAAGAATGGCAGGGTCGCACACGGATATTACTGAACGGAAACAGATGGAAAGCGAGTTAAAATACATGGCATTCTATGATCCTTTAACTGGCCTTCCTCGCCGGGAGGTGTTTATGGATAGGCTCAAAATTGCCATGGCAGATGCAAAAAGGAATGGGAAGAAACTTGCAGTGTTTTTTGTCGACCTTGATAATTTCAAAACAATCAACGACTCCCTGGGACATCATATAGGTGACAGGCTATTGAAAAAGGTTGCCAGGAAACTGAAAGCGTGTCTGCGTGAATCAGATACAGTATCCAGAGTGGGCGGTGATAAGTTTGTTATTTTGCTACCTGACATAATTAATATTGACGATACAAATAAGGTTGCAAACAGAATATTGGAACTTTTCAACCAACCGATAAAGTTCAATAATTATGAATTGTATGTGACTGTTAGCATAGGTATTGCCATATATCCTGACCATGGAAAAAATGAAAGAGCTATAGTCAAAAATGCAGATATAGCGATGTACAAGGCTAAAAGAGATGGGAAAAATAGTTTTCAATATTTTGACAACATTACGAGGAAAGAAGTCGAAATTGTCAGCACAATAAGAAGAGATTTAAGGTTTGCTTTGGAAAAAGGTCAGTTCTTTTTGCACTATCAGCCTATTGTTGATGCAAGGACTGGTAAAGTAGTGAGTATGGAGGCACTGTTGAGGTGGCAGCATCCTAAAAAAGGACTGATCAGTCCCATTCATTTTATTCCAATTGCTGAAGAAACACGACAAATAATATCTATAGGTGAATGGGTGTTAAGGACAGCCTGCAAGCAAATGAAAGAATGGCTTAATATGGGGTATTATGGTTTTAGTGTTTCGGTGAATGTTTCAGTGCATCAGCTGCAGCAACCTGATTTTGCAAAGGTTGTATTTGATATACTAAACGAAATTGAACTTGAACCAAGATTCTTAGAACTGAAGATTACTGAAACCGTCCTTATAGAAGCAATGGATACGGTGGTTAGAAACCTTTATCGCTTGAAGGAAATGGGGGTCAAAATAATAATAGATGATTTCGGAACGGAAAATAGTTCTTTCAAATACCTCCAAAAATTTACGGTTGATGGTTTGAAAATTGACAGGTCGTTTGTGAGCGAGATAAAGGTAGAGGTAAATAAGGCTATTGTCGATGCGATTACTTTCTTGGGACACAGGATGAAACTCGGCGTAACTGCCGAAGGTGTGGAAACAAAAGAACAGCTTGATTGTCTTGTAGAGAGCGGGTGCGACAAAGTTCAAGGTTATTATTTCAGCAAACCGTTGCCTCCAGACGAGGCCATTCGAATGGTTCAGAAAGAATCCAATTATTTCATCTTTTCTCCTTCTACCCAAAAGTGTTGCAAGAAAGTAGACGGAACAAAAAAACATAGTGGAAAGGATAAGACCTTAGGGAAGTCTGAAAATACTTGAAAAAATTTCGCATTCTTATCAAGAGTTGGGATGGGTATTTTCTGAATAGCCGTCCTTAATTGTTGTATTGGAATACAACGGTATTACTACTAAATACACACATCAAATATTAAAACTATATTTTGTCTTACTATCTCAATAAATGCAACATTTGATATTTAATATTTTTAACTTGACTTTGTTAGTTCGAAACCCAAAAGGCTTGGGAATACAGGTATTGACAAAAAATGGGCGTGAAATTTGTCACTACATTACTTTTTCCATACCTTCCTCATATGTAATGAAATTTCTTGGTGCTTTTATTTTCATCACCTTCAATATGTCTTCAGCTTCCTCCTCCATCTTTTGTTTGATTAAATATTTCTTCCCATTTATCTCTATCTCC
>NZ_SLWU01000048.1 GCF_004345675.1 Caldanaerobacter subterraneus | reverse complement strand
TTGTATTATCATTTTTGATATATTGTATCAAAAATATATCACTATGTCAAAAGAGTAAAATTAAAGGGGCTACCCACTTATCTTTTTGGACAGCCTCATTTTATTCTCTCTTCTACAAAATTTATCACCTTACGAGCTCTTTCAATTGCAAACAAAGCATCCTCTTCTACAAAAGCTTCAGAAGGTATGCCACCAGGCAATCCACTTCCCCTTCTTTTGCAAAAATAGCATCATCCAAGTCCCTTTTAGCTTGTATAAGCCATCTTTGGGATTCACTTTTACTTTCTCTTCTCATATAATACACGCCCTTCATCTAAAGCCTTTGTTATAAATTTATTCTTTTCGTATAATTTTTCAATTTCTTCTAGAGTGTATACTAATATATCCATAGCAACATTAGGCTGTATAGCATTGTAAAACACCTCTAACCTTTTCAAAAATGGCAGTTCAGTTTCCCAGATTATTAAAAGGTCTATATCACTTTTAGAATTTATATCCCCTCTCACAAGGGAACCAAATAACACAATTTTCTCTGGGTTTAAATGGATAATAGAATTAATGGCCCTATTTAGCTCCTCAAGCAATAATTTTTCCCTTTCCTTTTGAGGCATTATATACGGCATAATTTTATCACCTATTGCCATTATAGCACAATCATATAAAATTAAGAATTTGATTTACTATTCCACCTACTAAAATCGCAATAATTATATTCGCAAAAACTACCCACCACGTCTTTTTCCAGCCAATTGTCTTTTTCAAAGCGGCAATTGTCGCAATGCATGGGAAATACAGCATCGTCACAATTCCAAATACAATCATCTGCTTGGGAGTTAAAATCTGAGAAACCTGTGTCGTACCGGCCAGTGTGAGAAGCATTATTAAAGTGAGTTCTTTTCTTAAAATCCCAAAAATTAACACTATGCCAACTATTGAAGGAAGTCCCAACCATTTAACTACTATGGGACCCATCACATATGAAACATACTTGAATATTCCCGAATACTTCAATATCTCCAAGACTAAACTTCCTGCCACAATTATGGGCAAAGCTACGTACAAAAAATCTTTTATCCTAAGCCAAATTTGTTTTAAAGTAGGCTTCAAAGCAGGCATTCTGTAACCCGGAAGCTCCATTATGAGGTCATAAGGTTTTCCAGGCGCTATTTTATTCGCAAAATATGCTGCCACATATACTACAAGCACATCAAGAGCAAATACAGCTAAAGCATATTGGGGTCCCATAAAAACTCCTATTGTCCCTAATATTATAACGATGCGGGCTGAACATGGAACAAGTGTTGACATAAAAGAGGCTATGAATATCTCTCTATCCGTCTCTAAGATTTTTGTCCCTAACACAGCTGGTACATTGCATCCAAATCCCATCAGTACAGGAATTAAAGCTTTCCCATGCAGTCCTACTTTATGCATTACTTCGTCCATTAAAAACGCAATCCTAGCAAGATATCCCGTATTCTCTAGTATAGACAAAAATACATAAAATGGAAATATATAAGGGAGAACGATAGTAACTGCAGAAATAGCTCCTTCTGCTAATCCATTCCATATAAAGTCTTTGTACATCTCCGAAATATGGAGGTTATAAACCAAAGGCTTAAACTGGTCAAAAAAGTCCTCCAGTATACCTGAAAAATATTCTCCGAATTTGAATATGCCGTAAAAAGACAGAAATACAATTATCGCCATAGAAACGTAGCCCCATATCTTGTGAAGGACCACATTGTCTATAAGGTCTGTCCAGGTAATTCTATGGTGAATCTCTGAAACAGTTTCACTTGCGATGTACGAGGCTATGTCATACCTGTCAGCAGTAACTAAAGTCCCAATTGGGCTTTTAAATTTTGCCTTCAAATCCCCAAGTACTTTTTCAATCTCTTTATAAGCTTGTTCCCCTGAAGAAGTGCTTTTAAGTTTTTCAATTACGTCTTCATCCTCTTCCATGACCTTTAAAGAAATCCACAAAGGATGAAAAGATTTTACAAGAGGAACATTATACCTCATTAGAATTTTATAAATCTTCATCACATATTCTTTTATTTCAGGTCTATATTTTAACACCTTTTCACTTTCTATATCATAAGCAAAGACATCTTCTCCTTTGTAAGAATCAACCATTTCAAGCACTTTATCTATTAATTCTTGAAGCCCTTTTCCTTTTGTCGCAATGGTCTCCACAACAGGAATCCCCAAAAGCTTTTCCAGTTTCTTTACATCTATATCTATTCCTTTCTTTACAGCATAGTCTATCTGGTTTAGAGCCATGACCATTGGCACGTGGAGTTCCAAAAGCTGAAGGGTGAGAAATAAATTTCTCTCGAGGTTAGAGGCATCCACTACATTTATAACTACATCCGGCTTTTCAAAGGCTATAAACTCACGGGATACAATCTCTTCCTGAGAATAAGCCGAAAGAGAATAAATTCCTGGCAAGTCTATAATTTTTATAATTCTTCCTTTGTACCTTAATGTGCCCTCTGCCCTCTCTACAGTTTTCCCAGGCCAATTGCCAATTATCTGCGTCATACCCGTCAACTGATTGAAAATGACGCTCTTCCCCACATTTGCATTACCAGCCAGTGCTACAACTATTTCCTTCTTCATATCGCAAGTTCTCCTTTTTTATCTACGCAATTTTTACATATATTTTAGAAGCAAGACCATAACCTATAACCAAATGAGAATTTCTAACTTCCAGTTCTACAGGCCCTCTTAAAGGCCCTCTCCTTATTAGCCTTACTCTTGTTCCTGGCACAAGCCCCATATCGCTCAACCTCTGAGCAGCCATTCGTCCTGCATCTATGAACACAATTTCTCCCTCTTCATTTTCCCTTAATTCTAGAAGGTTTATAACTTCGTTTTCTACCATCATATGCATCCTCCAAAAGTGAAAATCATTATCAATATTTCTCTTAAAATTGTAACATTTTTTCAAAGCAATTGTCAACGCAAAACTCAACAAAAAAGCCGCCCAACTAAAAAGCGGCTTTTATTTGGTATATATAATTTTACCATTTACAATTGTCATATTCACGCTCAAATCACTATCCAATACTACTATATCTGCATCTTTACCTATACTGATACTACCTTTCTTATCAAAGACCCCAATTGCCTTTGCTGGATTTTCAGACACCATTTTCACAGCATCAAAAAGGGAAATACCTAAGCTTGTAACATTTTGCAAAGCTTTATCTAATGTCAAAGTACTTCCCGCCAAAGTCCCGTTTTCAAGTCTTGCTTCTCCATTTTTTACATAAACTTTTTGCCCTCCAAGACTATACTCCCCATCCCCTAACCCACAAGCAGCCATAGCATCGGAAATTAAAATAATTTTATCCACACCCTTTATTTTTACAAGCAACTTAACTGCTGCAGGGTGTGAATGTATAAAATCACATATAAGCTCTCCATATATTCTGTCATCTAAAAACACTTCTCCTAACGCTCCTGGCTCTCTGTGGTGAAAACCCTTCATCCCATTATATGTGTGTACGGCTATCGTTGCGCCGTAATCCACTCCCCTTTTCATCTCTTCATAAGAAGCACTGGTATGTCCTAAAGAGACTTTAACTCCTTTTTTTATCACATGTTTTATAAAATCTCCTGAAGGGTCTTTCTCTGGAGCTAAAATAATTACTTTTATATTGCCCTCTGCTGCTTCATAAAATTGGTCAAATATTTCTTTATTTGGCTCTAAAATATATTTTTCATCCTGTGCCCCTTTATGTTCCTTACTTATAAAAGGCCCTTCTACATATGCCCCTAAAATGTTTGCCCCTTTTACTCCTTTTTCCATTGTTTCTTTTATGTTTCTTAAGGCTTTCAAAATATCAGAAACATCCATTGTCATAGTAGTTGGACAAAAACTTGTAACCCCATGTTTAGCAAGATGCACAGAAATATTGTTTAACGCTTCATAAGTAGCATCCATAGTATCATAACCAACACCGCCATGTATATGTATATCAATAAACCCCGGTACTACTTTTTTGCCTTTCAAATCAATTACTTCTGCGTTTTCAACAGTCAAGTCCTTACCAATCTTCCTTATTTCCCCCTCCGAAATTAACACATCCCCACCATACAAAATTTCTGCCTCTGTGTATATTTCACCATGCTTCAATAAAAGAGTTCTCATCTGGAAACAACTCCTTTTAGTAATTTCGTAGTAATCCCCTATAATTTGATTATACCATATTATCTTCTATATTATCTTCCCAGGATTAAGTATAAGATTTGGATCTAAAGCCTTTTTTATAGCTCTCATCATCTCTATATGCGCTGGTTCCAATACTAATGGAAGATATTTTTTTCTCTTATGCCCTATACCGTGTTCACCGCTTATTACACCGCCCAACTCCTTTACTACAACATACATTTCTTCAAGAAGTTTCTCGAGCTTTTCATGCCACTCTTCCATAGAAAGTTCTGGCGGCTTTATGGGAGTTGCATGAATATTCCCATCTCCTGCATGCCCGTAACATGGAATAGGTACTCTGTATTTGTTTGAAATTTCCCTTATTTTTTTGAGAAAAGTAGGAATTTCAGATATAGGAACTACAACATCCTCTAGACTTTGATGAGGACTAAACTGTTTCCAAGCTTCCGCAATATTCCGCCTTATTCTCCATATTCTCTCTGAAGTTGTGGCATTATCAGCAACATACACCTCTATTGCGCCATTTTCCATGCACAAGTTTCCTATAATTTCATACTGCTCTTCTAATTCTGTCTTATTGTTTCCGTCAAGTTCTATTAAAAGCATTGCCCCTGCTTCTTCAAAAGGTATCTTTTCATTGAGATATTTACATGCTGTTTTAAATGATAAGTCATCCATAAATTCTATTGAGGTAGGTATTATTCTGCCAAATGTCATAATTTTAGGCACAGTCTTGATAGCAGTATCCATATCTTCAAAAAGTACCAATAAATCTACCTTTGCTTGAGGGAGTGGAATAAGTTTAAGGTATATCTTTGTAAATATTCCAAGTGTACCTTCAGAACCTACCATAAGGTGGATAAGGTCATATCCAGTAACATCTTTCATTACCTTTCCACCAAGATGTACAATATCTCCTGTCGGTGTTACAACCTCTAATCCTATCACATATCTTCCAGTTACTCCATATTTAACCGCTCTTCCACCACCTGCATTTTCTGCAACATTTCCTCCTATATAGCAGGTTTCTACACTCATAGGATATCCTGCATAAAATAGGCCATACTCTTTAACAGCATTATTAATCTCATTCGTCACAACCCCAGGTTCAACAACCACTACTAGATTTTCTTTATCTATTTCAAGAATTCTATTCATCCTTTCAACAGATAACACAATCCCACCGTATACAGGTACTGCTCCACCAGAAAGGCCACTGCCAGCACCTCTAGGCGTAATAGGAATTTTGTATTTGTTTGCCAGTTTTATTATTTGTGCTATTTCTTCTGCCGACGAAGGTTTTACAACAGCTTCCGGCATATGGGCATAATGTTTTTCTGCTACTTCATCATGGGAATAGGCTTCTAATGCTTCAGGGTCATCGTATATAACGTTATTACTTCCTACTATTCCAATTAATTCTTCCACAATTTTTGGCGTTAGCTTATTATACATTCAAATTTGCCTCCTTCTTTTTGTACTCTTTGATTCTTTCTATGAGAAGGGGTAATATCTCATTTAAGTCACCAACTATCCCAAGATTTGCAATTTTAAATATCTGTGCATCAGGGTCTTTATTTATGGCAATAATGTTTTCTGATGTTTGCATACCTGCTATATGCTGAATTGCTCCAGAGATGCCAACTGCAATATATAGTGTTGGTGAGACTGTCTTCCCACTTAACCCTATCTGATGAGGGTAAGTTTTCCACCCTCTATCGACAACATCCCGGGAAGCTCCTACCGCTCCACTTAAAAGCTCTGCTAACTCTTCTATCAATTTGAAATTTTCCGCTTTCCCTAAACCTCTTCCTCCTGCTACTATTATTTTAGCATCTTGTATGTTTATTTGCTGTGACTTATCCTTTATAAATCTGACATATTTTGTTGTAGTAGTAAATACTTCTTCATCAAATTGTTTGTATATTATTTCTCCTTTTCTTGTTTTATCAGGTGGCAATGGTTTGGTAGAATGAGGCCTTACTGTAGCCATTTGTGGCCTTGTATTAGGAGTCTTTATTGTAGCAAGGATGTTCCCACCTATAGCTGGCCTTGTCTGCAGGAGATTTCCTGTTTCTTCTTCAATATCAAGAACTGTACAATCAGCAGTAAGGCCTGTTTGTTTTTTCACCGCAATATATGGCATTAAAGTTCTACCAGTTGTTGTAGCAGCAGCTATAAATATATCTGGATTATATTCATCTAATAATCTCAAAATCACTCTTGCATAAGTTTCTACAATAAAATTTTCAAGTCGTTTATCTCCTACTACATAAACTTTATCTGCCCCTCTTGCGATAAGCTCATCAATATCCTCTTTTTTTATGTTATAGCCTATCACGACAGAAGCAATAGATGTATTTAATTTTTGAGCAAGACTTTTACCTCTGTTTAGTAATTCAAATGATACAGGATTTAATTTGCCATGTCGAAATTCTGCTAAAGTCCATACTTCTCCCATTATAAAGCCTCCTCAAATAAGTTCTTTTTTGATAAGATAATCCATAATTCTATCAACAGCCTGGTATAAGGTCTTTTCGTCTTTCACAATGATTTTTTCACCTTCTCTTGTCACTTTAGGTGTAAATATTTTTACAACCCTTGTAGGTGAACCTTTAAGCCCTATCTTTTGTCCTTCAGCACCTATTTTTTGTGCATCCCATATAGGTATTTCCATCCTTTTTGCCTTTAATTTGCCTCTTAAAGTAGGCAACCTTGGATCGCTTATTTCCTTGACCACTGTTAACACTGCTGG
Organism: Caldanaerobacter subterraneus; assembly: GCF_004345675.1. Taxonomy (GTDB): domain Bacteria; phylum Bacillota; class Thermoanaerobacteria; order Thermoanaerobacterales; family Thermoanaerobacteraceae; genus Thermoanaerobacter; species Thermoanaerobacter subterraneus. The sequence goes on along the minus strand of NZ_SLWU01000048.1, from coordinate 1,018 downwards.
AAGCATCATTTCAATTTCCTCATATCCTTCTTCAACAAGCCTTTTTACCGTAATTTTCCCATTTTCTACTGATAAGATTTGACTTGTAAAAGTAGAAAGAGGTAGATCTAAAAAAGAGGCAATACCAGGACCAACCTGTCCTGTATCTCCGTCTGTAGCTCTTTCTCCACATATTACAAGGTCAAAATCTCCTATTTGTTTAATAGCTTTTGCCAAAACATAGGAAGTAGCAAATGTATCGGACCCTGCAAACTTTTTATCTGATAAAAGTATCCCATCATCACACCCCATTGCAATTGCTTCTTTTATAGCATCTATTGCTTTCTCAGGACCCATTGATACAACAATTATTTCTCCTCCATATTCTTCTTTCAACCTTATTGCTGTTTCAATAGCATATAAGTCAAGAGGATTTACTACATTTTCTACTCCTTCTCTTACCATTGTTCCTGTCACAGGGTCCATTTTTACATTGCTCGTCTCAGGTACTTGTTTTATTGGGACTATTATTCTCATATAAACATCTCCCTTAAAAAATAATATAGAAAAAGAAGGAGATAGAACATCTCCTATAGAGAAAAGGTAGAAAAACTAGTATTTTACCATCGACTGATATACAATATCGGAAATATCCCTGGTTAACTTAAAAGTACTTGGATACATTCCCTTTTCGTTAACCCCATTGTTTTGTTTATTTGTAAGTACTATAATTTGGAGATTATACTCCGGATCAAAAATAATTTGGGTCCCCGTAAAACCACTATGCCCAAATGCTTTACTTGAAACTAAATTCCCCATATAACTACTTCTTGCTATTTCCCAACCGTAGCCGTATTGATAATCAGTCCAACCTTTAGGCGGTGTTTTGAGAGATGTAAACTCATCAAGAACAGATTTATCATATAACTTTACAGTACCATATCCACCTCCCTCTATTATCTTTTATTTTCTCTTAATATCTTAGTTTTTCTTTAATTTTCTCATCACAACAAGAGCATCTCATGGCTTATATTACCAT
>NZ_SLWU01000047.1 GCF_004345675.1 Caldanaerobacter subterraneus | reverse complement strand
AACAGAATAATAATAAAACAGAAAAATATAAAACAGAAAAATATATATACAACAACCCGCCTAACGGCGGAACAAATTCCCAGCCTTCGGCTGGGGTTGTTGTTGAAATAAATGAACAGTACAAAAAAATCACAGGGAGAGATAAACTCTCCTTTTTTGCTGCCCTTCTAGAGGTATATCCTGCAGAAAAGGTAATGAACGCTGTAGCTTATTTAGAGAAAGCAATGCTACGAGGGAAAATTGATAATCCAGAGGGTTTTGTCATTTCTGCCCTCAGAGAAAACTGGGACACACAGCCTTTTGAGCAGGAACAAAAATTGAAGAAAGAATTCACTCCTCCTAGAAACTACTTCAACAGCTATACCCAGAGGACTTACGACGTAGAAGAACTTGAGAAAAGGCTTCTTGAGCACAGCAGAAAGGAGTTTTTCTCAAATAAAGAGCTTTTGGAAATGGATAAAGAGACTTTATTTGACGACTCTTCATGAGAAGGAGAGGCGCAATATAGTACAAAGTTGGAGGTGATAGTATTGAACAACAGGATAATATCTTTCTGGAGTGCAGGAGGAAGTACCGGAAAAACAACATTAGCTGCTGCATTTACTTTGGCTTTAAAAAAGTACAAAAAAGATATAGTTTTAGCTGATTTTAAGGAAGTTACACCACATGTTCACAAATATTTTGGGATTGAACTTAGCGATAAATCAAATATATATGAGGCAATAGAGAATGGACATAATGCAACAGAAGCAGTTAAGGAGCATTTACAAAAAAAACAGGGTATATGGATTTTATCAGGTTTTGGGATGAACGACTTTGCAAAGTTTGAAGAAAAGCACTTCTTTGCCGTGCTTGAAGTGGTGAAAAATGAATTTGAGCATGTTGTTGTTGATACAAGCGCAGGGGTATTCTTCTCTTCTACCTACACTGCACTGAAAAACAGCGATGTGATTTTTGCTGTTGCAGCACCTACTATCTGGAGCATTGAGGATACAGCACAAATGATTAATTTTGTCTCAAATAGATGGGGTGTTGAAAAAGAAAAATTTAAGGCAATATTAAACGCTGTCAGCAAAGAAGAAGTAGACACTTCTACTGCTGAAAAAATCCTTGAAATTGAAACCTTCAGTGTGAGGTATGGCCAGAAGAATATACTCAAAGATGTAACCAAGATAGCAGAGTTTTTGCTTAAAAAAGACATAGAGAAAGTAATTGGCATTAAAAGAGCTGAGGAGGCGAAAAGCTTTGGCGTTAATTAATCCTTTTGTGCCAGAGGAAGTTAATTATCAGAGCAGAAAAGAGATAGACTCTACTGTAAATACGGCTGTTGATGAGATTGTTACTAAAATCGTTGAAGAGCATTCAGACCTTGTTGCAGGAGTGGAAAGTGGGACACAGTCACGGATACTATTAGAGAACAAAATAAGAGAGCTGGTGATTGATAAAAAGCTGTACAAAGGCAGTGTTGAGGAATTTATACAAAAGGTATTTGATGTGCTTTTTGGGTATGGGCCATTGCAACCATACATTGAAGATCCGGAAGTGTCAGATATACTCGTCAATTCTCCCGATACTGTCTATATCAAAAAGTTCGGGAGAAAATTTCGTGTCCCTGTGGACTTTGGCAGTGAAGAAAAGCTGACAAGATACTGCTACAGAATAGCTGCGATGTGCGGAGGAAAACTGGATGAAAACTCCAATGCTGAAGCTGTGCTCACTGATAAAAAAAGGAATCTAAGAATTGTCATATCGCTTAAGCCAATTAATGTGCTCTCCCCTTCTATTTCAATCAGAAAGCCTACAACAAGCTTTACGCTGGATGAGCTTGTTGCAAAAGGAATGCTTTCTGATGAGCAGAAAGAATTTTTTAAAAAGGCAGTGTTAGACAGAAAAACCATTGTCATAGCAGGTAAGGGTGGAAGTGGGAAGACTACTCTTTTAGGTGCTTTAATTGATGTAGTTCCTCATGAAGAAAGAGGACTTTTAATTCAGGATACGTTTGAAATTAAGCCGAAACACCCTGATATTATTTGCAAGCTTGTAAGAATTTCTGATAATCCTGAAGTAAAAGATTATACTTTGTTTGAACTTACAAAGATAGGACTCCTTATGAGCTTAGACCGCATTTTCATAGGTGAGATAAAAGATAGAGAGGCGATGGACTTTTTCAATGCCGTGTATACGGGCCACCGTGGAAGTATGGCAACAGTTCATGCAAACTCCGCAGAAGAAGTTGTAAACAGGTTAATTCTACTCATGAAGCGCTCTGGTACTGATGTGCCGGTGGATGATTTAAGGGAAATGCTCTTTGCATCATTGGATTTGATTGTTTTTATGGAGGACTACAAAGTTAAAGAAATATTGGATTTGAGGGGAGGAGGTGTTAGTTGATTTATTTAACTTTTTTAGAGTCTGCTCTTCTGGCTTTAGTTATATATGCTGCAGCATTAGGCGTTGAGCGCCTAAAGTTTAAAAAGCGCTTATCCAAATGGCAGTTTAAAAAGACAGGGGTTTTATCAGAAAAAGGGTCTAGACTTTTAAGAAGTATAGACGTGCTTTTAGCAAGGTCAGGTGTTAAAAGTAAATTACCTTTTCTTGACGCAAAAAACATGATGATTGTCAGCGTACTGCTTTTTGTAGCAGTCATTTATCCTTTTCGGAGGCTAGGTTTTGCAGCTTTGTTTTATGCTTCTTCAGTTGTGTATGTACCTTATGCTGCTATGATGTTTATGTCAACTGTAAATGCTAAAAAAATTAAAGAAGCGTATTTGTCTTTTTTGACAACATTTATAGGCTTTTACAACATTGAAGGAAATATTATCAATGCCTTAAAATCAACAGCACCTTATATTTCTGAACCTTTGAGGTCAATCATTAAGAGAAACGTGTTTTTGTATGAAAAGACTCAAATGAGTGTTGATGAATGCCTTGAAAATATGGCTGCTGAAGCAGGAAGCAGAGAGTTCAGGAAGTTTATAAATTTTGCTAAGATGAATGCAAAATACGGGGGAAATTTTAATAAGGCGCTTATGAAGCTAAGAGAACAGGGTGAAAAACTTTTTTCACTTGAGTCTATTAAAGCAGCTAACGCTTCAGTGGGAAGCATGGTTATACTCATCATGATAGTGATAAATCTTCTTCTGATGATGAACATTTCTGCTGATCCGGACATTGTGTACATTGTGAAAAACACCATAACAGGCCAGGCTATAGCCATTTCAAATGCGGTGTCAATCGTATTTGGGCTTTACATGATTAAAAATATTAACTCTTCTGCGTAAAAAGGAGGGATTAAGATTATTTACAGCGTTTTTCTCATACCAATACTAGCTTTTTTGATATACAGTGTGATAAAGGAATATGAGATTTACTCGCTTAAAAAAAGAATTTACCGCATAAGACCTGCTGACGAGATTTCAAAAATTGTAGGTAAAGCAGTAAAAAAAGATGTACTGCAAAAGATAAACGATAAGCTCAAAGCAGCAGGAAATCCCCTCGGGCTTACTGCTGAGACGTACATCCTTGCTCGTGCAGGGCTTTTTTTATTTTCAATTGCTTACGCTTATTTAACAGGAATGAGCGGAATTCAGGCCGTTTTACTAGTTCTGCTTGGATTTTTTGGCCTTGACATATACATTTCTTCTGTAAAAAAAGACAGGCAGGAAAAGTTCAAAAAAGAAATGCCTGAAATAGTGGACTTATTTGAGCTAGGAGCAGCGGCTGATGTGCCGCTTGAGGATATATTCTTAATTACTGCTCAGTCAGCCCAAGCAAAGGAGGTGAGAAATGCATTAACGAAGCTTGCTGCAGAATATATCATGACCAGAGAAAAGGAGGTGGCTTTAAAAAGGTTTGTAAATGAAGTGAATTTGCCTGAAGCTAATGTGTTAGCAATGGCATTACTGCAGGGAGAAAGGACAGGAAGAACTTTAGAGATTTTATCTACTCTTTCTACTTCACTTTTTAACACTGCAGCATCCAAAATAGCACGTCAGGATAAATCTATGGAGTATAAAGTCCTTGCAGCTGTTTTCTTTTTAATGGCTTCTATTGTGACGCTTTATATTTACTCCTATTTTACAAACATTCAAGGCGGATTAAGATTAATTTTTTAAGGAGGTAGATTTGATGTTCAAAAAGATTAAAGAGTCAATCAAAAAAGCTTTAGGGAATTCTAAAGGATTCAGTGAAATTGTTGCTGTAGCTTTGATAATCCTATTCGTAATTCTTGTTGTTGCAAATCCTATCAAAAATACCGGGCAGACTACAAGCAGAGGAATCTCAAACCTTAATACACAGATGGAGCAGGTATTAAATGGGCAGTAAGGAGGTGAAGGCAGGAGGACTGTTTGGTCTTCCTGCCGCACTTATGAAAAATTTCTGGAAAAAGGGGACTGCAGAAGTAATAGCTTTTGTGCTTGTGCTTCCTTTTCTTATACTCCCAATTGCCAACACAGTTAATATGCTGACAGATTTGGTGAGATACGATACGCTGCGTCAGGCAGCGAGACAGGCAGTTTTAAGGATGGAGATTGAGGGAGGCTTAACTTCTGATGGGCTTTACAGTCTTGAGGCTTTTCTTCAGTCAAAAGGGATAGACCTTAATAAGGTGCATATTGATTACACCCCTTACCCTGTTCCTTACGGGGAAGAAGTGAAAATAAGGATAGCGATGGATACTGTTATGAGGAGGTACACTATTACGCTTGGAGGTATAAAAAGAGTTGATGAAAATACTCAGATGGTTTATGGGCCTATTTCATCTGTCAGTAAAAAGTATGAGAGATAGAAGAGGCATAAGCTCTATATTTCTTGCACTGCTTTTTCTTATTCCTTTTATGACATTCAGTATGTTCCTGATAGAAAGTAGGTTCTTGTATACCATTAAAAACAGTGCTGATGATGCTGTTGTTGCAGCAGCCCTAGCAGCACTAAAAAGCACAAATCCAGTAGATATAGCCTATGGGGAATATGTCCTTGACCCTAATGCTGCAAGAGATACTTTTTATGAATACCTCAGGAAAAACATGAAGCTTGATGAGAATATGAACCCCCTGCCGGGAAGTGTTGCAGCAGGGCCGGTGCATGTTGACGAGTTTATAGTTTACAACCCCGGCAGCTACCCGACATTTTGTCCTAGAGGAACGTTTATAAAAAACACATCTATTCATGTTGTTATAAGTTTTAAGGCTAAAAGGCCGGCTTTGACAGGTTTGTTTGGAAAATATGTTGAGATTGTTATACACCGTGATGTTGATAATTTCTATAATTTACAGGAGGAATGATAGATGTTTGTAAAGAAAAAAGCGATACTTATAGCGTTAAGTTTAATTCTTGCAGGAGGCTTATCATTTTTTCAGTATCAATATTTCAAAAGCATGGCAGAAAGTGATAAAAAAATTCAAGTAATTGTTGCAGCTTCTGATATTAAAGCAGGAGAAAAAGTAGATACAAAGTTAGGGATAAAAGTTATACCTCAATCAGCTTATGTAAAAGAAATGTATTTGGCAAATGAGAAAGTAACTGGTTATGCAAAAGTAGATATTGCTGCGGGGTTATATGTGCTAAAAAGTATGGTTTCACATGAGGAAGTACCTGTCTTGAAGGAGGGTATGAGAAGGGTAACAATAGGTGTAAATTTGACATCATCTCTGGCAGGGAAAATCAAGCCGGGTGATATGGTCGATATTGGATGGGTACCCAAGGATGAAGCTAAGGATGGTGCTCCTAAAGTAATAGCTGAGAAGGTTCAAATATATGATGTTGTAAATAAATCAGGCGAAGATGTTAGAGAGGTTGATAAGAGCAATCAGTATGATAAAGAATCTTTACTTCCTGCAGCAGTGACTTTGATTGTTACACCTGAGCAGGCAGTTACCATAAAGGAATATGAAGCTAAAGGAAGCTTGTTTTTAGTAGGATATTAAGGAGTTTACAAAAAGAAGAAGTTAACCGAAAATATAATTAGAAAAACCAAAGAAAGCGAGGCAATAAAATGACGAAAAGAGCGGCATTAGCAGTTTTACTAAATTTTTTACTATTTTATTTTGTTTTTTCCTCCCCTTCCTATGCTGATTCGTATTACAAGGGGTTCTTGTACACTTATCAGAACAACACCTATATGATGGTGCCTGCAAGAGGCATATTTCAGAGCATGGGAGCTGAGGTTAAATGGTTTGGTGACACTCAAACTGTTGAAATTACAAAGGATGACGTTAAAATTGTTCTTCAAATTAACAGCACAAAAGCAGTTGTAAATGGGAAAAGCGTAGAAATGCCTGTACCGGCAATAATTAAAAATGACTCTACTTTTTTGCCACTTCGATTTTTAGCCGAGCTAATAGGTGGAAATAAAGTAAAGTGGGAAAATGCTACTCAAACAGCTATAATTCCTTTCAATGATTCAGCTATATATGTGAGGGCAGTAGATTACGATGCTGAAATACAGAGTTTCAGCACAAAAATTAATGGAATTTCAGTAACAGGTGTAAAGATACCCTACAATTCACCTTATAAACCTGCAGTTGTTCTGGCTAATAATCAAATAGGAACTACTCAGAGCTTATACGATATGGCTAAGTCCTACAATGCTACTGCAGCAATTAATGGAACATTTTTTAGTGCCTATAGCGGTCATCCTGACCCGTGGAATACAATTATTAAGTCAGGAAAAGTGGTTCATGTAGGTAATATAGGGACTGTGTTTGGATTTACTGCAGATGGAAGAGTTAAGATGGAAAAATTAAGGATAAAAATAGAAGGCGGTACAAATGGGTCTTACTCATGGCCAAATAACTGGTATGCTTATGGATTTAATCATACACCTAATGGAAATGGCGTGTACATATTTACACCTGAATGGGGAACTCACTTGGGATTTAGTTATGGAATAAATGTTGTAGTGGAAAATGGTGTTGTTAAAGACATCAAGGGAAACCAAGATGTTAATATTCCTGCTAACGGATATGTCATAAACCTTAGTGGCAGCGAAGAGTATCTGGCAAGAGTGTTTGAAGTTGGAAAAACAGTAGAATATAGAATTGTTTATACAGATGCAGACGGAAACAAAGTAGATTGGTCTGATGTGGTTGAGGCAGTAGGAGCAGGTCCTACTCTTGTTAGAAATGGTGAGATAAATGTTGATCCTGTTAGTGAGGGTTTTACTGAAGCCAAGATTTTAAGCCTATCCTTTGCTAGAAGTGCAATAGGAGTAACTCCTCAAGGGGACATTCTCCTTGTAACTGTACCGAATGCTACTGTGTATCAGTTAGCGCAGATTATGAAGCAATTGGGCGCTTACAACGCTATGAATCTTGACGGCGGAGCTTCTTCTGGGTTGTACTTTAAAGGAAAGTATCTTATAACACCCGGTAGAAACTTGAGTAATGCCTTGATATTTTACAAATAAGATTTTAGGCCCTGCACAAAAATGTGCAAGGCCTTTATTTTATTGAGGAGGTGGAGGAAATAAAGTATATTCCAGTTGCAGTGCTTCTTTTTTATTTAAGCTATCTAGACCTTAAAAAAAGGGAGGTACCAGATTTTGCGGTACTTACCCTTTTTATTTATTCTTTATTTACCTGTAAAGATTTTAAGGAAAGCTTTTTGATGGCAGTAATAGTTTTTATGGTTCTTCTCATCCCCTCAATTATATTTGAAGGAAGTATTGGAGGAGGAGATATTAAGCTTTTAACTGCTTTAGCTTTTTTTATGGGTAAAGATTTCTCTGTATTAGCACTCCCTATGTTTGTGCTTCTTGCAGGTACTTTAATTTACGGGCTAATTAAAGGAAAAGGGGTAAAGTATTCTGTGCCTCTTGTACCATATGTGTTTGTGTCATACCTATTCTATTTTTCTCTGGAGGTGTTTTTGTGGAATTTGCACTTCTGGTATTAAATGATGAATATCACAAAGTAGAGCTTGCAGGCGGCTACTGTGACGGGAAATGCGGTGTGTGCAGAAAATGTATAAACAACAGAAACATTATTACGCTCATTAGAGAAGAAAATGCAGAGTTTTATCAGAAGTATGTTTTAGATCACCAAACAAGAACTGCTGAGTTATGTAAAAAAGTATCAGAAGCTCTTTCTCTTGATGAAGGCGAAAGAAGAATTTTAATTCAATCTGCACTGTTGCACGACATAGGAAAACTCCTAATACCTTTCAACATTCTTTCAAAAAACGGCCCCTTATTACCCTTTGAAAGGCGAATAATGGAATTTCACCCTCTCAAGGGTGCGGAGTGGCTCAGAGAAAGAAATTTTCCTGAGGAAATTGTAACTATTGTTGAAACTCATCATGAGAGATACGACGGGATAGGTTATCCTTATGGATTGAAAGGGAATGGAATACCTTTCTTAGCAAGAGTTTTAGCAGCATGTGATGCTACCGATGCTATGATGTCAGGAAGACATTATAAGGCAGCTGTTGAAAAAAAGTTTATAATCGAAGAGTTACTTAGAAACTCAGGAAGTCAATTTGACCCTATGGTTGCAAGGACAATGATTGAAATTATACATGAGGAGGAGATGGCTAATGTTTAAAATAGGGCTTGACTTGGGATATGGATATGTGAAAGGGGTAAATGAAGCAGGCAAAACCGTCCTTTTCCCCTCACTGGTTGGGAATGCGTATCAGAGAAATCTAATAGGGCTGTTTGGGCAGAATCTAAATAACCTCATTGAAAACATGCATGTGGTTTTAAGAAACGGGAAAGAAGAGCAGGAAGAATATTTCATTGGTGACCTAGCAAGAAGAGAAGGAAGGAATGTATCCTATGCCTTTGACGAAAATAAAATAAATCATCCCAACACAAAAGCTGTCCTTGCCAGCGCTTCAGCTCTTTTATTCCCATCAAATGATGAGCCTGTACACATTGTGTCAGGCCTTCCTTTAGAGCAGTACATCCATCAAAAAGATGAGCTTAAAGAAATGCTCAAAAATTTTAAAGCAATGGTGGAGTTTAAAGGCTACAACATCTTAAAAATAGTCAAGTTTGACAGAGTAACAGTTTTTCCTCAAGCCGCAGGAGCGGTATACTATGCTATAATGGATGACCTGCAGAAGTACCTAATAAAGGGAAGCTACATAGGGCTTATTGACATAGGCTACAGAACAACAGACTATATAGTTTTTGTTGTTGATGGGAAGCTGTCACTGAGGGAAGACCTTTCGGGTACTTTAGACATAGGCATGTCTCAGTTAAGCAATGCTGCCGATAAGCTATTTACCCAGCGTACAGGATCTAAGCTTGATATACCCGAGCTCATCCAGCTTGTGAATGAAGGAAGCATATTCTACAGAGGAAAAATTTTAAACTTTGAAAAAGAGTTAAATGAGGTAAAGCTTGAGATATCACGTGTAATACAAGACAGAATAAAGGCTGTGTGGGGAAGCAAGCTTGACTTCTTCAACACAATTTTCCTAGCGGGAGGTGGAGCAGTAAGCCTATTTGACAGCTTAAAGAACCTGTATGAAAACACAGTACTGGTTAAGAATTCTCAATTTGCCAATGCAAAAGGATTTCTAAAAGTAGCAGAGCTGGAAGAGAAAAAAGAGAGGGATAGGGAATGACAAAAGAGAGGGATCTGGATTACAAAGGTGCATGGGAATTAATGAAGCAGATGGTTGACTACTACACGGGAGAAAAGAAGTACCTCACAAGGAGAGAAATAAAGTACATCATACGAGTATGCGAAAATAAAGATGAGAAAGTTATTAAAATCATAGATGATGACAAAGGAGGAGCAAAAATATGAT
>NZ_SLWU01000046.1 GCF_004345675.1 Caldanaerobacter subterraneus | reverse complement strand
ATGTTGGAAGAAGGGTATTTTTTTGTCTTTTTGCCCTTTAAATGCCTCAAAAATTTTTTAATTACCCCCTTGACATTTTACCGTTTGTCTTTAAAGTGTGCTAAAATATATTATAATTTAATTTGGCAACTTTTTCAACAGGGGAGAAAAGAAAAAATTTAACTATATAAAAAATACTGAAAGTGATATAATATTATCCGTAAACACTTTCTCGGGGTGATATTTGTGAGCAAACTAGCTATAGTAGGATTGGGATCAGGGTCAATGGACAGTTTGACAGTAGGAGCTTTAAAGAAATTGGAAGAAGCTGAGCGGATTTTTCTAAGGACTGCCAAGCATCCTGTTGTGAAAGAGCTGGAAAAGAAGGGCTTTATTTTCGAAACTTTTGACAGTTTTTATGAAAAGTACGAGACTTTTGAAGAAGTGTATGAGAATATAGCACGAGAGGTTATAGAAAAGGCAAAAAAATATCAAAAAGTAGTTTATGCGGTTCCTGGACATCCATATGTGGGCGAAAAAACTGTAGAGTACATATTAAACTTTTGCGATGGATGTGCCGATATATCAATAGAACTGGTTCCTGCGGTTTCATCAATTGATGCGATTTTGAGCGATTTGAAGGTTGACCCTGTGGAAGGATTAAAAATAATTGATGCTCTCTCTCTAAGTGAGCAAAGGCCGGATAAGAGATGCCACAATATAGTGCTGCAGGTTTATGATAAGTTCGTTGCATCAGAAGTGAAATTGAAGCTGGCAGAAGTTTATGGAGATACTCATGAAGTGGTAGTTATAAAAAACGCTGGGATGAGGGATCGAAAAATTGAAAAAGTGCCTATATACGAGATTGACAGGTTAGATTGGATTGATTATTTGACTTCTCTGTACATTCCTCCTGTAAAAGGATTTTTTCAGGAAAAATACGATATATACGACCTTTTGGATATAATGAAGGCTTTGAGGGCTGAGGATGGGTGCCCTTGGGATAGGGAACAAACCCATAAGACTTTAGAGAAGTACTTAATTGAAGAAAGCTATGAGCTAGTTGATGCCATTGAAAAAGAGGCAGAGGACAAAATGGTGGAAGAGCTGGGAGATGTCCTTTTGCAGGTGGTTTTCCACTCTCAAATAGCGGCGGAAAGGGGAACATTCGACTTTGGAGAAGTTGTAGATAGAATATGCAAAAAGATGATTTGGCGCCATCCCCACGTTTTTGGCGAAGAAAAGGTAAAAAATTCTCAGGAAGTTTTGGACAAGTGGGAAAAATTAAAATGGGAAGAGAAAAAAAGAGAAGAAAAGGAACTTAATTCTTACACGGATGTTTTGAGGGATGTGCCAAGGTATGTGCCTGCTTTGATGAGAAGTTTTAAGGTGCAGGAAAAGGCTTCAAGGGTGGGGTTTGATTGGGATCGGGTTGAGGAGGCGTTTTCAAAAATTTATGAAGAATTAGAGGAATTAAAGGAGGTGTATAAAGGAGAAAATAAGGAAAAGATAAAGGAAGAGATAGGTGATTTGATCTTTGCGGTAGTCAATGTGGCAAGGTTTTTAGATGTGGACCCTGAACAAGCTACTCATCAGACGGTTGAGAAGTTTATTGAGAGGTTTTCCTATATAGAGAGGGAAGCCAGAAAGAAAGGCATGAAGTTGGAAAATATGACATTAAGTGACATGGATGCTTTTTGGAATGAGGCGAAGGCGAATAATTTTAATAAAAAAAATGAAAAATAAGCTTAAATTAGCAGGATTTTTCGATTTTGTGAAGAATAAATAAAAAGTAAAAGTATATTTAAAAATAACGAAGGAGGGTATTGATTGTGAATAAGGCAGAGCTTGTTGCGAAAATTGCTGAAAAAAGCGAGTTGACCAAGAAAGATGCTGAGAAGGCATTGAACGCTTTCATCGAAGCAGTTCAGGAAGCATTAAAAAATGGTGACAAAGTCCAGCTAGTAGGTTTTGGGACTTTTGAAGTTAGGGAGAGGGCAGAGAGGAAGGGCAGAAATCCTCAGACAAGAGAGGAAATAACAATCCCTGCATCAAAAGCTCCTATCTTCAAGGCTGGAAAGGCTTTAAAGGATTTGGTGAATTCTTAAAAAGAAAATCAGGTCGGTTTCGACCTGATTTTCTTACTTTTAAGGAGGTGGAAATTTTGAGAGTGGACAAATTTTTGAAAGTTTCAAGGCTTATAAAAAGGCGCACAGTGGCAAAGGAGGCTTGTGATAAAGGGCTTGTTTTTATAAACGGCAAGCAGGCGAAAGGAAGTGACCAGGTGAAAGAAGGAGATATTTTGGAACTGCATCTGGGAGATAGGGTAGTGAAAGTAGAGGTTTTAAAAGTAAAAGAGCATGTATTGAAAGAAGAGTCTTCTGATATGTATAAAGTGTTAGAGGAATGAATTATTTAACAAAATCCCTCAAATACTATTAATAAAAGTATCTGGGAGGGATTTTGTTTGAATAAATTTAGAAAAATTTTGGCTGTTTTTCTTGCAATAAGTATTGCTTTTTCTATTACATCTTGCAAGGGACCTGCTAAGAAACCTGAGCCTGTGAGGAAGCCTAAGATGGATCTTCCTCAAATACCTTCGAAAATAAGCAAAGGGGAAAATAAAGAGCCTGTCCTTAAGGTTTACGTGGTTCAAAAAGGCAGAATAGAGGAAATGCCTTTGGAGAAATACGTCGAGGGTACTGTGGCAGGGGAGATAAAAAATGACTGGCCCATTGAAGCTATAAAAGCTCAGGCTATTTTAGCTAGGACATATGTGCTAAATTTTGTTAAGACAAAAAAGTCCAAGTACAAAGGTGCAGATATATCGACAGATTTTGAAGAGGCACAGGCCTGGAATCCGGCGAATGTGAATGAACGGATAAAAAAAGCTGTTGAAGAGACAAGAGGAGTTGTTGCTGTGTACAATGGCGATTTTATAAATGCCTGGTTTCACTCTCATTCAGCGGGGCGGACAGCTCTTGCAAAAGAAGGACTTAATTACAAAAAAGGAGAGCCTCCTTACATTGTAAGTGTTCAGTCTAAAGAAAGTGATAAAGCTCCACGCAATGTAAAAAGTTGGAGTGCTTCTTTTACAAAAGGAGAAGTTTTAAGTGCTTTGAAAAAGATGGGGCTTAGCATAAGAGATTTTAAAGAAGTTAAAATAGGTAAAAGGGGTCCTTCAGGAAGAGTGGTAACTTTACTATTTGATAGGACTCCTGTCAATGCGCCAGATTTTAGAATGGCAATAGGGAGTGAAAGGCTTAAGTCCACTGTGATAGATGAAGTGCGTTACGACGGAAGTAGAGTTTTTTTCAAAGGCAGAGGATTTGGACACGGAGTAGGTATGTCTCAGTGGGGAGCATATCAAATGGCAGAGGAAGGTAAAAAAGCGAAGGATATTTTGAATTACTATTTCAAAGGGATAAATATAGTTAAAATATGGGATTAGGGAATTTTTGTTCTAAAAAATGTACAAGAGTCATAGATAATAGTAGCTGCAAAAATAAAGGGGGAATCTTTTATGGAGGATAAAAGGTTTGTGCAGAAAGGGACAAAGCCCCATAATGTGTCTATAGAAAATAGAGAGAAGATGAGTATCACGGGGGTTGTGAATGTGATAAGTTTTGATGAAGAATCTGTGATTGTGGAGACAGAGATGGGGATTTTGACTGTAAGGGGGCAGGGTCTTCACATCAACAAGCTCAATCTGGATGAGGGACAAGTGTCATTAGATGGAGAAATTATAAATCTAAATTACTCTGAAAAAGGAGGACTTGTTTCAAAGTCTGGAGGATTTATAAGCAGGATGTTTAGATAAGTCGCGCAATGCGGCTTTTTTATTTTGCCTTTTCTTGCTATAATAAAAGTGCAAAACTGTTCAGTAAGCTATGAGGTGAGAATATGGCAGAGGAGAAGAAAAACTGGTTTAAAGAGTTGACTTTTAAAGAGAAATTGCAGTACATATGGGATTACTACAAAATCCACATAATTGTGGGATTACTTTTGATATACGTTTTGACTACTTTTACTTTGAGCATGATAAATAGAAAGGAATACGTTTTAAACATAGCTTTAATAGGTGAAAGCGTAGATTTTGACAGGTTAAGCCAATTTTCTCATGAAGTGACAAAAGAACTTGTAGGAAATCCCTCAGATAAAAAAGAGGCTTCAGTAGATTTTTACAAGCTGATGAGAGACTCCCAAGGAGAACTTATATTAGATCCAGCTTCTACTCAAAAGTTGATTGCCAGAATTGCAGCAAAGCAGATAGATGTCATCATACTGGATAAAAAGAGCTTTGATGCGCTGGCGGTCCAGGGAGCTTTTTTGAGGCTGGACAAGACTGAAGGGCTAGACCTTAAAGATTATAAAGTGGTGAAAACTTTGAAAGATGTGAATGGCGTCAAAAAAGGCGTTTATGGGATATATGTGGATTCTGATAATCGATGGTTAAAGCAAATTGGCTATGACTATCATAACAAGATAATTGCAGTTCTTTCTAATTCGGAACATAAAGATCTGGCGATAAAATTTGTGAAGTGGCTCTTAAAAGGATGAAGGGAGAGGAGCAGATGAAAAAAGTTTTTTTGGTGGATTTTGATGGAACTGTGACCAAAAAAGATGCTGTCTACATGATGGTAGAGAAGTTTGCAAAGGAAGGTTGGCAGTATTACAATGAGTTGTGGGAAAAAGGAGAGATGTCTACAGAAGAGTGTGCTATTGAGACTTTAAAGCTAATGGAAGTGTCTGAAGAAGAGCTTTTTAAATTTATAATGGAAAATGTAGAGATAGATGACCATTTCCTGGAGTTTTTAGGGGTGACAAAAGAAAAAGGATATGAAGTAGTTATTGTCAGCGATGGATACGATTTTATAATAGAGGCGGTGATGAAAAAGTATAATTTAAAACTTCCCTATTATAGCAATAAAATGTGGTTTGAAGGGGGAAAAATAAAAGTAGCTTTTCCCTATAAAGATAAAGAGTGCGATAAATGTGGAATGTGTAAACTCAATATTTTAAAAGAGTACAGAAAAAAGGGATATAGTGTTGCCTTTGTAGGAGATGGGTATTCTGATTTCTGTGTGACGGAACATGCTGATGAGGTTTTTGCTAAAGACGTGTTAGCAGATTACTGCGAGGAAAAAGAAATTAAATATTTTCGATTTGGTAGCTTCAAAGACATAATAAGATATGTAAAGCGATAAACACTAATGAGTGTTTATCGCTTTTACAAGAGGGGGAAGTACCTGCTTTTTGCGAGAAATCACGTAAGGAAGATAGAAACTGTTGTTTTGTATCTTTACATCAAAAGCCCTTTCTAGGAGTTCTTTGTTATCGCCTACAAAGAGGATTTCTGACCCTTCGTTTATGATGTCTGTCAGCATAAGAAGCAGTATGTCGTATCCTTTATCACTTCTTACTTTTTCCATGAAGGAGATGAGGTCTTTTTTGAGTTCCCCTGGATCGGCTAAGGTGTTTACCTGTCCTATGCCTATCTTGTATTTGTTTACTGTGAATTCTTTAAAGTCGGTGTAGAAGATTTCTTCTACTGTTTTGCCCTCTAATGAAGTTCCTGCTTTAAACATCTGGTTCCCGAACTCGTTTATATCTATTTCTGCTATTTCTGCAAGCTTTTTCGCGGCTCTCACATCTTCAGGGGTGCAGGTAGGTGATTTGAAAACAAGCGTGTCAGATAGTATGGCAGCGCACATTATGCCAGCTATTTTCGGGTCGGGAATCAGCCCTTTTTCTTCATAAAGCCGGTTTATTATGGTGGCTGTAGAGCCTACGGGATGGTTTCTAAAAAGTATCGGCTGATCTGTTTCGATTGTGCCAAGTCTGTGATGGTCAATTATCTCGAGTATTCTCGCTTGTTCTATTCCTTCCACAGCTTGGGAAAACTCATTGTGGTCGACTAAAATTACATTTTTTCTTTCGTAGTCTAGGATGTGCCTTCTTCCTAAAAGCCCTACAACTCTTCCTTCCTCGTCTAATACGGGGAAATTGCGGTACCTATATTTTAACATTACCTCTTTTACATCGTCAATGTAATCAGTGAGTCTGAAGCTAACTATGTCTTCTTTTTTTATGACATAAGACAGAGGAATGCTTTGATTTAAAAGTTTTACCGTATCAAAGGTGTCAGGGGAGACTTTTATTATAGTTACTTCATGCTTTTCAGCTAAGTCTAAAATTTTTTCTGAGACTTGATTGTTTCCCGTTATTATCAAAGCTTTTACGCCTTTTTGAATTGCGGCTTCCTGGATGTCTTCTCTGTCTCCCACTATCAACGTATCTCCTTCTTTTATCCTCTTTAGGACATTTTCTTTTGACATGGCGGCTACCAGTATGTTTCCTTCTATATAGTCTAGGTATCTTAATAAAATCTCTCCTTTTAAAGTTGCAAGTAGGTTTTCAATTGGTATTCTGTATTTAGATAGTTCGTGGGCAGAAGAGAGGTAAGCTTTTGCTAAATCCCCTACTGTTGCTATTCCTATGAGTTTATTCTCGTCATCCACTACTGCAAGTGTCCTTATGTTTTTCTCCATCATTGCGTTCCAGGCTTCGAACATAGAAGTGTTTTCTTTAAATATTAAAGGTTTGTCAAACTTTATATCTTGAACCTGAGTATATACATTTTCAATAAAGATTGGTTCTTCTATGCCAAAGTAATCCAGCACAAACTTTGTCTCTCTATTTATAGGTCCAAGCCGCACGGGGATAGCGTTTATCCCTTCTGTTATTCTTTTTAAGTGAGCATATGCTATAGCAGAGCAAATTGAGTCAGTGTCCGGGTTTTTATGACCACATACATATACCGTCTTCATTTCTGCATCGCCCCTGTTTTTAATTTTCATGGTTGTGGTTGTGGATAAATATAATATAACAGGAAAAGGAGGAGATGTAAATGGTAATTACTATACAAAGCCAAATTTATTCTTTTTTGGTTACGGTTTATGGAGGATTTATACTGGGGGCATTATATGATATTTTTAAAGTGATGCGGAAAGTATTTCATCTGAAAAAAGCCTTTGTCACAGCTGCTGATATTATATTTTGGCTCATCAGTACGGTTATTATGCTGTACTTCCTCTATATGAGCAATTATATAGAACTGAGGTTTTACAATTTTCTTGGTTTTTTATTTGGAGTTTTGCTGTATTACTTTTTGCTGAGCGAGTTTGTCACAGAGATTTTAATTATAGTCACAACGGGAATAGTGAATTTCTTTAAGTTTGTGGCAGGAATTTTATTAAAACCTTTTGGAACTGCCATTAGGTTTTTTAAAAAACCTTGGGATTTTGCGAAAAATAGTATTGGAGAGGAACTTAAATATTTTAAAATTTTTAAAGGGAAAAAATAGAGGAGTTTTTAAAAATGTGTCGAATTACACTATTATAAAGGCTTTTAGAAAGAGGGAGAGAGATGAAAAAACTAAAGAAGATATTGCTTTTTGGCTTTATCTTTTACCTCGCCTTCACTTTTTTGGGTCAGCAGCTTACTTTGATGAGATTGGATAGTAAATATAAAGAATTAAAGGCTAAAGAGGCTGCTGTGCTTAAAGAAAATGAAAGCCTGAAAAAAACTTTAGAAGAAGTTAACAGCGATAGTTTTATAGAGAGAGAAGCCAGAGAAAAGCTTGGCCTTGTCAAAAAAGGAGAGATAATATACATAGATATTTCAAAGAACAAAGGGGGTGGTGAGGGGAAATAGAGGTCAAAAAATCCTGTTGAAATATTTTCTGTTTTAATATATAATAATTCCATTAGCAAAAACTTGAGAGGGAGGATATTTACTTTTATGCCGTTTGAAGTTGGGGATATTGTCGAAGGAACTGTATTGAACATCACAGACTTTGGAGCTTTCATTAAGCTACCGGAGGGGAAAACGGGGCTGGTTCACATCTCTGAAGTTGCGAACACATACGTGAAAAACATCAGGGACTTCTTGAAAGAAAACGACAGGGTTAAAGTAAAAATTTTGTCCATGGAACCAAATGGAAAAATAAGCCTGTCTATAAAGAAGGCAATGCCGCAAAAAACTCCTAAAGAAAAAGATTTTGCATGGCAAAACAGCAGAAACAACAATAACAGTTCTTTTGAAGAGAAATTATTAAAATTTTTAAAGGATTCTGATGAAAGACAGCAACAGCTTAGAAAGCATTTAGATTCAAAAAGAAGAAATACAAGTTACAGAAGAAGCAATGGATATTAACTTCGGGGCCTCCCGAAGATTTTTCATAAGTTGGGGGTTGTTATGAGAGTCTCTGCGATAGATATTGGAACAAATTCTGTCAGACAATTGATATGCGACGTAGAAGATGGCAGTTTAATTAGATTGCGTAAAGATGTAAAAATAACCCGTTTAGGGGAAGGATT
Source organism: Caldanaerobacter subterraneus (assembly GCF_004345675.1). Lineage (GTDB taxonomy): Bacteria > Bacillota > Thermoanaerobacteria > Thermoanaerobacterales > Thermoanaerobacteraceae > Thermoanaerobacter > Thermoanaerobacter subterraneus. The sequence goes on along the minus strand of NZ_SLWU01000046.1, from coordinate 1,847 downwards.
AATAAAAACGGGTAGACTAAACCCTAGTGCTGTTCAGAGAACTGTGGAGACGATAGAGGAATTTATATCAATGGCAGAGAAGGAAGGTGTAGATGAGATTTATGCTTTTGCTACTTCTGCTATGAGAGAAGCTAAAAATAAGGAGCTATTTTTGGATAATTTTTCAAAATTTAATATAGCATTAGATATACTAGACGGTGATACTGAAAGCCTATTTGGCTATATAGGTGCTGTCAAAGGGATAAAATTGGATAAAGCGTTGGTTATTGATATAGGAGGAGGGAGTACAGAGTTAGCCTATAAAGGTTTTGAATTTATAAAAGAAAGTTTTGGTATAGGAGCAGTGAAACTTACAGAAGAATTCGTAAAAAGTGACCCTCCCTCTTTAGAAGAATACAACGATATGAGGCTTTACATAATAGATACAGTGGTAAATTCAATAGGCAAGTATAATGAAATTGAAAGGCTTGTTGGAATTGGAGGGACTATCACAAGTTTAGCAGCAGTATCACAGCAATTGGAAATTTATTCGGAGGAAAAAGTACACGGATATGTTCTAGAGAGGGAGGAAATAAAGAGAATTTTAGATAGATTTATGTCCGTTTCTCTTGAGGAAAGGAAAAAAATAGCTGGTCTTCAGCCAGAAAGAGCCGATATAATAATTGCTGGAACAGCTATTTTACTTACTCTTTTAGAAATATTTAATAAAAAAGAAATTACTGTAAGCGAATGGGACAACCTAGAAGGAGCAGTGTTGTATAAGTTTGGCGGTATGAATATATAATTTGTTTTGTATAGATGAGATATTTTGCTGTCTTTATGACAGCTTTTTTAATAATTGGATGAAATTGTACAAAAGAAAAATAAAAAATAATCGTCATCTCAGAAGAAACAATTCCTACGAGGTGACGATTTTTGTTCTCTACTGGTAGCGGTAAGCTGCACAAAACCACCTCCTGAAAAAATAAAGATAGAGTATGGAGCTTATCTTAGAGAACAATCTCTTGCTTTTGACTTTTTAATGGAAGTTCTATTCCTACAAGCCCTGAAATGGTTTATTCGATTTTAGAGAAGTACAGAAGAGAATGGAGAAAAATAAAAAGCAGCAGGCCAGCTATACAGCGCAGAGAATCTATCTTCTTTCAGGGCTTATGGAGTGCGGTGTGTGTGGTTCGTCCATCGTTGGCACCCTCAGTAAAGGTCAATATACATACTACCGCTGCAACAATAAAAGCAGAAAGAAGGCTTGTGACAACAAAGACGTAAACAAAGAGATGATAAAGCAGTACGTCATAGATGAACTTCTTCAAAGAGTCTTTTCTGAAGATGCATTACCAAAGCTTGTTGAAAGATTAAATGAGGAAAATAAAAAACTTATCTCGGAAAGAGACGAAGAAAAAAAAAAGCTCTCAAGGCGGTATAAAGAAATCAAAAAAAGCATAAGTTCAATCGTAGATGTAATAGCAAAAGGCTACTTCCATCCAAGCCTCCATGAAAAATTGACAGAATTAGAGCAGCAGAAAGCAGAAATAGAAGTGAGAATAAAAGAAATGAACAGCTTGCCCGACACTTCTTTTATAACAGAAGAAAAAATAATACAGTACCTTTTAAAAGACAAAGAAGTGTTGGAAGCGGGTGACCCTCACAAAATTAAACAAATTTTACCAACATATATCAATAAAATAATCGTCTACCGTGATAGAATTGAAGCCCATTTCAGGCTTTCGGTAGACGATACAGTTTGCGCATGGATGGTAGCGGCGAATCGCTCCCAACTTTGAACGTACTTTTATCCTATCACTATCATCAAGAATTTTTTTCTGTTTTTATAGAAATCTTTAAAAATT
>NZ_SLWU01000045.1 GCF_004345675.1 Caldanaerobacter subterraneus | reverse complement strand
GGGAGGGAATCCTCCTTTTTCTCGAAAAAAATTTTTATTCCAATGTTTTGGAGACTATAGATACGCGAATTTAAGGCTTTAATTTGACGTTACATAGTTATTAATGGGAGGTAATCAAATGAATTTTGCGGATAAAATAGTAAAGATAAAAATTAAGGATATTTTTGTTGAAAAAAGAGGGGAAAACTATCTTTTTTTGAACAAACAAAATGGTGCTTGGATAATACTAAAAGATTCTGAAACTTTATATAATCTATTAAACAGTAAAGATGAAACAGATATAGAGGTTGCTTTAGATACAAGAGAGTACGAAAAACTTAAAGTGCTAATTGATAATAAAATTATCGGTGAACGCGATGATGTGATAATAGAGCAGCCGTATAAAAATAAATTTAATTTGCTCATACTTGATACTACAGACAAATGTAACTTGAATTGTAAATACTGTTCTGTAAATGCATCAACAAATGGGAATTTCATGAAATTAGATACAGCAATACGTGCTTTTGAAATATTTACTAGTTTAAGTAATTGTTCTGATAAGATAACAGTGGAATTTAGCGGGGGGGAACCTTTACTTAATTTTAAGCTTATTAAACAAAGTGTTCCAGAGTTTAATAAAATAGCTCAAAATAAAGGAATTCAGGTTTCTTATTCTATACAGAGCAATGGTATTCTCCTTGATGAAGAGATAATTGACTTTTTAAAAGAAAACAATTTTTCTATTGGGATTAGTTTAGATGGTTCGAGAGAGGTTAATGATAGTAACAGAATATTTCCAGATAACACTGGTAGCTTTGATAAAGTGATGAAAGCTATAAAAAAACTAAAAAATAAAGAGGTAAATTTTAGTATATTAGCTGTTATTTCAGATCCCTCACAATATTCTAACTTATTAAATTTCGCAGTAGAGAACGGGATAAAAAGTATAAGGGCCAATTATTTAACGCAAATTGGTAGAGCAAGAAAAATTTTTAAAGACACCACAAATATTTCGCAATTTCCAATAGAATATGCAAAAGCATATTTAGAAATGTGTAAAAAATTGATTAATGAGGGTGTAAAAATAAAAGAAGCTAATTTAACATATTTATTATGGAATTTACTATTATGGCAACCACATATGTGTTTTCGTATACCTTGTGGAGCTGGGAATAACCAGTTACATGTAACTGCTACTGGTGATATATATCCGTGCCAAGACTGGCGTTCAATTCACGACATAAAAATTGCCAATGTTCAAGATAGTGACATAGAAGAGAAAATAATGAATCACCCTAGGGTAAGAGAATTGCGGCAGAGAAATTTAGATATCATAAAAGAATGTCAAAATTGTAACTGGAAAAGGTTTTGTGGAACGTGTCCAAGAGAAATTTATACAGAAAAAAAACAATTGAGTGGTGATATTAGTCTTTGTAAGTTTTATGGTTATCTTTTTAATGAATTAATATGGATAATTTATCATAACAAAGACAACGTAATAAAATATCTATTAGAGAAATAAACTTCGTAATACTTTCTTATTTTTGCAAAACAATTGTTGGGAAGATTTGTTAATAGTTTCATAATAATATTTTCCAATCATATAACATCAAGTAAGTAAGTGGAACTCCTCGTAGGTCATATAATTTGTTTTATACTATTATGTTTATACTATTATGGGGTGACAGCTATGGAGTTTATTTATAGTAAAGAAATAGATGATATAATCTTGCGTCATAATTATAAAATTTTATCAGGTAAAGATGTAAGTAGTAATTACTTAATTTATGAAATTTTGGATTTTATTTACGATACGAAAAGTCCTAAAAGTTTCTACGAAGAACAAGAAATTAACCCTGTTGTTAGTAAATTAATAAATTTACCTTATTGGAATAACTTAGAAAAAGTACTAAATTATTACGAGTTGAATAATATTAGCTTAGCCTCTATTATTAATATCATAGTCAATAATTCAATTTTGAAAAATTCTTTTCAATTTATAGATGGACTTTCTTTTACTGACGGAAATAGTTACATCACAATAGCCAAAATATATGATATAAAAACAACGTTTTCAATCATACTTCATGAAATATTACATATTGAAACAAAGCCAATATTTAAATATATCGAAAATAAATCTGGTAATAAAATTCAGAATCCAGTCAAAGAAAACTATGTAAAACTATTGGAAAGAATCATTATGGAAGACCTCAATATAGGTGAAATTGAGGTAATGGACAAAAGTTTAGAAAAATTATATAAAGAATGGGTTTCGAATAGCAACAAGATAAAAATAGTAGAATTTATCGAAAGAGGAGTTTTTTATGGTAAGGAATAGATTTAAAGAGGGAAAATTTAAAATTCTTCCATATCTTAATAAGTATAAATACAGTTATGCCTTTTTAGTATTTGCAAGATTAATTTACACTGCAATTTTAGTATACATCCCTACATACATTGGAATTTACATCGATTTAATAACAAAAGTAGAAAGAGGCGCAAATCTGACAATAAGAGAATTTTTATTTAAGTTTACAGTATTAATAATTTTAGAATTTATCAGCATGTACATAGCTTACTATCTAAACGTAAAAATTTCAAATTATATGCTAATAGATATTGAATCTGACGTTATGTATGAGGTCAAAAGGCTACCTTATAAAAAAATATCCACCTTCAACGGGCAGTATCTGGCGCAGAGAATTAATAATGATTCTGTTACTATATCAGACTGTGTTGTAGAGAAATTCCCTTATGCAGCAATAGAGATATTAAAAATAATAGTACTCATTCCAATACTGTTTAGCATAAATACACTGCTGGGATTTTTATCTCTGCTAATTGTGTCAATGTATGTGCTGTTTTACAAACTTTCTCAAGCTCGTTATTATTCTTTGAATAAAGATATGTTGGAAAAACAAGCTGAATTTTTTTCAAGGATAGGGAGGCAATTGTTTAATATACTGGTAATAAAGATTAACTCATGGTATGAGGAAATTGACAGTGAATTTTTAAAAGCAAGTATACCATTTGTAAAGTCTTCTATTAAATTTTTAAGGTATGACTTTTGGATATCCAATCTTTCAAATTTAATGACCCGCCTGTTTTTTGCTATTGTAATAATTGTACTGGGTATATCCTTGGGGAAAGGTACAACTACCATTGGCAATTTAACTACTGCTATTATCTATGTACAAATTTTAATACCAGGAGTCGCAAGTATTATTGAAAGTGGGAAATCCTATCAGAAATATAAAGTTGCAAAGGACAGAATAAATGAACTTATCAGTATGGAAAAAGAGCACAATGGCAGTAAAATTATTGATGATATAAATGTAATAGAATGCAGGAATTTAACAGTTTCGATAGGTGAGAAGGAGATTTTTAATAATGTTTCTTGTCGTTTTGAAAGAGGCAATATTTATCTGATAGTGGGTGAAAATGGTACAGGTAAATCTACATTTGTGCACACACTGCTTGGAATATATCAACCTAAAGAGGGAAAAATTTTATATGACGGAATTCCTATAGAAGAGCTGGATATGTATTCTGTAAGGAAAAGACTTATTTCTTTTACAGAGCAGCATCCTTATCTTTTAGAAGATACCATATATAACAATCTGGTTTATGGCAAAAAAGACCTGAATAAAGAAGAATTTATGAATAAAATACGTAAGATTCATTTATTGGATTTTATTGAATCTTTTGATAAAAAATATGATACAGAAATCAATGAAAAATCGTCTAATATATCAGGAGGCGAAAGACAGAGGATAGCAATTTCAAGGTCTTTACTAAAAGAAGCAGATGTGTTCATATTTGATGAACCTACAAATGCATTAGATAGTGAGGGAATATCCACGTTTATGAGGACACTGACCGAGATTAAGAGAAATAAAATTATTATTGTGATTTCACATGACCCTAGTTTGTCAAATATTGCGGATAAAATAATTAAGTTTCCTATTAATCAAGGAACTTTTTAGAAGGTTAATAATTTTACTTTTGATTAATTTTAAATTTATGAAAGGCAGAGGAGAAAGATGAGCGGGCATGTAATTGTCACTAACGGTGTATAATTGACCCAGAAATAACAAGAATAGGAGGTTATTCTCCTCAATTTTTATAATTTCTAATTGTAAAATATTAGGCGAAAAATGCATTTTCGTTCCCCAAAATGACACTTTCGTTCCAAATTTCACAAATTTTATTTTAGATATTGTATAATATTAAAAAAGTGCCTTTAAGTTTTTTGGAAGGTGTAGAATTTATAGTATTGTGTAAAAAATTTCTTGTCTAATAACCTTATTATCTCACACAGAGTATAAAATTTAAGGTTGCAGAAAATGAAGACGATAAGATAGGGGTGCTTTAAATGTTTTTTGTAATGGTACTTGTTGATATAATTATAATATTTTCGTTCTTGTTTATAGCACTGAGGAAAGGTGATATACATATAAAAAACAGGATGTGGGTGTATTTGTTCATTTCTGGTTTTTTATTTCAAATAGTATTTTTATTGAGAAAGCACTGGGAAGTTTATCTTTTAAGTTTAAACACTTCATTGTGGTATGTGCTTACAGTTGTGCAGGCAGATAATGCTTTTTGGGAAGAATTAGCTAAATTATTAGCTGTTTTGACTGTAGTATACTTTCTTGATAAGAATATGATGGTACAATTTAAAGATTTAAAATATTCTACAGCGATTTTTACATATACAGGGCTTGCTTATGGTATAGGCGAAGCGATGTCTTTGATGTTTTTGCTTTATAATCCTCAATATGGTAGAGTTTTCGGAATGCAGTTTCCTGTAGGAACATTTGTCGGTTTTGTTTATGTTTTTGAAAGATTTTTTGCTATTCAAATGCACGGCATTATGGGAGGCATAATAGGAATAGGCTTTAGCAGGTATGTTTTTAATAAAAGATTCGCTAGTCTCTTAATATATTTTGTTGTTGCAATGCTTTATCACATGTTTATTGACAACTTTGCAATGTTTTTTCAATATTATCCTGTTTTGCGTTCTGTTCTTATTTATGCTTATGTAGTATTTTTGCTGTCAAGTACACTATTAGGCTATGTTTTGCTTTATTTTCTTTATAAAAATGCTATTAAAGTGGAAAGGAGAGTCTAAGTATGTTTAAAAAATTTTTAATGGCAGTTATAATTTTTTCATTGTTTATTCTTGCAGGGTGTTCTTCAAATGCAAAGCCTATGGAAATAGGTCAAATACCTTGGGGGAATTACCAAAGGCTTACCTATGATATTTTTGAAAATGACAAACTGGTAGGTACAGCAGAATTTACAATTGAAAAGTCTCAAAGCACAAATACTTATGACATATCATCTATCACAAAGATTGACTCAATACAGCTGAATACGGGTACTACAATTAGGTCTGACACTTTAATGCCTTTAAGTTCTTACTACAACGTAATGTCACCACAAGGGGATGTAAAGATAGAAACTACCTATAAGGATAAGTGGAATATTAAGGCTAAAACTTCCAAAGGGGAGCAGAATTTAACTGTTAAACTTCCTAAATATTATTATGACAATGACTCTCTTCTTATGATTATGAGGGCATATCCCTTTCAAGTAGGAGCAGAGTTTACAATATACGATGCAATAGCTTCAACTGCTCAGGTAGTGCCTATTACAAATAAAATTGTATCTAAAGAGAAAGTCATTGTCCCTTGTGGAGAAGCAGAATGCTTTAAAGTTGAATTAAAGGCAGGAGCAGCTAAGCAGTATATCTGGTATTCAGATGATGAAAATAGGCTTTTGTATCAATATGACAATGGAAAACTTGTGTATAAGCTTAAAAAGGTTGAAAATAACAAATAAAATATCCTGAACAAATCCTTATATAATGGTTTTGGAAGCGGCATTATATATTTGAAAGGATGAGTTAAAGTGAGGTGAGATTTTGGTGGAAGATATAAAGTCTAATGAAATACTTTTTTCTTATAAAAAGTGCTTGGAAATAGGGCTTACAAAATCGATAGTTGCTCCATTAATATCTTTAGAAGAAGAGGAATTGAAAAAGAGATTACAAGAGAATAAAAAACTTATAGAAGTTTTTAGAAAATGTGTTAATAGGGTAGGTACACAATTGAAGAAAAGATATATTTTTTTGCTGGTAGATAGTGAAGGATATCTTTTAGATATTTTATACAACAAAAAAATATACAAGGATATTACTAAATTAGGCATTAGGAGAGGAACCTCTTTTAAGGAGGAAAGCTGTGGTACAAATGCCATTTCATTGGCTATGAAATTAAAGCAACCAATTTACTTAAAACCGGAAGAGCATTATTGTGATATTTTCAGAATTAGCCATATCGATGGAACTCGGACTAAAACCGGCTACGGTAAAGTATCATAAAAAAGAAATTATTAAAAAATTGCGAGTAAAAAACTTACAACAGGCGATTGCAAAAGCTATTAAGCTTAATTTAATAGATTAAATTTGGACTATACTTTTGTATAGTTTTTTTATTTCTTCGCTAAAACTATACAAAGATATAGTAGACATTGGAAAAAGTGTATTATAAAATAAAAATGAAGGAAAAATTAGTTGAGTTAGGGGATAGTATACTGGAATAAAATGCAAGTATATAAAAAATAAAGTTGGTACCCACAAAGGAATTAATTGTGATGTATGTTATAGCTTCAATGATGCATGGGAAATTTTAGGGCAGATTCTAATTGTATTGAATATAACGCAGAAAGTTTTTAAAAGGAGAAAAAAATAGTTATGTTTATTTTAAGTTTATTAGAAATGGTTATAGTAATAATTTTTTCTATTATTGGTATTTATATGGCATTTAAAAATATAAATATAGATTCTACTTTAAAGGGAGCTACTTGTGCAGCAATTTTATATATTGGGCATATAATAGGTAATATAATAATTGTAAACCACCCTGATTATAAAATTATTGTAGAGAAAATTTCAAATCAGCTTGGTTCGGATGTTCAAATTGTAAGTCCATTGGCAATAAGTTCTCTTGTAACTTCTTTTCTGATTTTTCTTCTGCTTGGTTCTTTTGCTGGGTGGATAGTAAGAAAAAAAGGGGGAATGCAAGATGTCTGAACCGCTTTTTACTGGTAAGTATTTTGCAGCTTATGCTGAAGAACTGTCAGAGAAAAAGTCTCTGTTAGGTTTTGTTCATCCTTCTTTTCGATTTCCTCATAAAGGTGAAATAGTAATAAGTAAGGAAGGGCTAATATTGACTAATTTAGAAGAAATAAAGTTTAATGAGCTTTCAAAAATAAGTCTCCATTATGATTCTCTTTATAATCGTTTTTGGGCTGGTGGAATAGTTGGTCAGTATCCACGTCTTGCCTTTTTATGTCGTGGAGAACCCTTAGTGCTTGAATTTACCAAGAATGGTACGAGGAAAAGATTATACCTTTTAATTAACTGGCGTTTCTTTACAGGATTTACTGATAACCGACTTGTTTATGAGATAATGATTCAATTTTTGAATCCAGAGGTACTATGAAAGAAGCAGAGTGCTACATGCTAAGTTGGGTAAAGGGTAAATTTTTAACTTTGGGATTTATTGCAAGATTTACTGCAGTTTCATTATTATTTATATGCACATTACAAATGAGCCTATATAATTATGCAGGGATGTGCAAAATTAATAAAAATAATTACGAATAAAAGCCAAAATATGTATGACATACAATATATAGTAATTAGGACTGACAATCGAACATAAAGAAAGTGGTAAAGGAAAAGAAAAGACAAAAAGAGGAGCTAAAAAGGGCATAAATATCCTGTAGAAGTCAAATGTTAAAAAGTGGCATGAACCAAATTCAGCAAAAGTTAAGCCGATTGCATCAGAACAACAAGGGACTTAAACTCATCAAATTTACCCAGTTTAATAGCTACAATAGTGACAGTAAGCAAAGTAATATGGCCCAAAGTATTAAGGTTGTTGAAGGAATTAATATTTCTGACATAAGCTTTTTCAAAATTCAGGGTTTTAAATCGAGAATTATATCTTTCTGATTCAATCCGCAATTTATAGACAGCCTTAAAATATAGGGAGTCTCTATTAATAGAGGACCTATAATCAGAAGATATAATAGTAACTTAGTACAGCCTCTATGCTTTTTGCCATTAAAATATTTAGGATGCTTTATAGGGCAGGCAGAGTCATCTTTAGAATTGCAGAACTTGCAAACAAATTTTTGCTTAATAAAACCATCAAAATATTGCTTGCCGTCTTTAAGAATTTTAATACCCGCTTCACAAACGATATAACCATCATCAGTCAGTGGGGGATTTTTAGAATTACGCCAGTTTCGAGGAATAAAACAATGACCATGGAGAGTATCTCTAACGTAATTATAGAGTTTCTTAACGTCATAACCTTTATCAGCGATAAAATTAGTACCAGTCAGTTTAAACCAATTATTAGTATCAGCGAGTAAAGACAAAGCGACATCAAAATCAGGGACATCAGCAGAAGTAATAGTTTCAGCGATAGGTATAAAGAGATAGCATCAACAATAATATGATTTTTATAGCCCCAATAAAACTTATAACGTTTATTAGAAGAATCATTAGAAGCAGAATAAACGCCTAATTTACAATCCTAAAAAGACTTAGGCTTAATATCTTTAGAGAATTTATTTTTAGAAAAAAACTTAGGGTTATTTAACTTAGTGTTAGCTTTAATAGGGGTAGAGTCTATGGAAATAAACTTACCAGACTCCCATGTCGCAACAAATGCGACACCAGCAGAGAATGAAAATGTCCTTTTTTGATGATATAATTTGATAATATAATCATTATAGCGGTTGGTGAAGGCAGGTCGTTTTTATTTTGATGCTTCGAGCTCAATGTTAGACTGAACCACAATGACGGGGTGCACCACAGACTGTTGCTCCAATATGGAAGCACACGGGATAGAATAATCGATAGAGGTTGTTGCACCAGCCCTTCAAATCTAAAAGCCGCTGGAGGATGATACAGATGGAAGTTATATATCCACGCTGTTGTGGCTTAGACATTCATAAAAAGACTGTAGTAGCTTGTGTAATTACACCAGAAGAAAAAGAAATACGTACATTCTCCACGATGACTGAAGATATACTAGCTATGGCGGACTGGATAAAAAATAAAGGTTTTACACATATAGCGATGGAAAGTACAGGTTCTTACTGGAAGCCTATTTACAATATTCTTGAGATTGAGAGGCTCAATCCAATGATAGTAAATGCTAATCATATTAAGAATGTACCGGGCAGAAAAACGGATGTAAAAGATGTATAGTAGATCGCAAGGTTATTACAGCATGGTTTACTGCAGGGCAGTTATATACCTTTAAGAGAGCAACGGGAATTGCGGGAATTAATAGGATATCGATGGAGCTTAATAGAAGAACGTGCCAGAGAAATAAACCGGATGCAAAAAGTATTAGAGGGAGCAAATATTAAACTTGCTTCTGTGACTGGAGCTATACTGGGGAAATCATCACGTGCGATGATTGAAGCTATAATTAATGGAGAAGAAGGTCCTGCCATTTTATCTGAATTGTCTCAGAAACGATTAAAGAATAAGAAAGAAGAATTAAAGAAAGCTTTAAATGGTTTAATAGGGCCACATCAAAGAGTAATGTTAAAGACACAGCTTTTACATATAGATTTTCTCGATGAACAAATAGCCTTATTGGATGAAGAGATAAAGAGGCGAATGCTCCCTTTTGAAGAGGAACTAGAGCGTTTAGACACTATTCCAGGAGTGGGCAGACGCACAGCTGAACACATAATAGCTGAAATTGGTACAAACATGGACCAATTTCCTTCTGCTGCGCATCTTTGCTCCTGGGCGGGGATATCTCCAGGTAACAATGAAAGTGAAGCAAAAAGAAAATCGAGTAGAACACGAAAAGGGAACGAAAAACTACGGTCTGTGTTAGTAGAAGCTGCAAGAGCCGCTGCTCACACGAAAGATACATATTTATCAGCCCAGTATCACCGTATAGCTGCCCGGCGGGGAGTCAATCGCGTTGCAGTTGCTGTAGCTCACAGTATCCTTACGATTGTGTATTATTTATTAAAGCGAAAAGAGAGATATAATGAGTTAGGAGTAAACTATTGCGAAGAACGTAAAAAAGAAATAATTGTGAAACAGTCCATCAAGAAATTAGAGGCATTAAGATTAAAAGCCACCGTGGAGAATGCAGTGTAAGGTTTTCTTTATCACCATCGTTCAATTCATTTTACTGTCTCTAAAGGATACGCTACGCCGGGCTTTCGCCCGTCCTTGACATCAGGATTCCTCGGCAGTTATTAAAAACTAACGGTGGCGAAAAAGGTCATTTTATTGAAATAACCTTATCCTTCGTTTTTTTGAAATTTCTTTTTGCCACTCGAAATACTCAGTCATATCTAAATACTTCCTTCCTGAAGCCCATTTTTCATCTTGTTCCATTAACAATGCTCCTATTAGACGAATGCCAGATTCTCGACTTGGGAATATTCTTATAACTCTTTCACGACGACGAATTTCTTCATTTAGACGCTCTAACATATTAGTAGTGCAAAGTCTCCTTCGATAAGGCTCAGGAAGTTCTAAAACCGCTACTTAACTTCAAACCCTTCTTCTAAAATCTCCATTGCTTTAGGAGCTTTATCTCTATATTAATCTAATACTTGATTTAATAACATTCTTACCGTTCTGGAATCTGGTGCTTCAAAACAGTCTTTCGTTTGGCATGTAATTCTTTTTGTAAAGCTTTTGGAGTCTTATCAAGGATATTTCTCATAAAATGTGTTTGGCACCTTTGCCACGTAGCTCCCTGGAAGTGTCGGCAAATAGCTTGTACAAGTCCACTATGATGATCGGAAACTACTAAATCAACTCCATGGAGCCCTCTCTGCTTCAGCCATGAAAAGAATTCGCAAAAGCTTTTCTAATTCACTGTCTCCTATCATAAGGCCTAATACTTCTCGTAAAGCCTCTTCATTTATGCCTACAGCAATTAATACGCTGCACCCACAAAACACGTCCCTCTTCTCTTACTCTTACACCTAGCATCAACTATAACAAAGGGAAAGCTTTTTTCTCTTAAAGGTCTTGAATTCCACGCTGTAATGATAAGATCGAGATTTTTACAAAGCTCGGAAATTGTGGATTTTGAAAATTCAGTCCCACAAAGTTCATTAAGTGATTTCTTCGATTTTTCGGGTAGATACTCCATTAACCACCATCTCCATTAGTGCCAACAAAAGGGCCTGCTCACTTCTCTGGTAACGGTT
>NZ_SLWU01000044.1 GCF_004345675.1 Caldanaerobacter subterraneus | reverse complement strand
GGTTGTCTATGCAGGAGATAAGCATATTTCAAGCACAGTTTTTTGGTTTAATCCAGCAACAACCATAGAAATTGTGAACAAAGCAATGGAAGCAGTTTTGGAAGAGTTAAATAAACGTGGTGTAGAAAAAATCGTAATGATAGAAGAAATGGTTCCTTTTGAGACTTCATGGGAAGGCGAGGGACTTTTACTGCAGATACCTGAGGATTGGTAAAAACGGCTGGGCAGATTTTAAAAAAGTAAAGATATTAGGAAATAAAAAATTATGCTGAATAAAAATGCTTAGGGCATGTGATGTGTGTTATTAATGTAGAAAAACCGAAAAGTAAGTATAGTAAATCAGTAGGAAAGGGGTGAGATAATTTTGCTTTTTAGCAGTGAACAGGTTAACAGAGGCAGGAAAATTGTAAATACTGGTATAGTTATTTTAATTCTTCTTTTGCTCGGAGATTTTACTATTAATCTAATATCTAATGGTATTAAAGGATTATCAGCAGAAAAAATCATCATTAAGGGACTGGTTTTATTCAATATATTTTTGTATTATAAGGGGAATAAAATAGCGTTTAAATTAACTATGTTTTTATTATCAATGGTTTATATTTTAGTCTCTGGTTTATTACCTGCTTATTTGGTTTGGGAATTACTGCGTGTGTTAAATGTTTTAGATGCTTTTGGTGGTGCTTTATATTTAGTTATCCTAGCAATAATTATAATAGCAGTAAACATTTTAATACTTAAAACAGGATTTTATGATGATGTTTTAGCTTTTAAAAACTACTATCAGGGAAAAATAAAAAGATGAAAATGGGCTTTTGTATCGATATAACAATGTAAATTTGTGTATTAAGATAAGGGGATAGATTTTATGAAGAGAACAAAAGTTTTGGTTTTTATTATTGTATGTATTTGCACATGGGTATTTTTGTATTTTGAAAACAATTTCATAACTGTTACAAATATCACTGTTAAATCCCATAAATTGCCTGAAGCTTTTGATGGATACAAAATAGTTCATTTATCAGACTTCCACAGTAAGGAGTTTGGTAAAAGACAGAAAAATCTTGTTAAGAAAATTGAAGATGCACAGCCAGACTTAATAGTATTTACAGGGGATTTGATTGACAGCAGTCATTTTGATGCGGAGGTCAGTTTGAAACTGATAAGACAGATTGTAAAAATTGCCCCGACCTATTTTGTGACAGGAAATCATGAATGGTGGTCAGGAAACTTTAATGTTCTGGAAAAAGTTCTAAAAGAGAATGGGGTTCATGTATTACGAAATACCTATGCCAGAATCGTTAAAGACAAAGATGAGATTTATATTATAGGAATAGATGACCCTGCGTCAACTCAAGAAATATATGAGGAAACAAAAATAGTTGAAAATGAAATTAAACAAGCGGTGAATGGAATAGAAGAAAACGAAGCATTTAAGATTCTTTTATCCCATAGACCCGAGATGTTTACATTATACAGTAAGTATGGATTTGATTTAGTTTTATCTGGACATGCTCATGGCGGACAGGTAAGGCTTCCATTTATAGGTGGATTGATTGCGCCGAACCAGGGGTTTTTCCCTAAATATACATCAGGAGAATACAAAAGAGGGAGCTGTACTATGATTGTAAGCAGGGGGCTTGGAAACAGCATTATTCCCCAAAGGATTTTCAACCATCCAGAAATTGTTGTTTTGACACTGTCAAAAGAAAAGTAAACAGGCATTTGTTTAAGGGATAGTAAAGGCAAAAGGCTGTATATTTTTTACTAATAGGTCCAATTAACTTAAAGATCCTGCTGAATGAATGGAAAAGGTAGAAATTTTTGGTTACCTGTCATATTTAATGTAATAGGGGAAATTATTGCTTTCGGGATAGAAATGACATTATTGGCTTTGTTGCCAAATGTTGATGAAGGGATAAGGGGTTTTTATAGAATAACGGGATGGCCATCGGTTATAGCATTTATAATAACAACAATATTTCTTGCTCCGATAGCTGAAAAAGCTTTTTATAGAAAAGGAATAATAAATTTCAATAGTAAAATTTTGCTTATTTTGTCATTTATTATTGGAGTTTTGCTATATGCACTGAGCATCCGCTAAAGCCTTTAGGTTTATTAAGAGCAGCTCTTTGGGATATTTCATTCACTACATTCACTATAACTTATGTTAAAACAAAGAATGTTTATATACCAATGACTGCCACATTTAATATGCAATCTTTTGGGAAATGCTATTATTCCCATAACAATTATGGCAGCTAAAACGTTAAAATACTAATCTTTTGAAACAATTTTTTTGCGAAAAGAGGGGAAAAATTTAATGAACAAAACAAAAGCAAAAGATTTCTTTTTAAGAGCAATATTGTTCATAGGTATTTTGGCAAGTGAATTCTTGGTTTGTTTTCTTGATGCATTTATTGATGGAAGAGATATTTCACAGATTGTTTCGTTTAGTAAACACTGGTATGCGATGGTATTTCACTGGGTAGTTACGCTAATAATATGGGGGACAGGTATAGCTATCGTGTATCATTGGGGCAAGGAAAATGGTGTTCTGGATGAATTATTGAGATTTAATTTTACGAAGAGAACTTCTATAATGCTTTTTATCTCAATTTTAATAGTGCTTTTAGTTTCATTTGTTGAAGCAAAAATTTTCAAAGAGTCAATACCTCAAGTCTACCAAGGATTTAAAATTTTTGTTAAAATGTATGGCAACGAGGCGTTGGTAGTTGCAATTTGTCAAATATTTATTATTTCGTTGAATCAATAATGGTTTTATTTATTGTTGCCTTCTTTCAGAGAGCAGGTGAGCTATGGTTTAAAAAAGAGAATATGCCATGGGGTGGAATTGGTCTTTCATGTTTTTTGCAAGATGTAATTCCCCATTTTTGCAAAGATTTTTCCCCAGGCACCCGTGGGGAATTTTTTATTAGCTTAACTGTTTCATTAATGATTGTTTCATCCGATAGCTTTGTCCATCAAAGATTAACAAATAACAGTGAGGTATTAACCGGTCTATTATCGCTGCAGTCATCTGCTCATCATAGAAGATATTTACCCATTCTTTCCTTGCTTCTACCAGCCTATTTACTAGTGCTGCTGTACGGAAAAACTTTACGTTGTAGCCCTTCTTACAGGCCTCTACCCCTATAGCAGTAGCAAGATGTGTTTTCCCAGTTCCCAACATTGCCATAGAAGATTAAGTTTTTCTTTTCTTCAATAAACTTGCAATCCTTTAAGTCCTTCGGAGTAAGTCCCTATGGAAATTTTATCTCGTCAAATATATAGCCCTCAAATGTCTTGAGTGTTATAAAAACCTGCGTTTTTCAAAAATCTATTCTTCCGGCTTTCTTCTCTGTGCTCCACTTCTAATCTTAAAAGCTTTAGCAAATATTCTTCATGGTTTTCTGCCTCAATTTTATCGGAGTTTTCTACTAGATTGTGACTGAGCTTTAATGCCTTGCAGTATGCAGCTATTTGCTCCTTAAACATACATCCACACTACCTTTCAAAAAAACTCTATCATATTCCGCCAAATAACAATAAAAGCAATATAATACCTATAATTTTAGAATTAAGCTTCATATTTATCTTCCTCCTTGTTATTAACTTTTATAAGGAATAATTGATTCAATTGTTACAGTATTGTTAATAGGGCACGAATACTCAGATGTACATTTAAGACATGATATACACTGGTGGTCTCTGATTATAGTTTTTTCTGAAACTTTTATATTCATTGGACAATTACGATCGCACATTTTACAATTTATGCATGTTTTGTTATTTCGCTTGATTGGGAATATCCTAATTAAATTAAAAATGCCGAGTACTGCCCCATAAGGGCATAAATATTTGCACCATGGTCGCTCTATAAAAAGTGATAAAATAATTGTAATAAATAGTATCACAATACTTCCAACTGCAATTTCACCATTCCAAAAATTAAATAATGCATAATAGGGATCAACGTCCTGGAATATGAGTTTTCCTGCTACTATTGTCGCGTATAAAACCCAAGCAAAGACAAAATAGCGTAGATATCTTAAATATTTATCGTATTTGTAGGGGACGAAATTATTAAATCGTTTTTTAAAAATTTTCTTGCCCAGTTTTCCTATAAATTCTTGAAAAGTTCCAAAAGGACAAATCCAACCACAAAATAAAGGACCAAATAATATAGCTATGATAAATCCTATTATCATTAGAACGAATGAAGATTCATGTATTTTCTGGATAAAAGTTCCTGTTGTTAGATATTGATAAATTGTTACAACTCCACCAAAAGGACATAAAGCGTGAAGGGATGCAGTTGGAATATATGGTATAGATATGCCCTTTTCAGATAGAGTTTTATTTATTGAGATTAAAAGAATCAAAATAAAGAAAAATATTTGTATCAAGGTTCTAATATGGATTTTCTTTTTATGCATTCTTATCTCTCCTTTATATTTTATTTCCACAATATCACTATAAAGATAAGGGATGATAAAAAATTGATATAAAATTGATATTTTTATGAAATTTACTCGGTCAAATCCAGATTTTTCTATGTGCGCTGCTTTACTCTTTGGTGTCAAGGATAAACTGTGGCCTGGTTTCCACATCTCCCTGATACCAAGATTTTTCTGTAGTTATTAAAGATTAGCCAGGATGGTAAAGGTACTTTTATGTGAATATTCTTCATAAAATGAATCTAATACCTTTGCCAGGTAGCTCCATGGAACTGTTTACGAATAGCCTGTACAAGACCACTGCGATGGTCGGAAACTGCTAGATCAACTCCATGTAATTTTCTTTATTTGAGCCGTGAAAAGAATTTATAGAAGCTTTTTCTGATTCACTGTCACCCAGCATAAGACCTAATACTTTCCTATAACACAAAAAAGGTAATCCAAAATTTTGGAATCTATGTTAATATTGTACTAAGCCATTTCTCATTCCTGCAGTTAGATTTTTGCCTTGCTTCTATTCTTATTTTAACTAGAGGATGGAAAGTTTCTTAACCCCTTTTTAGACAAATAAGACTTAGCTTATTCTAAATGGAGCGTATATTCGAAAAAATACCCATTCCAACTCTTGACGAAAATCCTTATTTGTAAGCAGAGAATAATTATTATCTATTCATAAAAATTATTGATTTCTGAGAAACAATATATTATAATCATACCGATAGTGTTGAAAAGAAAGAGGAAGAGTTTATGGGGAATAATAATTTCGAAAGTAGAGCAAAAGGCAGTTTTAAAGGTTTGATAGGCTTTTTTAAAAGCATAGGACTAATAATTTTCACTTTAGGTGTATGGTCGTGGATTATAGGAGCCTTTATCTGGGTTTTAGGGGCATTCGGCTGGTTTTTGCTTGCATATGTCTGGAGAAAAAATCTTTTTATACCGCAGGCTGTGTATTCCACAGCCTTTGCTTTTGTTTTGTCTCTTGGATGGGCTATTATCATTTGTGCAATTATGTTTGTATGGACCAAATATCATTATTACAGGTATTACAGGAAAAATAAAAGAAAATTAAAAATGCCGGTTTTTGAGGCGCCAATATTAGCCTGGAAAGAACTTTCTTTAGAAGCTCTAGATATAGCAAAAATTATGGAGGATAAGCAGATACCCCAGGAGACCAATAAAAGCCTGTTTGGAAATCTTACCTCTGTAAAAGAGAAAGATTATTTAGCTCCTTTTACTCCAATGATTATGAAAAAGAATTTTTGCAGTCCAAAAGGAAATATTATTGTTTCTGAAGGAGAAGAAATTACACCTGAAGTTATAAAAAGAATAGCAGAGGAAGGTCTGTACTGGGAGTTTATTCATGAAATTTCTGAATATATACCTGCAGAGGAGGAAAGTAAATGACAATATGGGAAATCATAGGATGGTATGTATTTGTTTATCCTCTTGCAATGAGCATAATCTGGACATCTGCAGGGATATATTTCTGGTGGAGGCGTGAGAAAAGTTATTCAAGAAAACCCAGTCAATGGCCGGAAGACTGGCCATCAGTTACTATTCTTGTGCCCTGCCACAATGAAGAGGTAAGTATTGCAGCAACATGCACGGCTTTACAATTTTTAAACTACCCGGATTACAGAGTAGTATTTATAGATGATGCATCCACCGATAACACAGCGAATATTATTAGAAGATTTGTTGGTTTAAATCCTAATTTTCATCTCCTGCGACTTTCTGAAAATCAGGGAAAGGCCAATGCTTTAAATATTGCCCTGTCGGTTGCGGTAACAACATCTATTACCGTGGTAATAGATGCTGATACAATTCTTTTACCAGATACACTGAAGTACCTGGTTTATCCCTTTTTAAAACAGCCAAGACTGGGAGCAGTCACTGGCAATCCTATATCTGTCAACAGGAAAAATCTTATTGAAAAGCTGCAGGCAGCTGAATTTTCCTCTATTATTGGACTTATAAAAAGATCTCAGAGAGTTTTGGGAAGGGTGCTGACTGTATCAGGATGTGTTGTAGCATTTCGAACAGAAGTTTTGAAGGAAGTTGGCGGTTTTTCACCATATACTGCGACTGAAGATATTGATATAACCTGGAAGATTCAAAAGCGTTTCTATGAAGTTTGGTTTGTGCCTCAGGCAGTAGCCCTAATACAGTCTCCAGCAACATTGAGGGAATACTGGAAACAGCGCAAGCGCTGGGCACTTGGAGGCTGGCATTTACTGCGAACTCATAAAGATATTTTTAAAAGCTGGCACTGGCGTTATTTATATCCTGTTTATTTTGACTTTGTACTGGGATACCTGTGGGCATTTTGTTTCGTCTTTGGCACTCTTTTATGGGCTATAAGCAGTATATTTTTCCATTATCCTCTGGGAATTAGTCCAATTCCAGCCTGGTATGGGGCGCTTCTTTCGGTTGCAGGAGTAATACAGATGGTGGTTGCTGTTTTTTTTGAATTACAATTATGATAGGAATTTATGGAAGATCCTTTTTTGGGTTCCCTGGTATTTTGTGTTTCTCTTTGCTTTTGGTGCGCTCACTGTGGTGTGGACAGCTCAAAGGGGCTCTTTGGAAGTTTAGCTGGGGCTGGCAAGTGGAAGAGCCCAAAAAGAGTTAAAATGGAGAAACCGGATATTCGAGGATAAAAGTGGGATATATAAAAGGTGGCAGACTTTTTAACCGGGTGAAAATAAACACTATGACAGGAAAATTTTATTGCACTTTTCAAGTGAGAAGAGTACAATAGTACTTTGGAAAATAAAAATCATAAATAATTTTTCAAAGATACTTGCAAAAAGGTTGGAGGTACCAGATGATGAATGCTTTTTACCTGAAGAAGGTCCTCATTGTAGAAGATAGCAGGCTCAATGCGCAGATAACAGCGGATATTCTGACCAGGCATGGATACGAAACAGAGATAGTCACGTCAGGCGAAGAGGCTGTTGAAAAAGCACTAAATAACATCAAAAGCCCAGACTTAATTCTTATGGACATAGAACTTAAAGGAGCAATCGATGGGATAGATGCAGCAAGAATAATTCAGCAGCATAAAGATATTCCAATTCTATTTCTTACTGCCAATGCCAGTAAAGAAATAATGGAAAAAATAAAGTCAGTTTCAGCTTATGGGTATGTTCTTAAGGGTGTAGATGAGTATGTACTCATATCTCAAATAGAAATGGCTTTTAAGCTCTATGAGGCTAAAATGCAGCTAAAAAAGAGAGAAGAGCTGTTCCGCAATATGTTTGAAAATCATGACGTAGCAATGATACTTATTGATCCACAAGCCGGACGCATCATTGATGCTAACAAAGCTGCCTGTCACTTCTACGGTTATTCCAGAGAAACTATGCTGCAGATGGACATAGAAGCTGTTATTGGCGTTTCTACCATAGATGGTGGTCAGAGGTGTTCGGAAGCTTTAAAGAAGGGCTGTAATCCCTGCATTTGCTTCCAACGGTTAGCTAACGGAGAAGAGAAATTAGTAGAAATATATTCATCCCCTGTAGATTATCAAGGAAAAACATTGATGCATCTGATTGTCTTTGACATCACCGAACAGTGGAAAGCAAAGAGAGAGCTTGAATTTTATAAAAATCTTTTTGAAGACTCACTCAATGAAATTTACATATTCCATCCGCAGACACTAAAATTCATCGCAGTAAACCGTGGAGCAAGGGAAAATTTGGGATATACTGAAGAAGAGCTTAAACAAATGACTCCTGTTGACTTAAAGCCAGAGTTTACCTTGCAAAGCTTTAAAGAACTTCTTGAGCCCCTTTTAAGAGATGAACAGAAGCAAATCGTTTTTGACACAGTGCACCGCAGAAAAGACGGTTCTTTATATCCAGTAGAAATCCATTTAGAACTTGTAGAGTTTGATAAAGAAAAAGTATTTGTAGCACTTGTGATTGATATAACAGAACGTCGAGAAATGGAAAAAGAACTGAAGGAAAGGAATGAGATTTTAAGCACCATAATGGAGTCTGCAGGAGATGCCATTATTATGATTGACGATAACGGTAAAGTAACTTTTTGGAATCCTGCGGCGGAACGCATACTTGGTTATTCAAGAGAAGAAATAATAGGAAAGGATTTGCACATGTTTATGATACAAGATATGCGACTGTACGAAGCTTATAAAGAAGCATTTAAAAAATTCCGTTTAACCGGAAAAGGAAGTATCGTAGGTAAGACAGTTGAGATGAAGACAAGGCACAAAAATGGGCATGAAATTGATGTAGAACTTTCACTTTCTGCCGTTAGAATTAAAGATTCATGGCATGCAATAGGAATTATTCGCGACATAAGCGAGCGCAAGAGATTTGAAGAACTGCTTTACCGCCAGTCCATTACCGATCCCCTTACAAATATCTATAACAGGCGCTTTTTCATGCAGATGCTGGAGCAGGAAATAGAGCGAGTAAAACGAAATAAAAAGCCCTTTTCACTTATTATGTTTGACCTGGATCACTTCAAAAACGTAAATGACCGTTTTGGGCATGCTGCAGGAGATACGGTTCTTAGAAGTGTTGCCGATACAGTAAAAAAGAGGATACGAAAAACAGATTACTTTGCACGCTGGGGAGGGGAGGAATTTATAATTCTTCTGCCTGAAACTTCCTTGAATAATGCAGCTGAACTCGCTGAAGAACTCAGAAAGAAAATAAGTGAAACAGAGCTGGACGGCATAGGAAAGGTAACAGCCAGCTTTGGTGTGACGGAATATAGAAATACTGATACTATGGACACACTTCTTCTAAGAGTGGATGGAGCGCTTTATGAGGCAAAAGGGTCAGGGAGAAATTGTGTGAAAATCGCGTAAAACATAAAATCTTTGAAAGGGGGTAGAAGAAGGGGGCTCTTTGGTAGAGCCTTGCCTCAAAGGCTATGGAGGAAGGGAAAAAAACCAAAGACATTTTGGTGGTGGATGATTCTGTACTTATACGGCTTATGGTAAAGGACATACTGGGAGGAGAAGGGTATAATGTAGTGGCTGCGGCTACTTCTGAAGAAGCAGTGCGGAAGATAAAAAGCAGAAAAGAACTGTTTGATCTAATAATTGTAGATATTAATCTGCCAGATCAGAATGGCTTCGAATTTATTCGGAACTTGAAATCAGAGGAAAAGTACAGACACATTCCTGTGATAATTTTGAGCATAGATGCTACAGTACCCTCAATTAAACGGGCAGTGGAAGCCGGTGCAGTGGATTATC
This sequence comes from Caldanaerobacter subterraneus, assembly GCF_004345675.1. Classification (GTDB taxonomy): domain Bacteria; phylum Bacillota; class Thermoanaerobacteria; order Thermoanaerobacterales; family Thermoanaerobacteraceae; genus Thermoanaerobacter; species Thermoanaerobacter subterraneus. The sequence goes on along the minus strand of NZ_SLWU01000044.1, from coordinate 1,776 downwards.
TTGTTAAGCCCTTTAAAGCAGAAGAACTTGTGAAGCGGGTAGTAAAATTAGTAGGGAGTGTCAAAAAAGAAGATCGTTATCCCGAACTTAAAGACCTGCTGAAAAAAGAAGTAAACCGTGCCAGAAGAAGTAATACAAATCTCTCACTAATTCTGGCACATTGCGAAGGGAAAATAGCAGGAGAAATTTCAAAAATAGCAGGGAAGATAAGAAGTAAACTTCGCGATATAGATGCGGTATTTGAAATTAACGAGAATACTCTGGCGCTTGTTCTTCCTGTTACGGGGAGAGAAGGTGCGGAAGTTGTAGTGAAAAAGATTCAGGGCGAACTGCGTGGCAGCTGGCGTTATGCCATAAGCATATATCCTGACAATGGGAAAGATGAAGAGGAACTTATCGGTTTTGCAAAAGAAAGCTTGATGAAGGAAGAATCAAATTCATCTCAGGAAGATGATAAAGAAAAAGAGGAAAAATAAAGGCAATTGGACTTAAGAAGATATTCATAGTACCAGAAAAGAAGGAATTTGAAGAAATATGTAGAAATAAATAATACAGGCTGGGAAATTGAACTTTGTAAAAGGCAAAAGGATCCAGGCAATTGCACGAAAAACAGGTAAAACGCAGGGTGGGTCAATTTAAAACCGATGAAAATGAATCAATTTTAATCCGCTATTGACAAGGGGATATACAAATACCTTGTGACAGAGGTTGATGGGAAGCCTATTTTGCTTGGTCTACAGATGGAAAAGAAAATTACAAGCTTTACAACGACCCTCCTGGTAATTTAGGGTTTATATATTACTATGAATTTGTAGATTACAAGGATAAAATATTTAAAAATACCATTGAATACTACTATTCTCCCAGATACAAATACTATTTTGAGGATGCCAAAATAAAAGAACTTGCCTGCGACCATCATCCTAATACACCTTCAGGTTTAGGACTTTGTGGAAGCTTGTTAAATCCATTAAAGAGGGAAGAGGCTCTTTTCTGGCTTAAAAATGCCAATATGGACTATGGGCTTTTGGCAGAGAGTTTTGACAAAGACACAGGAAAGGCTAAAACTGGGGTAGGATTTGCAACTGGTGCAGGATATCTTGCCATGGCACTTTATAAAAATACTTTTTGAGAAGTGGAATAGATAAAAGTAGTGTTTGCCTTATTAAATAGAGATTCTTTAATAAATAAATAGGAAAGGAGATGGCTAGATCTTTATATAATAGATGAATTTAAGCAAGGAAAATAAAATTGAGGAGGAAGAATAAGGTGAAGAGGGCTTTCTTCTACCGGGGAAGCCTAATTGGGGCACTCTGGGGTACTTTGAGTTATGTCATCCTCGTGGTACCGGCGATCAGGGAAACCATCCGCGGTTATTTGGGCTACAATATGACCTATCTGCTCCTATTTTTGCCATCTGCGTGGGTGGTACCTATTTTCGGTAATTGGGATGTTCATGGCTTCTGGGGCGCTGCCTTACCACTTGGGGCGAGTATCGCAGCAGGCGCCATTGCCGGAGCTTTTGTTGGAACCATTTTTTTCAGAAGTGATAGTCTTGCGACTTTAGTAATTAAGTGTATCTATAGAAAAAAATGGGGTTATTTCAGGAGAATATAGCTTACATGACAGAATCCCGGCACTCTTGAAGAATTAAAAGTTTTTTCTACGCTTTTTGGCGAAGGGTCAAGTCCAAATTTTTGTGTAGAATTCCTCTGGTTAGACATTCATGATGCAATAAGCATCACCAGCAGAGGATGAAAATACTCATAAAATCTA
>NZ_SLWU01000043.1 GCF_004345675.1 Caldanaerobacter subterraneus | reverse complement strand
AGTTCTTAAACTTACACTCTGTATTTTATCAGGAGGTACTTATTTTTTCAAAGTCCATTCTCCCTTATTTTTTATTCATTACAGGAATGCTCCATATATTAAGTACAAAGCCCAAATATGCCATGGCAATTTCGCTAATGCAAAACCTAAATATGTGACTGCATAAATAATCCAGCCTAATCTTATTACATTAACTCTTCCTATTCTGTCGGATAATACTCCACTCGGTACTGACAATAAAGCATAAGACAGATTAAACATAGCTATAATTATCGGTATTGTTGACTCTTCTACACCCACACTTCGCGCTCTTAAAATTAAAAACGCATCGCTGCTATTACCAAGGGTAAACACAAGCATCACAACGAAAAATGTCAGAAATTTTCCTTTAAAAACAGATAAATCAAGCTTAAAAGATGAACTCACTCTCTCTCCTTTTTGCTCCACCACAAATAACCCTATGAGTATTATTGTGATAAAAGCCACAAGCCCTGCAATTAAGAATATCAACCTGTACCTTATAGAATCCATATAATTGGCAAATAGTATCATCAAGCCGGCAGTAATCAATGGTCCAAGAAAAGACCCTAATGTATCAAGCATTCTTTGAAACCCAAAGGAAAAACCCATGCTTTTCATTTTAGAAGATTTCGCTATAAGTGCGTCTCTTGGCGCATCTTTTGTACCTTTTCCAATACCGTCAATCAGTCTCAGCCCAAAAGCCATTGCAGCACCATTCGTCAATGGCAGTAATACTCTTCCAACAGCGGAAAATAAATATCCAATAAACACAATCGATTTTCTTTTCCCAATCTTATCTGAAATTATTCCGGATATTATTCTCATGATACTGACAACTGTAGTAACACTTCCCTCTATTAAGCCTACCATTTCCTTGCTCAATCCAAGAATTTGAGTATAAAAAGTAGGCAAAATAGGTACAATCATATCCTGGCTTAATCCTCCAAAAAATGCTACCCATCCCAACACTTTAATGTTATTATTTTCATTATTTTTTTCTTCCCTATTTTCCAATTGCCTCACCCTCCTTATTTGCCATTCTTGTTTTAATTTTTTTTAGAGAATCTTCAATGATATTTTTTGTTAAAATTGAGAATTTATCTCTGTTTTTTAAAAGAAATTTGTAGGACTTTTCACCGCCAATTTCTCCAAGAGCCCACACAACCATCTGCTCAATATACGGGTCCTTTCTTGTTTTTACGCTGTTTTGCAAATACTTTATCAATTCCCCTTCTGCTTTTTTTATTTTAAGTTCTCCGATTATCTCCGCAGCCATATAAGCCACATTATAATCTGGATGATTTAAAGCTTTTATGAGCTTTTCACTGTAATCATCATCTGATATATTTTTAAAATCGTACCCACAATTTGAGCATTTTTCTTCTCCAACTTCAGCTATCTTAAAACACACAGGACATATATACCTCATCCTTCATCAACCCTTATACCCAGCATCCTCTTAAGATGAGCATTTTCAGCTTTATAACCTTGTAACCTTATCTCAAGTGTTTGATTATCCCGCATTAACTGGAAATTTTTAAACTTCATTGCAGCATATTGAGACGCCATAGAAATAAGTTGTCTTCTCAAATCACTTTCATCAGGATTGTCCCGTTCTATTTTATATGCTTTTACTCCCATCTCAAAAATTACTCTATATGCATCTTCTTCTGTAAAACCGTCTTTTTTAAAATTGTCAATCAATTCTTTAATTTCACTAAAGCTCTCATCAGTAATTTCAAAAGAAATTTTAATCATAATAGCCACCTCCGAGCAATTTCAAAGCCCTTTCAATCGAATCTTTAGAGTCATACCACGGCTCATCATGAAATCTATAATCAAATTTTGTTATGAACCATTCCAGGTCGTTTATATTTTTCTCAATTGTGCTTTTATTTAGCTCTATTATCTTATCAATTTGTGGCGCAATATTTTTAGCAAGACCTATGAGCACATCTAAATGATGAAAACACAAGTTAGAGAAACCTTTAGAATGTTTTTCAACAAAATCTTTATCACTTTCCAAGATATCTAATAAAATGTGTACATGGTATGCGTCCCTCTCTCTTAAATACTTACAAACAAGACATTTCTCTTTTTCTATTTTTCTTCTTCTTTTTTTCTTCAATGTTTTGCTCATTTCTTCAATTTGTTGTAATTTATGGCTTATATTTGCTTTCAATGCAATTGCCAACCCTAATTTGTCATACGAATTATTCAGCAGTTCTAAATGGTAACGGCAAAAGTTGGTTTGACCTATTTTAATATACATCTCTGGGTCTTTTAAAATTTCATCTTCTAACAGGCGTTCACAATAAACTTTTTCTTCCTGTTCTATAATCTTACATATAGGACATCTGTCTTCGTATTTTTCAAAAGCTTCATATAAAGGAATGAATTCTAATTTCATCCAAATGCCACCCCTTGACGTTTTGTAGTTAATTTTTCCAAAATAAAAGATGGCTTCTACGAATCTTCGTAGAAGCCATCAGCCTTTACGGCAATTAAGGTGGGCTTCATCACCTTAAATATTCTTTTTTCCAATTTTCAATATTATTATAATATTTCTTTGGAGAAAATACAAGTATCAAATCCATTAATACAGATGACAAGCTACAAAATGTCCCTTTTCAACTTCTTTTAGTTCTGGTTCTACCTCTTCGCACATTTTCCCCTTTTTCATAAAGCATCTGGTACTAAATCTACAGCCTTTTGGCGGATTCACAGGAGATGGTACAGTGCCTTCTAATATTATTCTTTCCCTTCTTTTTGATTTATCAATAGAGGGAATAGCAGAAAGCAAAGCTTTTGTATAGGGGTGAAGTGGGTTGAAGAAAATATCCTCAGTTTTTCCCATTTCTACAATTTTTCCTAGATACATCACCGCAACTCTATCGCTTACATGATATACAACACTCAAATCATGAGCTATAAAAAGATAAGTAAGGTTTAACTCTTCCTTCAATTCCTCTAGAAGGTTTATAATTTGCGCCTGTATTGACACATCAATGGCTGAAACTGGCTCGTCAACCACAATAAATTCAGGGCTCATTGCCAAAGCACGTGCTATGCCTATCCTCTGCCTCTGTCCACCTGAAAATTCATGGGGATAAGAATCCATCTGCCTGTAATTTAAACCAACTCTATTCAAAAGATACATAATTCTCTCTTCTCTTTCGTGAGGGTCTTTTACGCCAGAGGCAATCAAAGGTACTGACAAAATCTGCCTTACTGTCTTCCTGGGATTTAAAGAAGAATAAGGGTTTTGAAAAATTATCTGTGCTTTTTTCCTGTATTCTTTTAACTTTTCTCCTCTTGCCTCTGTTATGTCTTCCCCTTCAAATATTATCTTTCCCTCTGTAGGTTCGTAAAGCCTTACAATTGTACGCCCTAGTGTAGTTTTCCCACAGCCGCTTTCTCCAACCAGCCCCAGAGTCTCCCCCTTGTTTATGTCAAGGCTTATATCATCAACAGCTTTCACAACCCTTTTCTTTTTCTTAGCTACAAGCTTCATTAACAAGTCTGGCTCTTCTATGAAATATTTCTTGAGATTTTTTATTTGAATAAAAACCCCATTTTCCATATCTAACACCCCATCTTTTAGAGGTACTTTATGCACCTTACAAATTCTCCATCTGAAACCTCAATTAAAGGAAGTTCAACTTCTTTGCATTCTTCCACTGCTTCTTCACACCGCTCATAAAAAGGACAACCTTTAGGTGAAAGAGAAGCCAAATCTGGGACATTTCCCGGTATGGCGTAAAGTTTTTCTTTTTTTCGTGTTATTTTAGGTATAGACTTCAAAAGTCCTTTTGTATAAGGATGCTTTGGTTCTCCGATGACCTTGTCTACAGGTCCTTTTTCCACCATTTGCCCAGCGTACATGACAGCTATTTCATCGCAAAACTCTGCCGCCACTGCCAAATCATGAGTTACAAAAATTATGGAGGTGCCGTTTACTTCATTTATTTGCCTCAATAAATCCAAAATTTGCGCCTGAATTGTCACATCAAGTGCAGTTGTAGGTTCGTCAGCCAGAAGTAGTTTAGGATTGCATGAAAGAGCAATAGCAATTATCGCTCTTTGCTGCATCCCTCCACTGAACTGATGCGGATATGAAAAATATCTCTTTTCAGGATATGATATCCCGACTTTTTCCATAAGTTCTACTGCCTTTTCATACTCTTTTTTTCTTCTGTCCCTTTCCCCGAGAAAACCTAATATACCTTCTTTTTCAGGCTTTATTATGTTGTGAACCCTCAAGGATTCCCTTATCTGCTCTCCTACAGGAAACACCGGATTTAATGTGGTCATTGGGTCTTGAAATATCATGGCTATGTCCTTTCCCCTTATCTCCCTCATCTGAGAAGCCGATTTTTTGAGAAGGTCCTCTCCTTCAAAGAGAATTTCCCCTTCTACAATTTTGCCCGGGTAAGGGACAAGCCTTAAAATAGAAAGCAAAGTCATGCTTTTTCCTGAACCCGATTCTCCTACCAGGCCTAAAATTTTTCCTCTTTCAAGTGTTAGGTCAATCCCATTTACCGCTTTTACTACTCCCCTGTCTGTCTCAAAAACCACTTTCAAGTTCCTAATCTCAAGCATTTATTCACTTCCTTCCACTTTAAGCCTTGGGTCTAATATATCTCTTAATCCTTCTCCAAAAAGGTTAATACTGAGTACCAGTATCACTAAAGCTATGCCTGGAAGAGTAGATATCCAGTAGGCGTCAAATATGTGGTTCCTTCCAGAGTTTATTAAAGAACCCCATGTAGGAATATCCGGTGGCACACCTAAACCTAAATAACTCAAAGATGCTTCCATTATTATCATGTAGCCCATTCTCAATGTGGCAAGGACAAATATTGACTGGAATATATTAGGCAGAATTTCTGATACAATTATCGCACCATTGCTTCTTCCCAAAGCCTGAGCAGCTTCTACATATTCTTTATTTTTCTCCTCCAAGACTTCACCTCTTACCAGCCTGAAAAATTCCACCCAGCTTTTAAATGTCAGAGCTAAAATCAAATTCCAGAATCCGGGCCCCAAAATTGCCATTACTCCCACCGCAAATATTAAGAAAGGAAAAGAAAGTAAAAAGTCAGCAAAGCGCGAAATCACCGTATCAACTGTTCCTCTGTAGTATCCTGCGATTGCTCCTAAGAAAGTCCCAATAGAGGCAGAAATCAAAACAGTCAAAAAGCCAACCAGTATTGATATTCTAGAACCGTATATAATCTGTGTCAGCAAATCCCTTCCTACCTGGTCAGTTCCCAGAGGATGTGCCCACGTTCCTCCACTCCACACAGGGGGCAATAGTCTTGCTGAAAGGTCTGAGTATTTAACGCTGTAAGGTGAAATAAAAGGTGCGAATACAGCCATTAAAATATAGGCTATGATTGTAAGCATTCCAATTAAAGCAGTTGGATGCTTTTTTATCTTCCCTAAAAGGCTTAAAAGGTTAGTTATTAAATTTGATTTTTTATAAGATACTTCATAATACTTTGCAGGCACTATTCCATTTTTTATAGTCATTCAAACACCCCCTACAGTTCAATCTTGGGGTCCAGATAAGTGTAGAGTATATCTACCAAAAGATTTGCCATGACAAAAGTGAAGGCGTAAAACATTACGACTCCCTGGACCAGAGGATAATCCCTGTCAAATATCGCAGTCACAACAAGCCTGCCTATTCCAGGCCATCCAAAGACATTCTCAACTATCATATTGCCTCCTAAAAGTGCTCCTACTTCCATGCCTAAAACTGTAACTGTTGGAATCAATGCGTTTCTTACAGCATGCTTAAGTATTACTAATTTCTCAGGCACTCCCTTAGCCCTTGCGAAGACCACATAGTCATTTCTTAAGACCTCCAGCATACTGGACCTCATAACTCTTGCCAAAACAGCTGCTAAAGGAGCTGATAAAGTTAGAGCAGGCAAGAAAAGATGCCTCAAACTGCTCACAAATGCTTCCCAGTCTCCAGCAAGAAGCGAATCAATCGTGTAAAAACCAGTTACCTTAGGTATATAAATTAGAAAATTTATTCTGCCCTGACTCGGAAGTAAATTTAATTTGGCTGAAAAAATTAGAATAAGTATTAATCCCAGCCAGAAAGAAGGCATTGATATTCCTGTAAAGGATATTGCCATCATAGTTCTGTCAAGCCAGGAATTCTGTTTGACAGCAGATATAATCCCTATGGGGATACCTATTAAAATCCCAAGAGTTAAGGCTGCCAGAGCAAGTTCAATTGTAGCAGGTAGAGTCTCTCTGATAAGTTCAATTACAGGAACTCCTTTTGTTATAGACTTTCCCAAATCTCCCTTTAAAAGATTTGTGAGGAAAATGTAAAGCTGTGTGTATATAGGTTTATCAAGGTTAAACTCCTTTTTTAAAAGCTCTATGTCCTGCTGTGATACCATGCTTTCTTTTCCCATCATTATGTCAACGGGGTCTCCCGGAGTAAATCTCATAAATACAAATACTGTTATGGCTATTGCTAGCATTATAGGAATTGTGTACAAAACTCTCTTTAAAACCTTCGCTTCCCTCATAAAAATTCCCCCATCCACTTTAGAGTAAAAAGGGTCATTAACCCCTTTTTACTCATTAGAAAGCTTCACTCTGTGCATATTTTCTCTACCGTCCATACTCGGCTGCCAGTTTTCTACATTTTTAGTCGCAGCTTCTACAGTCTTCAGAGAATATCCAAACACCCATGGAGCATCGTCATATATTATCTCCTGAGCCTTGTAATAAAGCTCTTTTCTTTTAGCATTGTCTGTCTCTTTTGCCGCTTCGTCTAGGAGCCTATCAACCTCTGGATTGCTGTAGAAAGAATAGTTTCCTCTTTCACCTGTCTTGAGCTTTGGATTTAAGAAATCAAATGGGTCAAGATATGCATTTCCCCAGTCAGTAAGGTACAACTGCCTGGTGCCTTTCTGTATTTCTGACTGCAAAACTCCCCATTCCCAGGTTCTTACAGAAGCTTTTATACCTACTTTTTCAAGCATGTTAACTATAGCCAAAGCTTCCTCTTCTCTAAAAGGCTGAGTATCTATTACAACTTTCAAATCGCGAACTCCAACCTCTTTTAAAAGCTCTTTTGCCTTGTCAGGATTGTACTCATAGGGCTTTAAATCTGTGTTCGCAGCAAAGGCATAGGGAAGCATTGGCCCTGCAAGTCTCACCCCATAGCCTTTGTAAATTTCTTTTACAATAGAATCCATGTCTATTGCGTAATTTAAAGCCTGCCTTACCTTTTTATTGTCAAAAGGTGGCATTTTATTGTTTATCTCAAGGATGTAGACTCTTGTTCCATCGTTCTCCTTTACCTGTATGTTTGGATTTTTCTTAAGCCTTTCTATCATATCAGGTGGAATGTACTGAACTATATTTACTTCTCCTTTTTCCAAAGCAGCTATTGCAGTAGAGGGCTCAGGTATCATTCTAAATACAACTCTTTTTAGACTTGGAGGACCAACAGGGGGAATGTCTAGAGAACCACCGTAATATCCATCATACCTTTCTAAAACTATCTGCTCATCCAATTTCCCAGATACATATTTAAAAGGTCCTGCTCCTATAGGATGCTTTAAAAATTCCTCGTACCCTACTTCTTCATAATATTTTTTAGGTATTATCTGCTGATGGACTAAAGCCTGAAGTAAAACTGGGAAAGGCTCTTTTAAGATAAATCTAACAGTGTAATCATCAATTTTTTGAACATCCTCCACGGGTCCCATTAAGCCTTTTCTTGGAGAAGTTTTCCCTTCAAGTCCTCCCTCTTTTATTATTCTATTAAATGTAAATACGACATCATCGGCTGTAAGAGGGTCTCCATTTTGAAAAGTTACGCCTTTCCTTATCTTAAATTCCCATTCTGTAGGCGATATAATCTCCCAAGACTCTGCTATTTCAGGGACTACTTTTCCATCGTATGTCCGCGTCACAAGCCCATCAAATATGTTTCTCAAAACTGTCTCAGTCTCTCTATCTCTGTAATCAGCCGGATCCAATGTCACAATGCTGCCCTTATTTAAAGCTATTACAATGGTTCCTCCATCTTTTTCTGAAGTTACTTTCTTAGAAGATGTACATCCCCCTAAAACAAGCAAAAGTGATAAAAGAAGTGCCAAAAGGATAGCAGTTTTTTTCATAATAAAATATACCCCCTTCAAATGTAAATTTATGGTAAGGACGGGGGTATAAAAAGGCCGCCGAAATATCCAGCGGTCCTGGATATTTCTCCTTCCCACGCTTGCGAGGTTAGCTGACGGGCTCGGGTCGAAGGAGTAACCCTACTCTTCCCGTAGGAAGAGATTCGCCCCAAAAGGTGGGTCCCCCGCCCCTTTTCGGGTTCAGCGATAACGATTAAGTTGTTGCTTAAATTGTACCATACTTTTACCAGTTAGTCAAATACAGACTATCCCAACCCGTCCTTTGTGTGATATAATTATCTTGAAAACAAATATAAAAGGAGTAGAAAGTCGTGACAAAGAACCTTAAACTTCGCACTTTTTTTCTTTTTGTATTTTTTCTAATCATTTTTTCCATACTTATAGGAAGACTTGTATGGATACAGGTTGTAAACGCTGAAAAGCTCTCCCTTGCCGTAGAAAGACAAACAACGGCAGACATAATAATAAGGCCCCAGAGAGGAAATATATACGATGTAAACGGCAATATACTCGCCTGCAATGTACCTGCTGTGGATGTTTACGCCTCTCCAAAATACATAAAAGACCCTGAGAAGGCTTCAGAAGAGCTGTCAAAATATTTATCTATCAGTAAAAATGATCTCTTTAAAGTTCTATCTAAAAAAGACTTGGAATGGACAGTCCTTGAACGATTCGTTCCAATGGAAAAAGCTCTATCTATAAAAAAGCTCAACATCCCTGGAATATATGTAGAGGATACTTCCATGAGAAACTATCCAAATGGGTCAATGCTCTCACAGGTCCTAGGCTTTACTGGAGTAGATGGAAACGGTCTATACGGCCTTGAATACTCCCTTGACAGGTACTTAAGCGGAGTTCCGGGAAGAGAGATATCTTTAGTGGATAGGGAAGGGCACAAAGTAGGAATACCCAGCAAATACTATAAGCCAAAAGAAGGAGAAGACGTAGTTTTGACCGTTGATTCCGTCATTCAGGCTTATGCAGAGAAAGCTATTAAAAAAGCTTATGAAAAGTACAAACCAGAAGATGGAATAACTGCAATTGTCATGAATCCAAAGACAGGAGAAATCCTGGCAATGGCAAATCTGCCGGACTTTGACCCCAATGACCCACAGAAAGTCCCATCTCAGGAATACTGGGCAAATCCCGCCGTATCCAGTATTTACGAGCCCGGTTCTGTATTTAAAGTGATAACAGCAGCGGCGGCATTGGACTCGGCTGTGGTAACCCCTGATGAACAATTCTTTGATCCAGGGTATTACGTAGTGTCAGGCAAAAAAATTAAAAGCTGGACAGTTCTAGGAAATATTACTTTTTCTCAGGCTATAGAAAAGTCCAGCAACACAGTCTTTATACAAGTCGCCGAAAGGTTGGGGTTAGACACTTTTTATAAATACATACAGGCCTTTGGCTTTGGCGCTCCTACAGGCATTGAACTTCCTGGCGAAGCAAGCGGAATGATTTTGCCTAAGGATAAGGTGTATCCTGTTGACCTTGCCACCATGTCCTTTGGACAGGGAATTGCAGTAACTCCCATTCAGATGATTACAGCCTTCTCAGCAGTTATAAACGGCGGAGACCTCATGTACCCACATATTGTAAAATACATTAAAAGTGAAGACAAAATTGTAAAAGAATTTAAACCCCAAGTAGTGAGACAGGTAATATCCAAAGAGACTTCTGACACCCTAAGATACATATTAGAAAAAACAGTAACAGAGGGAACAGGACAATTGGCTCAGGTTCCCGGTTACAGAGTAGGCGGTAAAACTGGTACTACAGTAAATTATCAGAAAGGAAAATACACTGCTTCCTTTGCAGGCTTCGCCCCTGTGGAAAATCCAAAAATAGCGGTTCTTGTCATTGTAAAAAATCCGACGCAGAGCGGTCATATGGGAGGAGAAGTAGCTGCTCCAATAGCCCAGGAAATACTGAAAGACACACTCACTTATTATGAAGCAGTGAGAAAATAGCTCACTCGCCTACTTCTTTTTTTATCCCCTCAATGACCTCATAAGCGCTCTTTCCTTCCTTAATCCCTTCCTTTACTCTTTCAATAACGAGGTTATCGACCTTCTCCCACTTATCCCATAGGGGAGGCAGTTCTGTGTATTTCACCGCCTCTTCAATCTTTTTCATCTTCTCCTCGCCAATCTCTATTCCCTTTTTTGTAGGTACATACCCTAATTTTAATACTCCTTCTTGATCTTGTACAATAAATTTTATAAGCCTATATTCCATCTCTAACTTCTTTAAATCTTTGTCTTTTTTTATGCCATACCCGTACACTTTTGGAGAAATTGTCAGAGGGATGCCACTTTCTCCCGTAGGATAAAAAGCCACATCAAACTCAAATAATTTGCCCTTTTTAAACAGATTGCTAAGCTCAGCAATTTTATAACTTTCTTCCACTAATGCAGCTGTATTTTTATATAGAGTAAACTCATCCCACAGTTTTTTTCTATCTCCTTCCAGTGAAACTGGATTTATCACACTGTATCTTCCAGCCATGTCAAGCACTTTTTGAAGTGAGGAAATCGCCTGTGGTCCAAAAAAAGCGTATTTGCCCTTGTCATAAACTTTTCCTCCGTCTAGCATCAAAAAGCCCCAAAGGCTGTAACTGCCATTAAAAAGCGGTATACCCAATCCAAATACAGGTTTTTTATCATCCTTTTCTGTGACCTTTATCATACCATTTAAAAATTCTTCATAATTCCAATATCCTTTTTCAGGCAGGCTTATCTCCTTATCTTCAAATATTTCTCTGTTTATAAAAATCACATTTGTGTACATACCCAAAGGCAGTCCGTATATGTCTTCTTTTAAAGACAGGGCTTTTAATACCTCTTCATTGTATTCACTTTTCTCTTCTTTTGATACAAAATTTGTAATAGGTTGTAAAAAATCCTTGTATAACCGCACAAGCTCCAGATTAACTGGAAATACATCCGGAAGAACTCCTTTTGAAAAGGCCTCTTTTAACCTTTCTATTCCATCCCCCTCTGAAATAGGCTCAAAATCTATCACAACACCAGGATATTTATTCTGGAAAGCCCGTATCTTCTTTTTTATAAATTCAAATCCTGATGTATCCTCATCAAAAGGGTGAGGAAAATCCCAAAAGGTTATTATGCCTTTGAAACTTTCTTCTATCTTTCTCTCTTCTAATTCCGCCTTTTTTTGAGAATTCATATAAAAAGGCCAGTAGGCTAAAAACAAAAAAATCAAAAGGTATAAAAACCAGGTAAAGGCCTTTTTCACATCATATCACCTCATAATAAACTATATTCTCTCACCGCCTTATAAATAACTAAAAAGGCAGGGAGATTTTCCCCTGCCCTCAGTTTGTTGACAAAGCAAAATTTTAGCCCCTGTTTTCTTAGTACCGAAAGCAGGGGCTGTATATATCTGGATAAAATTTTCTTTAAAACTCC
>NZ_SLWU01000042.1 GCF_004345675.1 Caldanaerobacter subterraneus | reverse complement strand
GTCGCTGCCGGAATAAATGCTCCTCAGTAGCTCAAGGGTAGAGCAACCGGCTGTTAACCGGTAGGTTGTAGGTTCGAATCCTACCTGAGGAGCCAACTATTTTAGATAAAAATTTTTGATTTAGAAAAAGGAATTTAGTTAGATTTGTCGTATTTATATTAATAGAGAAATGACATTAATAGTTGACACGATGTAGTTATGTAATGTAAAATTAAAGTGTGCGGATGTAGCTCAGCGGTAGAGCATCAGCTTCCCAAGCTGAGGGCCGCGGGTTCAAATCCCGTCATCCGCTCCAAGAAAATGAAGGGTTCGAGGCATTTCATAAGATGCCCGAACCCTTTTTTGGTGCTTACTTTATATCTTGACATAATTTTATTTTTTTATAAAAATTTATTTGTACTGCCTCTACACAATAATTTTCAAATGAAGGTGAAAAAATGCTTACGGGAAAAGTGGCCATTGTAACCGGTGGTGCTGGAGATATAGGAAGACGCATATGTATTGAATTAGCAAAAGAAGGGGCTTCTGTTGCTATACACTACAATAGCAGTTACGAAAAAGCAGTGGAGCTTAGGGATTACATAAGAGAAAATTTCAGCTATGCAGAAATTTTCCAGGCGGATATAAGTAATAGAAAACAAGTGGACGAGATGATAGATGAGATTTACAGAAAATTTGGACGCATTGATTATTTGATTAACAACGCAGGAATTGCACAGATAAAACCTTTTGTAGAAATAACAGAAGAAGATTGGGACAGGATGATGAATGTCAACTTAAAAGGGCTTTTTAACTGTACTCAAAGTGTTTTAAGGTATATGCTCCCCAAAAAGCAAGGGAGCATAATAAACATTTCTTCAATCTGGGGAATTTCAGGGGCTTCCTGTGAAGTGCATTACTCCGCCTCTAAAGGAGGAGTTATAGCTTTTACTAAGGCTTTAGCAAAGGAATTAGGGCCTTCGAAAATAAGGGTAAATTGCATTGCGCCTGGAGTTATTGATACCCGGATGAATAACATTTTAAATGGAGAGGACAAAAAGCATCTTATTGAAGAAATACCTTTAATGAGCATAGGAAAACCTGAGGACGTGGCAAACGCAGTCTTGTTTTTGCTTTCTGATAAGGCGAATTTTATAACAGGTCAAGTGATTACAGTAGACGGGGGCTTTATATAGTTTCCTTTAATAAATTTACTTCTTCTTCTGTCAATTCTCTCCATTCTCCAGGCTCTAAATTTTCATCTAACTGGAGCTTTCCCATACAAAGCCTTTTAAGGTATAATACTTTCTTTCCTATTGCTTCAAACATTCTCTTTACCTGGTGGTATTTTCCTTCTGTGAGGTAAACATACACTTTGGAAATATCGGAAGATTCAATTATTTCTAACTGCGATGGCATTGTCCTGTATCCATCTTCAAGTATTACTCCTTCTTTAAATTTTTCTGCGTCTTTTTCAGTTATTTTTCCTAATACTTCGGCATAGTATTTTTTTACCACTTTTTTCTTTGGAGAAAGGAGTTTGTGGGCAAGCTCTCCGTCGTTTGTTATTATAAGTAGGCCTTCCGTGTCTTTATCAAGCCTTCCTACAGGAAAGACTTTTCTTAAAGCAATTTCCTCCGGAAGAAGGTCTATCACGGTTTCTTCGGATTTGTCGTGGGTTGCACTGATGACTCCTTGGGGTTTATTCATCATCACGTATATAAATTCTTTGTATTCTACTTTTTCCCCATCGAATAAGACCTCATCTTTTTCTGTATCTACGGTTTTAGAAGGGTCTAATACTATCTCTCCATTTACCTCTACTAAACCGTCTTTTATGTACTTTTTCACTTCTTTTCTTGTACCTATTCCCATATTTGATAGCAATTTGTCTAATCTCATTTTTGCCATAACAAACCCTCCTTTTGGTTGCTTTTTAATTATACCACATATTCTTTTCTTTAATTAACTTTACTTTTCAAGTAAATTTCCAGCATTTAAACTGGCTTAAACGTATAAGTGACAAATTAATGGATGATTTCGGATAAATTCAAGTAAAATGTCGAATAATTAAAGTAAATTTTACTTGATAATTAAATTTAAATGGAGTATAATTTTATATGAGAAAACGATTATCAGAGGTGTTGAGCTTGACCACTACAAAACGCAAAAGAGTCACAATGAAGGATATAGCAGAGAAATTAAATTTATCAATTAATGCTGTATCTTTAGCTCTGAATGACAAGGTAGGGGTGAGCGAAGAGACAAGGAAGTTAGTTATAAAAACTGCAGAAGAGATGGGGTATTTTGAGGAAAATCCATCGTTTTTATCAAAAAGCCATTTAAAAAACATATGTCTCATAATAGAAGAGAGAAATTTTAAAGATACTAATTTTTACACTAAGGTCATATGGGGAATTGAAAATGAAGCAAAGGCTAATGGATACGACGTTTTAGTTAATTTTATGAAAAAAGATTTATTTGAAATTCCATCTTGCATAGAAAACAGGAAGGTTTCGGGGATTTTGGTAGTGGGGACTATAAAAGACGAATTTCTTGCAGAAATTTTAAGCTACAATATTCCGACGGTTTTAGTAGACCACGCTTCTTTTATGTTTAGCACTGATGCCGTTCTTACACAGAATATTCCGGGGAGCTATAGAGGGACGAAGTACTTAATAGAAAAAGGGCATAAAAAAATTGGTTTTTTTGGAGAAAAAGACTTTTCTTTAAGCTTTAGAGAAAGATGGCTGGGATTTAAGGAAGCCATGAGAGACGCTGGTTTACCTGTAAATGAAGACTACTGCGTTACTGAGGATGTTGAAAGGCACGTGCTTAGTAAAAATTATGAGGAGGTTGCAAATAGATTAAAAAAATTAAAGGAATTTCCTACAGCTTGGGTTTGCAGTAATGACAGCAATGCTATAACTTTGTATAATGCCCTAAATATAATGGGTATAAAGGTTCCTAAAGATGTGTCTATTGTTGGCTTTGATGATATAGACATGTGCAATATTGTGACGCCGCCTTTGACTACTATACACATAAACAAAGAGCTTATGGGTATAAAAGCTGTAAAAAGGCTTTTGTGGCGCATGGACAATCCTAAAGAATTCCATGACCACATAAGAATGGAGGTGGGATTTGTAGAAAGACAATCTGTTAGAGAATTGCTGTAATTTAAATTCAATTAGGAAAGAAGAGGGGGAAAAACAATGAATAGCGTGCTTAAAAAATTTATTGCGATTTTTGTAATTGTTTTCTTTACAGCTGGGATTTTCGCCGGATGCGGTCAACAGACCAAACCGTCACAAGAGGCTACTCAAGAGACAAAGCCACAGGAAACCGTAAAAACTGGAGAAATAAGACTTGCTACAGATTGGCCATTTCCATTCCATGGCAATCCATTTGGTCCTGGCGGTGTAGGTGGTGCATGGTGGTTTGTATATGAACCCTTTGCTTATTACATTCCTCAGACAGGTGAATACATTCCTAGGTTAGCTGAGAGCTGGAAAGTGGAAGAAAACAAAGTTACAGTTAATTTGAGGAAAGATGCAAAGTTTAGCGATGGGGAACCTTTTACTTCCAAGGATGTAGTAAATACAGTAAATTTCATACAGGCGATGTGGCAGTGGCCTTATGACATAGAATCAGTAGAAGCACCTGATGACCATACAGTGGTATTCAATCTCTCAAAGACAAGTTCTTCATCCTTTGTGCATACCCTTCTGACAGATGGAGCGATGGCTTCTTTGGCGCCTGTGCATGTGTACAAAGATTTTGTAGACCAAGCTAAAGAAGTGGCTGACTTGGGTAAAAAGATATTCTATCTTCAGACAGAAGGAAAACCTGTTCCAGAAGATATGAAGACAGAGTATGAAAAGAAATCTGATGAATTTAGGAAGAAAGTCAATGATTTTGCGCCTTTTAAGACTTTGGGGAAATTGCCGGTGGTAGGTTCTTTTGAACCGGTAAAGGTTACGCAATCAGAAATGGAAATGAAAGCAAACAAATACCATTGGGCATCTTCTCAGATGAAAATTGATAGGGTTATCTTCAAGAAATGGTCTTCAAATGAGTTTGTATGGGCATCTTTAATCTCTAATGAAATTGATGCGGCTCATCCTTCTATGCCTAAAGATGTTGTAGAACAACTTTCTACATTGAATCCGAAATTGCACGTATTGACAGTTTCGGATCTATCAGATATATCACTGGTGTTTAACTTCAAGAAGCCTTTATTTAAAGACCTAAACTTGAGAAAAGCTATTGCTCATATTTTGGACAGAAACAAAATAAGAGATGTATCTGTGTGGCAAGCGAACAGCTATGAGAACTATGCTGACGGCATTTTAAAGAGCATGGAATCCAAATGGATAACCCAAGATACGTTGCAGAAACTTACAAAGTATAATACTGATACAGCTGCTGCAGAGGAAATATTGAAAAATGCTGGATACAAGAAAGTAGGAGATACATGGCAACAGCCTAATGGACAGCCTGTAGCGTTTACTCTGTCAGTATACGGTCCTCACAATGACTGGGTATTAGCTGCAAGAGAGGTAGTCCAAGAGCTTAATAGCTTTGGGTTTAAAGTGGAGATGAAGCTCATTCCTGAAGGGATGAGAGACCAAGTAATGAGAAGTGGAGATTATGACGCGGCTATTGAATTTGGTTCTGCATGGTGGGGTTATCCTCATCCTTTGACGGGTTATCAGAGATTGTATGACGGCGATGTGTCTGCAATAACCAGCTTCCCTGCAAAAGACAAGTATAACACACCTTGGGGAGAACTCTCGCCGTATGATTTAGTACTGGAATTGCAGAAGAATCTCCAGGATGAGAATAAAGCTATGGAGATAATACAACAGCTCGCATACATTACAAACGAGTATTTGCCAGTGATACCTCTTTATGAGAAAGTATTGCCTATTTACTACAATGACGGGTACAGAGTTACAGGATGGCCGTCAAAAGAAGACCCAATTTGGTCATTGGCGCCAGGAGGAATTGAGAGAGTATACGACCTTCTCATTACCACAGGTAAGCTAGTCCCAGTAAAATAACAAATAACAGGCGGGGATAAAAGATGAATTACTTTGTAAATAGACTATTGTATCTACTTGTAGTGTTTGTTATTGCCATAAGCGGGGTGTTTGTTTTAGTCAACAATATGCCAGGCGACCCCGCTTATGGCCTGGCTGTTTATATTGCCCAACAGAGGAATATGCAGTTTGAACAGGCGCTGGAGATAGCTCATAAGATGATGGGAATAGACCCTCATGAGTCTGTAGTAACAAGATATGTAAAATTTATGAACAATCTCTTAAGAGGGAATTTTGGTTATTCTACTTTTTACAACACTAGTGTAAATGAAATCATAGCGAGGGCTTTGCCTTGGACTTTATTTGTGATTTCTTTGGCGACTTTTATAAGTTTTAGTATTGGAATTTACCTGGGGGCATTTGCTGCTCAAAAAAGGGGTAAAACAATAGATACTCTTATTTCTACTCTCGCTAGTATAATTCAGGCAATTCCGCCTTTTATACTAGCAGTATTAATCTTATTTGTTTTCTCTGTAAGATTTAGACTTTTGCCTCTTGGAGGAGCTTATCCTGTGGATATGGAACCTTCTCTGTCGATAAGTTTTATCGGGAAGGTTTTACTTCACGCAGTTGGCCCCATTTTAGCTGTAGCTATACCTCAGATGGCTTCTTGGACTTTGTCTATGAGAGGTAACACTGCACAGGTTATGGAAGAAGATTTTATAAGATTTGCTGAAATGAGAGGATTAGCAGATTCTGTGATTGCCTCTAAGTATATAAGGAATAATGCAATGCTTCCATTAGTGGCAAGTCTGGCAATTGGGATAGGGTATATGTTAGGAGGACAAACACTTGTTGAATCAATATTTAATTATCCCGGAATAGGATTTTACTTTGGAAAGGCAATTGCAGTAAGAGACTTTGGGCTTTTAACAGGACTTTTTAGTTTAATTGTAATAGGTGTAATAGTGGCAACTTTTGTAGCAGATTTTGTGTACGCATTAATTGATCCGAGGGTGAAGTTAAAATGAGAAAAGAGAGTTTGAAAAATTTTTATTATGATTATATACAACCGCTTTTGGTTAATAAAAAATCATTAATTGGACTTATCATACTAACCTTCTTCATTTTGATGGCAACTGTTGGACCTCTAATTGTACCTTTAGATATGACTTCTAATTTTGCAGAAAGATATCAGAAGCCTTCTTTAAAGCATCCTTTTGGGACGGATTATTTCGGGGTGGACATTTTTCAACAAATTGTTCACGGTTCTAGATCTGTAATATCTCTTACAATGCTTGCTAGCTTTTTTGCAGTTCTTATAGGTACAGTAATAGGGGTTGCAAGAGGTTACTTAGAAGGGATTGTAGGCAGAGCAATAGATGCTATTATAATGGTTTTCTTGGTTATACCTTCTTTTCCTGCGCTTCTCATATTAGCGGCAGTATTTATGAATTACAATTTAAACGTGGTGGAAATCGCCTTGTTAGTGGCTGTTTGGCTATGGGCTCCACTAGCAAAGCAGATCTCTGCTCAAGTGCTTTCTTTGAAGTCTAAAGAGTTTGTTGAAGCTTCTAAAATGCTTAACATGCCTTTAAGATATATATTATTTAGTGATATTGCAAAACTTTTGATTCCCTACATTTTTATCAACTTTGTAATGCAGATAAAAGGAGCAATGGAATTTTCTGTTGGGCTTATGTTTCTAGGGTTAGCTAAATTTGACCCAACCCACTGGGGTATAATGTTAAATTACGCGCTCTATCAAGCAGGAGCCTTGTATACTGCTAAAGGATTTCACTATATATTTTTCATAATCTTAAACATAGTGCTTCTAATTTACGGCGGAATACTCTTATCACAAGGGGTTGAAGAAGTATTCAACCCGCGTCTTAGGGGGAATGAATAATTGAGCATAATCATAAGAGTTGAGGACTTAAGAGCAGTTTATTTAGTAAGAGAAGGGACTATAAAAGCTGCTGATGGGATTTCGCTAGATATTTTGGAAAACTCCGTAACTGCTATTGTAGGGGAGAGTGCTTCTGGTAAAAGCACTATAATTGAAGCTATGACAAAGACCCTTCCACCTAACGGTAGAATTTTATCAGGTAGAGTTTTATATAAAGGAAAAGACCTTCTTACTATGAGAGAAGAGGAATTGAGGAAGATTCGCTGGAAAGAGATTGCATTAGTACCGCAAGCTGCTCAGCAGTCTTTAAACCCGACAATGAAAGTAATAGAACATTTTAAAGATACAGTAGAAGCTCATGGGGTGAGATGGAGTCATAGCGAACTAATAGAGAAAGCTTCTGAAAAATTGAGAATGGTCAGATTAAACCCAGAGGCAGTATTAAATTCTTACCCTTTACAGCTTTCTGGTGGTATGAAGCAAAGGGTTTTGATCGCTCTGGCGCTTTTATTAGACCCAGTAGTTTTAATTTTAGATGAGCCTACTTCTGCATTAGATGTTTTAACACAGGCTCATATAATACAGCTTTTGAAAGAACTTAAAAAAATGTTGAAGATCACACTGATTTTTGTAACACATGACATTGCTGTAGCAGCGGAACTGGCGGATAAGGTCGCAGTTATATACGGCGGAAATTTAGTGGAGTACAACTCTACTTTTCAGATATTTAAAAATCCCCTGCATCCGTACACAAGAGGGCTTATAAATTCTATTATGGCTGTGAATGCAGATATGTCAAAGGTAAAGCCAATCCCAGGAGATCCGCCTAGCCTTTTAAATCCACCTTCTGGGTGCAGATTTCATCCAAGATGTGAATATGCTATGGAAATATGCAAAAAAGAAAAACCCAAATGGATAAGGTTAGATGGAGAAGCGCACGTGGCATGTCATTTGTATGAAGAAGGGAGACCATTAAAATGAGCAAGATAATTGAAATTAAAGATGTAAGCAAAGTATTTTCCAGAGGCTTTTTTAAAAAGAAACACAGAGTGGTTTTAGAAGACATAAATTTAGAGATCTCAAAGGGAGATAGGCTTGTCATAGTAGGAGAAAGCGGAATGGGGAAAACAACTCTTGCGCGTATAATGGCAGATTTAGAAAAACCTTCTTCTGGGGAAGTTTTGTGGTTTGGGGAGGACATACACAAAATAGACAAAAGAAGAAGAAAGGAATTGAGAGGAAAAGTTCAATACGTTCACCAAGACCCTTATGCTTCTTTGCATCCAGCGAAAACTATATACAAGATAATTGCAGACCCTTTGGCGAATGCCCAGAGAGTAAATGGGAAAACTCTTTATCAAAGGACAAAAGATTTACTGGAAAAGATAGGCCTTGTGCCAGCAGAATACTTTTTTAACAAATATCCTCACCATTTATCAGGTGGAGGCAGACAGAGATTGGCTATTGCTAGAGCTTTAACTACGGACCCAGAGGTTATAATTGCCGATGAACCTATAAGCATGATTGATATGTCATTAAGGGCAGCTATAATAAAACTTTTTAAAGATTTAAATGACCTTTACGGAATAGCAGTTGTGTTAGTTCTTCACGATATAGGAGCTGCAAAGTACTTTACTTTTGAAAAAGGAGAAATTGTTGTACTCTACGGCGGGAAGATAGTGGAAAAAGGAAGAGGAATCAGGATATTGGAAAATCCAGCTCATCCTTATACAAGAGTTTTGATAAACTCCAGTCCTATTGCAGACCCTGAGCTTGCTAGGAATAGAGTATTAGAGCAGTTGAGGTCTTATGATGTGCCTATAAGAACTAAAGAGAGCAAAGGGTGTCCTTTTGCTCACGCCTGCAACTATTACACTGAGAAGTGCAAAGAAGAAGTTCCGCCTTTGGTTACTATAGAAGAGGGACATCAAGTAGCCTGTCATGTCTTTGGAAAGTAAAGGTGAGAAAGTGTGAATGAAAAGTTGGCTTTTTCTATTTCTATATTAGTAGTTTTCTTATCTGTACTTTGGATGGTTGCTTTTAGAAAAAGCGGCGGAGAATTTTTGCTCGTATTAGCTTCTGTGTTTTTTTCATTGCTTACTGTTTTGATGATAATGGCAAATAAGTACAAGAAAAAAAGATGAGGAGAAATTTTAATTGAACAGAAAAAGTAATGGAGGAGATGAGATGGATATCTTCAAAAGAACCTTTATCCTAGGAGCTAATTACTGGCCAAGAAATCACGGGATTGAAATGTGGAAAGAGTGGAATTATGAGGAGATAAAAAAGGAATTTATAGAAGCCAAAAACTTGGGGCTTAATGTCATGAGGATAAATCTTTTTTGGGAGGATTTTCAACCTCAGCCGGATGTAATTTCTGAAGAAGCCATACAAAAATTTGACGAGCTTATAAAAATATGCAATGAAGTAGACATGAGAATTGCTCCCACTTTTTTTGTGGGACATATGAGCGGAGAGAATTGGGATGTTCCGTGGCGGGAAGGAAAAAATATATACAGCGATTCTTACATGCTAAGATACCAGCTCAAGCTAGTGAGGTTTTTTGCCGAAAGATATAAAGATCAAGATGCTATCCTGTTTTGGGACCTGTCAAATGAGCCAGACAACTACGTAAAAGCAAATTCAAGGCATGATGCGTGGCTTTGGAATTATGTTTTGTCAAATGAGATAAAAAAGTATGACAAAAAACATCCTGTGACGCTGGGAATTCACCAAGCTTCTCTTCTTACAAATAATAATTTCTATCCAGAAGACATGGCGGAAGGAAATGATTTTCTGTGTATGCATTTTTATCCCATATACACAGATGTTTGTTTAGACCCTGTCAACTCTACAAGAAGCACTTATATGGCTCCTTTTTCTGTGAAATTGACTAAAGGGATGGGGAAAAAAGATGTTTTAATGGAGGAATTTGGAGCTACAACCTTGATGATGGGAGAAGAGGTAGAAGGGGATTATTACAGGGTAGTGCTATACAGTCTTCTGGCAAATGGATCTATCGGTGCTATTGCCTGGTGTTTTGGGGATTTTTCTGTAGGAAAAAGACTACCTTATAATTCTACTCCTTTTGAAACTCAATTTGGCATTACTACAGTGGAGGGCAGACCTAAAAAAGCTGCTCTTGAGATGAAGGCATTTTCTGAATTTTTAAGGGAAGTAGAATATGAGAAGTTAAGACCTAAGGAAAGCGATGCAGCGATTATAATTCCTGATAAATACTATGAAGCTTTGTTTGTGGGGAAAGATTACACGCCGGAGAGGAATTTTAGAATTTTACTCAATAGCTTTATATTGGCAAAACAAGCAGGACTTGATGTGGACTTGATAAGACCGGAGGATGATTTTAAAAAGTATAAACTCTTGATAGTGCCATCTGCCTATAGGAAGGGGCATTTGACTTACTCCCAATGGCTTAAGGTCATGGAGTTTGTCAAAGAAGGTGGGACTCTCTACCTTTCTTACGATGGAATCGCTATTGAAGGTTTTGAAGAGGTTTTTGGCGTAAAAATAGAATATTTCATGGTGCCAAGAGAGGAAAATGTAGAAATTGAATCAGAAATTTTGCCTGCTAGGCTTGAGTTTAAGGCTTTACCTTCTAACAAAAGGCTTATTTTAAAGCCGATAAAAGGAGAAACAATAGCAAAAGATAAAGAAGGCAATCCTTCAATAATAGTAAATCAGTATGGAAAAGGAAGAGCAATTCTTGTGACCTATCCAATAGAGCTTTATCTAAGTTACATGCCAGATGTATATAAGAGCAATGAATCTTTTAAGATTTATCAACTTGCAAAAAGATTAGCTGGCATTGTTTATGAAGTGGAGGTAGATTCGCCGTATGTGGAAGTAAAAGAATTTAACTTTGAAAACAGAAAATTAATTTTGCTTATAAACCACGAAAATGAGGAGGTGAGGATTGGGGTAAAATTAAAAGATAAAGGGAGGTTTAATGAGAAAATTGAAGATTTAGTGAATAAAAGAGAGATTAACCCTGAAAACTTCGCTATAGCACCCAATGGAGTAGTTGCATTTTGGCTTAAAAAGGGGGTATAAATAATGTTCAGATTGGAAAGATTAAGGGATAAGCCTATCCTCTCTCCAATAGAAGAACACGAATGGGAAAGGGCTGCGGTTTTTAATGCTGCTGCTATATACGAAGATGGGAAAGTGCACCTTTTTTACAGAGCCTCTAACAATAAATTTGTGTTAAATATCGAAAAACCGCAGGAAGAAAATAAATTCGTGTCCTCTATTGGATATGCTGTAAGTGAAGATGGCATTAATTTTCAGAGATTTGACAAGCCTATCCTTGTGGGGGAAACTCCTCAGGAGGCTTGGGGTGTAGAAGACCCCCGAATCACAAAGCTAGAAGGAAAATACTATATGCTCTATACTGGATTTGGAGGTAGGGACTGGTTAGATTTTAGAATCTGCATGGTATGGTCAGAGGACCTAAAAAGCTGGGAAGGACATAGAATAGTATTAGATGAACCTAATAAAGATGCAGCACTTTTGTCCGAAAAAATAAATGGCAAGTATGTACTTTTTCACAGGCGAATGCCTGACATCTGGATTGCTTATTCAGAAGATTTGGTTAACTGGCATGACCATGAAATTATAATGTCTCCTAGGAAGGGATGGTGGGACTCTAAGAAAATAGGCATAGCGGGACCCCCACTCAAGATGGAAGATGGCTGGCTTTTAATCTACCACGGAGTCGATGAAAACAACGTGTACAGGCTGGGAGCAGCGCTTTTGGACTTGAAGGACCCGTCAAAGGTTATAGCAAGGCAAGAAGAACCTATTTTAGAGCCGGAGTTACCTTGGGAAAAAGAAGGATTAGTGCCAAACGTAGTATTTAGCTGCGGCGCTGTGGAGATAGATGGAGTATTCTACGTCTACTACGGTGCAGCTGATACGTGCATAGGCGTTGCAGCTGTGGAAAAACAAAAAGTAAAATTTTAAAAAGACAAACGGTAAAATGTCAAGGGGGTAATTAAAAAATTTTTGAGGCATTTAAAGGGCAAAAAGACAAAAAAATACCCTTCTTCCAACAT
>NZ_SLWU01000041.1 GCF_004345675.1 Caldanaerobacter subterraneus | reverse complement strand
GGTTGTCTATGCAGGAGATAAGCATATTTCAAGCACAGTTTTTTGGTTTAATCCAGCAACAACCATAGAAATTGTGAACAAAGCAATGGAAGCAGCTTTGGAAGAGTTAAATAAACGTGGTGTAGAAAAAATCGTAGTGATAGAAGAAATGGTTCCTTTTGAGACCTCATGGGAAGGCGAGGGACTTTTACTGCAGATACCTGAGGATTGGTAAACAAAAATCGTGGAAACAGAACTAAAAACAAATTTTTAAAAGAAAAGCAGGAATTTTAGGGATAAATGTGGAATTATTCATCTAAAATATAAACTGATTTATCTTAAAATAGGTGATTGCAAAATGAAGTAAATATCAAAGTAAAAAAGTTACATTATTAGGGGTAAAATAGGAAAATTACATGTTAATTTAAGACTCAAAGTAAAAAAAGAGAAATGGAAGAAAGATACAAATCCCCAAAAGACAAAACTTAACACACCTTTTTAATGTAAAAAGGTGACAAACGAATCAAACCATAAGAACAAGTCATCAAGCCAAAAGTTTTTTCAAAGATAAAGGATGTTCAAAAGTACCAAGCTTTGCAGTAATAATTAAACCAATATGTTGAGTGATAGTCCCAAGAAAAACATCAGCTTTGATAGACCTGGTATTTATGAGTTTAAAGCTATCAACAGCGATAGAACTTTTTAAAAGGGAAATAGATTTTTCAATAATAGGGCGTTTTTCATAAAGTTTGGACCACTTTTTAGAGTTACGAGGGACAACAGTATTTTTTCTAAAATCAATGTCAAGGGTAGTATAGAATATTCTGCCGCATTTAGAAGGAGTACAGGGGTTATCACATTGAAGGATATAAGTAGTTTTACCATTTAGTCTAACTTTTTTGGACATAGGGCAAAGCCATTTAATTCTGGTAGCTCTACCTTTTTCCCGGACGATGCCATCATAGGACATTTTAAGAGAAGGGTCACGGGGGCAGGTAGGGATACCATCAGAGTTAAAAGTAGGCTGAGGTAAGTTTTTAGAATTTCGAGGGTTAATAGGGATAATAGGTAATTATGCCATGCTCTGAGAACAAGTATTTGTAATTATCAAAAGAATCAAACCCAGCGTCACCTAAGAAGTATCTATAAGAGAAATTAGGATGCAAATTAAAGAATTCCTTAGGAGAAGGGATTAAAGTTTTAGAATCGTACAAATCTTTAGACTCGGCAGCAGATTTAGCAGTATTGACATCTAAAGAATCATCGTCATAGAAACTAATATGCTGAATAATGCCTAAGCCATTAGTGAGAATGGTAGCTTTGATAGAGTAACAATAATGCCCATTAATATAAGAGAATTTAGCATCAGGATTAGAGTGAGCAAACTTAGGCATTTTAGAACAAGCATAAGAGTGGGTATCAAAATCAGGATTAGATTTAGAGAACTTTTTAATATTTCTATAAAGGGAATCAAAGAACTTAGGATTATTTTCTCTGACATAAGGTTCAAAGCCAGTAGTATCAGCGATGAGGATATTAGAAAGTGAAGGATTAATAGCCTGACAAATAGGCTCAGTTAAATTAACAAGATTATTGAAGAAATTCTCCAAATCTTTGAGGAAAATGGATTTAAATCTAGAGAATTGAGAAGGATGAGGGACTCTTTTAAAGCCACAAAGCTCTCTTAATTCTTTAGATAGTTTAAGAGCATGGACAAGGAGTTGAACAGTAGGGATAGAGAGAATTTTTTGGATAAACAAAGCAGTGAGCATAGATTCAAGAGAAAAATCTCTATGACGTCCAAAGTGGGAATAATAGTGGGCATAAAAAGAAGATGGAATAAGTTCAGATAAATCAACAAAAGATTCAAAGAGTTTAATAAACTTGGGTTTATCTTCTTCAAAGAAGGCTTGAACATCATGGTAAATATCGGAGAGAGAGATATTTGTTTAGCTTTGATTTTCATAGAATTTCCTCCATTTCTTTTTGGGTTTGGTTCTCTATATAAATTCGACAAAAGTGGAGGAATTCCTTTGAAAATATACAGCAGAATCCCTTAGTTCATAAGGATTTTGGGATTCTGCAAAGACCTAAAAATTTTAAGTAAAAAGGAGGAGGCAATGCATGATAAAAAGTTATCCTGATATTCCGATTGAAAGGGATGAGGATGATTTATTAGGCATATCAATTTTTGTAGACTCCCTTTCTGAGTTTATTTTAAAATGTACAACTCCTATGACCATAGCTATTCAGGGAGACTGGGGCAGTGGTAAAACTTCTATTATGAACATGATAAAAAGAAGAATAGAGAAAAATGTGATAACAGTTTGGTTTAACACATGGCAATACTCTCAATTTAAAATGGCTTCTGAACTCCCAATTTCATTATTGTCTTACCTAATTGAAAAGATATCAGATGAGAGTGGCAAACAAAATATGCTTAATACTATTTCTAAGGTTTTGAAAAGTGCGGCACTTTTTACCTCGAAGGTTGTCGTGGAAAATTTAGCGGGAGAAACATTAGCAAATGTTGTTGGAAGCTTGGGTAGCAATCCCATGCTTGATTATGCGCGAGAAATTGACAACATTAAGAAAGAATTTCAATCTATTGTAGCAAAGAGGACTGAAAAAGAAGGGAAGGAAAGGGTTGTAATATTTATTGATGACCTTGATAGATTAGCCCCTGATGTTGCGGTGGAAGTTTTAGAGGTCTTAAAGTTGTTTTTAGATGTTGAAAAGTGCGTATTTGTTCTTGCAGTTGACTATGAGGTTGTTTCTCAGGGTATTAAGAAAAAATTTGGCGATATGGTCCCAGAAGAAAAGAGTAAAAGCTTTTTCGACAAAATTATACAATTACCATTTAGAGTTCCATTAGAATATTACCAGGTAGATAGATTTGTTGAAAGAACTCTTAATGATTGGGGGCTGAATGCTGACCAGAAAGAGATTGGAATTTATAAAGACCTTATAATAAACTCTATTGGAGCAAATCCGCGTAGTATGAAAAGACTTTTCAACTCCTTTCAGCTTTTAAAAGAAATTGCTGCCAAAAGAAGTTCAAATCAGCAAATTTCCAACAATACTTTGCGATTACTGTTTGCTATTTTGTGTATGCAAATGGTTCATGAGGATTTATATGTCTATCTGTTAAACCACAAAGATGAGTTTTTAGATGAAGGATTTTTTAATGTTGAAGATAGTAAATCTTTGGCATCAAAGATCTATGGTGAGAGTAGAGATTATGATGCAAAAAAAGCTGAAAAAATGTTTTCATTCTATGAAGCATTTTTAAAAGCTGCCCAGCTTGATGAAGATGAAAGCCTATCAGAGGAGGAGATACGGAATATTTATGAGATCCTAAACTTATCATCAATAACCTCTCACAGTGCTGTTGACTCAACTGAAGGACAGGACAGTTTTCTGCGATACATTTGTCGTGGTGTTGCAAAAGAGTTAGTAAATATTATTAACAAAAAAATTAGAAACGGTTTTTCCTTATATCAAGGAAGGAATTCTCTAGAGGCTCACTGTCAAAGGCAAATAAGCATAAATGATTTTATACTAACAATAGATTTTGAGATTATACCAAAAGATGATGGTTTGTGGCTAAAATTTAAGGTATTCAATTACAGATATAAGGATAAAAAATGGTTTGAGGAGAATTTTGATAAAATCTTCAATGGTTTGAATTATATAAAAGAGACTGAGAATCCTTCCTGTTTAATTGTTACATTGTTTAATGAAGCTATATTTGATAATGTTAAGACTTCAAAAATAGATTATTCGAAAATAGCAAAGTGTGCTTATGATAAGACATCAGAAACTCTTAAAGAAGTCTTGAGAAGATTAGATAGTTTAGCAAAAATAGAGTAAGATTGCGGAGTGTGGTTGTTTATGGGCAACTGTATTTATTGTGGCAAACCTGCAGGTTTTCTCAGAAAACGCCATCGAGAGTGTGAAGAAAAGCACAAAAATACTTGGAATGCAATGGTTTTTAAAGCTAAGGAAGCTGCACTTGGAATAGGTCAAATAATGAATTTGGAAAGAGAACTTCATGATTTAGCAAAAGAGGGCTATGTTTCACAAGATAAAGTAAAAGAGGCATTAATTTTGGGCTGGGAAGAAGCGGCTTTACATTTTTTGGAGGACGGCAATCTTGATGCGCAGGAGGAAGATAAATTGGTTGCATACGCTAATTATTTTGGTTTTACACAAGATGAGCTGGATAGAAAGGGAATATACATGCGTTTTGTGCAAGGGACAGTTTTACGTGATATATTAGAAGGAAAGGTTCCACAGCGTTTTAAAACGGTTGAGCCTTTGCCGTTTAATTTTCAAAAGAGTGAAAGTTTGATTTGGGCTTTTTCAAATGTGAAATATTACGAAAAGAGGACTCGAAGGGAATACGTGGGGGGAAGCCACGGTGTAAGTATTCGAATTGCGAAGGGAGTTTATTATAGAGTGGGGCAATTTAAGGGTTACCCGATTGAAAAAGAGGAGCAAGTCTACGTAGACACGGGAATATTGGCAGTTACCACAAAGCATCTTTACTTTTACGGCAAAATTAAAAGCTTCAGAGTGCCTTATTCTAAGATAGTTTCATTTACACCTTATTCAGATGGTATTGGAATCCAAAGGGATGCTGCAAGCGCTAAGCCCCAAACTTTCGTGACTGGCGATGGATGGTTTATATACAACCTTGTTGTAAACCTTGCAAAAGAACAGTTAGATTGAAAAGATTTGGATAAGTTATTTGTATGATTGGATTAATAACTGAATTTTTATATTTGAAAGGAGTAAAATATTATGTCATTTCAGACGCCGATTACTATATATGACGCTATAAAAAATATAAGTAGCAGGAAATATCTGCTTCCTGCGATACAAAGGGAGTTTGTGTGGAGTGAAGAACAAATAGAACGGCTTTTTGATTCAATTATGAGGGGTTATCCTATCGGTTCATTTCTTTTTTGGAAGGTTTCAAAGGAAAGCGTGAAAAAATATCAGTTCTACGAATTTATCTGCCACTATCATCAGGGTAAAAGCCACAACCAAAAAGCAGTTCTCATGGGGGATGAAGAGATAATATCAGTCCTCGATGGTCAGCAAAGGCTTACTTCGCTTTATATCGCTCTAAAAGGAAGTTACGCGTCAAAAGTTCCTTACATGCGGTGGAATAACCCTGCCGCTTTTCCGAAAAAATATCTCTATTTGAATTTACTTAAAGAAGCTGATGATGAAGATTTGAAGTATGATTTCAGGTTTCTTACCGAAGAAGATGCTAAAAAAAGAGATGAAAATACATTTTGGTTTAAGGTAGGGGATATTCTTAAATTTGATCCTAAAAAATCTTTTGAGTTACATAGATTTTTGGTCAACAATAATCTTAATAGCGATTTTGCAGGGGAATGCCTTTTTAGATTATCACAAGTTATATATGAAGAGCGATTGATTAATTATTATTACCTTGAAGAAGATCAAGAACTTGATAAGGTATTGAATATTTTTATCCGTGTAAATAGCGGTGGTACGCAGTTGAGCTATTCGGATTTGCTGCTTTCAATTGCTACTGCACAGTGGGATAAGAGAGACGCACGAGAGGAAATTATAAAGTTTGTAGATGAAATTAATAATATTGGAAGAAGATTTGCATTTAATAAAGATTTTGTTTTAAAAACATGCCTTGTCCTCAGCGATTTTAGTGATATCAGTTTTAAAGTTGACAATTTTAACGCTCAAAACATGGCAATTATCCAAAATAACTGGGACAAGATAAAGGAAAGCATAAGGACAAGCGTTGAATTAATAAATACGTTCGGATTTGATTATCAGACCTTGACTTCAAATAATGCGATTATACCAATAGCTTATTATTTGTATAAAAAAGGTCTAAATACTAGTTTTGTAACTTATTCAGATTTTAGGTTTGAAAGAGAAAAGATAAAAAAGTGGCTCCATATTGTTCTTTTAAAGCAAATTTTTGGTGGACAATCAGATAACATTTTAAGGATTATAAGAGATATTATAAGAGACAACTTAAATGGTTTTCCAGTTGACATTATGAAACAAAGGCTGAAAGGCACCCCCAAATCATTGGATTTTGGCGAAGATGAGGTAGAAAATCTGTTGGAATATGAATACGGCAAAAGATATACTTTTTCGGTTTTGGCTCTTTTATATCCCACACTGGATTATAACAATCTCTTTCATCAGGATCATATTCATCCTAAAAGCTTTTTTACGAATAGGGAAAAGCTCCTAAAATTAGGAGTAAAACCAGAAGATATTGATTTTTGCCTCGAAAATTATAATAAGATTCCAAATCTGCAACTTTTACAGGGCAATATAAATATGTCGAAAAGTGCAAAGTCATTCATCGAGTGGCTTGATGAAAACTATAAAGATGACATTGCCAAAAATCAATATAAAGATCTCCATTATTTGAGTGGATTAGATCTTTCTATTGTTAATTTTAAAGAATTTTTCTGCAAGCGTAAGCAGATGATGAAGGAGAAACTTATGCAAGTTTTAATGTCCTGAATAAAATGAGTGTAGTTTGCAGGAGTAGTGGGGAATTATATCGGCATTGCTGATGATTTAAAACAAGCCCTGGTAAATTACACCAGAGGCTCGGGCAAAGAATCTGCTACCTTACCCATCGATGAAGCAATAAGGATTATTCAGGAGGAGTACGACATTGTTTATTCATATTTCCACGGTATTGATTTTGCGAGATGGGAAGAAAAAAGCACAGAATATAAGCTTTTCCTTTCAAAACAGGCTATGGAGTTAATAAACAGAGATGAAACTATAAAGAAAGATTTTCTTAATCAATGCAGTGCTTTAAGCAAAGCTTTTGCCCTTGTTGTACCGCGAGAAGAGGCGATGCGTATTCGCTCCGATGTAGTTTTTTCCAAGCAGTAAGAAGTAATGCCGTCAAATACACTCCATCAAAGGGATTATCCGTTGAAGAGCTGGATAGTGCCGTAAAACAGATTATATCCGAGGGTGTTGCTGCGAGCGACAAACCAATTGATATATTCAATGCGGCGGGATTGAAAAAGCCAGATTTATCTATTTTAGGTGATTAATTTTTAGATAAGCTTATGGGGCAAGAAAATAAAAACTTGCAGATTGAGGTTTTACGCAAGCTACTAAATGATGAAATAAAAGCTAAGAGCAGGAAAAATCAGGTAAAGTATGCCTCTTTTAAGGAAATGATAGAAAGAGTTTTAAACCAATATCATAATCGTGCTATAACTTCTGCAGAGGTTATAAAACACCTTATAGATTTGGCAAAAGAAATGCAGAATATGGACAAACGGGCGAAAGAAATGAATTTAACTGAAGAAGAAATGGCCTTTTATGATATTGTATGTGTCAAGGGGAAGAGGCTATTTTTAAATGACGAAGAAGCAAAAGAAATTGCAAGAGAGCTGGTATGAATTATAAAAAGCAAAACCGAAGGGCAGTTAGATTGGACTATAAAAGAAAACATTAAGGCATCCATAAGGGCAACGGTAAAAAGATTGCTTTGCCGAAGAGGATTCAAAGATCAAGAAAAATTGGACAACATAGTAAGACTGGTCATTGAACAGGCTGTATATCTGTTTGAGGATGCAGCTTAATGAGTAATATTAGCAGGGTGGGATAACCGTTTTAAATGGAGGTATTCCATGAATTCTTTAACTTGGATTCGGCAAGTGAATTTACGAAATGCCCAAATAGAGCCATTTGATGGTTAAATTAAGTGAAAAATTTTTTACAAAAAATATATGGAGATTCCCCTTTTTCTGATAAAATTTAAGCGTCAAACAAAAACATTAACAGAAAGGAGAATCTCCATAATATGAGTTTAACACTTAATCTTCCAAAAGAAAAGGGGTTTTCAAAATATATTTTGCCAGCAACTTTTGACAATTTTACAGTATCAAACAATGTAACTTTCACCTATATCTAAGCATTTAAAGAAAAAATCGGCTTTAATAAAATTCTTTCAAGCATATTATCCTTTAAAAAAGCACCAAATGCTGTCTTTCAACCAGCCGAAATTATTGACTTTATGATTGATTCTGTAATTCAAGGGAATACTCGCTTTCTTCACATGGACCAACTAAGATATGATAATGCATACACAGAAATTAAAGGGCATAAAGTTCCCAGCGAAAAAGTATGCAGAGACTTAATTAAAGCTATGCCTGAAAGTTCTCTTGAAGAATTAAGACTTATTAACAAGACTTTGCTTTCCTTGCAATCTAAAGGAACGAAACGTGAAGTCATTATAAATTTTGACGATACAGTTTGTACTATATTTGGAGCGCAGGAAGGTGCCTCAGTAGGTTATAATCCAAGGTACCATGGTCGACCATCTTTCAAAGAGAAAATCGGCATTATTGCTAATACTCATGAACTTGTTAATGTTACTCTTGAAGAAGGTAAACATCACACAAATCATGGTTTCTTAGATTTTGTAAAATCTTGCGAAGAACAGCTTCCTGAAAATTGGATAATTAAGCGAGTACGCGTTGACCGTGGAGCATTTGATTACGATAATATGCTGTATTTTGAATCTAAAGGTTATGAATATGTAATGAAAGCTAAAAATCAGGCATGGATCAGATGCTTTATAGACTATGTCAATCAAAGAGAACACCTTTATCCTTGGACTGAAATAGATAAAACCTTTAGTGTAAATGAAATATATGCAAAAATGCCTAAATGGGATAAAGTACGCAGAATTGTGATTATACGCAAAAAACTGCCACAGCCCAAAACAGGGCAGATTTGTATGGATATAGACGAATTCAAATATGAATATCAAGCTTATAGTAACAAATATTGAGTACATGACACCTGAAGAAATATTTCATGAATACAACCAACGCTGCGACATTGAAAACAAAATAGATGAACTAAAAGAAGGATTTGCTTTTGATCAAAACAGTCAAAGAAACAAATTTTGCAACGAAATATTTTTGCTTATCAAAATGATCGCTTACAATCTCCATAATTGGTTCAAAAGGACTATCTTGCCAGAGTTTATGAGGCATCATGAGATAACCACAATAAGGCGAATATTATATAATGTACCTGGTAATCTTGTTGGGAAAGGACGTTATAGGCATATACGTTACCCTAATAATCCGTTTCTTAAAACTGTGATAACGTATATACGAAAAGCACTAATGGTATTTTGCTTAACATAAGTAAACACATAGAATATACCAAAAATATACCAAATGATAGAAACCGCCATATCAAGTAGACGGTTAGCTTTGCTATACCTTAAAAGGGTAAATTAACTGTAAAAAACGATATAGCTTTTATTCTTTCAATGCAAATATGCAGTTATCAAAGTGCAAGACTTATAACAAAACGCCGTTTTTTTACATTCATGGAAATTGAATTTTTAATTTGCTTGCTACTTGCCGAATTCAAATTAAAATACCATGTTAAGAGACATAAAAACATGATATAATAATTTTAAAGATTTTAAAGAAAAGAAAAAAGAAGAATGTAAATTATATGATTTTCGGTTTTTAAAATATAAAAAATATAGGCTATGGCTATCTTAAATACCACCTGCTGGAGTTAGCAAAGTCTGGAAGCGGACTATAAATACACCAATCGTCTACTCGTCTGCATGAGAGTTAATTAAAGACAAAAGGGAGGGATAAGATGCCCGCGATAAAAGTAGACATAAATCCAAAGGTTTTGCTTTGGGCTTTAAATAGATCTGGTAAGAGACTTGCAGTAGAAAAAAATTTCCCTAAAATTTATGAGTGGATAGAAAAGAAAAGTAAACCTACTTTTAGACAATTAGAGGAATTAGCCAAAGCAACATATACCCCACTTGGATATTTTTTTCTGGATGAACCTCCGGAAGATCAGTTACCTATCCCTTATTTCCGTACTATTAATGGAGAACCTATAAGTCAGCAACGATTCAGCCTTGATCTCATTGAAACTGTGCAAATGATGCAATTAAGACAAGATTGGATGCGTGAGTACTTGATTGAACTAGGTCAAGAACCTTTACCTTTTGTTAATTCTGCAAAGCTTGAAAGTAATCCTCACGAAGTTGCTCAAAATATTAGAAATACGTTGGGATTAAAAACAGGATGGGCAAGCCAATTGCCTAGCTGGACGGATGCACTAAAAGAGCTCCGTGATAGAATAGAAGATATAGGTATTATAGTGGTTGTGAATGGTGTTGTTGGGAATAATACACATCGGAAACTCAATCCTGAAGAATTTCGTGGTTTTGTACTAGTAGATGAATATGTCCCTCTGATCTTTATAAATGGAGCAGATGCAAAAGCTGCTCAAATGTTTACCATTGCACATGAATTAGCACATATATGGTTCGGAAGCAGTGCAGCTTTTGACTTAAGAGAACTTCAACCATCCGACGATAAAATAGAACAAATTTGCAATTTGGTAGCTGCAGAGTTTTTACTGCCTGAAGACGAACTGCAACGAGTTTGGCCTAAAGTAAAAAATGAACCTGAACCGTTCCAAACACTGGCAAAGCACTTCAAAGTGAGTGAAATAGTTGCAGCCCGCAGAGTTCTTGATATAGGTTATATTACTAAAAGTGACTTTCTTAAATTTTACAATGATTATCAAGCAAAAGAACGTTCTACTAATCACGGAGACAAAGGTGGCAATTTTTATAACACACAAAATATGCGTATTGGACGGCGCTTTGCAAAGGCGGTAATAACAGCTGTTAAAGAAGGTAAGCTTCTTCCTCACGAAGCTTATCAACTTACAGGACTTTATGGAACTGCCTTCGACAAATACGCAAAATACTTGGGATTAGAGGTGTAAAAATGACGAACTGCAATGTATACGTTTTAGATACTAGTGTTTTTATTACCGCCTCACGGTTTTATTACGCCTTTGACATAGCGCCAGCTTTCTGGGAAGCCCTAATTCAATATGCCAATAAAGGATATATAGTTACTATTGATAAGGTAAGGGACGAAATAGAGAAAGGAAAAGATAAGTTGGGAGATTGGGTAAAAAATGACTTTTCCAAGTGGATCAAATCTACTGGCGAAGAAGATGTTATCAATGCATACAGGGAGATAGTTAAGTGGTTAAATAGTTCTACACAATTTAAAGAAGCAGCCAAAGCACAATTTATGGCAGGAGCAGATGGTTGGATAATTGCATATGCGAAAGTTAAAGGTTATATAGTTGTTACTCAGGAAGTTTTTAATCCCGAAAAGAAAAACAAAGTCCCTATACCAAATGTTTGTAGTGAGTTCAATGTTTCTTATTCCGATACATTCCAAATGCTTCGTAGTTTAGGTATAAAGTTTACTTGTTATGATTCATAAAAATTAGAGAATTTTTGTGAACATACAGGAAGGCAGTGTGAATGGATTTTTAAAACAAACAATGAACAGCTAATTAAAACCGATTTTATTAGAATTGACAAGCGGTCAAAAATTACTAACGAGGAAAATGCTATAATGGTAAATGGTTATTTATTTAAAAAAATCGGAACTCCTTAAAAATTTTTAAATTTTTATAAAAAGTGGCAGACCCAAAGCCTGTGTTTTTTTGTTTGAGCTTTTTGTCAATAGTTGGGGTGGGTATTTTCTGAATACCTACCTTTAATTTCATTGATCATTTGATTATAGTAGGCATTTAAAATAAGTGCTCTATTTTTTAACGGTATTTTTTTATCTACCCCAAGGTTTATTGTAGAACGAAAAACTAATATAACCATATTCAAAAAGCAAACTTAAAACACCGAAACTTAGCTTGTTTCTCGGATTATAAACATAAAAATGGTTGATACTGTACACAAAAAAATTTTAAAATGTAATTAAAAGAGTCAAAAGAGGTAGGGAGCTAATAATGAGAAAAATAGTAAACAGAAAAGACAAGATTATAATCAATTATTCTCAATCCAAGGGCGGGAAACAGCGCAGTTTTAATCTGGTTTTTCCTTACATAAATGATACCGAAATTGATGTTGTATTAGTTGCTGAACAGAGCGATTCAGGAGAATGGAATCCTCTGAAGGCAATCATTGATAAAGAAGAGACAACAGCCGATGAAGAAGAAGCAGCAAAAGATCTTGC
>NZ_SLWU01000040.1 GCF_004345675.1 Caldanaerobacter subterraneus | reverse complement strand
CTACATAAAAAAAATAATCGTCACCCCAGATGAAATAAAGTGTGAATTCTACTTCTGGATAGGTGACGATTTCCGTTCTTTGCTGGTAGCGGCGAGTGGATTCGAACCACCGACACTGCGGGTATGAACCGCATGCTCTAGCCACCTGAGCTACGCCGCCATGTTTGGTTGCGGGGGTGGGATTTGAACCCACGACCTCCGGGTTATGAGCCCGACGAGCTACCGGACTGCTCCACCCCGCGACAGTGGTGCCGGAGACCGGACTTGAACCGGTACGGGCTTATTCAGCCCCCAGGATTTTAAGTCCTGTGCGTCTGCCAGTTCCGCCACTCCGGCGGAATCCCTTTGGACAGTATTAATTATATTATATAAGCTTTTTTAAGTCAATAGTTATTTTCTCCAAAGCTCCTGTTTGTTATGAATAAAGGCATGAGTTTGCTTCTGCCTTTGAATTAAGTGAGACAGGAGTTTATAATTATTATAGAAAAATCTATGTGGTCACAAGAAATTTTTCACTTTTTTCTCTACACTCAAACAGAACTAGTGTCAGTAAATTATTTAGTGTAATATGGAGGGATAAACGTGTGTGATGAAAATTCTAAATATTGTATAGTAGATCGGTTTGAAGAGGAATGGGCAGTAATAGAGTATAAAAATAAAACCTTTAATTTTCCAAAAGTTCTTCTTCCATTAAACGTAAAGGAAGGAGATGTAATTAAATTTGAAGTTATGGTAGATGAAGAAGAGACAAAAAGAAAGAAGGAAAGGATTGAAAAGCTTGCAGATGAGCTTTTTACAGAGGAGGAATAGTAGCACATGTTTAGACTAAAGGTAGCAGCACTTTTTACAGTAATGCTTTTAATATTTACTTTTTCAGGATGTACGTCTTTTCCATACAGTGAGTTTTCAAATGCTCAGAAATCTTATGACTCAATTACCGACAATTGCCAATTGCCAGCAATTTCAAGTGAAGATTTATCCTCCAAACTGGTTGTCAGTTTCATAGATGTGGGGCAGGGAGACAGCATATTTATAAAAACCCCTTCTGACAAGACAATGCTAATAGATGCTGGTACTCCTGAGATGGGGGAAAGGGTGGTTAATTATATAAAAAAGCAGGGCGTAAGGAAGATAGATGTATTGGTGGGCACGCACCCTCACACTGACCACATAGGGGGGCTTCCGGAAGTAATTCAAAATTTTGATATAGGTAAATTTTATATGCCAAAAGTAACTACGACTACTAGCGCATTTGAGAATGTATTAAAAGCGGCAAAAGCAAAAAAATTGCCAATATACGTGGCAAAGGCAGGGGTAACACTTTATTTAGGAACGGAAATAGAGGCTAAAATGCTTGCTCCAAACAGCTCTTACTATGAAGATTTAAATAACTACAGTGCAGTTATAAAAATAACTTATGGGGATACTGCATTTCTATTTACGGGTGATGCAGAAAAAGAATCGGAAAGAGAAATGCTTAACGAAAACTATAATTTAAAGGCGGACGTACTAAAAGTAGGGCATCATGGAAGTTCTTCATCTTCTTCATGGAGTTTTCTGAAAGAAGTGAGGCCCAAATATGCAGTTATCTCTTGCGGGAAAAATAATGAATACGGCCATCCCCACGGAGAGACTCTGGAAAAATTAAGTGAGTTGGGGATAACCGTATACAGGACAGATGAATGTGGCACAATTGTGGCAGTAAGTGATGGAAAGACAGTATCTTTTTTTAGAATCAAATAGGGTATAGCGTAAAATAGTTTATAAAATATTAATAGGATTTAGCCTATTTCTATGGAAGGATTGCTCGAGTCAAGGAAAAATGCTGATGTTTTGGTGCCAAAAAATTTTTCAAAATATTCAGCTATTTCATCTCTTGCTTTTAAAACAGCATCTTTATTGCAATCTGTAAAGCCATCTATAGGGATGAAAATATCGGTGCTTTCCTCAGTTATTTTTCCAATTTCTGATTGGCGCCAGATCCACCTGCGAGTTTTTATCATTTTTTCGTCAGCATATACCAGTTCCCCTTTTTCTACATATTCGGGCTCAGTTTGGCCAAAGGGCACAAAAGGTTCTCCTCCTTTTGTAAAACCCACTTTAAGATTTCCCTCTGCCTTTTTAAGGTCATGGGCTCCAATTGGAAGAGTGTATTTTAAGGACATGGCATTCACGAGATTTACTACATTGTTAATAGCAGGGATTTGCCCGTTTTTTAGGACACGTGTTGTTAAAGCTTCTACAGAACAAGGGAATTTATTAGGATTCATTCCTAACTTCTTAAAAGCCTCTCTATAACAAAGAATATCTGGGTGTTCTTTTATATTAGCACCTGAAAATTTTTCTATCGTAAGTTTAATACTTTCATCAAGTAATGCAAGGATTTTATCATTTGTTCCATGATTGTCTACTCCCTTTGCTACAATTACGCCAAAACAAACATTAGGCAAAACCTTAAATACTTCCTCCTCAATTATGAATTTCACTTTTTATTCTCTCCTTTACAAATTAGCACTTAGTGTAGCAAGAAATACATTGTTCTTATCTTCTTTATTTCTCATTTGTTTTTTACCTCGTTGTGAGAGATAAGATTTGCTTTATTGCTTTAATGTGAATATACGACATAGAATGAAATAATCCTTCTTGTGTAAAAAATAAAAATGTGAATATCCCACATAAAAACTAATCTACTATTTTGGGAAGGTATTTAAATTAAAAGGGAACTGCGTGATCCATCAAAGAGGCAGTTCCCCTCTAATTAGGCCTTTTATTTTTTCTAAAATAATTTCTTGCGAATTACTCAGATTTTGTATATTTTCTTTCAATTTCTTATAAGCTTCTTTTAGTAAATCCCTTTCTTCAGTCATTTGGTTATTTTCTAAGTAAGAAACATATTTGTTAAAAAATTCATCAGAGATTAGTTTTTCAATTTCTACAGTTTCGTCAATTTCTTCAATCTTGTGTGGGAACTCAGCTACGTACCTTAAAATATTAGAAGAAAAGAGATTTTTGAATACTTTAAAATTTTCCGCGTTTGGAGGCAAAGTTAGTAGCTCACCTGTAATTTCAAAGCTCTTTTTTAATTCATCATTTTCAGTTTGCTGGGCTTTGGTGTACAAACTGTCAATAATACTTATTAAAGATTTTTCAAAAACAACCGGTTCGGCTAATATTTCATCTAAAGTATCAACTAAAAAATTAACAACTAAACTAAAAGGTAAGTTTTTTGTGGTGAATATTGAGAGCGTTTTTGATAAAAATTTAAGGTAAAACAAATATACAGTGAAAAAGGGCAGATCCAAAGGTTCTTTGATAATTTTATTCCAATTCTCCTCGATTAAATCACTCATTTTGGCAGTTATATACTCGTTGAAAGAAATATATTGAGAAGCTATTTCAAAGAATTTTTCCTTTCTTTTTTCCTCGTTATCTATTTTAGCAATTTCTTCAAAAGCTTTAGATATTTCCAGCATTGTAGCACCTACAATTACCCTCAAAAATGAATGATATTCATCTGTAATGGAAAGGCTTATTAAATGGAACAAATTTTTTAATTCTTCGTCGGTAAAGTCATAGTTTTGCAAAGCATATGAAATTTCTAAAAGATAGTTTTCTATTATGTATTGGTCGTGAAGCTCCAGCATTAAATTGTCTATTTTTTCTTCTTCATTTTCATTAAAAGTAAATTCAACAAACAACCTGCCGGGTATTCTCAAGTATTTTAACCTTTTGTCTTCAAATATAAAGTTTGTCATCTGCTGGAAAAAAGTTATTACGTCATCTTCAGAGTAATCTTCTTCTTCCATCCATGCTTCATCTACTAACTTCAATAATTTTTCCCCATTGAAGTATTTTTCATTTTTGTTTAATTTAATACCGTACAAGATGCTCAAAATTTTTATAAATTCTTTGCCTTCGCGGGAAATTACTGCATCTTTTCCAAGATAATTTGAAAGTTTTACTTCAAGTTCTTCAACTCTTGACATACAACATTTTTTATATTTTTTCCCGCTTCCGCATATGCATTCGTCATTTCTTCCAATATTAAATATTTTCATTTTCAGCCCCTCTCCAAATTGATAGATTAAATCACTAATTTATCTGTTTTTATTTTAACTTATGTAGCTCCAAAAGTCCAATCATTTTCTGTTAGAAGTTTAACTTAATTTTTATAACTGGATTACATGAGCAACAATATTTTAAAACTATATGTCAAAGTGAAAAAAATAAGGACAATAGGATATGAAATTCTCTACTCCTTATATAAGGAAATGCGTTTGAGCGATTTTGCTTTTAGAGAAACTTCTAAGGCTTTTCTGGCTATATAAAGACTTGTACTTACTTCATGCTGGGGATTTTCAATGGCTTTTAGAAGGTCTTGGAAAGCTTTTTGGACAAGTTCAGAGAAAACTTCATTTTTTTCTCTTTTTAATTTGTATTCTTTAGTGATAACTTGTCCTTCTTCAATTTTTTCGAGCTTAAAAGAAAGTGGGAGCCATCCCTCAAAGGTTATATATCC
The DNA here is from genome assembly GCF_004345675.1 of Caldanaerobacter subterraneus. Lineage (GTDB taxonomy): Bacteria > Bacillota > Thermoanaerobacteria > Thermoanaerobacterales > Thermoanaerobacteraceae > Thermoanaerobacter > Thermoanaerobacter subterraneus. The sequence continues at coordinate 8,424 of NZ_SLWU01000040.1, read as the reverse complement.
CTTTTCAAAAGCGATTCCTCCAAAATTTTTTTCAAGTAATCCAGGTTTGTCAAAACAGTGATAGAATTCTCCATAAGCATCTATTTGGGGAAAGTACACAATGCTCATGTCTTCATAAGGGTCATGGCCAAAAGTGGCTACAGGCTCTGGAGTGTCCTCTAAAAGCCAGGAGAACAAATCGTAAAAATGTCCCCCGTGTTCTACAAGTACTCCTCCGCTTTTTTCTTCTTTCCAGAACCAGTGGTCAGGGCCCAGGCCTTCACTGCTGGCAAAATTGTAAAACCATACTTTTTTAACCTTGCCCATATCGGGATTTTCTTTTATGCAGTTTTTCAATTTATAGTAAAGTTGATGATAGCGCATTATATAGTCTACTACGGCTTTTACGCCTGCCTTTTCTACTTCTGAGATTATTTCGTCAGCTTGCTTAAGACTTAAAGCTAGAGGTTTTTCTATAAATAAATGCTTTTTATTTTTAGCTGCTGCTACGGCAATGCTGTGGTGAGAATCAGGTGGAGTTAAGACAAGGACCACATTCACCTGCGGGTCCGATACGAGTGTCTGCCAGTCGGTGGTCCAGTTGGGGATGTTCATACTTTGAGCAAAATTTTTTAGTTTTTCGGTATTTACACCCGATACCCCGTATATTTCTATATTTGGTATTTTTGATATGGACCTTAGTACAAAGCTTCCGAAAGCCCCATAGCCTACAGCAGCTACTTTGACCATATGTATCCCTCCAATTCAAAATGATATAATTATCTTTAGAAATTAAACTTGGTGAGGGATGTAAATGGAAACAATAATAAAGCCTGATATAGTGATAATAAAAGGGAATTTTTATGGCTTAAGTTCAGGAATCTTAGGAGGTTTTGGAGAAGTAGATTTTGTATTTAATCATACAATTCCTGAGAAGGTGCTGGACGAATTTGATAAATTGAATCCAAAAGAGTATGTCAAAAAAGTTGCGCAAGATAATGGGATAGAAGGAAAGTACTTTGGACTTATAACGGCTGTCTCTATGGAAAGATTGAGAGTTGTTAAGAGAAATGAAGTTACAGCATTTATAACTGCTGGTATTAAAAACCATAACCAGAAAATAAACGCAGGAACCATCAATATTATACTACACTTAGAAGCGAATTTGCAAGACAGTGCCCTTATAAATGCTGTAATCACAGCTACAGAGGCAAAGAGCATGGCGCTTCTCGAATTAGGGTATGACTTTACTGGGACAAGCACTGATGCAGTGGTAGTAATTAGGGATAGAAATTGCAGTAAATTTTATGAATACGCAGGTCCAGAGAGTACTCTTGGCAAGTGCATATGGGAAGCGGTAAAAGAAGGAGTGAAAAGAAGTCTAAAAGATTAAAAGCGGGGGAACCCCGCTTAAAATTTTGAGGAAAAGGCTAGGTGGAATTTTTTCAGTATTATTTCAGTAAAAAAGGCATAGAGAGGAACTTGAATAGCTTGTGTTACAATTCTTGGGTGAACGGTTATTTTCATTGGCAGATGAAAAAGTATTTGAATGAAATAGGGCGTGAGTATAATAGAAGAGATGGTCTGCCCTAAGCCTATCCCTATAACAAGCTGCCAGAAAGTGGGGATTTGCGCCTTAAAAGGCTTTAAAAACAATGGAGGAAGAATTCCTACAAGGGCAGCGGTAAAAGTGAAATGGGGCATGTAAGGGCCCATTGGGTTTATAAAATAGCCAATGATATCTCCCAATGCTCCTACAATACCTCCGGCATAGGGGCCAAATGCTATTCCTGAAAAAATTACAGGAAAAGCTCCAAAGCCTATCCTTATTCCTTCCACACCTCCAATAGCTATCCTTATGCTGGCTATTCGCGTGAGCACAATGTTTAGCGCTACTAGCAAGGCAAGAAATGCAATTTCTCTTGTAGTAAATTTTTTCATAAAAAACCTCCCCTTTAGTGCCCCATCCTCTGTCACTTAACGCGGGACACCTATTCTGCCAGAATTTGATTTACATGAGATAATTATAGCATAAAAATCAAATTTTACTTTGGGAAAATGTACAAAATTTTACACTATTTTTTCTCTTGATTGTATAAAGTTCTGTTAAGTTTTCATAGACAATTTTACAGAATGAAGTAAAAATTATCCATAAAACTTGTAAATTTTTCTTGCATAGTATATCATAGAATAAAAGATAAAAATTGAAGGTGGTGGAGAATTTGTTAATAGCTGTAGATCCGGGGCATGGAGGGAAAGACCCTGGGGCTTTAATAGAGGGCTACAAAGAGAAAGACATAAATTTAAATGTGGCTTTAAAACTCAGGGATATTCTTACTAAAAACGGCATAGATGTTATAATGACAAGGGATAAGGATAAAACAGTAGACCTTCAACAAAGATGCGATATAGCAAACAAAGCTCATGCGAACTATTTCATCTCCATTCACTGCAATAGCTTTCAAGATCCTTCAGCAAGTGGTACAGAGACTTATGCTTACCCTGGTAGTGTAGATGGGAGAAACTTGGCTCAATATGTACAAAACGAAATAGTAAAAATGCTTGGGACAAAAGACAGAGGGGTAAAGTATGAAAAATTTTATGTATTAAAGTACACTGACATGCCAGCTATCCTAGTAGAACTTGCCTTTATGTCAAACCCTCATGACCTAAAATTGCTTTTAGAAAAAGATGAACTTTTTGCAGAAGCTATATCAAGAGGGCTTGAGAATTTCCTAAAAACGACATTTACAGGAGAAGAAATGGCTATACAAAAATTAAAGATGAAAGGAATTATTGATAAAATTCATGACACGAAAAGTTATGTCACATGGGGCGAGTTTGCTTCTGTAATAATAAAAGTATTGGAGGGAATGAAATGAAAGAATTGATAATGACTATTTTAACAGCAGGAATACAGCTTCTTGTAATGGTCGTGTTAGGTTATCTTATTGACTATTTGAGCACAAAAATAGGAATGGAAAAATTAAAAAGGTACTATGAAATAGCGAAGGCTTTTGTGCAGGCTGTTGAACAGCAAGTAGGTTCAGGCAATGGTCCTATTAAGAAAGAACAGGTTTTTAAACTTTTGAAAAAAGTCATTGGGAATAAGCTTACTGATGAAGAGATAGATAAATTAATAGAAGCTGCAGTCTTTGAAATGAATTACGTTTTAAAGCTAAAAGGTCTTCAGAAAGAGCTTCAAAAAAGTGAGTAAAGTGGGCACCCTTTGAAGGGGTGCTATTTTTTTTAGTAGCTGGTACTAATTTAATTGCAAGTTTAAGATAAACAACTTTCACCAATGTAAAAGATTACAGAGGAAATGTACGAATATTACAGACACATGTGTAGAGATAACCTTTTATTTATGGATATTTTGCAAAATTAAATTTTGAAATTGCAATTTTGACAAAAATATTGTATAATACTCTTATACTTAATGCTGTGAGGTGGTATAAGTGGGGATTACAGTCACAAAGGCGGAGGAAGCGGTTGATTATTTTCTAAATAGAGTAAATTTGCCACAAGAAGTCAGAGAGATAATAGAAAAAGCTTCATCGATTACAATTCCAGAGAGTCGAAATCACCTCTTAGAGATTTCTATGGGGGGAAAAGAAGACTGGTTCGAAATAGTATATGAAGTCCCTGGGAAGGGGAGAGTATTAGAAGGTACAGTTGCCAAATGCAAAAATGGTTTGGCTGTTAATTTTCCTGAACCTTACATGAGAAGAAGAGAACCCGATTGCCTTGTTGTAGCAGATGAAGGAGAGACAGATAAGCCGCGCTTTAAAGATAGGTACGGCTATGATTTTGATACATTGCGCAAAGAGACTTTTGAGTGGTTAAAAGGCCAAAAATTAATTGTCATGCCTTTTATGTCCGGCGGTGAAGAACTGGGCTATCCTTCCCTTTTAATTGCTCCAGAAAATGCAGGTTTTTTTGCTACAGCTTTAGCTGATATACAGGGTTTTATTCCAGCAAATGAAATTCCTGAAGGTTTTACACCGAGAGCCATAGTATATTTAGCTCCTCCTTTTAGACATACTCATTTTAACGGAAAACAGGTCGTTGTGCACAACCGATTGAAAAATTTACACGAACTTTTTTCATATAATTTGTACCTTGGTCCGAGCGCTAAGAAGGGAATATACGGAGTGCTTCTCACAATTGGAGAAAAAGAGGGTTGGATTACTGCCCATGCTTCAGCTGTAAGGGTGATTACTCCTTATGATAATATACTGACTATAATGCATGAAGGAGCAAGTGGCGGCGGAAAAAGTGAAATGTTAGAGCAAATTCACAGAGAACCGGATGGGCGCATAAAGGTGGCAAAAAATATCGTTACAGGAGAAGAGATTTATGTGGATTTAAAAGAGGCTTGCGAGCTACAGCCAATTACAGACGATATGGCTTTGTGTCATCCAGCCCTACAGCAGGGAAAAAAATTAGTTATAAAGGACGCAGAAAAGGGTTGGTTTATACGAGTAGATCATATAAATGAGTATGGAACAGATCCCCATTTTGAAAAATTATGCATATATCCGCCAGAGCCTTTGATTTTCTTGAATATTGACGGCGTTCCTAAATCTACCTGCCTCATATGGGAACATATTATGGACGCTCCTGGCAAGCCCTGTCCTAACCCCAGGGTTATAATGCCGAGGAGATTTATGCCTAATGTAGTTGACGAGCCTGTAGAAGTAGACATAAGAAGCTTTGGTGTTAGAACTCCTCCTACTTCCAGAGAGAAACCTTCTTACGGCATAATAGGAATGGTTCACCTGCTTCCGCCTGCACTTGCTTGGCTGTGGAGACTAGTTGCGCCGAGAGGCCATGCAAACCCGAGCATTGTTGGTGCAGAAGGATTGGAGAGTGAAGGGGTAGGGTCTTACTGGCCCTTTGCTACGGGTAAAATGGTCACCCACGCAAATCTTTTGTTAGAACAGATTATAAACACTCCTGGCACAAGGTATATTCTCGTTCCAAACCAATATATAGGGGTGTGGAAAGTAGGATTTATGCCCGAATGGATAGCTCGTGAATATCTTGCAAGAAGAGGAAGTGTAAGATTTAGACCAGACCAAATTACGCCGGCGAGAAGTAGCCTTTTAGGATATGCCCTAAACACCCTTAAAATAAACGGAAACTTTATACCAAAGGAATTACTACAAGTGAACAGACAGCCCGAAGTCGGGGATGAGGGGTATGATAAAGGAGCACAGATTTTAAATAAATTTTTTAAGAGAGAATTAAAGAAATTCTTAGTTCCAGAGCTTAATCCTCTCGGCAGAAAAATCATAGAAACCTGTTTGGAGGATGGAACTTTAGAGGATTATATAAGTCTTTTAGGGGATTATAGATAATTAAAGTAAAAAGAGCCTGTACTTTACAGTACAGGCTCTTTTTGTTGTGTTGGTCAGATATATATTTCCAATAAAAAATTTTTTCTTTTTTTATGTTTTAAAAGGAGGAATTTTTTATTACAACGAAAAACTACATTAAAATTTGAGGTCATAAAAGGTGAACTTGAGAAATTTAAAAAAGAAAATCTTAATGAATTTGATTATGAATTTAATGTTTATATGCCTTGGAACAGGCTTTTTGAAGTAGGTATAGAGGTAAAAAAGTGATAAGGCCCTCTTTTGAGATTTAGAGGGCCTTATTTTTACGCTTTCTGTACGGCTTCTTTTGAACTTTTAACTTTTTCAGTCATTTTTTCTTTTCCCAGATTTATCTTGGGAAGCACCAGATTAAGAAGTATTCCTGCTAAAGTGGCAGGGCCTATGCCTTCGAACACAAAATTGCCCAAGGGTATTTTTATGCCGCCTACTCCCAATGTTAATATTACAGAGGCTATTATTAAGTTTCTGCTGTCAGAAAAGTCTACTTTGTTTTCTACAAGCGTTCTCATACCTGCTGCTGCAATCATTCCAAAGAGGATTATAGTAACTCCACCCATTACTGCTTGGGGTATTACTTCTATCAAAGCGCCTATTTTTTGTATAAAGCTTAAAAGTATTGCAATTATTGCTGCTCCTTGAATTACTCTTGAGCTGTAGACTCTTGTTATTGCGAGAACTCCAATGTTTTCACCGTAAGTTGTGCTGGGAGGGCCGCCAAAGAGCGCTGCGATTGAAGTTGCAAGGCCGTTTCCTAACATTACCCTGTGAAATCCAGGGTTCTTTATAAGGTCCCTTTCAACTATATTTCCTATTACCAGAACATGTCCCAGGTCTTCAATTATAGCGACCAGTGCCAGAGGCGCAACGAGCGCTACAGCACCCCATGCGACCTCAGGAGTATGGCCTGTTAAGAAAGAGAATTTGGGAATGGCAATCCATGAAGCTTTTGCTACGGGCCCGAAATCGACAAGGCCTCTTGTTATTGCGAAAATGTATCCGCCTATCGTTCCCAAAAGGATTGGAATCACTTTTATAAAGCCTTTTCCAAACATGCTGAAGATGATTATGAGACCGGCGGTGAAAAGTGCTGTTGTAAGGTCTTTCTGAGCCTGAGCTATTGCTACAGGCGCAAGGGAAAGGCCTATTATCATCACAACAGGGCCCACTACTACAGGAGGGAGCAGTTTTTCTAGCCAGTCAATCCCTGTCAGGCTTATTATTATGAAAACCACCACATACACAAGTCCGGCTGCGAACATGCCGAAGAAGGCGCCTTTTAGGCCGAATTGTTTTGTTGCTGCTATTATGGGGGCTATGAAGGCGAAAGATGAGCCAAGATAAGCGGGAACTTTCCCTTTTGTCATGAGGTGAAATATCAGTGTTCCAAGGCCTGAGGTGAATAAGGTCACTGAAGGGTCAAGGCCTGTGAGGAGAGGGACTAAAATGGTCGCTCCGAACATCGCAAAGACGTGCTGCAAGGATAATGGGACCATTTGTTTTACAGGCGGTGTTTCTTCAATTTCGTACACTTTATTAGACATAAAAAAACCTCCTTTATTATGGGTTACTGAAAAACCCTCAAGGAGGAACTTTTTATATCCTCCTTTTTAGCCTCGCTGGGCTAAATTAAAGGGTTTTTTCAATTTTTCTTTCTAATTATATCACATGAAAAAAGGTTTGTCTATAGCAAAAAAGCCCCAGAAAATGGGGCTTTTAGTTATTTTTTTCTTTATAACGCCTTAGAACTTCTAAAACGTAGCCTATATCAGAAGGAGTGTGGTCTGCATTTATCTGGAATCTGATGCTTTCATCGCCTTTGGGCACTACTGGGTAATTAATGGCTGTTGCGAGTATTCCGTTTTCTACGAGATAATTTACTAACTCTACTGTCTTTTTTGTATCTCTCACAAGAAGAGGTACTATAGGATGTTCACTTACGACAGTCTCATATCCCAAATTTAAAAGCCCTTCTCTAAATCTTTTAGCCATCTCCTTCAGATGGGAGAGCTTCTTTTTTCCTTCATCGCTATCTATTATTTCCAAAACTTTTAATACAGAAGCGGCTTCTGAAGGAGTGATGGGGTTAGAGTAAATGTAGGTTATTGCTTTTTCTCTCAGGTAAGTCGTAATAACTTCACTGGATACTACATATCCTCCATTTACCCCATAAGCTTTTCCCATTGTGCCTATTAAAAGGTCTGCCTTTCCACCTGTTACTTCTTCTGTCCCCCTTCCTGTATCACCAAAAGCGCCAACACCGTGCGAATCGTCCACAATGGTTATTATATTTTCTTCAAATTTTTCGTCATATTTAGAGGTAATTTCTTCTATCTTCTTTAAATTCGCGTAGTCTCCTCTCATGCTGAATACTCCATCAGTTACCACTATTACTCGCTTTACTTTGCCTATGAGGCTTCTTATGCCGTTTTCTAAGTCATTGTAATCAAGATGCTTATAGACATACCTTTCTTTAGGTCTTGAGAGCCTTATGGCGTTGATAATGCAGTTGTGATTGAGTTCATCGCTTATTATGCCTGTTTCAGGGGTTGTCAGGGAAGATATTATTCCTACTACTGTCATATAGGCAGAGCTAAAGATCATTGCATCTTCCCTTTGATGGAACCGAGCCAGCCTTTTTTCCAGGTCTCTGTGGGTTACGTAGGTGCCGCTTATAAATCTCACTGCGCCGGGGCCTACACCAAATTTCCTTGCGGCTTCTTCTTCAGCTTTTATTACTTCATCATTAAATTGCATTCCGAGGTAGGAGTTGGAATTCATCCTTATAAATTCTTTATCACCATATCCTTTTAAGAAAAATCGCGGTCCCTTTCCATTTTGGGGTTTTTTCACGTCCACCACTATAAATTCTTTTCCTTTTGCTCGCCCTTCTGACCTTAAGTCTTCTAATTCCTGTGATAGAACTTGGGTTATTCTTGAAAGCGGCATTAAAATCACTCCTCGTATAATATGATTGTAATCCACATTAAAAATTTAATAATAAACACACAAATTAAATCCTTAAAAACCATTTTTACCCTGGTAA
>NZ_SLWU01000039.1 GCF_004345675.1 Caldanaerobacter subterraneus | reverse complement strand
CCTCGTGGCTGCCGAGGGTGAACCCAGCCGGCAGGCACGCAGTTGCGCAGCAAAGCAGGTTCAAATCCTGCCTGCCCGTGTAAAGAATTAAGCTCACCTACCGTAGGTAGAAGGAGCAGAGGGGCGGTGACTTCGCCTCTCTAGGCATTGATAGGCGTTAGGGCGCCTTTTATTTTTTTTTAAAATAAATTGAAATTGGAGTGAGTAAATATGAATAACGGGAAGAAGATGAGTGGGGTATTTTTTGTAGTGACGTTTGCTATTTATTGGCTTAACACTATTTCAATTTTATCTTTGGCAAATGTAAAAAATGAACTAATAAATTATCACATATATATTGCACCAGAAAATAATTTGCAAAGCTATATAGGATGGTCAGCGTTTCTTCTTTTTACAAATATTTTATTAACAGCCTATGCAATAAGCAAAGAAAGCGAAAATGTGTTAACTAAAATTTTTTGGTATATATTACCTACTATTGTCATACTAAGTATTGCTATTTGAACAATTTAAAAACTTTTAATATAACGCCGAAAATAGATGCCAAATTAATTATAACAATAGATAACCAAAAAACAACTTTATGTATGGAAATTTCTTTATTGGTTAAGTATGTAAAGGTTATGCAGATATTAATAAACCAGGATATGATTAGTAAAATAACGGAAAATATATAATTTATACTCTGAGGTAGATTAGTTAGAAAGGTACTGTTATATTTTTCAGTTGTGAAAAAATAGAAGCTTTGCGGTAGATATATTTGGTTATAATGTTTAAGTAATATAATAAATAAAACAAACCATATAAAAGATACAAAAAAAATCACTAAATCCAACTATCTGCTTTAAGAAGAATTTTTTAGTAGTATTTAACAGTACCACCATTATAACCACTAAAGACGATATTGCTATTAAATTAAAAATATAAAAATATGCTTTTAGTAAAGAAAAATATACTGCGTAAATAATAGCAATCATTATTATAATAAAAGCAATGGGATTGTTAGATAGGTCTACAAAAAACGAATCTATTGCTTTTAAAACTTCTTCAGCTATACTTGTGAATATATTATTTTTAGATAATTTGCTAGTTTGTGTAATATTGTGAACGACATTAGTTGATGTGTGTTTTTTACTTTTTTGAGATAAAAAACTTATGATTGTAATTAGCGAAGAAATTATCGATAATAAATTGCCTAAAAGAGTAACAATATACATTGTATATTCACCTGCACTTGAATAAGATTTTCTAACATAATAATCGTTAATTTTTAATATTTATTTTAGTTAACATAGACGCTACTACTAACCTGGTCCCTGCAATTCTATTTTTTCAATAATTTCACTTAGGTAGAGATAACTTATCTACAGTATTACCTGCCTGCATCAAAGCAGACACTGATAGGCGTTAGGACGCTTTTTATTTTTCTTAGCAAACCTGTTGTAAAGTCTAAGAATAAAAAGGATGTGAGCATAATGACAAATAATATTTCTATAACAACAGCAAGCATATTTAACAATCTGATACATGCCATAACATATTTTTCAATTCTTTTTGCTGAGTTTATTATAATAGCAGGGAGTTTTGTTATAGTTATAATTATTATCTTAGGTCTTCCGTCCATAACAGACAAAGAAAAAGAACTTGAAAATTTATCTGAAAAAGAAAAAGAAGTTGTAATTGAAAAAGTTAAGACTAGATGGGCTTTTTCAGTTTTTTTTGGAGCAATACTATCTAATGCCTTATTCTTATACACAAAAAACCTATTATGCTGCACGCTGACTAGCATAGCAATAAGCGCCTTGACTTTTTTGTGCTGGTTATACATGAACTTTAAGGATTATAAAAAAATACATTTTTTATTAAGTAGAGTTTTTATTAAGGAATAATTGTAAATAAAAATATTTTGTTACTCATGTTAAGGCAAGAAAAAAGATTTTATAAAGTAAGGTATATACCCTACCAAAAACATAACAACAGAAATAGGTATAAAAACCCATGTAAAAAGAAAAGACATTTTAAATGTAATTATGTTGAAAAATTCTTTTATCAAGTCAACATAATTATTGTTTAATAACAAAATATATCCAAAACCAATCCAAGCACAACTGTATGCAAAAGTAAGCTTATCTACTGCAATTGTGATATATGAATCTTTTATAAGGTCATCCCAACATTCTTTGTATGTATTATAATGGTTAAATCTGTTAACATAATAAAATAGGGCTTTTAAAGATACTACCAAAACATAAAAAAGCAGAAAAACAGTTTCAATATTACCATATGTAAAAAACGCTAATGTAAGAAATTTTATGAACAATACTATCGTTTTTTTGTACTCCTTAAATTGATTTAAAAATAGAAAAAATATATTAGGATAAAAATACTTAAAAGTAAATGATATTATCAGAATTGTGAAAAACCTATATGTTGTTTTGTAAGAATTTCTTGAAATATTTTTGAATAAGGAAAAAATGGCAGATAATAACGTATCCATAATTCACTCTCCTTTACAAAAAAGTTACAAAATATTTCTCTATAAATACTATCGGATGGAGTTGATTAAAATGTTAGGGCGCACACACATGGCAGTAGCACTTGCAGCAACAGCTCTCCTCACAAAAGATCCTTCACAGCTGCCGATTAATTTAGCTGTTGCTGCTGCAAGCTCACTTTTACCTGACATAGATACACCGGGTAGCATGTTGAGACACAAGTTAAACAAATATACAGGAGCATTAACTTTCCCTGCACTGATAGCTGCAGGGTATTTTTTATTTAAATACAAATACTTTTTACTGCTAAGTCTAATATTGTACTTAACCTATATAGGGCTTGCTTTTATAGGCCCTCACAGAGGTTTTACACACTCTCTTGCAGGCTTTTTATTTTTTACATTTATTTTATTTATGTCAGATAGGACTATTCTACCGCCTGCACTAATAGGTTATACTACACACCTTGCAACAGATCTGTTCACTCCATCAGGTATTCCTGTGCTTTATCCCTATAACAAAAGTTTTAAAATACCTCTGGTACGTACAGGTTCAATACTAGACATTTTAATTGGACTTGCGTTCGGCCTTATGTTTATAGCTGTACTTTTTCAAAAGTTCATATAAGACTTTTCAGGGGCGTAACAAAACGTCCCTTTTTTATTGAGGGAGGGCGCACTGCACAGGCTGTTCGTCCCCCTTGGGCCTGTGTATTCGTCCTCCTGCGGGTCAAAAAAAATCTCTCCCCAACTTTTATTTATTTTTGCAGCCAGCTGGCTGCCTTTTTTGTTTTTTAAGGGCCTTCTTACGCACTACATAACTTTTCTCCCTTAAGAAGGAACTATGACTTTATGAGGCATCAAATTAACCCTCCGAAACGTCATTTTGTCCCTTCGAAGGGACAAAATGTTAACTCTCCGAAACGTCAAATTGTCTTTTCATGTTAGACGTTGTTTTTTTTAGTCAATTTTAAGTTTTTGCTGAAAAATTTTTAAGTTTAGGAGGTTATTTTATGGAAAATATAAGAAATAATAACTATATTAACCCGGAAGTAAAGAAAATGATGGAATTAAATTTTGAAGGGAATATTATTCCTGCACAGTGGTATAAAAAAATAACCTATCCGTCCGGAAAACCAAATCTCAATGCAATTATTATTTTATCAGAAATTGTTTATTGGTACAGACCCAAAATTGAGAGAAACCCTTATACAGGAGAAGTTATTGGATACAAACAAAAATTTAATGGCGACAAACTTCAGCGTTCGTATCAAAGTTTTGCAGATCAATTTGGCTTAACCAAAAGACAAGTTCAAGAAGCAATAAAATATCTTCAAAAACTAGGTCTTATTAAAGTAGAATTTCGCAATTTGAAGACGGACAAGGGATTAACTTTAACAAATATAATGTTTATTGAACCGGTAACTGAGAAAATAAAAGAAATCACATATAGCGACTTAAATCCGGTTACAGAAACTACGGAAACTACGGAAAAAGAAGACAATGAATTATATTTTTCTCAACCAAAAAATATTCAGCAAGGTCATACTCAAACCTCCCACGTTAGAATGGGGGACCTCTCACATTCTAATGTAATACCTCCTACATCTGTGATACCTCCTACATTAGAATGTAAGACCTCCCACATTAAAACGGAGGACCTCCCACATTCTAATGTGGGAGGTCCTACATTTGAACGGGGGACGTATACAGAGATTACTACAGAGAATACTACAAAGATTACAACAGAGATTATTACAAACAATAACCCACCTGACGGTGGGGTAAATTCCCAGCCTTCGGCTGGTGCTGCTGCTGAAATAAATAAACAATATCAAAAAATCACTGGAAGAGATAAACTGTCCTTTTTTGCTACTCTCTTAAAGAAATATCCTGAAGAGAGAATAACAAATGCTGTAGCTTATTTAGAAAAAGCAGCACTGCAGGAAGAAATTAATAATCCTGAAGGCTTTCTTGTTTCTACACTGAAAAATAACTGGGACATGAACTCTTTTAACCACAAGACGCAAAAAGAATTTACCCCACCCAGAAACTACTTTAACAGCTATACTCAGAGAAGTTATAACGTGGAAGAACTGGAGAAGAAGCTGCTTGAGTACAGCTACAGGAAAGGCAGAGAAGAAAGAAATTTACCTGGTGTTGTAGATAAAAGCATAGAAGAACTGGAAAGAAGACTGCTCGGATACCCTTGACATGCCGCAACAGTAAGTGATAAACATTTTCCCTTCAGAGTTTGAGTAAGAAAGGAGAGTTGCTGAAATGCAGGAAGTACATAAAGTTGCCCTTTCAAGGACTCCAAAAGAGTGGGACAGGCTTGCAAAAAGCACATCAGACTTAGACAGAGCATTTTACTACAATGCTCTAAAAAGACTTGCAGAAGCTCTCCAAAAGGGAGATAAGAGCGAAATAGAGACATGGACTTTCAATGCAGAGGAGCTGAAGAAGCATCTCGAAACAAAGGGCTTATTTACGCTTTAAGCACAGCGAAAAGTATATTTAAATATTGACACAGTTAATTAATAGGTGTATAATTAAACTGAGGAGTGATAAAAATGAGTGAAGTGCAGGAACTAACAAAAACAAAAGAAAAACCAATGTGGTATGTGATTTTTACGTACCACAATGCTGAGAAAAGAGTGAAAGAGCATATTAATAGTCTAGCTAAAACAGAAAAATATAACGGATTAATTATAAAGGCGGAAGTCCCAACGCAAAAAAGGACTGTTTCCAGAAAAGGCAAAATAAAACAAATCGAAGAAAAAATATTTCCCGGATATGTATTTGTCAAGGCAGTTATGACTGATGAGGTTATGGCAGCATTAAGGAGAGTGAACGGCGTAGCACACTTTGTCGGTGGAGGGAATATGCCAGAGCCTATAACTCCGGCGGAAGCAAAAAGAGCAGGACTGACAGACAGTGCAAATGACGAATTCAAGGTGGGTGATACTGTAACAATCATAGACGGGCCTTTTGAAAACTTTATTGGAGAAATCATAGAAGTTAACAGCAGTAGTGTAAAAGTTCGCCTAAAAATGTTCGGCAGGGACTTAGGAATAGATTTTTCACCTGAGCAGATCATAAAAATACAATAATTGCAGGAAGTGGTTGTAAAATGAATCTGCAGGAAATAAAAAACTGCACAATCGAAAAGATAATCTTTGCATCAGACGACGGCTATACGGTTGCAGCCATCCGAACAGAGGACAACAACTTTGTTGCAACCTTCCAGGGCAGTTACAAACAGGGTCAGAAGCTGGATTTGATAGGAGAATGGTACGTCCACTCAAAATACGGCAGACAGTTTAAAGTTGTGTTCGCAGAAATGTCCAGAGAAGTTGAAGAAAGCGACATAGAAATTTTCCTGCAGAACATAAAAGGGATAGGCCCGGTAAGGGCAAGAAAAATAGTTGCAGCATTTGGAAGGGACGCTTTGCAGGTTATTGAAGAAAACCCCGAAAGGCTCAGAGAAATTGGAATACCACAGAGTGTAGTTGATTCAGTAAGTGCAGAAATTACACAAAACAAAGAATTCAACGAAATAAAGCTTGAGCTCTTGCCTCTGGGCTTTTCACTTAACATGATAAAAAAGCTTTATGACCATTACGGCAGCAATACACTGATACAGATAAAAGCAAATCCATATCAAGTAGCTGAAGAAGTTGATGGAATAGGCTTTATTAAGGCCGATGAAATAGCGGAAAAGTTCGGAATAGAGAAAGACAATGCCTATAGGATTCAATCAGGCTTAAAATATACGCTGTACCTTGCAGAAACAGAAGGACACTTATACCTGCCGATTACAACACTATGCAAAGCAGCTTCGGAGAAGATTTTAAAAGTAGGGTACACGAAAGTTTTAGATCAAGCCCTATATTTAACGGCTACGCAAGAGCTTTATGACGATAAAGGGAAAGTGTACCTGCCCAAAAACTTTTACAGCGAAAAGTACATTGCTGAGAAAATTGCTAAGATGCTCAATAAAAAGCCCTGGAGAATAAATAACATTGATGAGCTTATCAAAGAAGCAGAGGCTACAAAAAACATCAGGTATAGTCTAAAACAGAAGGAAGCTATAAAAAAGGCGGTTGAGAATAACATATCCATCATAACTGGAGGGCCAGGCACAGGAAAGACAACGATTGTCAGCGCTCTTCTCTACATCTTCCAAAAACAAGATAAGCTTGCGGCTTTAGCATCTCCTACAGGCAAGGCAGCAAAAAGGCTGGAAGAAGTAACAGGCCACCCAGCTAAAACAATTCATAGATTGCTAGAAGCAAGATTTGATAAAGAATTTAGAAGCGTGAGATTTTTCAGAAATGAGCTTAATCCTCTTGATGAAGATGTCGTCATAGTAGACGAATTCTCAATGGTTGACAATGAACTTGCTGCAAGCCTGTTAAAAGCCTTGAGAGAAGATGCCAAGCTCATCATAATAGGAGACATGGATCAGCTTCCATCAGTAGGCGCAGGAAACGTCTTAAGAGACTTAATTGAGTCAGGTGTAATACCTGTAACAAAACTTGATGTTATTTTCAGGCAGGAAGAAACGTCAGGAATAATCATCAATTCAAAACTCATAAAAGAAGGCAAAATGGTGCGCTTCAATAACAAAGATTTTATCTTCCATGAACTTGTAAGTCCGGAACAGGTTGTAGAAGAGTTTGTAAAAGAACTTGAAAAAGGCAAAACACTTGATGACGTTCAGATTTTAACACCAATGAAAAAGACGGATATAGGCACTCTGGAATTGAACAGGCTGATACAGGAACGAATAAATCCGCCGCATCCTCAAAAAGAAGAAATAACATATGGCAGCAAAATATTTAGAGTCGGGGACAAAGTCATGCAGACTCAAAACAACTACGAAAAAGAAATTTTTAATGGAGACACGGGCTATGTAAAAAGGGCTTATAGAGACGAAGAGGGTCTAAGGCATGTTGTAATAGATTTTGACGGGCGAATAGTCGATCTGGTAGAAGAGGAGCTAAAAGAAATTATTCCTGCTTATGCGATTACGATACATAAATCTCAGGGTAGTGAGTATGATACGGTAATCGTAGTAATTGCAATGAATCACTACATCATGCTGAAGAGAAACCTTCTGTACACTGCTGTTACAAGAGCAAGAAACACAGTAAAAATCTTTGGAGACATGCAGGCCCTTAAAATAGCAATAAATACAATTGACAGCTCAAAAAGGTACACGGCCTTGAAGGAGAGGCTTAAAGAACAAAAAGAACAAATAGAAAGGGGGATTTTATATGCTCTGGAGATATAATCCAAATACAAAAATTGAACTTCAAAGGAAATATCCTGTAACATCCAGCGACTTCCCCCTTTCTGACATTGTCAAAGCTATCTTAACCAGCAAAAGAGTTGCTATATTTGGAGATTATGATGTTGATGGAATTGCCTCTTCACTTATACTCAAAAATGCTTTGGATGTTTTAGGAATCCAGAACAAGATATTTTTGCCGGAAAGAAAAGAAGGATACGGCATAAAACCTCTTCATTTAAAGCGTATAAAGGAAGAGGGTTTTGAAACAGTTGTTACTGTAGATAATGGCATAACTGCTGTTGATGCAGCAAAAGCAGCTAAAGAGCTGGGCATTAAACTAATCATAACAGACCATCACGAACCACAGTACCCTCTTCCCGATGCGTACAAAATTTTTAATCCCAAGCTTTACAAGGACAAATATCAGGACTATGCAGGAGCAGGAGTGGCATATCTAGTGGCAAGAGAACTTTTAAGGCAGAGAAATCTTTCAGTAACTCCTGCAATGATACAGCTTGCAGGCCTTGCAACTGTCGCCGACGTCGTTCCTCTGGACGGAAACAACTGGTACATTGCAAGAAAAGGGCTTGAGCTTATGAGAAAACAGCCCATAAAAGGCATAAAAGAAATCCTGAGAGTTGCAGGAAGAAACCATGAAAATCTCACAGGTTTTGATATAGGATGGATAATAGCTCCTCGAATTAATGCTACAGGACGCTTGAAAAGCCCGCAGATGGGTCTGGAGCTTTTACTTTATGGTACAAATGTTGAAGAAGTTGAAGAACTAAACAGAAAGCGTTTAGAGCTTGTAAATCAGTATTTGAGCCGTATAGAAGACAATGGAAACAAGTTTTTAATATATGCCTTTAAAAACTGTCCTAGAGGCATAACAGGACTTATTGCGGGACGAACTGCTGAAAAATTTCAAAAACCTGTAATGGTAAGCAGTGTAGACGACAGTGGTAAAGCAGTGTCTTCTGTAAGAACTTATGGAGATTTTGATTTAATGGAAGCTTTTAAATACGTATCTGAACATGTAGATATAACCTTTGGAGGTCATAAATCAGCAGCAGGTGTTTCATACAGTATTAGAGATTTAAAAAGGATCCAGAACTTATTGAACGAATACACGGAAGAAAATCCTCCAAAAGAAGAGATAAGAGACTTGGATGGTGTTTTGACGAAAGTACCGGATTTAGAAGAGGTTATGGCTTTTGACAAGTTTGAACCATTTGGCTACAAAAATCCAGAGCCTGCTTTTCTGTTAAAAGGAACGGTTACAGACGTAAGAATAGATCAGGACTGGCAGCTGGTAATTGTCAACGAAGAATTTGGATTCTTTTTAGATGGTACTTACAGAAAAGGTGATGAAGTGAAATTCATTGTGAGCCCGTATATAAAAAACGGATGCGTAAAATTGTGGATTTTAGATAAAAACCCTAAAATTTTAAAAGAATGATTTTAAAAAAAGAATGCTTTTTATGATAAAACATGCAGAACTGCAAACAAATTTTTAAAATTTTGTATTTTAAAAACAAATAAAGAAGGTGTCAAATATGCGCATTTTCAAAAATTTTATAAAAGATGAAAGGGGAACAGCAGAAGAAGGACTGGCACTAATAGCAGTTTTTGCAATAATATTCATTGTAATAACAATAAATAACTCATATATTGACAATAAAATGTTTGGCAGTAAAAGGTATTTTGAAACAAAAGAATATATTATTTCTCTGGAGGACAATTTAGCTCTTTCGGATTCGCCTTTTGTATTGGGAATAGGCAGCATAGATCAAAACATATATTATTTTGTCAGGGTTGTTAAATCTGAAAATCCACTGAGGACTACTGTTTACAAACTTCCTGCCTCTAAATGGGATTTAATTGAAGAAGATAATCTTGATAAACCTTATTTGTACAAAAAAGTAGAAAAATATTATAACCTACTTGCTGGCGGAGTGGTAGAAAAACCACTGGAACAATACATCGTAGTTCCAAAAGGAACGATTAAGAAGACATTTAACAGCGATTTAAAATAAAAAAATTATTAAAAGGAAAAGGGTGTTTAATATGATAATTACTGTAGTTATAACCCTTTTTTGTCTTATATTAGTTCAGATTTATATTGATTTAACACTGTTTAATGCAATGGAGAAAATTGTAAAAACAATGCAAGCCTATAAGGTAACCCTTAATTTTGATCACACATTTATCACTTGGAATTTAAGAATAAACCTTTTTTTACTGATTATATTTTTGTTTTTATTTGCTGCTGTTTTTTTATATTACAAAATAAAGCAAGAGGAAGGATGCTGAAACATGCAAAAAGGTGATGCTCTGGAAGAACTTATAGAAAACATTGCTGTGCAGCTGAGACTGTCAGGACAGGGAATTCTTTTAAAGCAAAATGTTCTGTGGGTTAATTATGGAGGCAAAGTTTTCCCTAAAAAAGGGGCTCCTGTAGACTTTTTGGGCGTTATAAGTGGTTGCTGATTTAGTGAACTACCCACCACCTGAAGAGGTGGTGGGCTTCCTGCTTCATCGACCAGACTTGCTACCGGGGAAGGAATCCCCAGTAGTAGAGGTCCAGGTCTTCCACAGGCGTAAATTCGGGTGGTCCCCACCCTACTAACCGCTTATATAAACAATCCCATAGTTTCTCAAGTTTCTCGCTGCATTCTCATCCCTATCATGAATCGTTCTACATTCAGGACATTCCCATACCCTATCCTTCAGTTTTAACTCCTTGTTGATATATCCACATATACTACACATTCTCGAAGATGGGAATGTCTTATCTACCTCTATTACTCTCCTGCCATACCAATCTGCCTTGTATCTAAGATATTCTAAAAACTTTGACCATGAACTATCAAGAATGCGTTTCGATAATCTTGTTTTTGATAGCCCCTTTACATTCAAACTTTCGACCACCACGACTTGGTTCTCGTCTATGATGGCTTTGGAAAGCTTGTGCAAAAAATCTTCCCTCGCATTCTTTACATACTCATGCTCTTTTGCAAGCCTTTTTCTTGCTTTCTCCCAGTTTTTAGAGCCTTTTTCCTTCCTTGACAATTGCCTCTGCGATTTTTTGAATCTTTTTTCAGCTTTGATAAGGTATTTCGGATACTCAATCTTCAAACTGCCCGTATCATTTGCAATTGTTACAAAACTTTTCAAACCTAAATCTATCCCGCCAATAAAATTCTTTGGCTCTTTTACATCATTTCTTGGGTCTTGTACATCTACAAGTATACTTACATAGTACTTGCCTGCTTTCGTTTTTACAACTGTTGCAGATCTTATTTTCCCTTCAAACCTTCTGTGAAATATTGTTTTTATTCCACTTTTTATCTTTGGTAAATAAATTAATCCTTTTTCAAAATCTACTCTAATTGTTTCATTACCATTTTTGAGTTGCTGGTTGTTTGTTGTGTATGACTGCTTATCTTTCTTTTTCTTAAACTTCGGCATTCTAAAATGTTCGGGGTTTTTGAAATGGTTTCTGAATGCCTTTTCCTGCTCAAGTTGAACATTTGCAAGTGCAAGACTGTCTACTTCTCTCAGGAAAGGGTATCCCTTTTTATATCTTGCTGGAGTTATCCTTGGAATCTTTCTACCCTGTCTCAAGGTTTCAAGCTTTTCTTCTAACATCTTGTTCCATACAAATCTACAACAACCAAAAGTTTTTTCAAAAAATTCTTTCTGAGCTTTATCAGGATATATTCGATACTTATATGCTTTCAGCATTTTCTTTTCTCACCCTGACTCTCGATATATCTTCTAATTACCTCAACTGGAGCACCACCACTTGTCAGTAAACAATAACTTCTTGACCAAAAATATTCCTTCCATAGTTTTTGCTTAATTTCAGGAAATTCTTTTTTATGAGTCTTGAAGAGGCGCTTTTATAAGCATTTATAAACTTGGAAAGTGGTGTTGTAGGAGTCGCCTTGAACAAAATGTGAATGTGGTCTTTATCATGATTCCACTCAACCAAGGTTATGTCGTAATTGGGGTGAATGTACTCAAAAATTTCTTTTAGTCTTTTTGAAATTTTCTCATCTATCACATTTCTTCTGTATTTTGTCACTAAAATCAAATGGTAGTAGAGAAGAAATACTGAATGTTTATTTGAGTCAAATTTCATAATCATCACCAGTTTTATTATATACCGAAACTGAATATTTGTCTACCGCAATTCATCTCCATCTTATAGAAGATGGAGACTTCTTGCGGAATGTTCTGGTTAAAAAATGTAATTAAGAATTTTTAAAGGGGAGTATTTTTATGCTTAGGAATGATAAGAAATTGTTAATAATATCTGTTGCTGTAACATTTTTAAAACAGATTTTTTATGCATTGCTTATTTTACTTGTTGAAACTCCTTTAATTATAATAGGTAAATTGCCATTATCTTTTTTATTGAGAGTCTTTTTATGCGTGTTAAATTCTGCACTCTTTATAAAGTTAATTTCTTACATAATAGATCCACTTAGTGATTTATACTCAGTGTCAGTTATGGTTATATTTATTACCGTACCTTTGGCTTTTTGGAGTTCCCTAAAATATAATTTTATTTTGCTGGGGTTATTGACTACTTTGTTTTTTGCTGTATATTTTTTATTTTTACCTGAAGATAATTAGAATAATATTCCCAGTAGGAATATATTCCAATTAAATGTGAAATTTTTCTTTTTTCTGGATATACAACCAATAGTGATATAACAAAAATTATTATTAAAATAATGCTCAAAATAGTTACAATAAATTTAATGCTTGTCACTTCATTAACGAAGGCATTAACCATATGGTTTATCTTTTGAATAAAATCTTTGCTTAATAGATTTGTAGTTTTACTGTTTATGACAGTATTTATGGTACCTCCTATAAAACCTACCAAAACTCCTACAAGCGTAACAAAAAAGGTATTAATAGCTTCTAAGAAATTACTGGTTACATAAAATAAAAATCCATGGTTAAGTTTGTGTTCATAAAATTCACGAAATAAACGACTTTCAATCTTAATTTTTTCTAATATCTCAATCTTGTCTGATAATTCAAGACCTTTTATTAAATCATAAAGAGCGTTTCTAATTTCAACTTTATCTTTATTTTTTAGGTATGATGACGAAACATTTTTATTAACAGCGTTTATTTTTCTCATAATAAATTAACCTCCTTTTTTCACTATCTCTTTAGTAAATTCGACACGGTCATTATTTTTTTTATTCTGGGGATATTAATCGTTAATAAAAAGGAGATGATAAAATGTTTCAGTGCGCAGCAGGGTTAAGCGCAGGAATTTTTTTGGCTTAATGTTAAGTCTTAATTGTTTTTGCTAATTTTTTTTTTTTTTTTTGAGGAAAGATGAAAAATAAAGCGGACAATTTTGTACATTGCGGTATTAATTACGTACTTTGCAGTCCAGTAATGAAAAAAAGAAAAGACAGTAAAAAATTAAAAAATACAGAATACCAGAAACGGAGTGTTAATAAATGCAGAAAGGTGGTGCATTGGAAGAATTCATAGAAAACATTGCGGTAAAATTGAGGCTGTCAGGACAGGGAATTCTCTTAAAGCAGAATGTTCTATGGGTCAATTATGGAGGCAAAGTTTTTCCCAAAAAAGGAGCCCCTGTGGATTTTCTGGGCGTTGTAAAAGGCATTCCTGTTGCACTGGAGTGTAAAGAAACTACTTCAGATAGAATACAGCTTACCGAATCTCATTTTTCTGGAAAAGAAAAGGCCTTTCTTGAAGACTTTGAAAAAGCCGGTGGGAAGGCTTTTTTAATTTTTGCATTTTGGAAATACAATGCTGTTTATCTTGTTAGATATAAAAACTTTTTATTATTTAATAAAAAAAGCATAACAAACGAGGAGGCCGGAAAGCTTGGTGAAAAAATTGATTTAAACGCTAAAAATTTTTATTCCAAGATTTTAAGAGTATAAAAAATACGAGCATTAAAATTTTTCCAACCAAAGAATCTTTTGAAACTTAAAAAATAAAACAAAGGAGTTGATTAAAAGTGATTCTGGGGGCCATCCTTTTAATATTTTCCCTAATTATAGCATTTAGTGACAAGGACTGGGATGGTACTTTTTCAATGGCTTTGGCAACAGTAGGTCTCCTTGTAATGTTTTTCATGCCTCTTGCTGGTATAAACGAATCAGATGCGTACGTTTACCAAGAAAAAGTAATTTCACAAGAACCTATTTATAGTTTAGAAACAACCACTGCAGTAAATGGAGCATTCCTGTAATGAATAAAAAATAAGGGAGAATGGACTTTGAAAAAATAAGTACCTCCTGATAAAATACAGAGTGTAAGTTTAAGA
>NZ_SLWU01000038.1 GCF_004345675.1 Caldanaerobacter subterraneus | reverse complement strand
GGAGACCACGTGACATTGAGAGTAGAGCTTATAACGCCGATAGCGATGGAAGAAGGGCTTAAGTTTGCTATAAGAGAAGGCGGAAGGACAGTTGGTGCTGGTGTCGTGTCTGCTATAATTGAGTAAAACAGGAAGCCGGGTGCAAACCTGGCTTCTTTTGGGTTAATTTATTTTTGTTTAAGGATTGACAACAAGTTTTATTTATGATAAATTTGTCTAAGTAGTCGCATCACCGGGAGGTGTAACAATTGAGAGTAAAAATTGCACTGGCTTGTACTGAATGCAAGAATAGAAATTACCATACGACAAAAAATAAGAAAAATGACCCGGATAGGTTAGAGCTCAAGAAGTATTGCAAACACTGCAAAAAGCATACCCTCCACAGAGAGACTAAATAAAGCAAAACATAAAGAGGATGTGAGGAAATGGCCGGTGAAGGAAGGAAGATTGTAAAGTTTTTTAGAGAAGTAAAGGCAGAAATGAAAAAAGTGACATGGCCCGGAAGGGATACGATGATAACTTATACGGAAATTGTGCTCGTTGTAATGGTCCTCTTTACGATATTTATTTTTTTGGTAGATTCTGTTTTTAGCTATATATTGAAACTCATCCTCAAATCATTTTAAAGGAGGTTGGGGATTTTCCCCGGAGCTCACTATGTCTGAAAAGGAAACTGCGAAATGGTATGTTGTCCACACATATTCAGGGTATGAGAACAAAGTAAAAGCTAATCTGGAAAAGATTATAGAAAACAGAAATTTACAGGATAAAATTCTTCAAATTGTAGTTCCGACTGAAAAAGTTACAGAGATAAAAGATGGAAAGAAAAAAGTGGTTGAGAGAAAGATTTTTCCTGGGTATGTACTGGTGAAGATGATAATGACAGATGAGACCTGGTATGTAGTTAGAAACACAAGGGGAGTAACTGGTTTTGTAGGGCCTGGCTCAAAGCCTGTGCCTTTGACGGATGCTGAAGTAAGGGCTTTGGGTATAAAAGATGTTTCTACGGCTGTTGACCTCAATGTGAAGGACACAGTAAGGGTTGTTTCTGGGCCATTTGAGAATTTCATAGGAGTTGTACAGGAAGTTTATCCTGAAAGACAGAAGGCAAAAGTTTTAATTTCAATGTTTGGGAGAGAGACACCGGTTGAATTTGACCTTGTGCAACTTCAGAAAATATAGCATATAAGGAGGTGTAGTCATGGCAAAGAAGGTTGCAGCTGTTGTGAAGATTCAACTGCCAGCGGGCAAAGCCACTCCTGCGCCACCAGTGGGTACTGCGTTAGGACCCCATGGTGTTAATATAATGGCTTTTTGTAAAGAATTTAACGAAAGAACAGCAAAAGACGCAGGGCTTATCATCCCTGTTGTGATAACAATATACTCAGATAGGTCCTTTAGTTTCATAACAAAGACTCCTCCAGCGTCTGTTTTGCTCAAAAAAGCTGCTGGAATTGAGTCTGGTTCTCCTCAGCCAAATAAGCAGAAAGTTGGTAAAATTACGAAACAGCAATTAAGAGAGATTGCTGAGATAAAGATGAGAGATTTAAACACCACAGATATAGAGGCTGCTATGAGGATGATTGCTGGAACTGCTAGAAGCATGGGAATAGAAATTGTGTAAAGTGAAGTGGGAGGCAGATGCCCGATAATACCACGAAGGAGGCTTTAAGATGAAGAGAGGGAAAAGATATTTGGAAAATCTTAAACTTTACGACAAAACCCAGCAGTACTCAAGTGATGAAGCAATGGATATAGTTCTTAAAACGGCCAATGCCAAATTTGATGAGACAATTGACTTAGCAGTAAGACTTGGCGTTGATCCAAGGCATGCAGATCAGCAGGTGAGAGGTACAGTGATACTTCCTCACGGTACAGGAAAAACCGTAAAAGTGTTGGTCTTTGCCAAAGGTGAAAAGGCTAAAGAGGCAGAAGCAGCTGGCGCAGACTATGTTGGAGCAGAAGAGCTCGTGGAGAAAATTCAGAAGGAGAACTGGTTTGACTACGACGTTGTTATTGCAACCCCTGATATGATGGGCGTTGTAGGAAGATTGGGTAAACTTTTAGGACCAAAAGGGTTAATGCCAAACCCCAAATCTGGTACAGTTACTTTTGAAGTTGAAAAAGCCGTTAAGGAAGCTAAAGCGGGGAAAATAGAGTACCGCATTGATAAGGCAGGTATAATTCACGTTCCAATCGGGAAAAAGTCCTTTGGCAAAGAGAAGCTTTTAGAGAATTTCAGAACTGTCATGGATGCGATTATAAAATCTAAGCCTGCTGCTGCAAAGGGTCAGTATATAAAGAGTGTAGTGCTTTCTTCTACTATGGGACCAGGCGTTAAAGTAAATCCTGCAAGAATATTTGAATAAGCGTATTGACATCCTGTAAAGACTAATGCTATAATAGACACCGTTGAAATTGAATATGAGAAAGACCGTAGACAGTGGGTTGTGCGTACTGCACGTAAATCCCACCGAGGTTTTTTAAGATAAATTCCCTCTGGGGATCCTCGTGTCTACGGGATCCTTTTTAAATTTTTAAGGAGGTGGGAAGGTGGGCGCCAGCCGAGAGAAAAAGCAGCAGATCGTCGCAGAATTCAAAGATAAGCTGTCAAAAGCTCAGACAGTGATTTTCACCAGCTTCAGCGGTCTGGCTGTTGAAGATGAAACAGTTTTAAGGCGCAAATTTAAGGAAGCGAACTCCGAGTACAAAGTCTACAAAAACACTCTAATGACAATTGCAGCAAGAGAGCTAGGTTATGGAGATGACCTCATAAAATACTTTGAAGGGCCTACCTCTGTAGCTTTTGGGTATGAAGATCCTGTTGCGCCTGCAAAAATTTTAACTGAATTCATGAAAGACCACAAAGGTCTTGAGCTAAAAGTAGGTATAGTGAACGGCAAGATAGTATCTCCCCAGGAGATAGAAGCCTTGGCCAAGCTTCCTTCCAGGGAAGAACTTCTGGCAAAGGCTTTGGGCAGCATGAAAGCTCCTATCACAAATCTCGTTTTTGTGCTCTCTGGCACATTGAGAAGCTTGGTCTACGCGCTAAATGCTATAAAAGAGAAAAAGCAAGCTGAAGCGTAAAAAAATTTGAATGGAGGTAGAGAAGATGAGCAAAGAGGAAATTTTGCAAGCCATAAAAAACATGACAGTTTTAGAGCTAGCTGAATTAGTAAAAGCTTTGGAGGAGGAATTTGGAGTTTCTGCAGCAGCTCCTGTAGCAGTTGCAGCAGCACCAGCAGCTGGTGCACCAGCAGCAGCACCTGCTGAAGAGAAGACAGAATTCGATGTAATCTTGCAAGAAGTAGGAAGCGACAAGATAAAAGTAATCAAAGTAGTAAGAGAGATAACAGGATTGGGACTTAAAGAGGCAAAGGACTTAGTAGACAGCGTGCCAAAGCCAATAAAGGAAGGCGTAAGCAAGGAAGAGGCAAATCAGATCAAAGCAAAATTCGAAGAAGTTGGTGCAAAAGTAGAGATAAAATAAGGGCAAGCAATTTGCCCTTATTTTTTATGGGGGAGTTGTTGACATAAAAGATTTGTTGTGTTATTATATAAAATTGCATTAATAGTGGCCTTTTTTATTTGTCAAGGTATAATTTTTGGATAGTTGGTGCATAATACCAAATATAATAGGGTCTTTGTGCGCGAATCCAAAAGTGTTGAACTTTTGGTAATTTACATTTTTAAGGGGTGAAATGGATGGTACGGCCTGTACAAGCGGGCAGTAGGACGAGGATGAGCTTTGCCAAGATAGATGAGGTCTTGGAGATTCCAGATCTTATTGAGGTTCAGAAGAAGTCCTATCAGTGGTTCTTGGAGGAGGGTCTTAAAGAAGTCTTTCAGGAAATTTCCCCTATAGAAAGTTTCACTGGCAATTTAGCATTGGAGTTTGTAGATTATAGACTGGAAAATAATCCCAAATACTCTGTAGAGGAATGCAAGGACAGAGATACAACTTATGCGGCTCCTCTTAAAGTAAAGGTAAGGCTTACAAACAGGGAAACGGGTGAGATAAAGGAATCTGAAGTTTTCATGGGAGACCTTCCTTTAATGACAGACAAAGGTACGTTTATCATAAACGGTGCAGAACGCGTAATTGTAAGCCAGCTGGTCAGGTCACCAGGTGTATATTATGACCAGCAATTTGATAAATTTGGTAAAAAGCTCATTTTTGCGACTGTCATTCCCAATAGAGGTGCATGGCTTGAATATGAAGAGGATTCAAACGATGTTATATATGTTAGAATAGACAGGACTAGAAAAGTTCCGATTACCGTATTGCTAAGGGCTATAGGGTACAACACTGACATACAGATATTGGACCTTTTAGGAGAGGAAGAAAAGTTAAAGGCTACATTGGACAAGGATACCACAAAATCTGAAGAGGAAGCTTTGATAGAAATTTACAAGAGGTTAAGACCTGGTGAACCACCTACTGTGGAGAGCGCAAGAAGCCTTTTCAATGCCCTTTTCTTTGACCCAAAAAGATACGATCTGGCAAAAGTGGGGCGTTATAAGTTTAATAAAAAACTAGCGCTTAAGGCAAGGATTGCCAACCACAAAAGCGCTAAAAGGATTGTCAACCCGATTACAGGAGAGGTATTAGTAGAAGAAGGAGAAAAAATTACAAGGGAGAAAGCTGAAGAGATTCAAAACTGTGGAATAAATGAAGTTGAGATTTTAGTTGATGGGAAAGTAGTAAAGGTAGTTGGGAATAACACAGTTGACATAAACAAATATCCTATGCCTTACGACGTTTCAAGTCTTAACATAAAAGAGCTGGTAAATGTTAGGGTTTTGAGAGAGATACTGGATAATTTTAGCGATGAAGAAGCTGTTTTGAATGAAATAAAAAATAGGATGGATGAACTTGTTCCTAAGCATATAACTAAAGACGATATAGTAGCTACTATAAGCTACCAGCTGAATTTGACTCATGGCGTTGGTTTTGTGGATGACATTGACCACCTTGGCAACAGAAGAGTGAGATCTGTTGGCGAGCTTTTGCAGAACCAGTTCAGAATTGGCCTTGCCCGCTTGGAAAGAGTTGTGAAAGAGAGGATGACAATTCAGGATGTTAATGAGGTTACTCCTCAAAACCTCATAAACATCCGCCCTGTAGTTGCAGCTATTAGGGAATTTTTTGGAAGTTCCCAGCTTTCACAGTTCATGGATCAGACAAACCCTCTTTCTGAGCTTACACATAAAAGGAGAGTTAGCGCTTTAGGTCCTGGAGGGCTTAGCAGAGAAAGAGCTGGCTTTGAGGTAAGAGACGTGCACTATTCCCATTACGGAAGGATATGTCCTATAGAAACGCCTGAAGGTCCTAACATCGGTTTGATAACCTCCCTTACTACTTATGCCCGTGTGAACGAGTACGGATTTATAGAAACGCCTTACAGGAAAGTCGATAAGGCAACAGGCACGGTAACAGATGAGATTGTGTACATGACCGCCGACGAAGAAGATGAGTACATCATAGCTCAGGCGAACGAGCCTTTGGACGAAAACAACAGGTTTATAAATGATAGAGTCGTATGTAGGTTAAGAGAAGAGATAATAAGTGTTCCGCCTACAGAGGTCGACTTCATGGACGTATCTCCTAAGCAGATAGTATCTGTTTCTGCATCCCTTATACCTTTCTTAGAAAATGACGACGCAAATAGAGCTTTGATGGGTTCTAACATGCAGAGGCAGGCAGTGCCTTTGTTAAAACCAGAAGCTCCAATAGTTGGCACAGGCATGGAGTATAAGGCTGCTGTTGACTCTGGGGCAGTGATTTTGGCAAAGAATGATGGAATAGTCGAAAAGGTGACAGCTGACAAAGTGGTAATAAGAACTAAGGACGGAAAGAGAGACGAATACCATTTATTGAAGTTTAAGAGGTCAAACCAGGGCACCTGCATCAATCAACGGCCTATTGTCAATGAAGGAGACGAGGTCAAGAAAGGGCAGGTAATATGTGATGGTCCTTCTACAGACCATGGAGAGCTTGCTCTTGGTAAAAACGTCCTGGTCGGATTTATGCCCTGGGAAGGTTACAACTACGAGGACGCTATTTTGATAAGCGAAGAGCTGGTAATGGATGATTCTCTCACTTCTATTCACATAGAGGAATACGATGCAGAAGCTAGAGACACAAAATTAGGTCCTGAAGAGATAACAAGAGAGATTCCAAATGTCGGAGAAGATGCACTGAAAGATTTGGATGAAAGAGGAATAATAAGGATTGGTGCAGAAGTCAGAGCCGGAGATATACTTGTAGGAAAGGTTACCCCTAAAGGAGAGACAGAGCTTACTGCAGAAGAAAGACTTTTAAGAGCAATATTTGGTGAAAAGGCAAGGGAAGTGAGGGATACATCCTTAAGAGTTCCTCACGGTGAATCAGGTATTGTGGTAGATGTTAAAGTGTACTCACGCGAGAATGGAGATGAACTGCCTCCGGGCGTCAACCAAATGGTAAGAGTTTTTGTCGCTCAGAAGAGAAAGATTTCTGTTGGAGACAAGATGGCAGGTCGCCATGGTAACAAGGGTGTAATTTCCAGAATACTGCCTGTTGAAGATATGCCCTTCCTGCCAGATGGCACGCCTTTGCAGATATGCTTGAATCCGCTGGGAGTTCCTTCTCGTATGAACATAGGTCAGGTGTTGGAGACTCACCTGGGGCTGGTGGCAAAAGCTTTGGGCTGGTATATAGCTTCACCTGTATTTGATGGAGCTACAGAGAAGGATATAGAAGAACTACTTGCAAAGTCCGGATTTTCTCCAGACGGCAAGGTACAGCTTTACGATGGAAGAACGGGAGAGCCTTTTGACAATAAAGTCACTGTTGGATACATGTATATGCTAAAGCTTCATCACCTGGTAGATGACAAGATGCACGCAAGGTCTACAGGACCTTATTCACTTGTCACTCAGCAGCCTCTGGGCGGAAAGGCTCAGTTTGGCGGGCAGAGATTTGGAGAGATGGAAGTTTGGGCGCTGGAAGCTTACGGTGCTGCTCATAGCCTGCAGGAAATGCTTACAGTAAAATCTGACGATGTAACCGGACGTGTGAAAGCTTATGAAGCGATAGTGAAAGGAGAAAATATACCAGAGCCTGGAATACCTGAATCCTTCAAAGTGCTTGTAAAAGAGCTTCAGAGCCTCGCATTAGACGTAAAAGTCATCACAGAAGATGGACAGGAAATTCCAATTAAGGAATTTGAAGATGATGACGATGATGTTCCAGATGCTACGCTTAATATAAACATTGAAGGAAGAGAAGATGCGCCTCCAGAGGAAGTGTACGAAGAAGAATATGAAGAAGAGCCAGAAGAACTGCCAGAGGATATTGATTTTGAGCCTGATAATTTTGACATTGACAGCGAGGATTTGTTCATGGATGACGACTATGATGTGTGAAGTCAAAATTTATTGAGGAAAGGAGCGACACTCCTTGTTTAAGCTTAAGAATTTTGAAGCCATAAAAATTGGCCTAGCTTCTCCTGAAAAAATAAGGGAATGGTCTCGGGGTGAAGTGAAAAAGCCCGAGACCATCAACTACAGGACTTTAAAGCCGGAAAGAGATGGGCTTTTCTGCGAGAGGATTTTTGGACCTACTAAGGACTGGGAATGCCATTGTGGAAAGTATAAAAGAGTGAAGTACAAAGGAGTTGTGTGCGACAGGTGCGGTGTTGAAGTGACCAGGTCCAAGGTCAGAAGAGAGAGAATGGGGCACATTGAGCTTGCTGCCCCTGTTGCTCACATATGGTATGTGAAAGGCATTCCCAGCCGCATGGGGCTTTTGCTTGATATGTCTCCAAGGGCGCTGGAGAAAGTTTTGTACTTTGTATCTTACGTAGTCATTGACCCAGGGGATACTCCTCTTACTAAAAAACAACTCCTTTCTGAAAAAGAGTACAGGGAATATTTGGAGAAATATGGAAATAGATTTAGAGCTGGAATGGGAGCTGAGGCAATAAAGGAACTCCTCCAGGAAATAGATCTGGAAAAACTTAGCAAAGAATTAAGGGCAGAGATAAAGGAGTCTACAGGGCAGAAAAGGGTAAGGGCTATAAGAAGGTTGGAAGTAGTTCAGGCTTTCATAGACTCTGGCAATCGCCCAGAATGGATGATTTTGGAGGTTCTTCCTGTTATTCCGCCAGACTTAAGGCCTATGGTACAGCTGGACGGTGGCCGGTTTGCTACCTCTGATTTAAATGACCTTTACAGAAGAGTAATCAACAGAAACAATAGGCTTAAAAAGCTTTTGGATTTAGGGGCTCCAGATATAATAGTGAGAAATGAAAAGAGGATGTTGCAAGAAGCAGTAGACGCTCTTATAGACAATGGCAGAAGAGGAAGACCGGTTACAGGTCCTGGAAATAGACCTTTGAAGTCTCTCTCTGATATGCTCAAAGGAAAACAGGGAAGATTTAGACAAAATCTCTTGGGTAAAAGGGTTGACTATTCTGGCCGTTCAGTTATCGTAGTAGGACCTGAACTTAAAGTTTATCAGTGCGGTCTTCCAAAGGAAATGGCCTTAGAGCTCTTTAAACCATTTGTGATGAAGAGGTTAGTAGACAAAGGGCTTGCACAGCATATTAAAAGTGCAAAAAGGATGGTAGAAAGAGTAAGGCCTGAAGTATGGGATGTCTTAGAAGAAGTCATAAAGGAACATCCAGTGCTTTTAAACAGAGCGCCTACACTTCACAGGCTGGGGATTCAGGCTTTTGAGCCAGTTCTTGTAGAGGGAAGAGCCATAAAGCTTCATCCGCTGGTATGTCCTGCTTACAATGCTGACTTTGACGGAGACCAGATGGCTGTTCACATACCTCTTTCAATGGAAGCTCAGGCAGAAGCTAGGTTTTTGATGCTGGCAGCCAACAACATTTTAAAGCCGCAGGACGGAAAACCTGTTATGACGCCTACACAGGACATGGTGCTCGGTTGCTATTACCTCACTGCAGATGAAGACGGTGTGCCGGGTGAAGGAAAGTATTTCTCAAGCCCTGAAGAAGCTCTTATGGCTTATCAGTTGGGATATATTCACATCCACGCGAAAATAAAAGTTAAAATGACAAGAGAAATAAATGGAGAGAAAAAGTCCAAAGTTATTGAAACTACAGTAGGGAAAATCATATTTAACGAAGCGATACCTCAGGATTTGGGGTTTGTCGACAGAAACAATCCTGAGACAGCCTTTAATCTTGAAATAAATGACCTTGTGGACAAATCCAAACTAGGCAAGATTTTAGATAGGGTGTATAGAATACACGGGCCTACAAAGACAGCAGAGACTTTAGATAAGATAAAAGAGCTAGGCTTCAAGTACTCAACTAAGGCAGCAATTACAATAAGCGTTTCTGACATGGTAATACCGAAAGAAAAAGAGAAGCTTCTAAAAGAAGCAGATGAAATGGTAGCTAAAATTGAAGCTCAGTTCAGGCGCGGTTTAATATCCGAGGAGGAAAGGTATGAAAAAGTCATTGAAACATGGAATATGACTACTGAAAAGGTCACAGAAGCCTTAATGGCAACTTTAGATAAATTCAACCCTATATTCATGATGGCTCACTCAGGAGCTAGAGGTAGTAAAAACCAGATAAGGCAGTTAGCAGGTATGAGAGGCTTGATGGCAGACCCATCTGGACGAATCATTGAACTTCCTATAAGGTCTAACTTCAGAGAAGGTCTTAACGTTCTGGAATTCTTCATATCCACTCACGGTGCTAGAAAAGGTCTTGCTGATACGGCATTGAGGACAGCAGACTCCGGTTATTTGACAAGAAGGCTTGTAGATGTCAGTCAGGATGTGATAGTGAGAGAAGAAGACTGCGGAACTGATGAGGGCATTTACGTCGAAGAGATAAGAGAAGGAAATGAAATAATTGAAAAGCTCTCAGATAGAATAATAGGAAGAATTGCCGCTGAAGATATCGTAGATAGTGAAGGAAATGTGATTGTAAGAAGAAATGAGATGATAAATGAAGAAGAGGCGGAAAAGATAGAAAAAGCTGGAATTACAAGAGTTAAGATAAGGTCTCCTCTGACCTGCAGATCCAGACACGGCGTATGCAGAATGTGCTATGGAAGAGACCTTGCTACGGGAGAGCTAGTAAATATTGGAGAAGCTGTCGGCATAATCGCTGCTCAGGCCATAGGTGAACCGGGTACGCAGCTTACAATGAGGACTTTCCACACAGGTGGAGTTGCAGGAGTTGATATTACACAAGGTCTTCCAAGGGTTGAAGAGCTGTTTGAGGCCAGAAAGCCCAAAGGGCTTGCGGTAATCACTGAAATATCTGGTGTTGTGAGAATTAATGAATCTAAGAAAAGAAGAGAAATTACGGTGGTAGATGAAGAAAACAACATTTCTAAGACGTATCTAATACCTTACGGGTCAAGGCTTAAAGTGAAAGAAGGGCAGTGGGTACAGGCAGGAGATGAACTCACAGAGGGTTCAGTGAATCCGCATGACCTTCTCAAGATAAAGGGAATATATGCAGTGCAGAGCTATTTGCTGCAGGAAGTCCAGAAAGTTTACAGACTCCAGGGTGTTGAGATAAATGATAAACACATCGAGATAATAATAAGGCAGATGATGAAGAAGGTTAAAGTAGAAGACCCAGGAGACACCTCAATGCTTCCTGGAGAATTAATAGATATGTTCAAGTTTGAAGAAGAGAACAAGAAGGCTATAGAAAAGGGATTGAGGCCTGCTACAGGAAGAAGAGCATTGCTTGGTATCACAAAAGCAGCTTTAGCGACAGACTCCTTCCTGTCAGCTGCTTCCTTCCAGGAGACGACGAGAGTTCTCACAGATGCGGCAATAAAAGGAAAAGTAGATCCTTTGATAGGACTTAAAGAGAACGTGATAATAGGAAAACTCATACCTGCGGGCACAGGACTTTCCAGATACAGGAATATAACTGTGGTGAAGAAAGAGGATCAGGAAAAGAAAGAAGAAGTTAAAAAAGAGGCTGTTGATGCAAAAGCGAGTAGTTAAGTAAAATAATTTTCTCTGACA
The DNA here is from genome assembly GCF_004345675.1 of Caldanaerobacter subterraneus. Taxonomy (GTDB): domain Bacteria; phylum Bacillota; class Thermoanaerobacteria; order Thermoanaerobacterales; family Thermoanaerobacteraceae; genus Thermoanaerobacter; species Thermoanaerobacter subterraneus. The sequence goes on along the minus strand of NZ_SLWU01000038.1, from coordinate 3,615 downwards.
GGGGAGGCTCAAAAAGCTTTCCCTGTCAGAATAATTCATTGTTGACAGGGAAAATCTTTAATGATAAAATTACTAAGTGTGTCAAAACCCCTGTCCTGATAGGAGGAAGGCAAATGGCGGAACAATGCCCTCCCAAAAGGGTGGTTGGGGCTAAACAGACTTTAAAAGCAGTGTTAAACTGCAAAGTAGCTCAGGTGTACATTGCAAAGGATGCAGAAGAGCATGTGGTCAAAAAGATAAAAGAAGCGTGCGAAGAAAAGGGTATAAAAATAGTTTACATTGATACTATGAAAGAGCTTGGCAGGATGTGCGGTATTGATGTAGGTGCTGCCACTGCGGCAGATGTAATAGGGGAAAGATAAAAGGAGGTGCAATAATGCCAACAGTAAACCAGCTTGTGAGATTTGGAAGGCAAAGTGTTAAAAAGAAATCTGCTGCTCCAGCTTTGCAGGGCAATCCTCAAAAGAGAGGAGTTTGTGTGGTTGTAAGGACTACAACTCCTAAAAAGCCTAATTCCGCATTGAGAAAAATAGCGAGAGTAAGGCTTACAAATGGAATAGAGGTTACTGCATATATTCCAGGAATAGGTCATAACCTTCAGGAGCACTCTGTTGTTTTAGTGAGAGGTGGAAGAGTTAAGGACCTGCCTGGTGTTAGGTATAAGATTATAAGAGGAGCCCTTGATGCAGCAGGTGTTGCTAACAGGAAGCAAGCTCGTTCAAGATATGGTGCTAAGAAGCCAAAGAAGTAATAAGGAGGGATGAGAATGCCTAGAAAAGGTCCGGTGCCAAAGAGAGAAGTTCTACCAGACCCTGTATATAACAGTGTCAAGGTTGCCAAATTAATTAATAAAGTAATGTGGGATGGCAAAAAGAGCTTGGCTCAAAAAATTTGCTATGGAGCTTTTGATATAATAAGAGAAAAAACAGGAAGAGATCCTCTTGAAGTTTTTGAAGAGGCTTTAAACAATGTAATGCCTGTTTTGGAAGTAAGGCCAAGAAGAGTTGGTGGCGCAACATACCAAGTTCCTATGGAAGTGAGACCCGAAAGAAGATTGTCTCTTGGGATTAGATGGATTGTGGAGTACGCAAGGCAGAGAAGCGGAAAATCCATGATGGAAAAACTGGCTGCCGAAATAATAGACGCAGCTAATAACACTGGCGGCAGCGTGAAGAAGAAAGAAGACACCCACAGAATGGCAGAAGCAAACAAAGCCTTTGCTCATTACAGATGGTAAGAGAGAGGATAGGGGGTAGTGAAGGAAGCTACAAGAAAGGAGGATAGAAAATGCCAAGGGATTTCAGCTTAGATAAAGTTAGGAACATTGGTATAATGGCGCATATAGATGCAGGAAAAACCACTACTACCGAGAGAATCCTTTTTTATACTGGTAAAACCCATAAGTTAGGTGAAGTCCACGAAGGAACTGCTACGATGGACTGGATGGTACAGGAGCAGGAAAGGGGTATCACGATAACCTCTGCGGCGACCACTTGTTACTGGAAAGGTCATAAAATTAACATAATAGATACGCCGGGACACGTGGACTTTACTGTGGAAGTAGAGAGGTCCTTAAGGATATTAGATGGGGCAGTTGCGGTTTTTTCTGCAAAAGAGGGAGTAGAGCCTCAGTCTGAAACTGTGTGGAGACAGGCGGATAAATACCATGTGCCTAGGATTGCCTATGTAAACAAGATGGATGTTATAGGTGCTGACTTTTTTAACGTAATAGACATGATAAGAGAAAGGCTTGGTGCAAATCCTGTTGCTATTCAAATTCCTATAGGAAAAGAGGATACTTTCCGGGGAATCGTAGACCTCATAAAAATGGAAGCAATAATTTATAAAGATGACTTGGGGACTGTTATGGATGAGACAGAAATACCAGAAGATTTAAAACCTCTTGCAGAAGAGTATAGAGAAAAATTGCTGGAAGCAATTGCTGAAGTAGATGAGACTATCATGGAAAAGTATTTGGAAGGGGAAGAGATAACAGAAGAAGAAATTCACGCGGCTTTGAGGAAGGGGACAATAAATGGAGAACTTGTACCTGTAGTTTGTGGGTCTTCCTACAAGAACAAGGGAGTACAGCCTCTTTTGGATGCTATTGTGAATTATTTGCCGTCTCCTTTAGATTTGCCACCTGTTAAAGGTATGTCTATAGATGGTGGCGAGGAACTTGAGAGAAAGCCTGATGACAATGAGCCTTTCTCAGCTCTTGCCTTCAAAATCATGGCAGACCCTTATGTAGGTAAACTGGCTTTTTTTAGAGTATATTCAGGGACATTAAAGGCAGGCTCTTATGTTTTAAATTCTACAAAGGGAAAGAAAGAAAGAATAGGAAGAATCTTGAGAATGCACGCAAATCACAGAGAAGAGATTGATGCCGTATATACTGGAGACATTGCTGCAGCAGTTGGACTTAAAGATACGACTACAGGAGACACTCTTTGCGATGAAAATCATCCAATACTATTAGAGTCAATGGACTTTCCTGAGCCGGTTATTTCTGTAGCAATTGAGCCAAAGACAAAGGCAGCTCAGGAAAAGATGAGCATAGCTTTGTCAAAACTTGCTGAAGAGGACCCAACTTTCAAGACATACACTGACCAGGAGACAGGGCAGACTATAATAGCTGGAATGGGAGAATTGCACCTTGAGATAATCGTGGACAGGTTGAGAAGGGAATTTAACGTAGAGTGCAATGTGGGTAAGCCTCAGGTTGCTTACAAAGAAACTATAACAAAACCTGTAAGAGTAGAAGGAAAGTTCATAAGGCAGTCAGGCGGTCGCGGTCAGTATGGACATGTATGGCTTGAGATGGAACCTGCTCCAAGAGGAGAGGGCTATATATTTGAAAATAGAATTGTTGGAGGTGTCATTCCAAAAGAATTTATTCCAGCTGTAGATGCAGGTATACAGGAAGCTATGCAAAACGGCGTGCTAGGGGGCTACCCTGTGATTGACGTTAAAGTAGCATTAGTCGACGGTTCTTACCATGAGGTTGACTCTTCTGATATGGCTTTCAAAATTGCAGGTTCTATAGCCTTTAGAGAAGGTATGAAGAAGGCGGACCCTGTGCTCTTAGAGCCTATCATGAAAGTAGAAGTAGTAGTTCCAGAAGAATACATGGGAGATGTCATAGGAGATTTGAACGCAAGGCGTGGAAAAGTAGAAGGTATGGAGACAAGGTCTGGAGCTAGGGTCATAAGAGCTTTTGTGCCTTTGGCTGAAATGTTTGGATACGCTACTGATTTAAGGTCAAAGACACAGGGTAGAGGAACTTACACGATGCAGTTCCATCACTATGAAGAAGTGCCTAAAAATATTGCTGAGCAAATATTATCAGCAAAAAAATAAACTAAAAGGAGGAGGAAGAGAGGATGGCAAAGCAGAAATTTGAGAGGACGAAGCCGCACGTAAACGTAGGGACGATAGGGCACGTAGACCATGGTAAGACGACATTGACAGCAGCGATAACATTAATACTTTCGAAAGCGGGATTAGCACAGGCGAAGGGATATGACGAGATAGACAAGGCGCCAGAGGAGAAGGCAAGGGGTATAACAATAAACACGACGCACGTAGAGTATGAGACAGCGAAGAGGCACTATG
>NZ_SLWU01000037.1 GCF_004345675.1 Caldanaerobacter subterraneus | reverse complement strand
GCTGGTGCAACAACCTCTATCGATTATTCTATCCCGCGTGCTTCCATATTGGAGCAACAGTGTGTGGTGCACCCGGTCGTTGTGGTTCAGTCTAATCATCGAGCTCGAAGCATCAAAATAAAAACGACCTGCCTTCACCAGCCGCTATACTGATTATATCATCAAAAAAGGACATTTTCATTCTCTGCTGGTGCCGCATTTGTTGCGGCATGGGAGTCTAATCTGTTCTCTTCATAACCTTTTTTAAGGTCTTCAATTAGTTTTGATAGGGTGATAAAGTAAACTGGTATCCCCTGCAATAGTGCTTCTACAGCAAGTGCTACAGCTAGATGTGTCTTACCCACTCCAGGAGGTCCAAGAAATATCACATTCTCTGCACGGTGTACAAAGGCCATCGTAGCAAGTTCTTTTATCAGCTTCTCATCTATACTTGGCTGAAATGTAAAGTCAAATTCTGCTAGTGTTTTTCGGTATGGAAGTCGGGCTAGTTTGAATCTTACCTCAATATTTCTCTTCTGCCTTTCTGAAAGCTCTGTTTCAAGAAGCTCATTTAATAAGTCAAGATATGTGCTGTTTTTGTGCTGCGCTCTTTCAAGGAGTGAATCAAGTAAAGAAGCTGCACTCAGAAGTCCCAGTTCTTCAAGATGTAGTCTGGCTTTCTCCAGTTCTATCATACCCTGTCACCTCCGCTAGACTTTCATAAAGACTAAGGGAGCGTCTCTCAACCTCTAGTGAAAATAACTTGATTGCTTTTGGTCTGGGATAAAACATCCCTTCTGCCGCTTTTAAGCCTTTGTACTGGTCTTTGAGAAAAACTGTGCTTCTTGAACGATAACGTTTATCATGTACTGCTATTACCTTGCTATCGTAGAGAATTTCAATTTTGCCATTTTTCTCCCTTACAACTACCTCTTTCCCGCTGTACTGCCATGGTACTCCATACCTTACACCATCATAACTCAAAAGACCATCTTTATGTACCTTCCTTGGTTCCTCCAGAAACTTTTGATATTTATCCAATGAAGGCAAAGGCTTTAAGTTTTCCCTCTTTAGTCTGTCAATTGGTCTTTCTCCTGTAGTACCATGTACTCTTCTGTTCTTCTTCTCACACCACTCTACTGTCTGACGATTTAAGTCACCATAATCTAAAAATCTTCTCCCGGGCAGAAAATTGTCCTTGACAAAGTCTATTCCGCTTTCTACTTTGCCTTTTGTCTGTGGGCGTCTAACTTTGCAAACTCTGGGTACAAATCCCAAAGTTGCTGCAAGGTCCTCAAATACTGCATTCCATATGGGCTTCTTGTTTACATCTGTACCTATGATTACGGTTTTCATTCTGTCAGTAAGTACAACGTCAGTTACTCCACCAAAATATTAAAAACCATGGATAAGGCAGCGATTGAAAGTGTGAACATCACAGCGATTTGTGAATTCCACATACATTGCTCTTGAATAACCAAGTACCATGACAAAGAGATAGAGCTTTCTTACTTCTCCTGTTTCCTGATCAATGTAATTGTACTCACCCCAATCAACCTGGGCTTGTTCTTAAGGCCTTGTTTCATAGCGGCATACAGCCTGAATATGCTTTGAAGGTCTAAACTGCTTTACATAGTCTCTTAAAATAGTCTTTCCTCCCGTGTAACCTTCTTCTTTTATTCTTTCGTAAATAACTTCACAGTTAAATATTCCCATGTTAATGTACTCATGAATAGTATCTTTGTAAGGGTTAAGTTTTGAACCCCTCTTAGGGTGAGGTTTTCTTTCGGGGATTCCCTCTGCTCTGAGATATTTTCTTATTGTGTTTCGAGAATGACCTGTTTCTCGTGAAATTGCACGAATACTCTTGCCTTTTGCTCTGAGTTCATGTATCATGATAATAGACCCACTCCCTAGCATTTTTTATCTCCCTCCGATCCTTTCTTGGTTGATTTTAGATCAGAGGGATATTTCGACAGGGGGTGGGTCAATTCCTTCTCGTTACCCCTGGGTCAATTATACACCGTTAGTGACAATTCAACACATAGTTGGCGTAATCTTGCTTTTTGTTGAAGGGAGACTTGTCAAGAATTTTGTGCCTGAGTAAAATAGCGTAACTGAAAAAGTCGTTGAATTGAGTGCACATTTCCGATATAATTTTTACCGAGATTGATGTAACTAAATGCAAAAAATCATAAATCAAAGTCGAGAATTTTGCGTACTTATAATATGTGTAGATGTAATAATTGTAACATATTGAAACCACTTCTATAAATAGCTTTAGTTGTTATAAACTTTTGCTTCCCAGAAAGAAAAAGGATACCAACTACTAACCCGCTGAATGCATAATACCTTTATATACCTTGCATTAACAGGTTCAAACCATATGGTATCTACTCCACCATCTCCTGAAGTAGTTGAATACACAGTGGTATAATTTACATCATCAGTCGATACCTGAATTGAATACGTCTTGGCATAAGCTCTTTCCCACCATATAGTTACTCCTTTTACCTTTACCACAGATCCAAGGTCTACTTTCCACCACTCATTATCCTGTTTTCTGCTTGCCCACCGTGAGTAAAAGGCGCCATCTACAGCTTTCTCTGGCGTCAATTCACTGTTTTGATTTCCTGAAGCAGTAGCGGGCTTATTTAAAGCATAATTTATCCTAGCTTGGTCTGTGGTTATAGTCTGTACTACAATCTCTGGTTGATCTTTCGTTTCTGCTATAGCAAGAAATCCTTCAATAGGTTCCAGATCCATGTAATTCATCTGTGTACCTGACCCTACCGATGCATTTACACCTATAGATGACTGTCCCTCAAAGGTTATGTCCTTTAGCAGTCCAACCATCATTGGATTTACAAACCAATTCAAGCCATTTGGTTCTCTGGTTGCTTGCCAGCAGCCATTTAACCAGTCCTCCTGCTGCCAAGTATCCCATTCTTTTGGATTAGCCGACGGTTGTACTAGTATTCCTCCACCTCTAGCAGCCAGCGTTTGAATAACATCCTGGAAGAAAGCATCATAACATATAGCAATTGACACTTCGCCAAAAGGCGTAGAAAAAACTTTCAATTCTTCAAGAGTGCCGGGATTTAGGTCTAACCCGTAATTTCCTTTTTCATCCTTATATTGCTCCATTGGAGTTAAATGTACTTTCTTCTGCCAACCTAGAACCTTCCCATCGGGCCCAAAAAAGTATGAAAGATTATAACAAGTATTATCATCTTTTATGAGGTTTCCACTTCCGTCAACCTCCCGCATCGCTATGGACCCACCTACAATATAAACATTATAAGTGGCAGCCACTTCTTTAAAAGCATCGAGATAAGCTTGCTGCATAGCCCCGCTTCTTTCAAGAAATAGAGCTCGCACAGGGCCTACGCCATACCATGTCATAAAAGCTAGTACCGAAGCCCACCGTCTTAATATCAATGCCTCTATTGCATCTGCGAAAGTAGAAGCATTTTGAAGAAGATCCACATCACCATCTACAAACAGCAGTGGTAAACCGATAAATTCAGGAAAACAAACCAAAGCAGGCAGGTTAGGATCTAACTGCGCCACAACGTCTTGCATGACACTATGCAACTTATTTTTGAAAGCAGTTGGAGAAGCATAATCATTCACATCCCACTTCCATTGTACCGCTACCAATTGAAAAGATTGAAAAGATGGTTCTTCTGCCTTGACTGTTTCGCTATTGCTGATCTCTGCAAATAACGTTAGAACCATCACTGCTATTAAGAAAATTGACGCAAATTTCCTTATTCTCATCATTCTCCCTCCACAATTTTATTTTTATTCTCCTGAAATAACCCCATTTTTCCTACAAATACGCCTAATTGCTAAAAGTCACAAAACTATCACTTCCGGAAAAAATGGTCCCAACAAAAGCTTCAATAATGGCACCTTCTGCGATACTCGCCCCAAGTGGTAAGGCAGCACCCCAGAAGCCATGAACAACCCAATTACTGAAAATAGGTGCTCCCCACGCAGATGGCAAAAATAGGAATAGATAAGTCATATTGTAATCCAAATAACCGTGAATGGTTTCCCTGATCACCGGTACCACGAGGATGATATAACTCAAAGCCCCCAGAGTGCCCCAATTAGGCTTCGCCGGTAGAAGAGTGGCACGTTTCTATCACCTCCCTCTGGTGACCACCGGGGTCTGCCAGAAAGCATCAGCCGACGCAGTCCACCCCGAAATCATCTTGTTCAAAACCCAAGTGCGGCCAGGCCCGGATCAGCACCGGCCCAGGAATGCTGACTAACCCTAAGGTCGCTCACAGAAAGCTTCTGGAACCGCACCTATGCAAAGACCCATTCCACGTTACTGCACGTTAATGAACACCGGGTTCGCCCACACTTCGCTGAGGCCGGAGCCGTCCATCTTAGTAAACTCGAATTTCCCGACGTAAAAGTCGTCGGTTGATGGAGCTCTTGTGTTCCAATATGTCACCGACGTAGGCGGATTAGTCACCGTATAGACAACTTCCTGGTTCTTGTTGAATACCATGATTCTCGTGCACTTCTGTTCGGTTACAGGGAACTGTACCAGCTCTAATTGCAGACTGCTGCCATGTATCACATTCAGAACACTTCCCTGAACAGCACCGTTAATGGTAAAGTATCCAAGGTCTTTCTGGTCGGAAGTGCTGACTCTACCAGACCTGATTGCATCCCAGATAGCGGCCCTGTCTGTCGATGAATACGATGTCGTGTACACCCAAGTAAATCCCGCAAGCCCGGAGCTTAAAAATTGTGGCAATCCGAATTCACAACACCCACCACGAAGCCACCACCCAAAAGGGTAGATGCGAGACTGCTCCTCAATAAGGTGAACCATCTGGATATCGTCTCTGCTTTCGCAGTGGTCTCCTGGCTGAAGAGCTCCATCGCTCGAAAGCCCGTGACCGTCCAATCTGCCTAGGCGAAGCTTCCATACGGGTGAGCTATAACTGCGTACGAAGAAGGCGCATTGTGCGCGTTTATCGCGTTGATGAAGTCCTGAAGCGGCAGAGACTTGTTAGCCGGCACGCAAGGGGCATTCTCTTTCATCCACTACGCAAGAGTATGACCTTGGGAACCATAGGTGTCGATTTCGACGCCGGGCGAGGCCAGGATCTGGTATGTGGACTGAGCATCGTTGCACTAAGCTACATACTGCGGCCATTTGTTGCCAATACCATCCTCGAGGTCGGTGATAATGATAAAACTAAAACCATTATCTTTCGCATACTTAACCCGGTTGGCCAGCGGAATGAAAATGACGTCCGGCCTCCACGAGGTAGGTACGTGCCCATCCCCTCCATACCATCCACTCGCGTTCGGAAAGGCCGACGCTTGGTAGTCTGCCTGAACAGCAGTCTGTACCGCCTCTCTCTGACCGTCCACGGTCGTTTCAACACCAACGTTGATCTTGCCCGTCGCCCCCTCCTCCAACTTCAGTGCCGATACATCAATCTCAAGTTCAACATAAGCGCCTTTCTTGAGGAGGTCCTTAACAGCTTTCTTGTCCTTACCTCTTAGCTTCTTCAAAATGCCAACAAGGCTTTTACCTGTAGGTTCTAATGTCTGGTCTAACACAACTTTTTTCGAGGCCGATCGATTGGGACCGTAGAAATCCAGCTTGATGTGGTTTAGACGTGCTTTTCCGGACTCAGACACCACGAAAACCGGTATAAGCACCCTCTCCGGCGGAACTTTGTAAGTCTCGATTTCCTCGGGCACGACGATGACAATGCCTTTGGTCCAGTTCGCTTTGAGCTTCATATCATTTCCGCCAATCCCCTCTCTTTGGGCTGTAAACACAGTCTGGGCTCCCGCGACTCGTCCAACTACCAAAGAAATTAAGACAAAGCTGAGCAATAATAGCACAATCACAAAAGCCCTCTTCACCTTATTTTCCTTCTTCAACTTTATTTTCCTAATGGGCAAACACTACTTTTATCTATTCCATTTCTCAAAAAGTATTTTAGAAAGTGCCATGGCAAGATATCCTGCACCAGTTGCAAAACCAACTCCTGTCTTTGCTTCTCCTGTGTCTTTGTCAAAACTCTCCGCTAAAAGCCCGTAATCCATATTAGCCATCTTAAGCCAGCCTAAAGCCTCTTCTCTCTTCAAAGGATTTAGTAGACTTCCACAAAGACCTAAACCTGACGGCGTATTCGGATGATGGTCACAGGCTAATTCTTTTATCTTCGCATCTTTAAAGTAATACTTGTATTTCGGCGAATAATAGTAATCAATCGTATTCTTAAATATCTCATCCTTGTAGTCAACAAAACCGTAATAATACATAAGCCCTAGATTGCCTGGCGGGTCATTGTAAAGCCTATAGTTTCCCTTCCCATCAGAAGACCAGGCAAATATCTTTTTCCCTTCTACTTCTACCACCAAGTATTCGTATATCCCTTTTTCTATCCCCCTTATCTTCTTTTCAACTTCTTCTGCTTTTTTGTACCAGTTAAGCTTTACATAAAGGTCTTTTAAATTGATAAGCCCTCTCCAGAGTATTACATTGTCTATTGTCACAAAAGGATATTCTGAAGGGTCATCTGAAGGCAGTAGAAAAGTTTTATAAAGCCCTGTTTTGGGGTCATATTCTTCCTCAATCCTTCTATACACCATCTCCAATGCGTTTATAAGCTCCAAATCATCCAAATCCACATCCATCTCCTTAAGCAGTATAAAATAGCTAGCTGCCTCATCTAATTCAAATCCTGGATAAAGCACTGTGCCGTCTATGTAATGAGCATGGTCTCCAGCATTTTTGCTGTGCCTTAATATCATCTCCCTCGCAATAAGATTGTGGAATTCCCTGTCAATAAGCTTTATTGCTGGAAAAGACCATAAAAAACTATCTCTTTCCCAAAAAGCGCCTGAAACGTAATACCTCGGGCTCCTTGATGTTAAAGCCACATAGCTATCCGATTCCATGTCTTTGCCTACCGCAAAAAAGTAGTTGAAAAATAGGTTCTTGTTAAGTAATCTCTCCAGATATTCATCTTGGGAGTATTTTATGTATTTCTTCTCAAGCCATCTGTAAACTTCCTCGTATATCCTTTCAAAACCTTTTCTTTTGAGATGAATCAAAGTGGTAGAAGCTCCATCCATATCAGAATTTACCGCTATGTAAAAGCAGTTTTTGCCATTAAGTTTTAGCTTAAGGATAACACCTTCTCCCTCATCGCTGTAATCAAACTCCTTTTCTGCTCCAAAGGCTAGAGAAAAGGCTACATTATAAGAATAGACGTTTAAAGCAGGGTTTTTAAGCCATTTGTCAATTTTAAACTCCTTTTTAAAATCAATCTCATGGGAATTAAAACGCAAAAAGCTCAATTTGTCAGGATGAACTATTAGGTATACTTCCATTTTTTCAGAACTTTCAAATTCGTAGACAAAACCTTTTTCTTTCAGATCAGCGTAAATTTTTATTAAAACACTACTCCCATCTGAGAGATATAATTTGATAGAAGGAATGTAAGAAAATATCTCTTCTACTTCACTTCTCACTATTTCAAGCTTTTTATCATGTTTATAAAACAGGGGTAGAAATAGAGATTCCTCTCCTGAAAGTTCAACAAGACCTTTATTTGAAAGAGAAATTATGTTAAGGTTCTTTATTGACCCATCTTCATATATTTCCGGAAGACTTACGTAATGATTGCCTGAATAAAAAACCCTTTCATTTTTATCAATCTCCTTCGGTCTTGTGATAATCTTTTCCACATTAATCTTCTCCTTTCTCTTCATTCCTTTAACAAATTTAATGCGTTATCTCTAAATATTTTTTTAATATCCCCTTCTGGAATACCTATTCGCCTTACAGCTCTAATTTGATCCAAAAAATATCTAATTACATACCCTCGAGGAAACCATTCAGAGTCACTGCCGTATATTATTCTTTCAGGGCCTATCGTTTCATAAAACTTCTTAAACAACCCCTCCAGGGTAAGTTCATAAGGCATCCATCTTATCCATTCATTATTTCCAGAAGTATCTACATATATATTGGGACAAGCCCATGCTAATTGAAGCAATTCTCTTACATAGCCACAACCAAAATGAGGTATTACAATTTTTAATTTAGGGAATGCCTTTGCTACATCATGTATAATTAATGGATCAATATTGGGCGAATATCCTATTCCTCCCCCACCCCCTAGAATACCAAAATGTATTAATACTGGAATTTGATATTCCGTAGCCACTTCCCATATTCTATAAAATCTTTTGTGATTTAGTGGAATTTTCACTAATGGCCCCATAATTTTATACCCCTTAAGCCCATTTTTTATAGCTTCTTCTAATTTGTCTGCTGCATTTTCTTCTTCAGGTGAGTGATGTGCAAAAGCTAAAAATTTCTCCGGGTAAAGTTTAGTAATTTTTATTGCTTCCTCATTATTCCTACAAGTCACAAAAACGACTTTCTCCAAATTATTTGCGTTTATCTCTGTATACCACCTCTCTAACAGTGCTTCAAAGTTTTCCATCTGTTTTTGAGGCTCAGGAAAGCACCACGCGTTTAACCATTTTTTATTCTCTTGTAATGAGGTGTATTGTAAAAAATCCCACTTTTCTTTCCCAAATTTTTGTATATATTCTTTTTTATATGCTTCAAACAACTCTTCTTCACCAGAAGGAAAATGACAGTGAAAATCTACTACTTTCCATTCAGGTAATTCTACTTCCATTGTAATTCGGTAGCGCAAACCAATCCCCCCTAAATTATCCCTTTAAACCTGTTAAAGTAATTCCTTCTACAAATTGTTTCTGCATTATAAAGAATACTATCAAAACAGGTAAAATCGCAACAAATGCCCCTGCCATTTGCCAATGTATATTTATTCCATACTGTTCTGAAAAATACTGGAGACCTACTGGAAGCGTCCTCACCCGATCCGAATTAGTTACAATAAGGGGCCATAAAAATTCTTCCCAGCTCCACGAAAAAGTAAATATGGCAAGAGCCGAAATAGCAGGTTTTAATTGAGGTATAACAATAGTAAAAAATATCCTCCCTTCAGAAGCACCATCAATGCGCGCAGCTTCGATTAGTTCATTTGGAATGGTGAGCATAAATTGATTCATTAAAAACACCCCCATAGCATCAAATAACCACGGAAACACAACACCTAAGTATGTATCTACTATCTTCAAATGTTGAGCAATTTGATATAAAGGAATCATTCGCACTTGGAATGGTATCATTAAACTTGATAAAATAAGTAAGAATAAAATCCTTTTTCCTTTAAAGTTAAATTTCGCGAATCCATAGCCCGCCATTGTACTAGTGAGTAAAACACTCAGTACAATAACACCTGTGGTGACTATGCTGTTTAAGAAATATCGAGCAAACGGAACTTGTTTGAATACCTCCTTAATATTATCCAAAGTAAAATGCTTGGGAATCCACGTAGGGGGAACTTGAATAATTTCAGACATGGGTTTAAAAGCAGCAGAAGTCATCCATGCCAATGGTAATAACATCCAGACAGCTCCTATAATCAATATTCCATAAAGTAGAAAAAGCACAAAAATATTGGTACGTTTCATTTCCATTTTACATTCCTCCTTAAAAGAATTTGCTAACAAATACAAGCCTAATATTCAAAAGGCCTTTCAAGTGTCTTAAACTGTATAATAGTAGCTACCATTATGACTAAAAGTAAAAAGAATGCATTTGCAGAAGCGTATCCTAATTCAAATTGCCTAAATCCATAATCATATATATGGATTACAAACACTCGCGTACTATCTAATGGTCCTCCCGGTTCACCATATGTAAACCCTCCTGCACTCATTACATAAGGGATTGTAAATACACGGAAAGCATTTATCACGAGCATAACACTAGTAAAAACTATAGTTGGATTTAATAAAGGCAAAGTAATTTTTCTCAACATTGTAACCCCGGAAGCTCCATCAAGATATGCTGCCTCAAACATATCTCTTGGTATAGTCTGTAAGCCAGCAAGAAATATTACCATAGCAAAGCCTATTTGTTTCCATACCCCTACTATCATCATTGCAGGTAAAGCCCATTTTGGATCAGCTAGCCATCCTGGTTGAGGAAGATGCAGTAAGCTTAAAAAATAATTTATCACACCATTTGTCGGTTCAAAAAGCCATCTCCAAACAAAAGCAGCTGCTACCATATTTGTAACTACAGGTATAAAATAAATTGTTCTAAACAGTCCTTTAAACCTTAGGCTTTTTAGGTTTAAAATAAGTGCAAGCAATAAAGAAAAAAATATAATACTCGGTACTACTATTATTGTCCAAGTAATGGTTACTTTAACAGATTTAATAAATTTAGGATCATGAAACATATCTATGTAGTTTTTTAACCCGATAAATTTTTTTACTTCTCTTATGGTAGACCAGTCAAATAAACTCATATAAAACGCCTGAAGAAGAGGAATAAAAACTAATACAATAAACAAAATCACGGCTGGTAAAACAAAAAGAAAACCTATCAATGCTAATCTGCGTTCTTGAGAAAGTTTCTTACCTGCTTTTATCATCTTCCCTATCTTCTCCTTTTTATAAAATTTTGATGATTTACAATATTTTGATTTACAATATTTTGTAGGCAGGTTGTAAACCTGCCTACAAAATATTGTCTCTACTACTTGCTTAATTTCTTTTGTATCAATGCGTTTTCAACAGCAGCTCCCTCTTTTACAGCATCTTCCACAGATGCTTTTTGTAAAATAATTTTAGTCCAAATTTCATCTCTTATCTGATTTACATCTTTCTCTCCCAATTCCTGTGTAGGATATGCTATCTCTAAGGACTTTCTTATAACCTTAGCATTTTCATCTGGGAACAAAGAATCATCAGATAAGAGTGCTTTCATTGACGGTAAATCCCCTGCTTCTTTAATAAATTTTAGTTGTGCCTCTTTAGATGCAAGAAATTTTACCCATTCCCATGCCATTTCACTGTTTTTCGAATCTTTATTCACAACATACAGCCAATTATGCCCTATGGTAGTTTGTTTATGGCCCGGGGGTGCCGGTGGTAAAGCAATGGTATATTTAAGATCTGGAGCCATTTTTTTGATACGTCCTACGGTAACAGGGTGGTTAAGATAAAACATCGCCTTACCTAATTCAAACTTAAATTGTCCCGTCATGAACTCTGGTGAATCTACTTTTTCATCTACCATAAGCTTCTTTATAAAGTTCCATGCTTCTAATCCTTGGGGTGAATCATAGTTTACTTTTTTATTAACAAGATCTACAACATTTCCATCAAGCATTTGATAGATAAATAGTGTATAAACCGCCCATTTATACCTAGTATCTAGACCAGCTTGTTGCATTTTCCCTTGAGCATCCACAATGGTACCTTTTTTGGCTTGTATTAGGAATTCATTCCAATCTTTTGGAGGATTTTGAGGATCAAAACCTGCTTTTTTATATAATTCATCATTTATAAATAGAACTATAGTTTGAACATCTGTGGGTAAACCATAGTATTTTCCATCTTTTTCAGCCTGTGAAATAGTCCACTCAAGAAACTCACTTCTAAGTTGAGAAGGACTCATTATTGTTTCTGGCATGGGTTGTAAATAACCGCCTTTAATCATTTCTTGAGCTTGTAAGGCTGAAATTTGAAATACATCAGCAGCTGTTTTCGAGGAAAGAGCAGTTGTCAACTTGTCAAAATAGCTATCATAAGGAATTGCTTCAAACTCTATTTTTACTCCTGGATGAGTTTTTTCAAACTCCTGAGCTAGCTCCTTAACAACTGGAGTCCGGGCCTCATGATGATGCTGCCAGTGTCTTATCACTACTTCTTCCTTTGTTGCTTTTTCAGCAGTTTTTTCAGCAGTACTGGAAGTTTTGCTACTACATCCTACCACCATGGAAGATAGTAAAGACAGCACAGCAATTACAACTAAAAACTTCCTAAATTTCACCATTTTATTCCCTCCTAATATAATTTTAAGCTGAGAATGAATTACCTATTTACTTGCCTCCCATTTCTCCCTCCTCCCCTTTCTGAATCGAACCTTCACTTGTACAAACGTTTACTTAATTGTGACAACAATTTAAATCCATATTTTTCAAAACTAATCAAAATCTTTTAATACTTTAATCACTCTAAAAATTCTTTCTGTAGATTTTTTTAATAACACTTCTGCATCCCTCATCGCCTCTTCCAACCCCATCGGCTTATCTATAATTGAAAAAACGGCTGTAATACCTATCTTATATAGTTGTCTTTCTTCATCAATTGAACCTGTAATAGCAATACATGGCTTGTTGTACTTTTTACATAACTTTGCAATACCTGAAACTGTTTTACCAAAAATAGTCTGAAAATCTACTTTCCCTTCTCCCGTGATTACTAAATCAGAATTTCTCACCTTTTGTTCCAAGTCCACTATGTCCATTATTATTTCAATTCCACTTTTTAATCGGGCATTTAAAAACGCTATTAACCCAGCCCCTAAACCTCCAGCAGCCCCAGCTCCAGGAACATCTATTATTCTTTTATTAAAGTGTTTTTCTAACAATCTTCCAAAATGCTCCAGATTTTTATCTAAAATTTCCACCATTTCTTTTGTAGCACCCTTCTGAGGCCCATAAACTTTAGAAGCTCCATTTTCTCCTACAAGAGGATTTGATACATCACATGCCACAAGGAACTCACAATCTTTTATTCTTTTATCAATATTCGATACATCAATGCGATAAATTTTTGAGAGTTCTCCTCCCCCAAATCCCACTTCCTTTCCATCTTTATTATAAAACCTAACCCCCAATGCCATCGCCATTCCTGCTCCGCCATCATTTGTTGCGCTACCACCTATTGCTATTATAAACTTTCTACACCCTCTATCCAAGGCATCTTTTATAAGTTGACCTGTCCCATATGTAGTGGTAATCATTGGATTTTTTTCATGTTCCTTTAGTAAGTAGAGTCCTGAAGCCGCAGCCATTTCTATTACAGCTGTATTCCTATCTCTTAGTATTCCATAAAAACTTTCAATATCTCTCAATAAAGGATCTTTAACTCTTACTTTGATGATTTCGCCTCCCATTACGTTAACCAATGTAGCAACCGTACCTTCTCCTCCATCTGCCATTGGCACCTTTACAACCACAGCATCTGGAAAAACTTTTAAAATACCTTCCTCTATACTATCGGCCACCGTAAATGCAGACAAACTTCCTTTAAATTTATCCGGGGCAATAAGAACTTTCATACCATCACCGCTATTTCGTTTGGTGTTATTGTAGCATAAAAGTGAATTGTTTGAAATGTTCAAAATAATAATTATTTGTGAGATTTCTTACCTAATTTTTGTGCACAGATACCAAACTCATCTTTATGAGATAATTGCTCAAGTAATATTGCAATGTAAATTTCCATACAAATATAGGGATTAGTAATCTCTATATTAAATTTTTCTTTAATTTTATTTAATCGATAAAGAATGGTATTTCTATGAAGAAATAGTTTTCGAGAAGTAACTTCAATATTCATTCCGCTTTCAAAATAAGTTTTTATTGTTCCTATCAAATCTTCACTAAAATTTTTCAGTATAAACTGGTATTTCTCCAAGAATAATTTTCTTGTATCCTCATCGACAATCGAATTAAGTTCATAAATTAATAACTCAAGTCTGTAATTTGCAAAATTTAGCACTTCCTTGTTGAGTTTTCTACCAATATCAACTAATTTATTCGCAATAGTAAAAGAACTATAGTAATCCTTTATCTGTTTACAGATAGGTCCTATTCCAGTAACGCACCTCAGTCCAAATTTTTCATTAATACCTTTTTGTAATTCCATACAAAACTCATCTATAGACGTCCGCTTAAAATCTAATAATATAACAAAACGATCTTCACTAAGATTAATAACGATTTCATTTAAAAAGAGCCTATTTCGTATGAATTCAACAATCCTATCTTTTAATTCTTGAACCCCTAGCTCCTTCAGATGCTTTGAGAAAATAAAATCTCCAAAACCTTTTATATCTGTCACTACCAGAATTCTAGGCAAATCTAAATCAAAACCAATAAGTTTTGCTCGATTCTTTAAAACATTTTCTTCTTCCAAAGATACATTTGGATGTTTAAGAAGTTCTTTAATAAAGCTCATCATAGCTCTTGTTTGCAATTCTTCATATTTTTTATTTTCATATTCTTGTATCATAAGCTCTACTAATTCTTTGATTATTTTTCCAAATCCTATTACTTCCTTAGGTTCTCCTGTAATTCCTACCACTCCTACTACCTGGTTATTGTAAAAAAAAGGAATATTTATTCCTTTTTTCACTCCTTTATAATGACTAATATCCTCTTCATTGATAATAATATCAGCCTTTTCACTAGCAGCAATCTTCGCTCCCTCATGAAAAGAACCTATTCTTGAAGCATCACCAGAAGCTATAATAATCCCTTCTGTATTCATAATGTTTATATTTTTACCAAGTATACTCATAAGTCTATCTACAATTTTTTGATAGTCTTTTTGGGTAAGCATAATAACTCAAACCCTCCTTAAAAGTCCAACTTAATAAAAACTTCCAAACTTAACTATATCAAAGGATAGTGTAAAATTTCAGTAGGTGATGAAGCAGGAAAATGGGGTATGGATGTAGAAAAAAAATACCTCACCGGGAAAAAATCAAAAATCAAATCAAAGGAAGGTGAGGTCTGATATGTTATTAGATATTCGACACATAGTGGGCATAATCCTGCTTTTTG
>NZ_SLWU01000036.1 GCF_004345675.1 Caldanaerobacter subterraneus | reverse complement strand
CTTATATACTCTATATATGGTTTTATCCTTCCTTCATATGCCATCTCTTCTATGGTCTTTCTTAACTCATTTAGGTCGAGGTTTATCTTGTATTCCTTCTTTAAATTCGTTTCTATATATTCCCACATTATTGTCTTGATTACGTAATTGGGTATCTTTAAAAATAATCTTGTTTTTTCTTGTCTCTCTATCGTGAGTAATCCCATATAGAATAACAGTGATACAAAGTATTCTTCGTCGTACATCCTGTCAAATGAAAATTTCGTCACTACCTCCGCTACTATCCCTTCTTCTTTTATTATCCTCTCTAATAATGCTCTGTTCTCCTCATTCATCGTAAGTCTGTTTAGTCTGCCATAGTCTGTCTTTACATTGTCGTCTATTAAGTTTCTAGGCGGCTTTTTGTATCTTACTATGCTGTCAAGATAATACAATACCATATCGGGATTGTATATCCTCTTCTGTGCCTCTGCACTGAATAAATAACCATCGTATAATTTTTTTAATTCTTCTAATGATTTTTCTCTCTCTTTTTCCTCTATCCCTACTTCTTCTAATACCTTCTCTACTTCTTCTTCTGTAAATCCTAGCATCTCATTTAAGCTTAAATCCATTGTGACGTTTAATGCTATGTTAAATCCACTCGTTAGATCATCCAACATTATTGGAGATATCCCTGTTATAAATATCCTGTCTATTACGCTCTCTGTCCCTATCTTCAATGTCTCATAAAAGTCTCTTACAAAGCCTGATGCCCTCACTATCTCCCTGTAAAACTCATTGTCTCCCATCGCTATTATGTCATTGGCAAAATGGTCATACTCGTCTATTATTAAATATATCTTTTTACCCGCTTTCTCTATCGCATTTATTAGCGTCATTACAACTGCATTCATATCTGTTGTTTGGTCAATTTTCTTCCTTATCTCTTCTGTATTTTCCAATATACCCTCGTATCTGTTTAAGAAGGCATTTATTGAATTTTTTACACTTAACAAAAAGGATTCTTTAAGCTGGTCTTTGTTTTCTGTGTTTAGGCCTGAAAAATTCAGCTTGAGTATCATATAACTGTTCTTTAGTTTTGTTGGGTTCTTCCCTATGTATAAATTGCCAAATAATTTCTCAAAGTCTTTCTCAGTGTTTATGTCATAGTAGTTCTCTAATGTAGAAAGAAATAGACTCTTCCCAAACCTCCTTGGCCTTATGAAAAACAGGTATTTGCTATTTAGATTCTCTATCTTCTCTATATACATCGTCTTGTCTACATACAGATACCCTTCTTCTCTCATCGCTCTGAAATTGGACATGCCATAGGGTATTTTCTTCATTTTATCACCTCATAATTTTACTCTTGCCAGCATATTATATACAGTAGAATCTACTACAGCACTTACAAAAAAAGACACACTTTATAGTGTATCTCAAGTCTTACAGGTTTACCACTACTTTTTAGTAATTGTATATCCAGCTCTGCTTCCTCTGACTTTTCTCTTAACTCGGCAATATTTTTATCTTTATTTCTGTAATAGCTTCTGAATTTGAAGCAGTTTGCTCAAATGTAGCTTTAACCAGACTTTCTACACTTTCAAGTCTCTTTTCTACATTTTCAAGCCTTTTTTCAATTCCATCTAATCTTTTCTCTAATCTCTTCTCAAAAACATCAAATCTCTCTTCAAATCCATCCAATCTTTTTTTAAAGTTGTCAAACCTTTTTTCAGAACTATTAAATTTGTCGACAATAAAATTCATGAATTCTTCGTATGTCATTTTCATGACCCCTGCACAAAAATCTTTTACTAGGTTTATCATACCATTCTTATCACAGGTAATCAAGGCTAAACTATTTCTTCGTAACTGGGAAACCTTATATAGATGCTTTTGCCTTTTTTAATAAATTCTTTCATCAGTGTTTCCTCCAGTCAAAATATGCAAAAGTTAAAATAAAAAGGATACACTTTTACTCTATCCCTTCAAGTGCTTTTTTGGATTCTTCTATTATCCGTTTGGTCGCATCAGTCATAGGCTTTGGTTCCAGTGATTTTGAATTCACTTCGTTGTACATTTTCTCCACATCTATCGCTTTTTGCAAGTACTCTTTCGCTTTTTGTTTATCCCCTTTGTTAAGGTAATACATGCCTACTTTGTTGTAAGCGTCAGCCAGCTGTTGATAATTTTCTGGCCTGAAAGGCTGTACCTCTACTGCTTTTTCTACGTACTTAAGTCCTAGCTCAATCTGACCATGAGCAAGGTAAAAAGCTCCAAGCTGGGCGTTTAATCTTGAATTGAAAGGCTCAAGCTTAACTGCTTTTTCTTCTTCAAACATGGCTTTCTGAAGCCTTACAGGGTCCTGCCATTTGTCACCAAGAGCCGTAAGGATCTGCCCGTAAGTCATTCTGTACTGGGCATTAAATGGATCGTAAGCAACTGCCTTTTCATAGGCTGCTTCTGCAGAATTTAAATCTTGAGATTTTAAGAAATTATCGCCTTTGACCGCATAGCCCAGAGCTACAGACATAGAGGTAGACATATAAAGAACCACAAAAGCTACTAAAACTGCTATGTAATTAAGATAGACCTTTCTACTTTTTACTTTTAATATCTCTCTATCCAGAGAATTTATCACTCCAATTAACGCCCAGAGGGCTATTGACACAGCCGAAAGTGAAAAGTCAAAGTCCATGGCAGCATGAGCGTAGAGACTGACTATAGCAGTTATTACACCTGCTATAAGGACTTTGTACTTATCTTCTGCATACCCTCTGTACACCCTTGCCATACTCCTTATAAGAGTAACGAGCAAGAAAAGTAGTGCAATAAATCCAACTATGCCTGTATCAAGCAATACCTGCATGAAGTAATTGTGTGTCTGTGTTGTCCAGTAAAGGTAGGACTGGTACTTAAAGTATAAAGCAGCCCATGCGCCTCCACCTGCCCCAAATATGGGGTAGTCTTTAAATATCTTTAAGCCGTCTACGTAAAACTGCATTCTCTGAGAGCTGCTGCGACTGGTAAGGTTTATATCCTGCACACGGGATGCAATGTCTTCCGGCAGGTATTTGTATTTTAACATCACGGTTTGCACGTCTTTTGGATCGTTTTTAGGATACACTTTTGCTTCTGTAAAAGTCGCAGAAGTGTTTTTAAAATTGTTCATAAACACAATGGCTATTCTTTTTGTGTCTTTAAGGGTTGTAAATTCTAAAGTCTTTTCCCCTATAAAGTCTCCTTTTTCGTAAACTTCAGCAATTTTTGTCGACTGGTCATTTTCATTTCTGCTGTCTATCACTATCCCGTAAGCCCAATCTTTATTTTCGGGATTTTTGGCTATTACATCGTATTTCAGTACATAAACTCTATCAGGGTCAACATTCACAAAACGCGTAACTGCCTTCATTCCATCAGGTTCATCCGCTGTGTGCTTCAAAGTAAGCGGCACCTGTGTGGTAAAAACTATGTAACCTCCAATAGCTACTAAAACTATCAGTACAGAAGCTATAGCTAGAGCAATTTTTGGGCTTATTTTATTTACAAAGCCCATGATAAAGCTTATAGCATAAGTAATTACAAGAGAAGATAAGAATCCTATTAAATACCACTTTACAAGCCTCATTGCATCGCCACTTGCAACAGCTGAATTAAATTTCGCTATTGGGAGTGCCGAAGCAATTATTACCCCTATAAAATACATGAAAGGCTCTACTTTCTTCCCTTTTGGCATTAAAGCCATCAATAAAAGGCCTAAAAAGGGAAGCATAAGCCATGCTCCGCGAGAAAGTGTAAACACATAAGCGTAGAATTGAGTGTAGGCAATGGCGCCGTACAGAGCTTTTAGGTATCTATTATCAGTATAGGATATTAATGCCAAGTTTACAAGAAAAAATGCCATCAAAAAGGAAGCTGCGGTGTTGGGGTACTGGAAAGTGGAGTTTATCCTTCCACCCACCCAAGAACCGTTGTAATGAATTAAATTTACAGAAGAACCAAGTCCTATGACCGCCACAAAAAAGGAGCTCAAAACTAGAACATTTAATAGCATAAAGATTTTTTTATTATCCTTCACTAGTTTACTCACCATAAAGTAAATGAAAAGATAATCACAGTATCTCAAAACCTCTCCAATGCTTGCTCTTACATTTACAGCGAAAAAAGTGGAAATCACATAGGCTCCAACCAGAGAAAGTGCAGCATAATCCAGTGTAGTAGCTATGATAGGCTCATTTACTGCAATCTTATACACAGCCCACAGTATAAACACGACAGAGGTTATAGCGATTGTCGGAAACATCTCTTTCTCAAAGAACATGCCTCTGAAAAAAGGCGGATAAAATACCAGTATTAAAAGTATTATGTAAAAAACAATGTCAAACTTTGCAGTAATTTTTGGCGTTTGTCTTGCTTTTGATTTTGTTTTACTCTTTTTCGTAACAGTCTTTTGTGCCATTTTCAATCCCCTTTTCTTACAGCATTTAAATTTTCTAATTACAGTATATACTTATTCGACAAAAATTTCACTTCTCCTTCTTTTCTAAAAAGGCTAAACCAAAATTTCTCCTCAATCACAAATTAAGGCTTCGAGAATATAATAAAGTGAAAACTGAAAAGGGGGATTGTCTATGAGGTTCAAGTACTTAATTGTAATTGCTGTGGTACTTACACTTATAGCCTCTTCAATAACTGGATGTAGCAGTAGAGAGCAAAAGCTCACAAAGATAAATTTCGTAGAAACGGTCCACTCCATTTTTTACGCTCCCTATTATGTAGCTGTAAGCCAAGGCTTTTTCAAGGAAGAAGGACTTGAGCTTGTAATCACCACAGCTCAGGGTTCAGACAAAGCTGCAACAGCCGTGCTCTCCGGTACGGCAGACATAGGACTTCAAGGCCCTGAGACCACTGTATACGTGCTTTTAGAGGGAAGAGATGATTACCTAGTTAATTTCGGACAGCTGACGAGAAAAGACGGTTCCTTTCTCCTCGGCAAGAAGCCTGAACCGGACTTCAAGTGGGAAAACTTAAGAGGCAAAAAAGTCATAGGTGGAAGACCTGGCGGCATGCCAGAAATGACCTTAGAGTACGTTCTAAAGCAGCACGGACTGGACCCTAAAAAAGATCTAACTCTTATTACAAATCTACAGTTTACAGCAGCAGCCGGCGCTTTCATGTCATCAGATGCCGACTATGTCGCCCTCTTTGAACCTACAGCCTCACTGGTAGAAAAACAGGGAGGAGGTTATATTGTAGCTTCCATAGGAGCATCAAGCCATGAGGTACCCTACACTACTTTTAACGCCAAAAAAAGCTATATTGAGAAGCACCCTGATATAATACAAAAATTTGTAAACGCAGTGTACAAAGGTATGCTCTGGGTAGATTCTCATTCCCCTAAAGAGGTGGCAGAGGCTATAAAACCTTTCTTCCCTGATGCAGATGTAGACCTCATGGCAACTGCTATTGAAAGGTATAAAAACCAGAATACGTGGGGAACAACTCTCAAAATGAAAGTAGAAGACTTTGACTTCTTGCAGACCATACTTTTAGATGCAGGAGTGATAAAAGAGAAGGTGGATTCAAGGCTTCTTATAAACAACACCTTTGCTGAAAAAGCAGAAAAAACTATTAAAAAGTAAACTGAAGGTTGTGCCCAAAAGCATCTTGGGCACAACCTCAAAATATAGAAAGGAGTGCTTGTATGGACAATGTGATGGTAAGCCTTAAAAACGTCTCTTTTAAATACCACACATTGGAAGGTGAAACTGAAGCTTTAAATGATATCTCCTTTGATGTGTACGAAGGAGAATTTGTGGGAGTAATAGGACCTTCGGGATGCGGTAAATCTACCCTTTTGTCCATAATTTCTGGTCTTTTAAAGCCTTCCAGAGGAAGCGTAGAAGTAAATGGGAAAATAGGCTATATGCTTCAAAGAGACCATCTGTTTGAATGGAGAACTATATGGCAAAATGCGATACTTGGGCTTGAAATTCAAAAAAAGCTCACAGAAGAATCGAGAAGCTACGTAAAAGATCTGCTCAAAAAATACGGGCTGTGGGAGTTTAGAAACTATTATCCCAATCAGCTTTCTGGAGGCATGAGGCAAAGGGCTGCACTAATCAGGACTCTCGCTTTAAAACCTGACATATTGCTTTTAGATGAGGCCTTTTCAGCTCTCGACTATCAGACAAAGCTTGCCATATCCGATGAGGTGTATAAAATTTTAAAAAATGAACAGAAAACTGCCGTAATAGTGACCCACGATATTTCCGAGGCAATAGCCATGTGTAATAGGATTGTAGTACTTTCAAAAAGGCCCGCCTATGTAAAGAGAATTTATGAAATTATCCTCACCTCTGATGATTACTCACCAATAGGGAGAAGAAAAGCACCTGAGTTCAGAGAGTATTTCAATTCTATATGGAAGGAGCTGGATATACATGTATGAAGTGGCATCCACCTATGTGTCAAAAGAGCATCAAGAATTTTTAAAAAGCGTTAAAAGAAAAAATATAATGGTAAGAGTAACACAACTGGCAATCCTGGTAATCTTTTTTGGATTGTGGGAAATCGCAGCGAGGTACAAAATTATAGACCCTTTCCTTGTAAGCCAGCCCTCTAGAATGTTAAAGACAATGCTGACTTTAAATCAAAACGGGACTCTTCTCATGCATATATGGGTTACTTTAAGTGAAACTGTAGTGGGATTTACTTTGGGAACAGTTGCAGGGATGTTTATTGCAATACTCCTATGGTGGTCAGATTTTCTCTCACAGGTGGCAGAACCTTACTTAGTAGTCTTAAATAGCCTCCCAAAGATTGCATTAGGACCTATTTTCATAGTTTGGATGGGAAACGGTGAAGCTCCAATTATCACAATGGCACTAGCTATTTCATTAATTGTGACAATTATAAGCCTGGCGACAGGTTTTAAAGAAGTGGACGAAGAAAAAATAAAGCTTTTAAAGACCTTCGGGGCTACAAAAATGCAAATACTCACCAAATGCGTGCTGCCCGCCAGTGTACCTACTATAATGTCAGCCATAAAGATAAACATCGGCCTTTCGTGGGTTGGAGTCATAACAGGTGAGTTTTTGGTATCAAAAGCCGGCCTCGGATATCTGATAGTCTATGGAGGGCAAATTTTTAAATTAGACATGGTAATGACGAGTGTGCTGATCCTTTCCATACTCTCAGCTCTAATGTACGTATTTATAGTGTATCTTGAAAAAAAGCTCATTCGCTGGAGATAGAAAGAGATGCTTTTTATTTTAACATGTGCTAAAATATGTTTGTAATACATCGTACGTAGAGGTGAAAAGAAATGAAAATTGCACTGGCACAGATAAACCCTGTTGTTGGAGATATAAAACATAACTGTGAAAAAATAGTAAAATATATTGAAAAGGCAAAAAAAGAAAAGGCGGATTTGGTTGTATTTCCTGAACTGTCGACTGTGGGCTATCCTCCTAAAGACTTTCTTTTCGTGAAAGACTTCATAAAAACAAATGAAGAGATGATAAATAAAATAATACTGCCGGCAACCGATGAAATTGCCATAATACTAGGTACTGTGAGAAAAGATGAAAATAAAAATTTGTATAATTCCGCCTTTTTTGTTTACAACAGAAAAATAATAGAAATATTTGATAAAACGCTCCTTCCTAATTACGACGTATTTGACGAGAAAAGATATTTTTCTCCTTCATCACAGATAAAAACAGTTGAATTTAAGGGCGTAAAAGTAGCAGTAAATATATGTGAGGATGCATGGAAAGGCTATGTGTTTGAGCCAAACGCAAACTATTCTGTTGATGTTTTGGAAGAGCAATTTAAACTAAAACCGGATATTTTTATAAACATCTCTGCCTCTCCCTATCATTTGGGCAAACACAGGACAAGGCTTGGAATAATGAAAGAGAAAACTGATAAATACGGCATTCCTTTTGTGTACGTCAACCAGGTAGGAGCAAATGATGAACTCATTTTCGATGGAAATAGTTTCGTATTAAATGAAAAAGGAAAAGAGGTAGTTCAACTAAAAGGATTTGAAGAGGATTTTAAAGTAGTAGAGTTGCAAAATTTGGAGGACTTCAAAGAGCTGCCAGAACTTAAAGAAGATATATCTTGGATATATAAGGCTCTTGTAATTGGAGTGAGGGATTACTTTCATAAATTAGGATTTAAAAAAGCGGTTCTGGGACTAAGCGGTGGAATTGATTCTGCAGTAGTGGCAGTAATAGCCTCTGAAGCCCTAGGAAAAGAAAATGTGTTGGCAATTTCTATGCCTTCAAGGTATTCTTCTGAAGGAAGTGTAAAAGATGCAGAAATCTTGGCCAAAAATTTAGGCATAGACTTTAGAGTGATTCCTATTGAGCCTGTTTTCAAAAGCTATTTATCTGTCTTCAACAAAGATGGAAATGCCTTAGGAGATGTGGCAGAGGAAAATGTACAGGCAAGAATACGCGGAAATTATCTCATGTTCTTTGCAAACAGGGAAGGATACGTAGTGCTTACAACAGGCAATAAGTCAGAGCTGGCAATGGGTTATTGCACTTTGTACGGTGATATGAGTGGAAGTCTAGCAGTGATTGGCGACTTATATAAAACTCAAGTATATGAGTTGGCAAGGTATATAAATAGAGAAAAAGAGATAATACCAGTTTCAATAATTAAAAAAGTTCCTTCGGCAGAGCTAAGGCCAAACCAAAAAGATGAAGACTCTCTTCCACCTTACAGAATACTGGACCAAGTGTTGAAGCTTTATCTAGAGGAAAATGCTTCTGTGGAGGAAATAGCAGAAAAAGGCTTTGACAAAGACCTGGTAAGGCACATCATAAATACTGTAAATAAAAATGAATACAAGAGAAAACAGGCCCCTCCTGTACTTAGAGTCTCACCTAAAGCCTTTGGCACTGGCAGGAGAATGCCAATCGTTCAAAATTTCAAAGCGTAGGGGGAGATAATTTTGTCAAAGCAACTTCAAAGCGATATAGTGCTGACTCTTGTGACAATGATATGGGGTTCTACTTTTATAATAGTGAAAAATGCCATTCAATCCCTTCCTGTGTATAATTTTCTTTTCATACGCTTTTTATTAGCCTTTTTATTGCTGGCAGCAATTTTTTATAAAAAACTTAAAAAGATAGATAAAAGTACTCTAATGGCTGCCTCTTTAATTGGAACAATGTTATTCTTAGGATACGCCTTTCAGACAATGGGGCTTTTATACACCACAGCCTCTAAATCTGGATTTATTACAGGCTTTAGCGTAGTATTAGTACCCATATTGGAGGCCATACTCCTTAAAAGAAAACCCACCAAGGCAGCTACCGTGGGAGTGGTGCTTGCTTTTATAGGCCTTATACTTCTTACAACAAATATTGACCTCAGTATCAATATAGGGGATTTCCTTACTCTTCTCTGCGCCTTTGCCTTTGCCATGCACATAGTTTTGATATCAAAATACGCTTCAAAGATGGACACATACCTACTTGCTACCATTCAAATTGGAATGGTGGCACTCTTAAGTGGCATTGTAAGTTTGATATTTGAAAAGCCTTTTATACCTACTTCCCTGGATGTTTGGGGAGCTATAATAATAACCGGCGTATTCGCAACGGCTTTTGCCTTTGTGGCTCAAAATACCATGCAGGCTTATACAACTGCCACCCATACGGCCCTAATTTTTTCCCTCGAGCCGGTATTTGCCGCATTAGCTGCTTATTTAATCGCAGGAGAAACAATGTCTATAAGAGCGATCATCGGAGGAGCTTTCATGCTGGCAGGAATAATCTTATCTGAACTACCTGAAAAAGAACCTGAGAAAAGATAAAAAGCTTCCCTCTTTTGAGGGAAGCTTTCACATTTCCTGGTATTTGCTTGCGATTTTAAGCCTCATCAATGCCCTCTTCAAAGCCGCTTCTGCAGCAATGTACTCCTGTTTGCTCTTTTTCTGGCGCAGTTTTTCTTCTGCCCTCTCCTTGGCTGCTTGAGCTCTTGCTATATCTATTTCTTCCGGCCATTCTGCAGCACTTGAGAGTATTGTAACTCCATCTCTTCTCACTTCCATGAAGCCCCCAGAGATGAAAGCTTCTTTCCATTGACCATCTTTTTTTATCTGCAAAGTGCCAGCCTGAGCGATGGGAGTTTCACTTCTCAATCACTCCTTCAAAAATTCTAAGTATTTCTGATATTCCTGTCTTTTCAACTGCAGAAAAAACTATCACTCTATCAGAAGAAATGTTAAAACTTCTACAGATATTCTCTATAGCTTTATTGGCTTCGGATTTATTGACTTTATCTGCCTTTGTCAGAACAACACTAAAAGGCAAATTTTTAAAAGAAAACCAGTTGACCATCATAAAATCGTCTTCTGTAGGCTCTCTTCTTATGTCAATTAGGAGCAAAGCGTGCTTTAAATTCTTGGACGTATTTAAAAAAGTCTCTATGTTATAAGCCCATTGTTTTTTCATCTCTTTTGAAACTTTTGCATAGCCATAACCAGGCAAGTCCACTATGTAAAAAGCTCGGTTAACGAGGTAAAAATTTATCCCTCTTGTCTTACCTGGAGTAGAGCTCACTTTGGCAAGATTCTTTCTCCCCAAAACTGTATTTATTAGAGTGGACTTGCCCACATTGGATTTTCCCACAATTGCTATCTGAGGGATTTTATCTTTTGGATATTGACTTTCATTAAAAGCACTTCCTACAAACTCAGCTGTTTTAATTTTCATGTTTTTCCTCCTTGACTAAAGCGTACTCCAACACCTCGTCTATTCTTTCTACAAATTTAAACTCCAGTTTCTTTTTTACGCTCTGTGGAATTTCATCTAAATCTCTCTTGTTTTCCATAGGGAGAATCACTCTTTTTATGCCTGCTCTGTGAGCTGCCAGAACTTTTTCTTTCACACCGCCTATAGGCAAAACCCTTCCCGTTAAAGTTATTTCCCCTGTCATGGCGACATCTTTTCTGACAGGCACTTTCATAAGGGCTGAGACCATAGCAGTCACCATGGTAACGCCCGCTGAAGGTCCATCCTTTG
Source organism: Caldanaerobacter subterraneus (assembly GCF_004345675.1). Lineage (GTDB taxonomy): Bacteria > Bacillota > Thermoanaerobacteria > Thermoanaerobacterales > Thermoanaerobacteraceae > Thermoanaerobacter > Thermoanaerobacter subterraneus. The sequence goes on along the minus strand of NZ_SLWU01000036.1, from coordinate 4,098 downwards.
GAATAGATCCTTCAGGCACGTGTATATGTATATCGACATTTTTGTAAAAATCTTTATCAATGCCAAGTCTTTCAGCATTTGCTCTTATGTAGCTTAAGCCCGCCTGAGCAGATTCTTTCATCACATCCCCCAATTGACCTGTGAGGTTTAATTTTCCGCTTCCTGGCATTATAGAAGCCTCTACAGTCAAAATCTCTCCTCCAACTCTGGTCCACGCAAGGCCCATTACTGTCCCGATTTCATTCTTTTCATTGGCTTTGTCGGGTCTAAAAAGAGGCTTGCCCAAGTAAGACTGCAAGTTCTTTTTGCCTACCTTCACGTAAGGCACATTATCTTCCATTATCTTTCTGATGGCTTTTCTCACAATTGTGGCAAGGTGTTTCTCAAGCCCTCTCACTCCTGCTTCACGAGTATATTCAGAAATAATTCCTTTAATGGCTGAGTCCTGTATTATTATTTTATTGTCCGGAACACCGTGTTCTTTCAAAATCTTTGGTATGAGATAGCCTTTAGCAATGTGAAACTTCTCCTCTTCAGTGTATCCTGATATGTATATAACTTCCATCCTGTCCAAAAGAGGAGCGGGAATAGTGTCAGTTGTATTGGCTGTGGTTATAAAAAGTACTTTAGATAAGTCAAAGGGCAAATCTAAATAATGGTCTCTGAAAGTGGAATTCTGCTCGGGGTCTAATACTTCCAGCATAGCAGAAGCAGGGTCGCCTCTAAAATCGTGGCTCATCTTATCTATTTCATCCAGTAAAAAAACAGGGTTTTTTGAACCTGCAATTTTTATAGAGTTTATAATCCCTCCTGGTATAGCTCCAACGTAAGTACGCCTGTGTCCCCTTATCTCCGCTTCATCTCTGACGCCGCCCAAAGAAAGCCTTACGAATTTTCTGTTCATCGCCTTAGCTATAGACCTTCCAAGGGAAGTCTTTCCCACTCCAGGAGGACCTACAAGGCATAAAATAGGGCTTTTCACCTTATTGTAAAAGGCTCTCACTGCCAAAAACTCTATTATCCTCTCTTTTACTTTTTTAAGCCCGTAGTGGTCCTCATCCAGTATCCTTTGAGCCCTTTTTAAATCTAGAATATCCTCTGTCTCGTAGTTCCATGGAAGTTCCAGTATCCAGTCAAGATAAGTTCTTACAACAGAGGCCTCAGCAGAACCGGGAGGCATTTTAGAGAGGCGCTTTAATTCTTCTTTGGCCTTTTTTCTCACTTCTTCAGGCAAATCCTTTTCTTCTATTTTCCTCTCATACTCTTCTATCTCGCTGTCAAAATCTTCCGTTTCCCCTAACTCTGCCTTTATGGCCTTTAGCTGTTCCCTCAAATAATATTCCTTTTGAAGCTTGTCAATCTGGCTTCTCACTTTTGCATTTATTTCTCTCTCAATTTTTAATATTTCCAGCTCCTTCATTAAAAAGCCCAGTAAAATTTCTAACCTCTTTTTCACATCAAAGCACTCTAAGAGCTCTTGATTTTGCGCTGTGCTCAAAGAAATGTGGGCTGCAATCATGTCCGCAAGCCTTCCCGGCTCTTCTATGCTAATTACATTGTATAAGCTTTCAATGGGGACGCGGGAAGTCATATTTACATACTCTTCAAAAGCAGAGACCACACTTCTCATCAGCGCTTCTAACTCTGGAGTCTTTTCAATCTCTGCCTGCTCCTCTTTTTCAACTACCTCCACCTCAAAAAATTCGTCTTCTCTTGTGACTTTGTCAATCTCGGCTCTGCTTATACCTTCAACCAAAATTCTTATGAGCTCCCCGGGAAGTTTCAACATCTGTTTGACTTTAGTTATAGTCCCCACCTTGTAAACGTCCTCAATTGATGGATCTTCAAGCTCTGGGTCCTTCTGAGTAGTTACAAATATAAGCTGATTTTTCATAAAGGCCTCTTCTAAAGCCCTTATGGATTTCTCTCGCCCTATATCAAAATGAATTACCATATAAGGGAAAATTGTTAATCCTCTTAATGGAATCATAGGAAGCGTGTACCTTTTTTCTGGCATGACCTCACCTCATTTTTCGCAATATAATCAAACCCCTTCTCATTCACTATTTTAGTATGTGAAGGAGAAGGGGAGTTAATGTAAAAACTTATTTTTTATGAAACAGACTCTGTCTTTTTAGCTTTTTTCCTGCCTATCTTCTGGGCATCTGCATAAACCAGTGTGGGAGGAGCAATTTTCCGCACCGTCTCTTCTGTAATAATGCACTTTTCTATCGTCTCATCAGAAGGAATTTCATACATCACATCAAGCATTATGTCTTCAAGAATAGCCCTCAAACCTCTAGCACCTGTTCCTCTCTCTAAAGCCATCTCAGCAATTAAGTTCAAAGCTTTCTTTTCAAATTCAAGCTTTACGCCGTCCATTTCAAACAACTTTTCGTACTGCTTTACAAGAGCATTCTTAGGCTCTGTCAGTATTCTGACAAGGTCATCCTTTGTGAGAGGGTCCAAAGTTACAACTATTGGGACTCTGCCTATAAACTCTGGAATCATCCCAAATTTCAACAGGTCTTCTGGCATGATGTGTTTTAAAATTTCTCCAACGTCTTTTTCTTTCTTGCTCTGAACCTCTGCGCCAAATCCAAGGCTCTTTTTTCCAATCCTTGATTCTATTATTTTGTCTATTCCTTCAAATGCGCCTCCACATATAAAGAGTATGTTCGTTGTATCTATCTGTATAAACTCCTGGTGAGGATGTTTTCTACCGCCCTGCGGAGGCACATTGGCAATTGTCCCCTCCAGTATTTTTAAAAGAGCCTGTTGAACGCCTTCGCCTGAAACATCCCTGGTTATAGAAGGATTTTCTGACTTTCTAGCTATTTTGTCTATTTCATCTATATAGATTATTCCCTTCTCTGCCCTTTCAATGTCGTAATCTGCAGCCTGTATGAGCCTCAATAAGATGTTCTCCACGTCTTCTCCCACATATCCTGCTTCAGTCAGGGTAGTTGCATCTGCTATCGCAAAAGGAACATTCAAAAGCTTAGCAAGAGTCTGAGCCAAAAGAGTTTTACCAGAACCTGTTGGACCCAGAAGTAAGATGTTGCTCTTTTGAAGTTCCACGTCATCTGATTTGACTTTAGAATTTATCCGCTTGTAATGGTTGTAAACAGCAACTGCCAAAGCTTTTTTAGCTCTGTCCTGACCAATAACATACTGGTCAAGGAAAGCTTTTATTTCTTTTGGCTTTGGCAAATCTCTCATAGCCATGTCCATATCCTCTTCAAATTCTTCGTTTATAATCTCCTGACAGAGTTCTATGCATTCGTCACAGATATACACTCCGGGCCCTGCCACCAGTCTCCTTACCTGGTCCTGAGTCTTGCCGCAAAATGAACACTTTAATTGCTTGTGGTCGTCGTATTTAGCCATAAGATTTCACCTCTTTTGGGTGCCTCATTTTTTGTGCCTTACAAGTATGTCATCTATTATGCCGTAAGCCTTAGCTTCCTCTGCAGTCATGAAGTAATCTCTTTCCATATCGGCTTTTATCTTTTCAAGAGGCTGCCCCGTATTCTCTGAAAGAATCCTTTCTAACTTGTCTCTCAACCTTAGAAGTCTTTCTGCATGAATCTTTATGTCAGTAGCCTGTCCCTGCATTCCACCCCAGGGCTGATGAATCATTATTTCACTGTTAGGAAGTGCAAATCTCTTACCTTTTGCACCTGCAGCAAGCAGGAAAGCAGCCATAGATGCTGCCATGCCCACACAAAGTGTCACAACGTCCGGCTTTATATACTGCATTGTGTCATATATTGCAAGACCAGCAGTGATAGAACCACCAGGACTGTTTATATAAAGCCATATATCCTTGTCTGGATCCTCTGCCTCTAAAAACAGCATCTGAGCGATAACCAGACTAGCTGTGGTATCGTTAATTTCATCTCCTAAAAACACTATGCGGTCTTTTAAGAGACGGGAAAAAATATCATAAGCTCTTTCGCCTCTATTTGTCTGCTCCACTACAATTGGAACTAAGCTCATAAAAATCACTCCTCGTATAATATGATTGTAATCCACATTAAAAATTTAATAATAAACACACAAATTAAATCCTTAAAAACCATTTTTACCCTGGTA
>NZ_SLWU01000035.1 GCF_004345675.1 Caldanaerobacter subterraneus | reverse complement strand
GTTCTTAAACTTACACTCTGTATTTTATCAGGAGGTACTTATTTTTTCAAAGTCCATTCTCCCTTATTTTTTATTCATTACAGGAATGCTCCATTTAACATTGCTTGCCCCAATATTGCTAAGTCATTTGCAGTAGAAAACAATCCTGCATGGCCAGCAACACCACTATTTGCATAAAAGCAATTACCATCATTCGCTTCCCCTACCAGAGTATAATTTCTCCACCCATTCCAATCTTCCAATTTTTCCTCTATTGGATAAATCCATCCTGGTTGCGCAACCATCTTATATTCAAAAGGATTTCCCCATGATGTTGCAGCAATCCTCCATTTTAAATCTCTTGTATCTTTCAAAGGATTAAACATAGTATCTTTCATACCAAGTTTAGAATATATATTTTCACGTGTATACTCATCTACATCTTTACCTGTTATTGCTTTTATTACAAATCCTAAAGTCATAAAACCTATATCACTATATTTTCTATCAGTTCCAGTTTTATATTCTAACGGAAGTTTGCAAATATATTCTAGCACCTCATCAGCATTTTTAGCATGATAATATAAAGGTTTCCATGGTGACAAACCTGATGTGTGTGTAAGTAGATCAGCTATTGTTATATCACCTTTACCATTTTGCGCAAAATCAGGTATATATTTTGAAACTTTATCTGTTACCTTTAACTTACCTTGGCTTACTAATTGCATTATAGCTTGGGTCGTTGCCATAACCTTTGTTACAGAAGCCAAATCGAATATAGTATTAGTCATCATTAACCTTGGTTCATCTAAAAGTTTACCCATATCATATTTTTGTGCATATCCATAAGCAGTATTTTTTACTATTACTCCATCTTTTGCAACTAGGACTACTGCTCCAGGAGTTATTCCTTTATTAATAGCATCATTAACAATTTTATCTATTTTATTTAATGTCTCAGATAGCATGCCTACTTCTTCGGGAGTTCCTGCTCTAAGTTCTAAATATGGAATTATTATTCGTGTTTTATTTGGCACTTTCTCGCTATAAACAACAATATCATTTTCTCCTTCATTAACATAAGGTCCAATATTAATTTTTAAATCTTTATTTTCATCATCCAAATCCCTAGGAATATATATTTTTTGTCCATTAATATACAATTCGATTTTACTGTTTCCCATGTTTTGAATAATTACATATGCGTTGTTTTTATGTGCCTTAAATGTTCCATAATATATTTTTATTTTTTTATTGTTAAAGCTAACATCAAATTGTCCTGCAATAGTATCATCATGTTTTATTAAAAGCCCATTTTCTCTAGTAGCTGCAAAAACATAATTTAAGTTAAAAGTCAAAGTTAAAATCAAAATAAAACTTATCAACTTTTTACTTAACATTTTGATACCCTCCCAGTCTATAATATTTATATTTCTTGTTTTGTAATTCAAAACCATCATTTCATCATATTTAAAAAACTCTCTCCATTCTCTGTTTTTTCAACCCCAAAATAATTTGCTATAGTAGCTCCTATATCTGATAAAGTCTTTCTTTCCCCTAAATTTACCGGTTTTAATTTTTTACCATAAACCAATAGAAGCGCTTTTTCTCTTGTGTGATGATTGTGCCCTATTGTGGGGTCATTACCGTGGTCACCAGTTATAAATAAAATATCATCCCCCTTCATTTTATCAATAATTTTAGGTAGATAATCATCTACAAGTTTTAATTTTTCGGCGTATTTTTCTACGTCCTGTGAATGCCCTGCAAGGTCTGTTTCTTGTACATTTGCCATTATTAAACCATGAGAAACACTGTTTAATTTGTCCAATAATATATTTAATACAGTTTCTGTATCAACACATGGATTATAATCTGCACCATCACAGTTTATAACATCTGCAGCCTTTCCAATAAGAGATACATCAAAACCATGCTTCTTCAAAATAGTTGTCACTTGGACATTTGGGTCTATTCCATATCCAAGATGTCTCACCATATAACCTTTATTATACACACCAGCTTTTGTACTGTTAACTCCAACTATTTCATCAGATTTTACTTCGATGGCATTCAATATATCTTTAACTGTTATTCCTCTGCCACCCAGTACAATTACTCTTCCAACCTTAACATTATTTCTAATTATTTGTCCGATTTTCAATTCTTCTTCAAATGAAACATAATCCAAAGGAGCAGTAACATTGTAGTTTAAACCTATATCCGCTTCAATATTGTCTGCTACTACGACTATTCCATTTACTAGTAAAAATGGACGTTTTGGATCGGGTATGGTCACAGTATATCCTGCCTTTTCTAATTCGCTTTTTACTTTGTATATGCACTCTTTAAATGGCTGCCTCAAGGCCTTTTTAGGCTTTGAACCAACAATCTCTTGATGCCCTTGAAAAGTATCTGCTCCTTCATGCTCTAAGTTTGAACATCCATAGCTTGCAATGGGATTGCTTACTTTTTCTATATTTTTACTCTCAACCACAAGACCTGCTCCCATCAATTCTAAATTAGTTAATCTGTAATTATTTTTATATTCAGAAACATGTTTTAAAGTATTTGCTCCTATATCTTGCGGACGTACCTCAGGGACATCAGCCATTTCACCAACCCCAAGACTATCTATTACAAGAATTATGGCTCTCATTTATTACCCTTCTTCCTTAAATCATTTTTAAATCCTTTAAAAGATTACCCCTTGAATCAAATATATATGTCAATTTCGGTTTCCCCGAAGACAAACCCTCAAGAAGAGCCACTTTTGCTCTTGTTACAAATATTTGTGTTCTAAATGAATATATTACAGTGTCCCCAACATTAACTTTTCTATTGTTTAAAAGTACAGTTCCATAATAGTCTATTGATTCCGGTGGTAATTCTTCAACATCAAATATTCTATCTAAAATATCTTCAGGATTATTTGACACCAAAGCATATTTAACATTTGACCTCGGATAAAATCCACCACCATAGCAATAAGCTTTCCCATTATTTACATGAGATATTTCTGACACATATACTATGGCTGGCTTTTCAGGCTGTTTTGTATATGCATGTAAAGGAGTCGTCCCCAATAAAGCATGCCCCGGCTCTCCATGAGTAATACCATATTTATTTAAGAGCGGTATTGAACTACATGATGTAGCACTGGGCCCATTTACTTGCCAGATTTCAAGCTCCATTTCATTCAATATTTCTTTTGCTTTTAAGAGTGTATATACATTGTGCGTTGGTGTAATTTCTTTCTTCTCATAATCATAAAGAAAACATGGAAAGGATGTAATACCAGCAATTTTTATATTCTTCAATTTTAATATATGATGAACTGTTTCTTTTAACTTTCCAAGATATATACCTCCTTCTTGACCCGGATATATTACATCATTTTCATCTATTACTCTTAATAATATATCTTGCGTAATTTCAAGCTCTTTTGCGTTATCTGATATTTCTTTTGCTTTTTCATATGAAAAACATGTTATAACTTCTGGTTTCATGAGTAAAGATAACTTAATGCCATTTTTCGGGACTTGTACTAAATGTCCTATATGCCCTATTTTAAGACCATTATCAAACAATACCCTTGCCTCATCAAAATCTACAGCTACTGCTTTATCAATTCCCGCCTTTTCAATGATTTTTGAAATAATAGGATTCCTTCCAAACTGTTTTGTCATATAATATAAGCTAATATTATATTTATCAGCAGTTTCTTTAATTAATCTTGCATTCTCATAAATACTATCAACATCCAACACATAAGTATTGGGTTCAATAACACCGTATCTGTGTAATTTGGCAGCTTCTATAATAAGTTGTGGATTTCTTTCAATAACCATATTAAGAAACATTGCCTCATCTCCTAAGTCAAACTCTTTTTTACAGCTTCTTTTAAAATTCTAATAACAGTATCAGCACCTGCTCTCATTGGATTAATGCGAATTACATAATTTTTTATTTCAGGATTATCTTTAATAAAAGTCCCTGAAACTCTATAAAACATAGCGCCAATTTCATATCTTGATTCAGCACCTACAGGATAAGGTACCGCTCCGATTTCTTCAGCATATTTTAATACTTTTTCTGCAATTGGTTTTTCAAATTCTACTAATACAACTCTTGATTGTGCATTTGCTACATACGCTTTTTTTACTCCTTTTATTTCCCCATTATTAAGCCTCTTTGCTATTTCATCAACCTGCATTGCTTGGATAGCTAATGAAACTGGTGTATATACAAGTGACCTTAATGCTTCCATTGCCTCTGGCCCTTGTACTTGGCTTCCACCTGAATAAGTTATTTTGCGAATTCCGTTTATAATATATTTTTTGCCTACTACACATCCAATTCCTTCTGGACCTAACAATTTAAACATGGAAAATACTGAAACATCTGCTCCCAACTGAACACCTATATATGGAGCTTTCATAACTACGTAATTTTCATCAGTAATAATAGGAACATCAGTTATATCTTTAATAGCTTTTATTACTTTTTCGAGCTCATAGCTGTCATCAGGTTTTTGTCTTGAATGTTGTATTAACACAGCATCAACTTTTGTATTTTTTAATATCTCAAATGAATCTAAATCATTCATGTTTACTTTTAAAAGCTTAAGGCCCATCATATCGATAAGGTTTTGTGTTGTAGGATATACAGGTGCGTCATGCACAAGTAAGGTATTAAGAGGTTTTAATAAACTATTAAAAACGAGTCTCATAGCTCCCGTACCAGCACCTCTTACTAAAGCACAATCTTCTGCATCAAAAAATTTAGCAAGAACTCTCTCAACTTTCGCGGTGGTTTTAGGTCGTCCAAGCTCTAATGATACACCATAATCACCAGCTTCAAGCAATTCACGTCCCCGAAAAACTGATTGAATAATGTCTACCAATTTAAACTGCAAATTAATTGCTTCCTCTAAACTAATCTGTTTAATAGGATACGTAATCATTTTCTAACCTCCAAATAACTCTAACGGATTCTTATACAACATTGTTTTTATATCTGCTTCTGTTACGCCAACATTTTTTAAAAGAGGGATAAATTTTTCTACTATATATGAATGGCCAAAACCACCATAATTTTTTAGATAAGATTTTCTTGAAATATCCAATGAGAGGAGAATTTTGTTAATAAATCCTTTGTCAATAAGTTTCTTTATAGATATTGCTCTTAACTCATCTGGTTGATAATTAGTTTTGCCAATTGTGTCAAAAGCAAGATAACATCCATTATCAAGTAAAGTTAAATAATAATCCATATCAATGTTTAAATCAACATGTCCTATAACTACTTTTTCCAAATTTACTTTCATATTTTTAAAAATTTTAATCTGTTCTAATCCTAAAAAGCCTAACGTTGTATGTGTTATTATCGGTACTCCTGTTTCATTATGTGCAATTGCAGCAGCTTCAAAAATTTTCCTTTCTACTTCTCTTATTTCTTCTTTACTTGTACCTATTTCGCCTATTACAGATGCTTTATAATTCGTACCATCGATTCCATTAATAATTTCATCAATAAATATATCAGCCAATTCTTTAACAGAACTTTTATAAACTATTTCCGGCAAAAAAGGTTCTTTATAAAATCCAGTAGACAAAATCACGTTTATATTTGAAATATCAGAAATATACTTGATTCTTTCAATATCTCGACCCATACCTATGTTTGTAACATCAACTATAGTATCTATACCACTTTTTTTGAGTTCTTTTAAATCTTCAATTAAGCTATCTACATCATCAAGTTTTGCATCATCATCTTCTTTGAGTCTTGATAAATCAATAGTCAAATGTTCATGTATAAGAGTATAACCTATATCTTTAAAACCGGTACTATTATCTAAAATCATTTAATTCACCTCAAATAAAATATCATCATATTCTTTAGTGTTAAAATATTCATAAAATAGTTTTGGATGGCTAATATTGCTATCAACTATCTCTGCCAGCTTAACAGCACCTGTACCATATTTATTTCCTTCTTTCGCCATTATTAAAATCCCTACACCTAAATTCTCTGATGGTATTGTAAGAGCTGTAGCATTTACCATGTTAGCAACTTTTAGCAAATATTTTCCTGAACTATTTTGAATATAACTTCCAACATATCCCATAGTACCTAAGACTGAATCCCCTAAACCAAAAATATCAATAGGCCCTTCTTTTGTTATCACTATGTCTACCTCTTCAAAAGCTTTATTAAGCTTATATATGGCATCTTCTCTTTTCAATACACCCTTCAAATCGATATCAATTACTGTAATGCCCTCTTTTGATAAAGCTCTTTCAATATTATATAAATCTTCCCGAACGTCACCAATAATCGGAAGGTTTATATCGCCTTCTCGTGGAATTCCAACTTTCAAATTACGAAAATCTATTGTATTATCCAAATCTATTAGATTACTCAATACATCTTTGCATACGAATAAATCTTTTGCAATTATTCCAATACCAGGTATGAAATTTATACCATCTGTTGATTTTTTTAATTTTTTACCTTCAAGGCCTAATCCTTTCGCCATGATAGAATACAAATTACAGGACATCGCAGGCCCCAACACAGAACCACCACCATCGGTGCCAATAGCAAAATCATTTATTCCTAATAACACATTGATACAACCAGCACTTGTAGAGCCTGTCATCGGCCTGCCAGTAACAGGGTTTATTCTCTCAATATCAATTGCTCTACCGCCTTTTGACATCTCATCAACTGTAAGCCATATATAATTTCCAATACTAGATAATTTTTGCAAATATTCGCGTTTAATTTGTGATGTATTTTTTACTCCATAAAAGTATAATTTATCATATACTTTTAATGCTTCTACAGCTTTTTTTATTGCCTTATAATTAATATATCTAACAGAATAACCTAAATTATCACGTGCTATATTTATCGCATATGCGAGTCTTGCCATCTCGTTTACTTTTTGCATAACTATTTTATCATTCATATAATTCACCCTAATAAATTTATTATATGGAAGAGGGGAAATTCCCCTCTTTATTTAACCGGTGGAACATACAATCCAAAAACCGCCAATATGTTAGCAAGAATGCCAACTAATATTGCTGCAACGGGTCCAACTGCCATCCTCACAATAGGTCTTCCTGCGACTTCATTTAAAAGGTATAAACCAATTACTATAAATATCCCTAATCCAGGTAATGCCATATTAGACGCATTTGCGCCGCCAACTAACAATGCCACCTCCAATAATTGTCCCATTGCTGTCCTAATGTTATCTGAAGCTCTTCTAATTCCTGGGAATTTGTCTAAAAATGCTGCTATACCCCCCAGCAGGTAAACTTCTACAAAAATTATTACAAATCCTAGTATTGCTGCAAGCAGTGGATTATTTGCAAATAAAGCTGCTGCGAATATAAAGGTCATTCCAACAGGGCCATATACACCTGTAGCAATCGCAGTAGTGGCAACTAAAGGTACAAACCCAATTGCTCTCGCTAATGCAACTAAAGCAGCATCTGTATAATTACCTTTAGAAACCAATGATAGAGAAATTGGATCGCCTACCAAAATATGCAGAGACGTGGCTGCCGCTACAAGAGCACCCATTATAGCAAGTACCCACACATTCTTTTTTATCCTGTCTACTCTTTCAGTAAACAAAGCAGCAATATTTGTTGAATTTTCTTCTTTTTTTTCTCTCATAGCATAGATAAGTAAAACTATCATTCCAGTAACTAACGCCATACCTTCTGGATTCAAAGCTATTTTGCTTGTTCCAATAACTATTGGAGAAAATCTTGCTACTATAGCTCTAATCAATGCCGATATTGTTAAAGTAATAAGCCCATTTTTAACACCATATTGGTATGCAACTGCTAATGCAGGAAATGCTGCAAAAGCAAATATTACAGGTGTACCTATTTGTCCCATTGAGTCGAAGACATTAACCGGTAATTTTTTAAATACATTTACAATCCATTGCAATCCTACCAATAGTCCTATTCCCCACAAAGCTCCTAGGAAACCAGCAATTACATATCCCGCTTTCCCCTCGGGGGACCAAGTCCCTATAATATCCGTTCCTAGTAAAATACTATGGATAAGTAATATGGTAGCACCTATTGAAATTGGTATTCCAAAACCGATTACAAGCCCAAAAGATAAAGCAAAACTCGTTGCAGCCAATTCTGCTTTTTTCATTCTACCTTCTAGATATTCAGGCATTATAGGTCTTAGTCCATTATTAAATACAGCAATACCTCTATTTGCAAGAATTGCTGCCAAAGCACCAATTAAAGCAATTAACACTATTTTCATTTTTTATCCTCCAATCCCTATTTTTTTAAAATTGCGTTTACAATGTAAGGTACCGCCTTTTCAATATGGTCATTAGTAAAACCAAACGCTACTTTCCCTTCAGCTACTGCTTTTTTTACGTCGGCTTCCTGTGGTGGCTTACCAGGCATAGAGATAGTTGCACATTTTTGAGCTGTTAATATAGCCATTGCCATAGCTAAAGCACCACCACCTCCTGTTGAACAAGCACCAACATAGTAATCTGCCTTTCCATTTTTCACAGCCATTGCAGCTTCAATATCTGATTTTATTTCAACACTTACTTTATCACCTCCTATCTCCTTTATCATTTGAGCAACTTTTTGCTTATCAACAGCTCCACCTACAACAAATCTTATCATGTACTTTTACCCCTTTCTAAAAGATTACACAAATGTAATAACACAAATCTTTTTTCAGATTCAGGTAATTTTATTTCTATCTTATCTTCTATATTTTGTAAAATACCAAGTGCTCTATAGTAATTAGGACAATTTTTAACTTCGTTAAAAAGTTCGTCATCTATCGTAGACTCCAATTTTTCTTCTTCTTTTAATCTTTTTATGGACATTGCTAAATGAGTTATAAACATCTCATAGTGTTCATCCTCAGTACAAATTTCATAATTTACTCTTAATTCCTCATCAATTTTTTTGATAGCTTCTCCAGTATCAAAATCGATCACACTACCTTGTACTAACAAATCTATTCTATTTAAAATATTATCCTTCACTTAAATCCCTCCAAACATTATACTGTATTTTGTACTGTGAAATAAAGTTATTTTTAACCTTTTCCAAAGATAACATATAAATAATTATGAATCAATATTCTGGAAATATTTTATTCAACAACACTTGTTCCTGAATCTTTATAACTTCTTCTTTATCAACAATTCTATTTATTATTTTATCAACACCCCAATTATCTCTTTTAACTACTAAAACAGCACGTGTATTATCTTCACTAATTTTTTTCGATTTTTCGCTTTTAAGCGGTTCATTTTTAATAGACAGTCCTCTGTCAACTATTTCATCATAGTTCCATACAGCTGCATCTATTTTTCCTTCCATTATATGAGGTATAATCTGATTATACGGTAATTCTATAAACTCTACATCCTTTCCCTCACATTCATAGTAAGTCAATATAAATTGGTCTAATGAAGTTGGATCTATGGCAATCTTCATTCCATCTTCAATCGCATTTTTCGCATTATTTGAAAATATTATACGATGAGTACTTACGTTCGTATTTGGTCCAAAATCGACTACTATTTTTAAATTTTTACCAGATTCAATATACAATTTTGCTGCCAACATCGACATTATGGCAAAATCATATTTTCCATTCAACAATGCCTCTAACCTTCTTTCACTTCCTCTCATATATGCCATATTAAAAGGTATTTTCCCCTTCTCAAATACTTTATATAAACCTGTAGCTAACCCTTCATATCTTTTTGAATACGGAAGAGGCATTACCCCTGAAACAATAGTAAGTCCCGCATATTCCCATAATTTTTTATAGTCAATATTGTTTATATACGTACCTAAATGCCCTCGTGGCTCTAATTCAATTGCTTCATTATCTTCTAAATACTTTAAAGCAGTTTGTATTGTCCCGCGCCCGAGGTCAAATTTTTGGGCATATTCTCCTATCGTTTCAATTCTATCTCCACATTTTAAAGAAAGCATTTCTCGTGCCAACATCGTAACGGCAATACCATTTTTAGTTAATAGATCCTTAATCATTCAATCACCCGGACAATATACAATATTTTGTACATTTATAATATAGCATTCTTATTCATCAGTGTCAATATGATTTCGAAAAATTTTTTATAAAAGGCGGAAACTAATCCGCCTCTCAACTTGGATAAAATTCTCTAATAAATTCCATTTATTTTCAAACTTATTCTTAAGATTTATTTTTATTAAGCATTAATGCCTTTGCAACATACCCATCAGCCTTATCCAAAAGTTCTTTTGCTTTATTTTGGTTAAGGCCTGTCAAAATCATTAAAATTGTTAGTTTAACATTATAATTAGTTTCCTCAAGTAGTTTTTCAATTACTTTTTCCTCTGCATCCGTTGCTAACTTTACAATGCGCTTCGCTCTGTTAATTAATTTCTCATTTGTAGCTTTTACGTCCACCATTAAATTGCTATAAACTTTGCCAAGTTTTATCATAGCACCTGTGGACAGCATATTTAATACCAATTTTTGGGCAGTTCCTGCTTTCATCCTTGTAGAACCCATAATTACTTCTGGCCCTACAATAGGTGTTATCATTATATCAGCTATTTTTTCCATCTCACTTCCTGGATTGCAAGATAGTCCTATTGTAAAAGCCCAATTTTTTTCGCATATTTAAGTGCACCTAGTACATAAGGCGTGCGTCCGCTAGCTGTAATACCCACTACAACATCTTTATTTGATAAATTCTTTTTCTTTAAATCTTCTTTTCCAAGTTCTTCCTTGTCCTCTGCTTCCTCTACCGCCTTTCTTATTGCCTCATCGCCTCCTGCAATAATCCCCTGCACCATTTCTGGATCTACTCCAAAAGTTGGTGGGCATTCGGAGGCATCGAGAATCCCAAGCCGTCCACTCGTACCAGCACCAATGTATATAAGCCTTCCTCCTTGTTTTAATTTTTCCGCTATAACATCAACGGCTTTTGCTATATTAGGTATCTCTTTTTCAACAGCCATTGGAACTTTTTTATCTTCATTATTTATTTTTCTTAACATATCTTCTGTACTTAATCTATCAATATCAAGTGTATCAGGATTTCTTCCTTCCGTTATAAGCTTATCTAAGTCCATTGTATCAACCCTTTCTAAATTTGAATTTTGTTCCCGGTTTAATTAAGTCTACCAAGATGTGTTCCTCTTCAGGTATATATCCTACCACATTTACCCTTTCATCTTGAGGCATATCAATCAGACAAATATTAAGCTCTCCCGAATATCTTTTAAAATTGTAATTATCAATTGTAACACTGTATTTCTTTCTTTCAATGCAATTATGCGGCCTTATTGCTTTCCCTATCTTTGCATAACCTCTTGATTCTTCTGACCTTACAATATATTCAGAGGCATCAGGCCTATTTGTATGAATACCAGCAAAAATTATGTCTTTCTCATAATCTGTTATATCTGTAATAAGATTGATATTTAATTCAATCACATCTTTATCTATTGAGACAACATCTCTTATTTCATTTAGAGATGCATATGCATCCCCAAAATATATGTCATCTATCAACCCAGAATAAATTAAATGTCTCGCTGCTGTGTAAGGTTTTATGTTTCTATGCATTTCAAGGGTCGGCAATCCCTCATATATTGGACCTCTCCTACCTTCTTGAGAAGGAATAAATGCCGATACCTTAAGCCCATAACTTTTTATCATCATTGTCTTTTCTTTAAAAAGCTTATACGAAAGGCCTGTATATGGTTTAGGATAATAATTGTGACAAGTTGTCAAATTATCCATGTTAGCTTTTAACCTTATCAAATTTTCTATTTCTTCTTTTGTTATTGTACTGGCATTTAACTCTATTTTAATTCCATATTTGTTGTTTGTCATTTCAGCTATTTCCTCTGCAGTAAAACCATAATCAAGCCTTAAACAATCTACTCCCAAATCATAAAAAGGTTTTAAATCTGTCATTGATGAATTTAATATATTCATTGTTACAGGCGAAATATCAATAGTTAATTTCATATCTAGTAATTTAATATATTTAATTAAATCTTCAAATTCATTTAATTTTTTATCATATTCAACCTCAGGCATATGCATCGACGTAAAAACCATATTTATCCCATTGTCTTTTGCCACTTTTATATATTCTTTGTTCTTTTGATGTGCAAAATCTTCTGTAGTATAAACTGAAATACCAAAAGCCACCTCATCACCTCCTTCTAAAAAAGGGGCAAAGCGCCCCTTTTAAAGTTATATCAAGCATTAAAAGTAAATGGTTGTGAATTTGCTATTTCCTCATCAACTGGATCTTCAAAGCCTAACAGGTAAGTAGCTATAAATCCCGCAGTATATGATATTAGTAATCCTAAAATATAGTAAATAATTTTATTTGGCTCAATAAGAGCTGCCAAAGGTATACCGGATACACCTAATCCTCTTGCACCGACCACATTTAGGGCCTCAAAGGCTCCTCCAAAAGCACCTCCTATACATGCCCCTATAAAAGGTCTACCAAGTGGTAATGTAACACCGTAAATCAATGGTTCTCCAATGCCGAGAATACCAACAAGTATTGAACCTTCTATAATTTTTTTAAGTTGTTTGCTCTTGGTCTTCACATATACTGCTAATGCAGCTCCAACTTGGCCTGCTCCCGCCATCGCTAAAATAGGAAGTAATATAGTAACTCCTGTCGACTCAATTAATTGCACATGGATGGGTGTCAAACCCTGATGCAAACCTGTCATAACTAATGGTAGAAATGTTCCAGCAAGTATAAATCCAGTAATTACCCCGGCTTTTCCTGTAATTGCAACAGTTACCGCTTTGCCAATAGCATCAGCTATATATCCACCTATAGGTTGTAATACATATAAAGTTGCAAAACCTGCTATCAAAATTGTAAGCAAAGGAGTTGCAAGCAATTCTATACTGTTAGGCATTCTTTTCCTAATGTTTTTCTCAAGCCAACTTGCAAATGCTGCTGCAATTAAAACAGAAATAATTCCGCCTCTACCTACGACTAAAGCTTTCCCTCCAATTGTAATATTAGCTAATGCAGGGTTATAAATAATACCAGCAAGAATACCTCCAATTGTAGGAGAACCTCCAAATTCTTTAGCAGTATTCATACCTACCATAATACCCATATACGTAAAAATAGTACTGCCTAACAAACTTAACATAGCCAATAAATTTTTGTCTGCAATCCAATTAAATTTTGTCGCAACATTGGTAATACCAAGTATTAAACCACCACCAATTAAGCCTGGAATCAAAGGAATAAATATATTAGCAATCCTTCTCAAGAGAAGTTTAAAAGGTGTTTGGTTTTTGGCACTAATTGCCGCTTTAACTTCTTCTGCTTTTCCAACTTTAGTACCACCTAGTATTTTTGATGCCTCACTTTCTACCTTGTTAGCAAGACCAGGTCCTACAATAACTTGTAACTCTCCACCCTCTTCATTGACTTTAATAACACCGTCGATTTTCTCCAAAGCTTCCCTGTTAACTTTGTCATAATCTTTGACAAGCACTCTTAATCTTGTCATGCAATTTGTTATTGAGATGACATTTTCTTTTCCGCCCAGTTCATTAATAATTTGTTGGGCTATTTCTCTTTCCCTTGACATTTTTCATCCCCCTATCCTTTATTTGGTTATCAAAAAGTATGGAAAAATATACGTATAAATTGTAAGGCGGTTTACCACCTCCTTGAATGTTATGTTGTTTCATAAATATAAACTACTTTTGAAAATTTATTTCATATCGAAGTAAATTAAATAACCGCCTCAATTACAACGGTCTGCCCAGCAGTCGCTTTACCTGTCATTTTTTTAAATTCTTTTATCCTATCCATATTAGTTACTACTATAGGGGAAACGAGTGATTTAGCTTTTGATTTTATTAAAGTTCTTTCTACCTTTAATAGTTTATCGCCAACTTTTACCTTATCACCTTCACTAACAAAAACATCAAATCCTTCACCATTTAGTTTTACAGTATCAATTCCTACATGAATCATTACCTCAATTCCTTCTTTTGTCCTAATACCTATTGCATGTTTTGTAGGGAAAACAGCTGTTACAATACCATCAACAGGAGAAACAAATATATCGGCTTCAGGTATCACAGCAACACCATCTCCTATAAGTTTTTGAGCAAACACTTCATCTGGAACATTTATTATCTCTATAACTTCTCCATCCACGGGGGATTTTATTAATAATCTTTTAGTAGTTTGTTTGAACAAATTAAACAACATAGAACTCTCTCCTTTAATATTTCCTTGATGAAACTGCTTCACTTGTATTTTCTAAGTATTTTATTACATCATCATATTTTTTAATGGCTACTATTGAAAATAATATATCCACTACATTAAGCTGTGCCATCCTTGACGCCATTGCACCACTCCTAAAAAGCGCCTCGGTAGAATATACAAAAAGTTTTATATCTGAGACTTCTGTTATGGGAGAATTACCAAATTTCGTTATGCAAATTGTTGTGGCCCCTGACTTTTTAGCAATTCTTAAAGCATCGACAGTATCTGCAGTTTGACCTGAATATGAAATGCCGATTGCCACATCTCCTTGACGTAAATTAGCTGCTGACGCAAGCTGCATATGAGAATCATTATACGCTGTACAAGACTTATTTATCCTCATAAATTTTTGCAACATATCCTGCGCTACAATCGCAGATGCCCCAACTCCATAAATATCTATTTTATTAGCATTTAAAATGGCATTAACAGCTCGTTCTACTTCTTTTCTATCTAGCATATCCATTGTTTTTTCGATCGAATCCATATTATTTTTGGATATTTTTACAATTATAGTATTAATATCATCATCTATATTAACAACACCTTGTATACTTTTTGTCTTATATGTGTAATCTGCAGCAATTTTTATTTTTAAATCTTGATATCCTTTGTATCCGAGACTTTTACAAAATCTCACAACACTTGCTTCACTGGTATTGCTGTTTTTTGCAAGTTCAGCTACAGATAAATCCGAAATCTTATCAGCATTTTCAATTATATACTCAGCAATTTTTCTTTCTGATGGCTTTAAATTGTTAATAACGGCCTTGATTTTTTCTATATCTCCTGGCATGTTAATGTTTTCACTCCTTCCTAGTTTATATTATACTACTTATGAAATAATATTTCAAGTATTTTTTGTTTTTTGCAATTTTGTTTCAAAAATATGAATATATCAGAATGAAGTTAAGTCTATATAATTGTGTAAAAAGGAGTTGAGCCATTCCCCACCCCTGGTTAGAATAGAAATAGAAACGAACCAAAAAATCTAACCGGAGG
>NZ_SLWU01000034.1 GCF_004345675.1 Caldanaerobacter subterraneus | reverse complement strand
TAAACCTGCCAAAACATAACGCCTTGACAGGCCCGCTCGACTTGCATGTGTTAGGCACGCCGCCAGCGTTCGTCCTGAGCCAGGATCAAACTCTCATGTTCATATCCTTACTCTTTCACTATATCTTTTTTCGCCTCACTGTTCATTTTTCAAGGGGCACACAACATTATCTATATTATCACGCTGCTCCCTCTTTGTCAAGCCCTTTTTCTTCCGCCACCTCCCAGCAACATGTTATATATTAGCATGAGTTGTTTTGATATTCAATAGGATATATCGTTAGATTATTTAAGATTATATCTTAAATCTTTATTATCGATGCTCCAGGTTTAGTTGAATAAAGTTGTGGTATTAATTGGCTCAACATGCACCATGCAATGTTTTATACTATCTATTTCTCCTTCTAGGGCATCGTGAACCTTTTCTGCAATATCATGTCCTTCCTTTACATTTAATCTTTCATCAACATATATTTCTAAATCAACATAAATCCTGTGTCCAAACACCCTGGTTTTCAAGCTTTGTATTCCTTTAACTCCATCAACACTCATAACTATATTTTTTATCTTTTCAATAGTTTCTTTATCGACCGATTCATCAACTAAAGCTTTGGTTGCTTTTAAATAAAATTCAATCCCTACCTTTACGATAAAAAAGCTAACAACAAGAGCTGCCAATGGATCGAAAAATCTATAACCCATTCTGGCTGCAAATATACCTATAAAAGTTCCTATTGAAGAAAACGCATCAGAACGGTGATGCCAAGCATCTGCTTCCATAGAAATACTTTTTATTTTTCTTGCAATTATTATTGTATACCAATACATCCCCTCTTTTAAAACTATTGAAGCTGCAGCAGCTACTAGAGCAATTTTACCGGGAGTGGATATTTCTCCTAAAATTAACTTTTTTATACCTTCATATCCTATTGAAAAACCTGTAATTATTAAAATAACGCTTATAGCTTTAGCAAATATGAGTTCAAATTTTTCATGACCATAGGGGTGCTTTTCATCTTCTTCCTTTGAAGAAATTTTTAGTCCCAATATCACAACAAATGTAGCTAGTATGTCCGATAAAGTATGCACTCCATCAGCTATCATAGCACTACTTTTACCTACAACCCCTGCTATTATCTTAAACAAACACAAGAAAGTATTAATAAAAATAGTAATCCACGAAACTTTTGTTCCTATTTTTTCCCTTTCCATATTTTTACTTCCTTTCAACTGAAAATATAATGTATATCTTATTATATGCGATTGTAGTAGAATTTTCAACAATATTTTTATAATATCTATTATCAATTGATAATATAAGCCAATAAAATATTCTTATAGCTCAGACATAATCCCCTTCAGCAGCTACATCCTTAAACGATATAAAATTTGAACAAATGTTTAAAGATAAATTGACAGAAATAAGCAAATTTATAAAACAGAACAACATGAGAGTATCAATGCATCCTGGACAATACACAGTTCAATATCATACAAAAATTTTAGATTCCCTAGAAGTGGATTATTCCCATAAAATAGTCTTGCATATAGGTGGAAGGTATAACAAATAAGGTTGAATCCCTAAAAAGATTTCTTCTTAAATTTTCTTATACTTTTTCCGGCTATCCTTATGTTGGATTTTCCCTTGTCCATATAAAATGAAAATCCCAAAAACTTCCTCTTCCATGGCCTATCAACTACACTTCTCTCTTTATTTACCTTAAGTTTAAGAATTTCTTCAATAAATTCAGTTATGCTCTCTTTAACCCTGTCTGCTGCCCTTTTGCTTTTAACAAATATATTACAGTCGTCTGCGTATCTACAGAATTTGTGTCCTTTTTTCTAGTCTTTATCTAAATCGTCAAGTATTATATTTGCTAAAAGCGGACTTAATGGCCCTCCTTATGGAGTGCCTTCTTCACTCTTAACTTTTACTCCGTTTAGCATTACTCCGGATGTTAGGTATCTACACCTCTTTTTCCTGCTCAATCACTTACTGAAATTTTACATTATCTTATTCAATCCTCATAAAAGCACGTATAAGACCATTCTTCGCAATTGTATTTTTCATGCTTTATTATGCTTTAAAATACTTTAAATTACGACAATTTATCTAATTCTTCTTTAATCTTTTTGAAATCTTCCATCGCCGGTTCTAATTTCTCGGGGTCCCTTAAAATAGCAGCAGGATGATAAGTTGCTATTATTTTAACCCCTTTTCTTTCAAACCATTGCCCTCTCATTGCAGTTATTTTAAAATTTTTATCTATTATAGCTTTTGCTGCAGTAGCACCAAGACAAACGATAATTTTAGGTGCTATTATTGCTACTTGATTTCTCAAATAGGGAAGGCAAGCGTCAACCTCACTTTGTAGGGGTACTCTATTATTTGGAGGCCGACACTTTACTACATTAGCAATATACACTTCTTCTCTTTTTAACCCAACATCCTCAAGCATCTTGTTAAGAAGCTGTCCTGCTCTTCCTACAAAGGGCCTTCCTTGCAAATCTTCATCTTTTCCAGGGCCTTCACCTACAAACATTACTTTTGCCCTTAAATTGCCTTCCCCAAAAACCATATGGGTTTTAGTTTTATGTAAATCACATTTTGTACAATATAAACAGGCAAGATACAACTCTTTCAAAGGTAAAAGCGCCATTTTTTATCACCTTTTTACATGCGTTTTGTACTTTTCTCTTTCAATTTCATAGAGGTTATTTCCATATATGTCTATAGTAACAATTAAAGGAAAATTTTCGACCGTAAACTTATATATAGCCTCTGGCCCTAAATCTTCATAAGCTACTACTTCCACTTTTTTGACTCTTTGGGCAAGTAAAGCACCAGCTCCTCCTACAGCAGTAAAATAAACTGCCTTATGTTTTTTCATGGATTCTACAACTTCTTCTGACCTAGCACCCTTCCCAATCATCCCTTTTAATCCTAATTCAATCAATCTCGGAGCATATTTGTCCATTCTTCCACTTGTAGTAGGCCCACAACTTCCAACAACTTGTCCTGGTCTAGGAGGACAAGGTCCAACGTAGTAAATGATAGAATTTTTAATTTCAAAAGGTAGCATTTCCCCTCTATCCAGTGCTTCAACCATCCTTTTATGAGCTTCATCCCTTGCAGTATAAATCTCTCCTGAGAGCAAAATCAAATCCCCAGCTTTCAATTGTACTGTTACTTCATCTAGTAAAGGTGTATTTAATTTTCTGTACATGTTTTCCCTCCAAACATAATTATAATACAAAAGTAGCGTGTCTCGTAGCATGGCATCCCAAATTTACTGCAACAGGCAAAGAAGCAATGTGGGTAGGATATACTTCTATGTGGACACCTAGGGCAGTAGTAGTCCCTCCAAGGCCCATCGGCCCAATGCCTAAAGAGTTTATCTCATTTAAAAGCTCTTCTTCCAACCTAGCAATTAAAATATCCTGATGCCTTTCGCCGACTTTCCTCAACAGTGCTTTTTTCGCTAGATAGGCTGCATATTCAAAATCTCCTCCAAGACCAACCCCCACAATCAGAGGAGGACAAGCGTTAGGACCGGATTTTTCCACAGTCTCTATTACAAATCTTTTTACCCCTTCTAAACCATCTGAAGGCTTTAACATCTTCAAAGCACTCATATTTTCGCTGCCAGCTCCTTTTGGCATTACAGTTATAATGAGTCTATCTCCTCTACACACACGATAATGTATTACCGCAGGAGTATTGTCATTTGTGTTAATTCTTTCTATAGGGCTTTTCACAACAGACTTTCTCAAATATCCCTCTTTATAACCCAATCTCACTCCTTCATTTATAGCCTCTTCCAAATCTCCATCTACAACGCGTACTTCTTGTCCTATATCTACAAAAACCACGGCCATTCCTGTATCCTGACATATAGCCATTTTCTCTTGCATAGCTATTTCAGCATTTAAAATTATATCTTCAAGAATTTTTTGGCCTAAAGGACTTTTTTCCTCCTTCTTCCGGATTTTGAGCCCTTTTAATATATCATCCGGTAAATTATAATTCGCTTCAATACACAGCTTTTTGACAACTTCCACAATTTGACTAGCTTTTATTTCCCTCAAAATTTTTCACCTCGCACTTATTCCTTTATGATTTATAATACTATTTTTAATATCAATTTTGCAATTTCTTTGAAAATCTCTTATAATGGTTTATTGCATAGTCCTTTAAAAAATGCTTATAAATAAGTGAAAGGAGGTTTTGAAATTGAAGTGCATAGTATGCGGGAAACCCGCCATTGTCAAGTTCCCAGCCCATAACTCTGCTTTCTGCGAAGAGCACTTGGACGCATTCTTTTTAAGACAGGTTTCAAAAACAATTGAAAAGTATAAAATGCTCCCTCCAAAAGGAAGAGTAGTGGTAGCAATTTCTGGCGGGAAAGATTCTCTAGTGACTGCCTATGTCCTCAAAAAGCTGGGGTATGAAGTCCTCGGCTTCTTTATAGACCTTGGAATTACTCAAAACGACTTCTCTCCTCGATCCAGAGAAGTTGTGGAAAATTTCTGCAAAGAACACGATATCCCTCTTGAAATAGTAGACTTAAAAGCAGGATATGGAAAAGGCATCCCAGAAGTAGCAAAAAAGCATGACAGGATATGCGCTATATGCGGTGTTACAAAAAGACATTTAATGAACGAATACACTCTGGCAGTAAACGCTGACGCTTTAGCAA
The DNA here is from genome assembly GCF_004345675.1 of Caldanaerobacter subterraneus. Taxonomy (GTDB): domain Bacteria; phylum Bacillota; class Thermoanaerobacteria; order Thermoanaerobacterales; family Thermoanaerobacteraceae; genus Thermoanaerobacter; species Thermoanaerobacter subterraneus. Next base: position 13,400 of record NZ_SLWU01000034.1, on the reverse strand, counting down.
CTGGCCATACTTTAGACGATATGGCAAAACTTTTATTGGCAAACCTCATGAGATGGGACTTACACCACTTAGCCAAAGGTATTCCAACTCTGCCAGCAGAACCCGGCTTTGCCAAAAAGATAAAACCCCTTGCATTCCAGTCCGAAGATGAAATAATAGCTTTCGCCAAACTTCACAACATAAAGCCAGTAGAAGCAAAGTGCCCTTACGGAAGAGAAGCAAAATACAATAGATATCAAGAAGCTTTGGACATGCTCGAAGAAAAGTCACCAGGAATTAAAAGGTCTTTTTATAAAAATTACACGAAGTATGCTTATTTATTTGAGGGCACTCAAGCCCGCCCCCCAAAAATAAACTGCGAAATATGCGGTTTCCCCTCTGTCTCACCTGTGTGCACCTTCTGCCGCACATGGATAAAAACCGACTAATGAAAAAAATGCGCCCTGTTGGACGCATTTTTTTCATTTTTTATATATTCCCCGCTTTCTCTAAAATTCTGTAAAGCATAGCTGCAGCTTCTGCTTTTGTAGCATTGCCTTTTGGTTTGAAAGTGTTATCCTCATATCCCTTTACTATGCCAAGTTTCACCGCATTCGCTACTACATTCCTTGCCCATTGGCTTATCTTGTTGTTATCTCCAAAAGTTGTATTGCCTATGTTCTCCTCTTTATAGCCTGTAAGTTTACTGTATACTCTCATTATTACTGCTGCCATCTCTTCTCTTGTTATTGGGTCATCTGGCCTCATCTTCTTGCCATCTCCAAGCATTATCCCTTCCTGATATGCTGCCTCTATCGCATTTGCATACCATGCCCCTTCTTTTACATCTTCAAATTCTCCTTTGTATGGCTTCTCTTCTATTCCCAGTGCCCTTATCATTAATGCTGCAAATTGTGCCCTTGTTATTTTTGCATTTGGTGCAAAGTTGTCATCATCCATCCCTTTTATTATGTGCCTTGATGCTAAAACATTTATTACATCGTATGCCCAGAAGTCTTTCGGTACGTCCTTAAATTCTTTGTTGTATTCAAAAGCTCCATAGGTTGAGAAGTGCTTTGCTTCAATTGTCACTGTGTTTGCCTTTCTGTCAACTTTTCCTCCTACATATTCCCATTTACCTGTTACCTCGTTTAAGTAGTATACTCCGACTTTTCTTATGTCTTTTGCATCTTTTACTTCAAATGTTAGTTTTACTGGCGAATCTATTTTTATTTTGTTATCTCCTGCTTTTATTGTGATATCATAAGCCTTTGATACTGGAACCAGGGAATTTGCTGTTTGTTTTCCTCTGTCCTCTATTGTAAGTCTTACTACACCTGCTTTCTTTATTAGGTCTATTGTTTCTTTAGGTATTGCCAATGTCTTTGCATCAAATTGAAGAGCTATTTCATGTGATTTTACTGTTATGTTCTTATTGTTTTCTGCTATTAAGTTTAGTACGCTTACAGGTATTTCTAATGCTTTTGCAGATGTTTGACCTATATCTGTTAAGTCAAATTGTATTTCTTTCTTTGAGGTGTCTTTTATGTCTTTTGATACTTTGGCCTCGTCTACTGTAAGAATCGTTGTGTCATTTTCCACAACTACTTTGCCTTGTGATACTTCTTGAGCTGGTTTTGTCGACTCTGTTGGGGTTGACTCTAACCTTGGCGTAGGAGTTGGTTCTTTCCCTTGTGCAAGCTTTTCTTTTGTAACAGTTATTGTTATATCTTTTGTGAGTTCATTATTTTTTTCACCACTGGGCTCCACGTGTATTTTAATAATATTTACACCGTACTCAAGAGGCACTATTTTTGTAAATACACCATTTTCTTGTTGTACAAAAGATTCATCGTTTATAGTTACTATTGCACCTTTATAGGTATTGCCTTTAATTCCTATCTCATTTGTATTTGCATCTACTGTAGTGTTGTCTTTTGGAAAATAAATGTATATAGGAATATCTCTCCATCTTTGAACCACATCATTTACCACCATCGTATTTGACCCTTGATTTACAACTGTAATTTTCCTATTTGCAATTTCTTCTCCATATTCACCCTTTTCTACCTTATCCCAGCTGCCTCTTGCATATTTATATTCAAGCTGTGTCCCCTCATTTAAGGTCAATGTAATACTATAACTGTTAAGTCCAGTCTTTGTCATTGGCCGAGCACTTGGATTCCAGAAAGCATCCGGGAAGTTTCCAGCAATATATACACCATCATCAGGAGTATAATCTGGTACTGTGACATTAAATGTCACTTTTATAGGTATTATGTCAGGTGTCACTCTTACTGTATTTGATGCTGTCCTATTATAGGAGGTATCAACTGCTACAACTTTATAATAATACGTATTGCCATTTACTACATCTGTATCTACGTAGTTATACACACTGTCAGACACAGTTGCAATCTTTATAAATGGTCCTGTCTCACTTGAAGACTTATAGATTTCGTAGCCGAAAATAGCAACATCATCAGCTGATGGACTCCAGTTAAGTGTAACTCTTGAGGATTCAATTCCTGGCTGTTGTAAGACTGGAGCAGTTGGAGGCCCTGAATCATTAGATGGAATTACAGTAAATTGTTTGACATCTGTCTGTGTCCAATCTTGACCTTGGTTAGAAGAAAATCTCATAGTATATTCCCATGTGCCTACCATATCAGGTACAAAACCTGCTTTATATTGGTCATTATTTGGTTGCCCAAAACTATAGGAATCCCCTACATACCGTGCATCAACCCACGTCCAGTCCTGAATTATTTCAACACCTTCTACTTTGTTGCGTGTAGCATCTTGCCCACCATCTCCAATATACCTATATCCTAACTGGGCAATCATATTTTCCCCTTGGCCAGGTTTATCTGTAAGCCCTTCAGCCCACACTTCAGCATACACTTCAACTGGATTATTTACACCTATTACATGTGTATCGACTTGATTCATATTTCCCGCCCAGCCAATAGGAAATGCTGGATATGCCTCAACTTCGTTGCTTAAAGTACTCTCATTCCCATCACCATCTACAGCGGTTACAGCATACACATACTTTAGACCATTGGTAACCTGTGTATCAGTATAGGTGCTTTGCGTAACATTTGAAGCTATTTTTTCATATAACCCACCTTTAACTGTAGAACGATAAATATTATAGCTTACTGCTTTATCTACTGCACTCCAGGAAAGGTCTACTTTGCCATTTCCTGAGACTGCTTTAAGGTCTTGAATTGACTGAGGTGCTGTCAAATTTTGTCCCGGATCTGATATAAGTATAGCTCCATCCATTGACCCAACTTCTACAACAATTTGTCCATCATGAACAGTGTATTTTTTACCACTTAAGGCATCTGTAAATGTAACACCATCTCTTATAAATTTGGTGGCATCTATTGAAACCTGTTTTGCGTCACCTTTATTTATTACAACAATCGCCACACTGTCAGGATAAGATTTTCCAAAAATGTCTTTTCCATTTATGACTCTTCTGCCAAAAGCATATACGTCACCTTTCGCATAAAGTGTAACGAGGTCTCCGGTTTTTAAAACTTGATTTTCATTCCTTATGTTTACGACTTTCTTAAAGAATTCTTGCAAATCAGTATCTTCTCTTCCCCAAGGGGATGTCCTTCTATTGTCCGGGTCATTTCCTCCAGATAGTCCTGCTTCATCTCCGTAATAAATAGAAGGCATGCCTGGATAACCCATTTGAAGTATCGCAGCGAGTTTAAGTCTTTTAACCGCAAGGTCATATGCTTCCTGAGAATTTTGACTGTTATCGGCAGAGTTATACCCAAATACTGTCAATATTCTCATGGTGTCATGGGAGCCCAAAAGATTCATAGTAGAATAAAATACTGGCAGCGGATATCTTTCATATATGCTCATAAGTCTTTGGTCAAGTTTTGCCGCATCTATAGGATTGTGAACGCTATTCCCATCATCAAATGGCTTATCCAGTATAAAGTCAATTACAACATTTCTAAAGAGATAATTCATAACAGAGTTAAAAGAATCTCCTAATAAATCTAACGAAGCATCTCCCCAAAGTTCTGCAATCATTGGCGCATTTGGTTTCACAGTATTTATTGCATCTCTAAAATGTACCCAGAAATCGTGAGCAACTTCATTTGCTACATCCAACCTCCAACCATCTGCACCTGCATTTGGGTCTCCATCAGGATTTAACCAATACTTAGATATCGCATCAGGGTTATTTATGATAAAGTCTGCCCAGCTTTTAACGTTGTACTCACTGCCATTTATCTGCCTTATGACAGGTAGGCTGTCAAATCCCCACCATCCTTCATAGGTACCGTCAGGCCTTATCTCGTACCAATCACCATATGGAGACTTTGACTGATCTCCTTGCAACCATGCCTGATAAGCACCTAGTCCTTTGTCTAAATATTTCCCATATCTATCAAAATAAATACTGTCATCACTTGTATGGTTAAAAACTCCATCAAGTATAACTCTAATCTCTCTTGCATGCGCTTCTCTCATGAGAGTTTTGAAAGTGTCCAAATCCCCTAGTAATTCATCTATTTTTGTGTAATCAGTTGTATCGTACCTGTGATTGGAAGGTGATTGAAAAATTGGATTGAGGTAAATAACTGATATCCCAAGCTCTTTCAGATAATCCAATTTATCAATTATACCCTGTAAATCACCACCAAAGAAATCGTTATTCCATATGCCATCCCCTGTATATCCCGGCTTATCTTTATCACGCGGGTTATCCGGAAGAACATACCAATCATCATGATATTCAACAGGATCAAATCCTCTACTGTATTCTTTTAGGCGATCATTTGAAGGGTCACCATTGTAAAATCTATCTGGGAAGATTTGATACATTACTGCCCCTTTCATCCAATCCGGCGTATCTAAATTTTTATCGTATACAGTAATTACAAAATCTTTGTTTACAACATCTGTAGCCTTGCCTACACCACCTAATTGTTCATCGTCATCTCCATAATAAGCAGTCTTTCTCCCATCTTTCAGTATGAAGTAATACCAAATCCTTGTAGGATAATCAAAACTCAACTTAATTTCCCAATATTCATATTTTCCGTCAGGGCTTTGACCTATTTTGTACATGGAAACTTGTGTTCTTGTTTTCTTAATGTCATCCCAATAAGAAATCTGAGCTGACTCAAGATCATGATTTCTCGCTTGTAGCCTTAAAGTCACAGTCTCCCCCGTTTTTATTGCACCGAAAGGCGAGCGGAAGAATGGATCATGAGTGTCATGTTTTAAATCGTCATAATATATGTTATTATCAGACCCTGTAAGAGGTGGATTATAATCTGTCCATATTTTGTGTGAAATCGAATCATAGAAAAATGTAATCTTAGTATCATAGGCTACATTCAAAGGAATATTTGGCCCATTTTGTTCACCATTTAAGCCATAATTTATAGCCCATGAGGGTCCTAAAGTCACTTTAAACTCATAATACCCTTTTGGAACATTTGCAGTGTATTCGTAAACATTGTTAAACTTATAGTCTCTCATTATAGCTGTCGATGTTTCAGGTTTCCAATCATCACCTGCTCCTATTGCTGATTGTATAGTACCTACAATTCTTGGAAGTTTTTCTTCCGGAATTGGTGTATATTTTGTAGAATCAGTAACACTTGAAGTATAATAGTTGTAATAAAAAGTTACTACAGAATCTGTGTCAAGATGAAATTTTAAATTGTTGCCAAAACCATCCGGTATCCACTGAATCCCATTCAAAACTATTTTATATTCATAATCTCCGGCAGGTAATGCGGTCTGTGTCGTGTATTCATAAAAACCATTGCCTTTATATGTCATTACTGTTATGCTGCTGTCGCCTTTCCAGTCGGTATCACCAAGTTTTGACTGAAAATTGCCTGCAACAACAGCAGTTGCTGGCGCTATATCTGTCTCAGCCTTTGCAAATTGCACAGGCATTGAGCCAAATACTGCTGTAAAAATTAAAAGAAATGACAATAAAAATCCTAATGTTCTCCTCTTAAACACTACAATCCCCCTTTACACTATGTTTTTATTCAAAAATCTTACGAAAAACTCCTTTACAACATCACCCCCCATTTCTTTTAGGCAATCGCTTTCACAGGTTATAAAAAGATAAATGTGTTTATGTACACATTTACTTGTGGAAATTTTTTGCGCAATCGTTTTCCTTCATATTTATTATAAATTATAGCTTTTTTGTTGTCAATATGCTGTTAACACATACTACTATATGTAAATTTATAAGGCTGCTGTAAAGCAGCCTTATAAATTATATTTCCTTTAGCCTTTGTGTTAGTATTATCTCCATTTTGTTTGCTTTTTCGGCGCTTTTAACTGTCACATTTGTCTTAACTTTTGCACTATCTCTATTTTGTCTACTCGTTCAGCTAGAAGAATTGTAATCCTGCGATAATGGAGATGTTGTGAAGCATTAGACTTATTGAGACAGAATAGTGTAAATTGTACCTCCAGAACCTATCCCTGCATTGTTTATTAAAATATCGATTTTACCGTAGGTCTCTATGGTCTTATTCACCATATTTTTTACATCTTCCTCTAAGGCGACATCTGTGTGTACAAAAAGCGCCTCTCCTCCATTTTTTCTTATGTACTCTTCATTCTCCAGCCCTGCCTCATCGTCAATTTCAGCAATGACCACTTTTGCTCCTTTGCTGGCAAAAGTCTGAGCAATACATCTTCCAATCCCCTGTCCTCCCCCTGTTACTATTACAACTTTATCTTTAAAATTCATAAAATTCCCTCCTTTCTAACTAAAAAAGAAAATAAGGCAAAAACATGCCTTACTCAAAGTGTATATAAACTCCACACAAAAATCAAGTTCACGCTAAAAGTAATTCTTTATCTTCAAAGCCATACCTTTCAAGGGCGCTCTCTAAGATTTTTCCTATAAACTCTTTCCTAGTCATGCCAGCAGCTTTTGCCATATATCCCATATAGCCGTGGTGTACATGTTTTTCCCCTCTTTCTACTGCGGTAGTGAGTCCAGCATAAGTGTTGAGCTCTAGGAAATAAGGCACATTGTCTTTACCTAAAATCATATCTATTCTCGCATAATCCCTTGCATTCAAAACTTTAAAAATTCTAAGAGCTGTATCCTTTATCCTTTTTTCAATTTCTTCTGGCACTTCCATTGGGCATTTTATTATTTCATTGTCAAACATTTTGTGTTCATAGGTATTTGTCTTGACATTATTATAACCTATCTCTAAAAGGGGCAATACTATCGGATTCCTATAACCTATTATCCCTACGGTTACTTCCCTTCCTTCAATAAACTCTTCAATAAGAGCAGGCTGACCTATCTTTTCAGTTATCTTGCTCACAACCTTTGGAAGCCTAGACTTATCGTACACTATATTTTCCTCATCTATCCCTGCACTCCCTCTTCCCATTATAGGTTTTACAAAAAGCGGAAACCTTAAATGGTCTACAGAAGGAATTTCATTCGCACTGTATGCCACCACATATTTAGGGGTGGGAAGACCGTGAGCAGCTACAATGTCTTTTCTCATCCTTTTATCTGTTGCCGCCAAATCAATACCAGAACCTACATAGGGTATATTAAATAGTTCCAAAAATTCTATTTCCTTCAAGCTAGAGGCATTAAAAATTATGTCTACTTCTTCTTTTTGAATGACCTCGTAAGTTTTGATAGGGTCATCTTTCCATTCTATGAGGACTGCATCGAATCCTGCTTCTTTTAATGCTTCATAGTGATGATAAGCTTCATCATAGGCATCGTCATAGACTTTATCAGGTGTAAGTCTTCTTTGAAGCTCGACATTTCTGAATTTTCTCCAAAAAACACCTACTTTCATCCCTTTCTCCTCCTTCTACAAAAATTTTGCAAAAGGAAAAGAAAAAGAGAAATAGGTTTATTTAAAGACTTTTGAACTGTGATTTACTACCATGTCAGTCATTATAAGGGAGATTAAACTCTCTGCACCTTCGTTTAAATTTACTCCGTCTTCTGTGATCCCATCATAGCAACCGCCCGTCTCTTCATCTACTAAAGAAATATTTTGTGAATTCTCACCTAAAAACCATCTATAACATTTTTTAGCCTTATTTAAATACTCTTCTTCCCCAAAAACTCTATAAGCTTCTATATACATGAGAGCACTTTCACAGGCTTCTATAGGCTGTTCGTCAAATTCCGCCCTTTTCCCTCCTTTTTTGTACCATCCTTTGCACCCAATCGGTTTGAAATACCCATCTTTAAAAGTCACACTTCCTAAAAAATCCATGGATTCCTTTGCTACTCGGAGTACTTCTTCATCTTTGGTTACAGTATAAGCCTTTAGTAAAGACCAAGGCAAAATTGCATTGCTATAAGTCATCTGGTCTTCAAACCATTTCCAATTCTCTTCTCTATTTTTGTAGTAGCTTTTCAATAAATCCTGTGAAAGGGATTTTACCAAGTCTCTTATCTCTCCTCTGTCAAATTCAAAAGCCTCTGAATTGTAAATAAGAGAAAGTCCTATTAATGAATAAGCCTTTCCCCTCAAAGAATAAAGTTTTTTGACGTTGAAAAGTGCTTTTTCTAAAAGCCTGATAGCGACGTTGTGATAGGATTCATCAGAAAAAGGCACATTTAGAAGATACCCTAAAGCCCAAAGACTTCTTCCAAAGCAGTCTTCAGACCCTTTCTTTTCTGTAAACTCTCTATTGTAATTCATGAAGTTTTTGAAAAATCCTTCCTCGTTTTGGGCGTAAATCAAGAAAGAAAGGTATCTTCTAAGAAGAGAGAGGTACACTTCTTCTCTGTAAACCTGATACAGCATGGTAGCCGCTATAGCTGCTCTAGCGTTATCATCTGTCGTATAACCCTTGGAAGGGTCAGGAATGGAATAGAGGGAGTGCTGAAAAATCCCTGTATCGTCCGTTAGAGTGAAAAGGTGAGCGTATTTAGTCGCAACTCTCATTTAAACCCCCTCCTTTATATGACCACTTCCTCCCTTGATTTTACGTCCAAAACGGACAAAATCATTATCACGTACCTGTAAGCCACGTTATTCCATGTCATAGTACTGCCAAGCTTTTTCATCTCACTCTCCATTCTGGCTCTGGCCTCTGGATGTTCAAATACATACTCAATCTTTTCTGCTAAAGATTTTGCACTTCTGAAATCAGCAAGGAGGCCTCTTCCGTTCCCTAAAATCTCCTCTGCATACATGTATGGAGTGGAAATTATTATTTTACCAAGTCCTGCTGCATAAGCCAGTGTGCCGCTTACTGCCTGTTCTTTGTTGAGGTAAGGAGTCATGTATATATCGGACATTTTGAGATATTCCAATATTTCTCTCTTAGTTAAGTACTTATCTACAAATCTCACGTTGTCTTCTACTCCCAAATCTTTTACCATTTTCTGTAGTTTTTCTCTATATTCTTCCCCGTACAGTCTCTTTATATTGGGATGGGTCTGCCCTAAAATCAGGTAAAGTACATCTTTGTACTTCTTAGCTACCATGCTTATGGCTTCTATTCCGTACTCTATCCCTTTCCCAGGATTTATAAGTCCAAAGGTGCTTATTATCCTTCTCCCTTTAAAACCGTATCTTTCTTTTAAAGTCTCTTTTGGAAGTACAGGAAGGGTTGGAACTCCATGAGGTATAAATGTGATTTTGTGAGAAGGTATTTCATAGATTTTCTCCAGAAGAGGAATTGTATTTTTAGCCATTGTTATTACTCTGGCGCTCTTTTGCCCAAGCTCTTTTAAAATTTTTAATTGCTTTTCATTAGGATTTAAAAGCACTGTATGAACAGTCACCGCAAATGGTATTGAGAGATTGTCCACCAAATCAAGCAGATATTCGCCGCTTTCTCCCCCAAATATCCCGTATTCGTGCTCTATTATGAGAAGGTCTACGTTAGATTCGTTGAGCTTTTCCGCAAGCTTCAAATAGTCCTCCCTTTCAAATTGGTTTATCTCATATATCACATCCTCATCATAGTCGTATCTCTTGTGGTCATTTATGGCTATCACGCCAGCAAAATTTATAAGTTTTATCTTTTTTATTTCATTCACCAAATCCTGAGTAAAAGTCGCTATTCCACATTCCCTTGGAGGATAAGTGCTCAAAAAAGCTATATTTCTCCCCAAGATGCTCACAAGTATCCCCCCTTTTACTTAGTATCAAGGTGTGAGCGTAATATCAGCTAACTTATTAGCAGTAAAAACCGTGTTTTTAATCTCCATATTCACTTCCACTACGCATTCCGAGGTAACCACGCTATTTTCCAATCTTGCAAATCTTCTCACCTTTATGTTGTCCCACAGCACGCTATTGGAAACCTTGCTCTCCTGTCCTATCCTGCAGTTACTGCCTATCACAGTGTAAGGCCCTACAGTAGCATAAGCATCAACTTCTGTATTATCCCCAATATAGGCTGGCCCAATTACACTGGCTGTAGGGTGGATTTTCACATTCTCTCCGAGGATTATCCCTCTCGTGGACAATCCTGCTACAAATCTAGATTTGCCTTTGAGGATGTCTTCATGTACCTTTTTATATTTGTCCACAGTCCCTATGTCCATCCAATAGCCAGTAAACTTATATATAGCCATTTTATAGCCTTTTGAAAGAAGCAAAGGATATGTTTCCCTTTCTACAGATACCTGAGTGTTAGCTGGAATTTCCTTTAAGACCTCCGGCTCAAACACATAAACTCCTGCATTTATATACTTAGAATTTGACTCCCCAGGCTTTGGCTTCTCTTTAAAAGCAGTGATAAAACCCTTGCTGTCAAACTCTATGACCCCGTACTGGGAAGTATCTCTCACTTCTATGGAAGCAATAGTAACCTGTGCTCTCCTTCTCTTGTGATATTTCACCAAGTCTGCATAGTCTATATCGCTCACTATATCGGAGTTGAGAATTAAGAAAGTGTCGTCAAAAAACTTTTCAGCATTTTTTATAGCTCCTCCCGTGCCTAAAGGAGTCCCTTCTGTGACATAATGAATCTTTACCCCTAGTTCTTTGCTCTTGCCTTTGAAGTAGTTTTCAATGTAGTCGGATTTATAATGAGTGCTTATGACCACTTCGTCTACTCCACTTTTTTTAAGATTTAAAATAATGCGCTCCAAAAGCGGCTTTCCCATTATAGGAACCATAGGCTTTGGCAAATCGTCAGTAAGGGGCCTTAACCTGGTTCCCAGTCCCCCCGCTAGAAGAAGCGCCTTCATAAAAACCCCTCCTTTTTTGTAAAAATGGCTTTAGTTGAAGAACAAGACATGAAGGTTGGAAGGGCAAAAGCGATATTAGCACTCTAATGATTGGGCTGCTAATAGATTTGTAGATAAAACTAATCTATAAGATATTATAATTGAGAAAATGTGGAATGTCAAGCCTTCCTAAGTAAAATATTTACAAAATAAGTGGCACTTTATAAAGTACCACTTATTTTCTATATACATACCAGTAGATTGTAGCCACAAAAAATCCCGCTCCTACTATGTTACCTAGAGTTACAGGTATCAAATTATTTACTATAAAATTCTCCCATGTAGCTTTCAGAATAGGTACATTTAAAAGTATTCCTTCTGCACTTTTTGCAAAATTAACATAAAGAGGGTCTTGTCCTGCATATATTCCGAGAGGAATAAAAAACATATTAGCCACTGAATGTTCAAAGCCTATAGCGACAAAACCCATTATAGGCCACCATATGGCAAAAATCTTGCCTATTATATCCTCAGCAGAATAGGCCATCCACACGGCCAAAGCGACCAGCCAATTACACCCTATACCTCTTAAAAATGCCTGCCACCACGATAAGCTCACTTTAGCGTTCGCTATTTTTACTGCATATAAAGCCCATGGGAGTGCTTTTGGTATTTCCCCCATTTTTGCCACTTCCATTATAAGCCCCGTTTTATAAGCCAAAAAATATGCGACAAACACTGAACCTATAAAGTTCCCTATGTAAACAAAAGTCCAGTTTTTTAAAAGGCCTTTCAAGTCTATTTTTCTATCAAAATAAGCCATGGGCTGTGTCATCATATTTCCTGTGACCAGTTCTGCTCCCGCTATTACCACAAGAATAAGCCCCAAAGGAAATACTGCTCCAAATATAAATTTTTGAAGGCTTCCAAAGGAGTCAGGCAAGGCTCCTGCCGCTCTAATTGCTAAAAGCCCTCCTAAAGCTATGTACGCTCCTCCTAAAAACCCCAGCACAAGCAATTTAGAAATAGAAAGCTCTGATTTAGCTTTTCCTAAACTACTCATTCCTTCTGTTATGTCTTTTGGCATTTTAAAACCCATAAAATCCCCCCAGCTTAAATACAGTAAACGATATCACAATTTTGAACAATTTAAAAAGTCTCCGAAGATGCCGGAGACTTTTTGCCTTCAATGAAAATTATAAAGTAAGGAGTGTAATTTGTCTAGTATCAAATTTTATGTCCTCCATATTCAAAACTGCCACTCCAATTACAGTGTCTGCTCCTCCATAGTATACATATATTGTGTCGTCTTTTACTGCATTGCCACAGCTGAAAACTACATTTGGTATATACCCTTCCTTTTCCCAGGGAAGTTCTGGCTCTAAAATTGGCTCTTTTTGCCTTGCTATCACCTTTGTCGGGTCTTCCAAATCTAAAAGTGCTGCACCTAATCTATAAACGTTGTTGTCATCTGCCGCGTGGTATATCAGAAACCATCCTTTTTCCGTCTTTATTGGGGGACCTCCTATTCCTACTCTAGCGCTCTCCCAAGTGCCAGGAATAGGTTTTATTATCGGCTTATGTCCATACCAGTTTTTCAAATCTTCTGAGAAAGCTATCCATATGTCTGGGTATCTCCTATGGAGCATTACGTATTTTCCATTAATTTTTTCAGGGAACAAAGAAGCGTCCTTATTAGGTTCATCCAGTACTACGCCTTTTCTCTCCCAGTCTATCAAGTTTTTAGAAGTAGCAAGGCAAATTCTGTAGTCATCTTTGAATCTATCTCCGAAAGCCGTGTACATCATATAGTAAATGCCGTCAATCTTGACTATTCTCGGGTCTTCCAATCCTCTTAATTCTTGCTCAGTCTCATTTGTCATGATTGGTTTGTCAAGTCTCATAAAATTTATCCCATCTTTGCTCACAGCATATCCCAATCTTGAGATATACCTTCCATACTTGATATGAGGCCCTAAATCTGTAGCTCTGTATATGAGGTGGAAAAGTCCATTGTCATAAATCGCTGCCGTGTTAAAAACTGCAGCTCTTTCCCACTCGTTCTCTGGTTTTGGCACAAGAACAGGCTTATCCGATAATCTCCTTAACTTTATCACTTTTTACACTCCTCGTATAATATGATTGTAATCCACATTAAAAATTTAATAATAAACACACAAATTAAATCCTTAAAAACCATTTTTACCCTGGTAAAACA
>NZ_SLWU01000033.1 GCF_004345675.1 Caldanaerobacter subterraneus | reverse complement strand
GTAGAGATGGAGGTAAGGGACTTACTGAACCAGTACGAATTTCCTGGGGATGACACACCGATAGTAGTAGGTTCAGCGTTAAAGGCATTAGAGTGTGGATGCGGCAAGAGGGAGTGCCAGTGGTGCGGCAAGATATGGGAGTTAATGGACATAGTAGACGAATATATACCGACACCGGAGAGGGATATAGACAAGCCGTTCTTGATGCCGGTAGAGGACGTATTTACGATAACGGGAAGAGGTACAGTTGCGACAGGTAGAGTAGAGAGAGGGAAAGTGAAAGTAGGGGACGAAGTAGAGATAATAGGATTGACGACGGAGTCAAGGAAGACAGTAGTGACAGGAGTAGAGATGTTCAGGAAGACATTAGATGAGGCACAGGCAGGAGACAACATAGGGGTATTGTTAAGAGGGATACAGAGGGATGAAGTAGAGAGAGGGCAGGTACTGGCGAAACCAGGGACGATAAAGCCGCACACGAAATTTGAGGCACAGGTGTACGTATTGACGAAGGAAGAGGGAGGAAGGCACACACCATTTTTCAATGGATACAGGCCGCAGTTTTACTTTAGGACGACAGACGTGACGGGTACGATACAGCTACCAGAGGGAGTAGAGATGGTAATGCCAGGAGACCACGTGACATTGAGAGTAGAGCTTATAACGCCGATAGCGATGGAAGAAGGGCTTAAGTTTGCTATAAGAGAAGGCGGAAGGACAGTTGGCGCTGGTGTCGTATCTGCTATAATTGAGTAGTCATATTTTTGTGCTAATAGCGTTTCGCTATTAGCACAAAAATATTGACATGTCAAGTCTTGCAATAGCGCAAGAATTGGGATAAAATAATAAAGCTGGTTTGTGAATAGATTTTTTTTTGACAATAAAACACCTGGATATGTGTATATATGTAAGGTCAGTAGGATTTGATAGTAAGGAGGGAAAATCATGCCCAAGCAGAAAATTCGCATACGCTTAAAAGCGTTTGACCATGCAATTTTAGACCAATCAGCTCAAAAGATAGTTGAAACAGCTAAGAGGACAGGTGCAGAAGTTTCTGGTCCTATTCCGTTGCCTACAAAAAGGGAAGTTATAACAATTTTAAGAGCACCTCATAAGTACAAGGATTCAAGAGAGCAGTTTGAGATAAAGACTCATAAAAGACTTATAGATATTTTGAATCCAACCCCTAAAACAGTAGATGCTCTTATGAAATTGGATTTACCTTCAGGTGTAGACATTGAGATAAAATTATAAAAAACGAAATTATGACGCAGTTGCGTCCGCTGATTTCAGGAGGTGTGAGGAATGAAGAAGGGTATTTTAGGCAAAAAGCACGGGATGACGCAAATTTTCGATGAAAAAGGAGAAGTCATTCCTGTAACAGTGATTGAAGCAGGGCCTTGCGTGGTAGTTCAGAAAAAGACTGTAGAAAAAGATGGCTATAATGCTATCCAGGTTGGATTCGGCGATGTAAGTGAGAAGAAACTTAACAAGCCTCTTTTAGGTCATTTTAAGAAAGCAGGAGTTTCTCCTAAAAGGTATTTGAGAGAGTTCAGATTAGATGATATAAGCGGTTATGAGGTTGGAACGGAGATAAAAGTAGATATATTTAAGCCAGGGGATAGAGTAGATGTTACAGGCATTTCAAAGGGTAAGGGATTTGCAGGTGTTATAAAAAGGTATGGCGCCAGAAGAGGGCCTATGTCCCACGGTTCCAAATACCACAGGAGAGTAGGTTCAATGGGTGCTACGACAGATCCCGGTAGAACTTTTAAGGGCAAAAAGATGCCTGGTCGCATGGGAAGTGACAGGGTTACTATACAAAACCTAGAGGTTGTGAAAGTGGATCCTGAGTTGAACCTTTTAGTTGTCAAAGGTTCAGTGCCAGGGCCAAAAGGTTCCTTGCTCATCATAAGGGATTCAGTAAAGAGCAAGTGATGAAAGGAGGAAGAAGAATGCCAAAAGTACCAGTCTACAACGTGAAAGGGGAACAGGTAGGCGAAATAGAACTAAAAGACTCTGTCTTTGGCGTTCCAGTAAATGTGGCTGTTATGCACCAAGCAGTTGTTAACTACCTTGCAAATCAGAGACAGGGCACTCACTCTACCAAGACTAGAGGAGAAGTAAGAGGAGGAGGAAGGAAACCCTGGAGGCAAAAAGGGACAGGTAGAGCTCGTCAGGGAAGCATAAGAGCTCCTCAGTGGATTAAAGGTGGAGTGGTTTTCGGACCTAAGCCGAGAGACTACAGTTATAAATTGCCTAAAAAGGTAAAAAGACTGGCTTTAAAGTCAGCTCTTTCTTCTAAAGTAAGGGACAATGAAATCATTGTGCTGGACGAATTTAAGCTAGAACAGCCAAAGACAAAGAAAGTTGCAGAGCTTTTAAAGAATTTTAACGCTAAGAGTGCTCTTATTGTGGTTCCTCAAGGAGAAAAGAACGTAGAGCTTTCAGCAAGGAACATGCCAAATGCAAAAGCCTTGTACGCTAATCTTTTGAACACTTACGACGTTTTAAAATACGAAAAATTCATCATAACAAAAGACGCTGTCGCTATAGTGGAGGAGGTGTTTGCTTAAAATGGAGGCTCGCGATATAATAATTCGCCCTGTGATAACAGAAAAAAGTATGAACCTCATGGGCGACAGAAAGTATACTTTTATTGTGGATAAGAGGGCTAACAAAATTGAAATTAAAAAAGCAGTAGAAGAGATATTTGGTGTGAAGGTAGAAAAAGTGTACACTATGAATTATAAAGGCAAACCTAAGAGAATGGGCAAATACGAGGGTAGAACGGAATCCTATAAAAAAGCGATAGTAAAGCTTGCACCTGATAGCAAGGGAATAGAGTTCTTTGAGGGATTACAGTGATTTTAGTCTAAAGGAGGGACAGAAATGGGCATTAAGGCATATAAACCTACATCCCCTGGTCGCCGCCAGATGACAGTGCTGACATTTGAGGAAATTACCAAAAAAGAGCCAGAGAAGTCACTATTGGCGCCATTGACAAAGAAAGCGGGAAGAAATGTATACGGAAGAATTACAGTAAGGCACAGAGGCGGCGGCCACAAGAGGAGATACAGAATTATAGATTTCAAAAGAGACAAGGACGGTATACCGGGCAAAGTAGCTGCTATTGAGTATGACCCAAATAGGACAGCTTTTATTGCCCTTATTCACTATGCAGATGGAGAAAAGAGGTATATAATAGCACCTCATGGACTGAAAGTTGGAGATATAGTAGAATCTGGTGAAAATGTAGATATCAAGGTAGGAAATGCACTGCCTCTTAGGAATATCCCTGTTGGTACTATAGTTCACAATATTGAGCTCATACCTGGGAAGGGCGGTCAGCTGGTAAGAGCGGCAGGTGCAGCAGCTCAGCTTATGGCAAAAGAAGGAGATTATGTTCACATAAGGATGCCTTCTGGAGAGATAAGGCTTATAAACGCTAATTGCCGTGCTACCATTGGACAAGTGTCTAATATAGACCACGAAAATGTCAAAATAGGAAAAGCTGGAAGGTCCAGATGGCTTGGGATAAGACCTACAGTGAGAGGTTCTGCCATGAACCCTGTAGACCATCCACATGGTGGTGGTGAAGGTAAGGCTCCTATTGGGCATCCAGGACCGCTTACACCATGGGGTAAACCTGCATTGGGTTACAAGACGAGAAAGAAAGGCAAAGCTTCTGATAAATTTATAGTAAAAAGGCGCAAATAGCTGAAAGGAGGTCAGTGCTTTGAGCAGATCTGTAAAAAAAGGACCTTTTGTAGATCCAAAGCTTTTGAAGAAGATAATTGAGATGAACAAGAAAAATGAAAAAAAAGTGATTAAGACTTGGTCCAGGGATTCAACAATTGTGCCCGAGATGGTAGGTCATACTATAGCAGTCCACGATGGGAGAAAACACGTACCTGTTTATATAACAGAAGCCATGGTAGGACATAAGTTGGGAGAATTTGCTCCAACACGTACCTTCCGTGGCCATGCAGGTTCAGAGAAGACCACGAAGGTGAAATAGGCGAAAGGAGGAGATACCGTGGAGGCAAGAGCGATAGCCAGATATGTGCGAATTTCGCCTCGAAAAGCAAGGTTGGTCTTAAACCTTATTCGCGGCAAGCATGTAGATGAGGCGTTGGCCATTTTGAAATTCACGCCTAAAAAGGCTTCCAAGATAGTAGAAAAAGTGCTCAAATCAGCAATTGCCAATGCTGAGAATAATCACAATATGAACAGAGATAATTTATATGTCGCTAAGGCTGTGGCAGATGAAGGGCCGACGATGAAAAGAGTTTTGCCAAGGGCTATGGGAAGAGCGGATATAATGAGAAGAAGAACTAGCCATATCACCATAGTCGTAAAGGAAAAGGAAGAGTAAGGAGGGATATGCGTGGGACAAAAGGTACACCCTTATGGACTTAGAGTCGGAGTTACAAAAGACTGGCTTGCCAAGTGGTATGCCAAAGACAAAGATTTTCCAAATATTTTAGTTGAAGATATCAAAATAAGGAATTATATAAAAGAAAAGTTATACGCTGCAGGCATTCCACAAATAGTCATTGAAAGAGCTTCTAACAGGATAAAGATTGACATATATGCGGCAAAGCCTGGAATGGTAATAGGGAAAGGCGGTACAGGTGTAGATAGGCTAAGAGAAGAGCTGGAGAAGATGACGAATAAGACTGTGATCCTAAACATCATAGAGGTAAAGACTCCTGAACTAAGTGCACAGCTTGTGGCAGAAAATATAGCGGCTCAGATTGAAAAGAGAATATCCTATAGAAGAGCGATGAAACAGGCCATAGCAAGGGCTATGAAGCTTGGTGCAAAAGGTATTAAAATTGCATGCTCTGGAAGACTTGCGGGAGCTGAAATTGCTAGGACGGAAAGATACCATGAAGGGGTAGTACCGCTTCAAACTTTGAGAGCAGACATAGATTACGGTTTTGCAGAAGCAAATACCACCTATGGGAAAATAGGTGTTAAAGTCTGGATAAACAAAGGGGAGATACTGCCACAGCCTAAAAAGCAGGTAACTGCGGAAGGAGGTAAGTAAGACAATGTTAATGCCCAAAAGAGTGAAATACAGGAAGCAGCAGCGCGGCAGAA
This sequence comes from Caldanaerobacter subterraneus, assembly GCF_004345675.1. Lineage (GTDB taxonomy): Bacteria > Bacillota > Thermoanaerobacteria > Thermoanaerobacterales > Thermoanaerobacteraceae > Thermoanaerobacter > Thermoanaerobacter subterraneus. The sequence goes on along the minus strand of NZ_SLWU01000033.1, from coordinate 15,354 downwards.
TTAAAGGGAATGCTACTCGCGGAAACACTTTGACATATGGAGAATACGGACTTCAAGCCTTAGAGCCTGGTTGGATTACGGCGACACAGATAGAAGCTGCGAGAGTCGCTATGACTAGGTACATCAAAAGGGGAGGTAAAGTTTGGATTAAAATTTTCCCTGATAAACCTGTGACTAAAAAACCTGCAGAGACTCGTATGGGTTCTGGTAAGGGTTCCCCAGAGTTTTGGGTTGCAGTAGTAAAGCCGGGCAGAGTGCTTTTTGAGATAGGCGGAGTTTCAGAAGATGTTGCTAAAGAAGCCTTGCGATTGGCTATGCATAAGCTTCCCATAAAGACAAAGTTTTTAAAACGTGAAGAATTGGGTGGTGAAAGCAATGAAAGCTAAGGAGATAAGAGAACTTTCTAACGAAGAATTGCAGCAAAAATTGTCGGAACTGAAGGCAGAACTTTTTAACTTGAGATTTCAACTTGCAACAGGACAATTGGATAATCCTATGAGGATAAGAGATGTGAGGAAGACAATCGCAAGGATAAAGACAATATTAAGAGAAAGGGAACTCGGAATTAAGAGATAGGAAGGAGGGTCTCACTTGGAAAGAGGGCAGAGAAAAGTAAGAATTGGAACGGTTGTTAGCAATAAAATGCAGAAGACCATTGTAGTTGCAGTGGAAGACAAATTCAGACATCCCCTTTATGGAAAGATTGTCAAAAGGACAAAGAAATATAAGGTTCACGACGAGAATAACATCTGCAACGTAGGAGATGTTGTAAAGATAATGGAAACAAGGCCTCTTAGCAAAGAAAAAAGGTGGAGATTGGTAGAGGTCATAAAAAAAGCCGAGTAAATCTGAAAGGAGGTACGCAAAAATGATTCGCCCTCAGACTCGATTAAAAGTTGCCGACAATACTGGCGCAAAAGAGATAATGTGTATCCGCTTGTTAGGCGGTTCAAATAGAAAATACTCCAATGTTGGAGATATAATAGTGGCTTCTGTAAAAAGTGCAACACCCGGTGGGGTTGTGAAAAAAGGAGAAGTTGTTAAAGCGGTGATTGTGCGCACCAAGAAGGGAATTGCTAGAAAAGACGGAACCTATATAAGGTTTGACGATAATGCGGCAGTGATAATAAGGGATGACAAACAGCCTAGAGGTACTCGTATTTTTGGTCCAGTAGCAAGAGAGTTGAGAGACAAAGACTTTATGAAGATAATTTCTTTGGCTCCTGAAGTGCTGTAAGGAGGGTTGAGAATGGCACAGAACAAGTTGCACGTCAAAAAAGGAGATATGGTTGTAGTAATATCTGGTAAGGACAAAGGAAAAAAAGGCAGAGTATTGCAGGCTTTTCCTAAAGAAGGGAAGGTCATTGTCGAAGGGGTAAATGTGGTAACCAAGCATAGAAAAGCTACAAGCCCGCAAAAACCTGGTGGAATAATCCATCAGGAGGCTCCTATACACAGCTCAAAAGTTATGCTTTACTGTGAGAACTGCGGAAGAGGAGTAAGGTATGGCATAAAAATTCTCGAAAACGGAGAAAAAGTACGTTACTGCAAGAGGTGCAATGAGACCCTATAATTTACTGAGGAAGGAGGCGCGTTATGTCTAGGCTTAGGGAAAAATACGAGAAAGAGGTCGTTCCAGCCTTAATGGAAAGATTCGGATACAAGAATATAATGCAGGTGCCAAAGCTAGAAAAAGTAGTAATAAACATAGGTGTTGGTGAAGCCAAAGAAAATCCAAAGGCTTTAGAAGCTGCTATGAACGACCTTATGATGATATCAGGGCAGAAGCCTGTTATCACTAGAGCCAAAAAGTCAATTTCTAATTTTAAAATAAGAAAAGGCATGCCTATAGGTGTGAAAGTAACGTTGAGAAGAGAGAGAATGTACGAATTTTTGGATAAACTTTTCAATATTGCATTGCCCCGTGTGAGAGACTTCAAAGGAGTATCTCCTAACTCATTTGACGGAAGGGGCAATTATGCGTTGGGAGTAAGAGAACAGCTAATTTTCCCAGAGATCGATTATGACAAGATCGATAAAGTAAGAGGCATGGATATAATAATCGTAACCACCGCTAAGACTGATGAGGAAGCAAAAGCGCTTTTAGAGTTATTAGGTATGTCATTTGCAAAATAAAAGGAGGGTAGCGATAGATGGCGAGAAAGGCATTGATTGTAAAGCAGCAGAAACCTCAGAAATATAAAACAAGAGAATACAATCGCTGCAAAATATGCGGCAGACCTCGCGCATATTTAAGAAAATTTGGAATGTGCCGTCTCTGCTTCAGGAAATATGCCCATCAAGGGATGATCCCTGGCGTCAAAAAAGCAAGCTGGTAATAGAGGGGAGGTAATAGAAAATGGTTATGACAGATCCTATTGCTGATATGCTCACAAGGATAAGAAACGCAAACTTGGCAAGGCACGAAACAGTAGAGATACCTTCATCAAAGATGAAGAAGGCAATTGCAATGATTTTGTTAAAAGAAGGTTTTGTAAAAGCAGTAGAAGAGATAGACGATGGAAAAGGCGGAATTCTAAAGATCACTTTAAAATACGGTCCCAATAAAGAAAGGGTTATATCAGGGCTTAAGAGAATAAGTAAGCCCGGTTTGAGAGTTTACGCAAAGCACGACGAGTTGCCGAGAGTTTTAGGCGGTTTAGGTATAGCTATAATTTCAACTTCAAAGGGAATTATGACAGATAAAGAGGCGAGAAAGGCAGGGCTTGGAGGAGAAGTTATCTGCTACGTTTGGTGATTTTAAACGAAGAGGTAGGAGGTGTGACAGGTGTCTAGGATTGGCAGATTACCAATACCCATACCAAAAGGCGTAGAAGTCAAGGTAAGTCCAGACAATGTGGTTACCGTAAAGGGTGCAAAGGGCACTCTTGAGAAAAAATTTCCACCTATTGTAAACATAGAAGTAAGAGATGGAGAAGTGGTTGTCACTAGAAAAGGCGATGATAAAGAAGAAAGGGCTATGCACGGCACTACAAGAGCGATAATAGCCAATATGGTAAAGGGAGTTACGGAAGGGTTTGAAAAGGCTTTGGAAATTGTCGGAGTTGGTTATCGTGCGGCAAAGCAGGGCAAAAAATTGATTTTAAACGTGGGATATTCTCATCCTGTTGAAATAGAAGAAGAGCCGGGTATTGAGATAATCGTAGAGGGTAACAACAGGATTATAGTGAGAGGCGCTGACAAGGAAAGAGTGGGCCAGGTTGCGGCTAATATAAGGAGAGTAAGAGAACCTGATGCATATCAGGGCAAAGGCATAAGGTACGTTGGAGAAGTTGTCAGACTAAAAGAAGGCAAAACTGGTAAGAAGTAAGGGGTGAGAGAATGATTATAAAGCCGAGCAGAAACGAGCTGAGGAAAAAGCGCCATTTAAGGGTTAGAAAGAAAGTGTTTGGTACGCCAGAAAGACCTCGTTTGAATGTTTACAAGAGTTTAAAGCACATTTACGCTCAAATCATTGACGACACAAAAGGTCATACACTGGTTTCAGCTTCAACTTTGGATCCCGAACTGAGGGATGTTGCAAAGGGCGCAAATAAGCAGTCAGCTAAGCTGGTAGGAGAGCTAATCGCTAAGAGGGCGTTAGAAAAAGGAATAAAGGATGTAGTATTTGACAGAGGCGGTTATCTCTATCACGGTGTTGTAAAAGAATTAGCTGATGCTGCACGACAAGCAGGGCTAAATTTCTAACAAGGAGGGAAATGAATGGCTCGGGTTGACTGGACAAAGCTAAACTTAAAAGAGAGAGTAGTTAGCATAAACCGTGTTTCTAAGGTCGTAAAGGGTGGTAAAAATTTCAGATTCAGCGTCACTGTTGTGGTCGGAGACCCTGACAAAGGATATGTAGGAGTAGGAAGAGGAAAAGCAGCCGAAATTCCTGACGCTATCAGAAAAGCCATTGAAGATGCGAAAAAGCACTTGATAAAAGTTCCTGTTGTAGGCACTACAATTCCCCATGAAGTGATAGGCGAGTTTGGCGCAGGAAAGGTTTTGTTAAAGCCAGCAAGAGAAGGTACAGGAGTTATTGCAGGAGGCCCTGTGAGAGCGGTGCTGGAATCTGCTGGTATTAGAGATGTGCTCAGCAAATCTCTAGGTTCTTCTAACGCCACCAACATGGTTTATGCTACTATAGAGGGTCTCAAAAGGTTGAAGACGGCAGAAGAAGTAGCAAGGTTAAGAGGGATTCCTGTGCATCAACTATTTGAATAAACAATCCATTAGGAGGTGCCAAAATGAGACTGCACGATTTAAAGCCAGCTGAAGGTTCCACGAAAAAGAAAAAAAGAGTCGGAAGAGGAATAGGCTCGGGTCATGGCAAGACTTCTGGAAGAGGTCATAAAGGGCAGAATGCTAGAAGCGGTGGCGGAGTGCGTCCAGGTTTTGAAGGTGGACAAATGCCTCTTACGAGAAGAATACCCAAGAGAGGGTTTACCAATATATTCAAGAAAGAGTATGCTATAGTGAATGTCGGAACATTGGAAGAGAGGTTTGAAGATGGAGCAGAGATTACTCCAGAAGTTTTAATAGAAAAAGGAATAATCAAGGATGTGAAGGACGGAGTTAAAATTTTAGGGGATGGGGAGCTTACCAAGAAGTTTACTGTCAAGGCCCATAAATTCAGTCAAAGCGCCGTGGAAAAGATTCAAGCCGTTGGGGGAAAGGCAGAGGTGATATAGAGTGTTTCAAACTCTTGTAAATGCTTGGAAAGTTGATGATATAAGAAGGAGAATACTCTACACACTAGGAATGCTGGTGATATTTAGACTAGGGTCTCACATTCCTGTGCCGGGAATTGACTCAAAAGTGATTGCTAACATACTTGGTCAAGGACAATTGTTTGGATTTTTTGATATAATATCAGGTGGTGCTTTTAGTAATTTTACCATTTTTGCGATGAGCATTACACCCTACATCAATGCATCAATTATAATGCAACTTTTAACAATAGCAATTCCTTCTCTTGAGCAATTAGCCAAAGAAGGCGAAGAAGGAAGGAAGAAAATTGCTCAGTATACCAGATATTTAACAGTTGTACTTGCCTTGATACAAGCTATAGGAATGACAATTGGGCTAAAGAGTGCAGTTATCAACCCTACATTTTTTAACTTGACGGTCATCGTTATAACCTTAACTGCAGGTACTGCTTTTCTCATGTGGTTAGGTGAAAAAATTACTGAAAATGGAATAGGCAACGGAAGTTCATTAATAATTTTTGCGGGGATAATTTCTAGGATTCCTAACATGATATATCTGACAAGTCAATATATTCAAGCAGGTACTGCTAATATTTTTGGTGCTATTGCTTTTGTAGTAGCAGAGCTCATAATGATAGTGTTAATAATCTTAGCTACAGAAGGCCAAAGAAGAATTCCTGTGCAATATGCAAAAAGGGTTGTTGGCAGAAAAGTTTATGGTGGACAAAGTACTCACATTCCTATAAGGATAAACATGGCAGGCGTTATCCCGATTATATTTGCAATTTCCTTGTTGCAATTTCCACAGCAGTTAGCGACATTTTTCCCGCATTCTTCTTTCTACAATTTTGTTCAGAAATGGCTAAGCACAAATGGGCTCATATACAACCTTTTAGATATATTCTTGATAATAGGTTTTACCTATTTTTACACAGCAGTCATATTCAACCCGCAGGATATTTCTGATAACTTGAAAAAATACGGAGGCTTTATTCCAGGCATAAGACCTGGCAAACCGACTACCGAGTATCTGACCAAAGTTTTAAATAGAATCGTATTTGTAGGGGCATTGTTCCTAGCGTTTATTGCCACAATGCCAGTGGTTTTGATGAATGTGACAGGATTGCAGCTTTACTTTGGAGGCACGGCTTTATTGATAGCAGTAGGTGTGGCTTTAGATACCATGAAGCAAATAGAAGGTCACCTGATTATGAGAAATTATCAGGGATTCTTGAAGTAAAGGGGGAGAAATTATGCGGGTGGTGCTTCTGGGCCCCCCTGGTGCCGGAAAAGGGACCCAAGCGCTTAAAATTGCTAAGGAGTTTGACATTCCTCACATATCTACAGGCGATATTTTTAGGCAAAATCTGAGAGACAATACAGAGTTAGGTAAACTGGCAAAGGAGTATATGGACAAAGGACTTTTGGTCCCCGATGAAGTGACTAACAGGATAGTAGAAGACAGGCTGGAAAAAGAGGACTGCAAAAAGGGGTTTTTGCTGGACGGATATCCGCGGAATATACCTCAGGCGGAGGAACTGGATAAATTTTTGGAGGAGAGAGGGCATTCTCTTACTGCTGTTATAAATATTCAGGTTGAGAGAGAGGCTTTAATAGACAGGATAACAGGCAGAAGGGTATGTCCTGTGTGCGGTGCTACTTATCACATAAAAACTTCTCCTCCTAAAGTAGATAATGTGTGCGATAAGTGTGGCAGTGAGCTTATACAAAGGTCAGATGATAAGTTGGAGTCTGTGGTAAAAAGGTTGGAAGTGTACGAAAAAGAGACAAAGCCATTAATTGATTATTATACAAAAAAAGGTATTTTGGTAAACATCGATGGGAATAAATCCATTGATGAGGTATTTGAAGACATAAAGAAGGCTTTGTTAGGAGATAGGAGAAATGATATACATTAAGTCTGAAAAAGAAATTGAGCTCATGAGAGTAGCTGGAAAAGTGATAGCAAACCTCTTTGAGGTTTTAGAGAAGGTGATAAAGCCTGGTGTTACTACTTTAGAGCTTGATAGAATTGCAGAAGAGTTTATAATAAAAAATGGATGCATTCCTGCTTTTAAAGGACTTTATGGCTTCCCAGCGAGCATATGTGCGTCTGTGAATGACGAAGTTGTGCACGGGATACCTGGTTTAAGAAAGCTTCAAGAAGGCGATATTATAAGTATAGACCTGGGAGCCAATTACAAGGGCTACAATGCTGATGCAGCGAGGACCTTTCCTGTAGGGGAGATATCTGATGAAGCTAAAAAGCTTATTGAAGTGACAAGAGAGAGTTTTTTTGAAGGCATAAAATACGCTAGAGAAGGCAATAGATTGTCAGATATTTCCCACGCAATACAGGTATATGTGGAAAGCCACGGCTTTTCAGTGGTGAGAGATTACGTGGGGCATGGAATAGGGAGAAAAATGCATGAAGACCCCCAAATTCCCAATTTTGGACCTCCAGGCAAAGGGCCAAGGTTAAAAAGAGGGATGACTCTTGCAATAGAGCCTATGGTGAATGCAGGGCATTACTCTGTTAGAACTTTAGAAGATAACTGGACAGTGGTAACAGTAGATGGCAGTCTTTCGGCTCACTATGAAAACACGATTGTCATTACAGAAGGGGAGCCGGAAATACTGACCATTTTGTAAGAGGTGAAGAAGTTAATGGACGATTTGCAACTTGGCCAGGTAGTGAGGAGTAAAGCTGGTCGAGACAAGGGCAGAGTATTTGTTGTAGTAGGTAGAGTAGATGAACAGCATGTTTTAATTGCTGACGGGGACCTCAGAAAAATTGAAAAGCCCAAGAAAAAGAAGTATAAACATCTGCAAAGGTATAACGACGTACTGCTTGCAGTAAAAGAAAAACTCGAAAAAGGTGAAAGCTTAACAAATGAGGAAATTAGAAGGTTGTTAGAGCCTTATAAATCCTAAGGCGGTAAGGAGGAATGGATATCCTTGGCAAAAGATGATGTTATTGAAGTTGAGGGGACAGTTATTGAGGCTTTACCAAATGCCATGTTTCAGGTACAATTAGATAACGGGCATAAGGTGTTGGCTCATGTATCGGGTAAGCTCAGGATGAACTTCATTAGAATCTTACCTGGAGACAGAGTAAAGGTAGAATTGTCGCCTTATGACCTTACGCGTGGCAGAATTGTATGGCGCGGAAAGTAAGAAAAGGAGGTAGCTTAAGATGAAGGTGAGACCGTCTGTTAAGAAAATGTGCGAAAAATGCAAGATCATAAAGAGAAAGGGAAGAGTAATGGTAATTTGTGAAAATCCTAAACACAAGCAAAAACAGGGCTAGGAGGTGTTACGATGGCGAGGATTGCTGGAGTTGACTTGCCTAGGGATAAAAGGGTGGAGATCGCTCTTACCTATATATATGGTATAGGTCGCTCTCGTTCAAAGGAAATACTAGCTAAAGCGGGAGTAAACCCAGACACGAGAGTGAGAGACTTGACTGAAGATGAAGTTTCGAAATTAAGAGAAATTATAGAAAAAGAGTACAAAGTAGAAGGCGATTTGAGAAAAGAAGTGGCGATGAACATCAAAAGGTTGATAGATATAGGCTGTTACAGAGGTATAAGGCATAAACTCGGTTTACCTGTAAGAGGACAGAGGACCAGAACCAATGCTAGGACGAGAAAAGGTCCTAGAAAAACTGTTGCTAAGAAGAAGAAGTAATCTTTCTTAAGGAGGGGAAAAGATGGCCAAGAGAGTAAAAAGGGCTGGAAGAAAACGCGAAAAAAAGCATGTGGAGAGAGGTATCGCTCACATCCACTCCACTTTTAACAATACCATTGTGACGATAACTGATCCAGCAGGCAATACCATTGCATGGGCTAGCGCTGGAACAGTCGGATTTAAAGGCTCAAGAAAATCTACTCCATTTGCTGCTCAGATGGCGGCTGAATCTGCTGCAAAAGCGGCAATGGACCATGGGATGAGAACTGTAGATGTATATGTGAAAGGGCCAGGGGCAGGAAGAGAAGCGGCAATAAGAGCCTTGCAGGCAGCTGGTCTTGAGGTAAGTCTTATAAAAGACGTAACTCCAATACCCCATAACGGCTGCAGACCACCAAAGAGGAGAAGAGTGTAAGGAGGTGTAACTATGGGAAGATACTTGGGGCCAAGTTGCAGACTTTGCAGAAGAGAGGGAATAAAACTATATCTAAAAGGGGAAAAGTGCTATACAGATAAATGTCCGCTTGCAAAGAGAGGATATGCTCCTGGGCAGCACGGTCAAGAGAAGAAAAAATTGACCCAGTATGGTATGCAGTTGAGAGAAAAGCAAAAGCTCAAAAGATATTATGGAATTTTAGAAAGGCAGTTTGTGAGGTATTATGAAAGAGCTGAAAGAATGAGAGGCATCACAGGCGAGAACTTATTACAGCTTTTGGAAAGAAGGCTTGACAATGTAGTTTACAGATTGGGCTTTGCTGTATCTCGTGCTCAAGCAAGGCAGTTAGTAAGCCATGGGCATATTGAGGTAAATGGCAAGAAAGTAGATATACCTTCATATTTAGTAAAGCCTGGGGATGTGATATCTGTAAAAGAGAGCAGCCGTTCCATGGAACTTATAAAGAACAACCTCGAAATGGGAAGAAACGTTCCTGATTGGCTGGAGCTTAACAAGGATGCCTTTGAAGGCAGAGTTGTTTCACTTCCGAGAAGAGAGCATATAGACTTGCCTGTGCAAGAACACTTAATTGTTGAGCTTTATTCTAAGTAATGACCTTCGGTTACCCTCATAAAAGTGCAAAGGGAGGGTCTATAGAGTGTTTGAAATAATAGAACCTAAAATAGAGATTGTAGAGCAATCAGAAGATGGCAGGTACGGGAAATTTGTAGTAGAGCCCCTGGAGAGAGGATATGGTATAACTCTCGGCAACTCTTTGAGAAGAGTGCTTTTATCCTCTATTCCAGGTGCGGCTCCTAAATCTGTGAAGATTGATGGAGTGCTGCACGAATTTTCCACATTACCTGGCGTAAAAGAGGATGTAGTTGAAATCATATTGAACTTGAAAGAAGTTGCAGTGAAACTGCATTCTGACGAGCCAGTGATAGGTAGAATAGATGTGGAAGGAAAAGGAGAAGTTACAGCAGGACATATAAAGGGCGGGCCTGAGTTAGAGATTCTAAATCCAGATCACCACATTGCAACTTTAAGTGATGACGGAAAAATTCACATGGAGATAGTGTTTGTAAAAGGCAAAGGATACGTACCTGCCGAAAAAAACAAAGAACCAAATCAGCCAATAGGGGTTATCCCTGTGGATTCTATCTTTACCCCTATTAGGAAAGTAAATTATACGGTGGAAAATACCCGTGTAGGGCATGTTACTGACTATGACAAGCTGACATTAGAAGTGTGGACAAATGGAACAATCACTCCTAAAGAAGCTGTAAGCATGGCAGCAGATATGCTGATAAAATACTTCCAGAAATTTATCTCCTTTACGGGAGAATATAAGAGCCCTGATGTGTTTGTAGAAAAGCAGGAGAAAAAAGTAGAGAAACCCCTTGACATGACTATAGAAGAGCTGGACCTCTCTGTTAGGTCGTATAACTGCTTGAAGAGAGCAGGTATAAACACTGTACAGGAATTGACGCAGAAGACAGAAGAAGAAATGATGAAAATAAGAAACTTGGGCAAAAAGTCTTTGGAAGAAGTCAAGCAAAAGCTTGCAGCACTTGGGCTTAGCCTCAAGAATTCTGACGAATGAAGGAGGGTTGCAAATGAGCTATAGAAAATTGGGTCGTCCTTCTGACCAAAGAAGAGCCATGCTGAGAAACTTAGTTACAGATTTCTTAAGGTATGAACGCATAACTACTACAGAGGCACGAGCAAAAGAGGTTCGCAAGATTGCCGAAAAAATGATTACCCTTGGCAAAAGAGGAGATTTACACGCCAGGAGACAGGCTTTAGCTTATATATTGGATGAAAGCGTCGTAAAAAAACTCTTTGATGACATTGCACCGCGATATAAAGAAAGAAATGGAGGATATACTCGAATTTTCAAATTAGGGCCTAGAAGGGGAGATGGAGCACCGCTTGCAGTCATTGAATTAGTTTAACCGTTGCAGGGGTTAAGTTTGTCTCCACAACTTAATCCCTATTTTTTGGCAAAGAAGGTGCTTTACATGGCTTTTATAATACGCGCCCAAAATGTCTCCTTTTGCTATTCAGAGGGAGAAAGCAAATCGCCGCCGGTGCTTAAAGATATAAATTTGCAGTTTGAAAAGGGGGAGTTTATTGGCATAATTGGCCATAACGGTTCTGGCAAATCTACTTTGGCAAAGCACTTCAACGCACTTCTTTTGCCGACGAAAGGCAATGTTTATGTTAAGGACATGGATACAAAGGATGCGAAGCACCTTTGGGATATAAGGCAGACGGCGGGTCTGGTGTTTCAGAATCCAGACAATCAAATAGTTGCAGCAATAGTTGAAGAGGATGTGGCTTTTGGGCCAGAGAATTTGGGAATACCTCCAGAGGAAATAAGGAAAAGAGTGGAATATGCCCTTAAGGCTGTAGGCATGTGGGAGTATAAAGACTTTCCACCCCATATGCTTTCAGGCGGTCAAAAGCAGCGGGTAGCCATTGCAGGAATTATTGCCATGAAGCCAGAATGCATAGTTTTGGATGAACCTACAGCAATGCTGGACCCAATCGGTAGAAGAGAAGTAATTTCTACTATCAAGAAGCTCAATAAAGAAGAGGGCATAACTGTGATACTCATAACTCACTTCATGGAAGAGGTTGTAGATGCAGACAGAGTGATAGTTATGGACGACGGAAAAGTAGTTTTGGATGGAACGCCTAAAGAAGTTTTTAAAGAGGTAGAAGTCCTTAAAAAAATAGGGCTTGATGTCCCACAGGTTACAGAATTGGCTCATCAACTCAGAAAAGAAGGAATAGACATTCCTTCTGATATTTTGACCATTGAAGAAATGGTGGAGTTCATATGCCGATAAAAGTAGAAAATGTAAGTTTTATATACAATGAAGGAACTCCATATGCGACAGTAGCACTGGAGGACATAAATTTTGCAATAGAAGACGAAGAATTTGTAGGAATTATTGGCCACACAGGGTCTGGAAAGTCTACATTAATTCAGCAGTTAAATGGGCTGTTAAAGCCTAGCAAGGGTAAGATTTATATAAACGGCATAGATATAACAGACAAGAAGGTAAGTTTAAAAGATATAAGAAAGCAGGTAGGATTGGTTTTTCAGTATCCAGAATATCAGCTTTTTGAAGAGACAGTGTTTAAAGATATAGCCTTTGGCCCTTCTAATTTAGGACTTAGCGAAGAAGAAGTAAAAGAAAGAGTATACGAGGCAATGGAAATAGTTGGTATAAGCAAAGAATTGGCAGATAAATCACCTTTTGAGCTATCTGGCGGTCAAAAAAGGCGAGTAGCGATTGCAGGCATTCTTGCAATGAGGCCAAAAATTTTAATACTTGACGAACCTACCGCAGGGTTAGATCCCAAAGGGAAACAGGAAATTTTGAATAAAATAAAAGAGATTCACGACAAATATAAAATGATAACAATCTTGGTGTCCCATAACATGGAAGATATAGCCCGAATCGCGGACAAAATAATTGTAATGAACAGAGGCAAAATTGAGCTCATAGGAACCCCCAGAGAAGTTTTCAGAGAAGCTGAAAGACTAGAGAAAATAGGGCTTTCAGTTCCTCAAATTACTTCTTTAGCGAGAGAACTTAGAAAGAGGGGAGTGCCAATACCGCCAGATGTTTTGACGATTGAAGAGGCAAAAGAGCATATTCTTCGCTATCTCAGGGGGACAAAAAATGTTTAGGAATATAACTATTGGCCAATATGTTCCCGGTGATTCGGCAATCCACAAATTAGACCCTAGGGTAAAAATCATAATTACATTTATATTTATAATAGCCATCTTTTTCATAAACAAATTTTCTGGCTATATTTTTGCGATGCTTTACTTGTGGCTTGTGATCAGGATTTCCAAAATACCATTTTCTTACGTCCTGAAAGGTTTAAGGCCTGTAATTGTGATACTTTTACTTACAGTGAGCTTAAACATGTTTTTTACTCCTGGGGGCACTGTGCTTTATACCCTAGGTCCTTTAAAGATTACTAGTGCAGGATTAAAATTTGCTGTATTTATGGGGCTAAGGCTTATTTTCTTGATAATAGGAACTTCACTGCTTACATTGACAACTTCTCCCATTTCTCTTACAGATGGGATAGAACATATTTTAAAGCCTTTTAGTAAAATCGGAGTACCGGCTCATGAACTGGCGATGATGATGACTATTGCTTTGCGGTTTATACCTACTCTCATAGAAGAAGCTGAGAAGATAATGAAGGCTCAAATGGCAAGGGGAGCAGATTTTGAAAGTGGGAACATAGTAAATAGGGCGAGAGGATTAGTGCCTCTTTTGGTTCCGCTTTTTATCAGTGCTTTCAGGAGAGCCGATGAACTTGCAATAGCTATGGAGTCGAGGTGCTACAGAGGAGGCCACAACAGAACTCGAATGAAAAAACTTGAAGTGCACACAAGAGACTATGCAGCTCTTTTCATAACAGGTGTAATTGTGGTGCTAATTGTGTGGAACAGAAGTTGGGCGTGGTAGTATGAAGAACATAATGCTTATCATTGAATATGACGGGACCAATTATCACGGCTGGCAGTACCAAAAGAATGCCATAACTGTTCAGGAAGTGCTTGAAAAAGCTGTAGAAAAAGTAACAGGAGAAAAAGTTAACCTAATAGGAAGCAGCAGAACAGATACTGGTGTTCATGCTTTGTACCAAGTTGCCAATTTTAAGACGAAAACAAAGATCCCGCCAGAAAAACTTCCTTACGCTTTAAATGCTGTACTGCCTGATGATGTAGTTGTAGTCAAAGCAAAAGAAGTTGACAAATCATTTCACGCTCGTTACAGTGCAAGAAGTAAAAGATACAGGTACTTGATTTTAAATAGACAGTTTCCAATGCCTACTATGAGAAATTATTGCTGGCATGTCCCATACCCCTTAGATGTTGAGGCGATGAAGAAAGCGGCTTTCTTTTTTAGAGGGACCCATGACTTTTCTGCTTTTAAAGCCTCAGGAAACAAAAAGGTGAATCCTGTAAAAACTATCTTTGATTTGACGGTAGAAAAAGAAGGGGATCTGATTAAAATAGAGGTAGAAGCAGATGGATTCTTATACAACATGGTAAGAATAATAGTGGGAACGCTAGTGTACGTGGGACTTGGCAAAATAAAGGCAGGAGAAATTCCAGCTATTATAGAATCAAAAGACAGGACAAAGGCCGGCATAACAGCTCCTCCTCAAGGCCTATACCTTGTCAGGATTGTCTATTGACAGTTGACATACTGTGAATTAAAATAATATTATGCGAAATTGTGACCAGAATAAGGAGGTTGTAGAGCAAAATGAAATCCTATATGGCTAAACCCAGTGACGTGGAAAGAAAATGGTTTGTCATAGATGCAGAAGGAAAAGTATTGGGAAGATTAGCGAGCCAGATCGCTAAAATACTGATGGGAAAGCACAAACCCACATATACTCCCCATGTGGATACAGGTGATTTTGTTGTGGTTATCAATGCCGATAAAGTAGTATTGACAGGCAAAAAATTGGAAGATAAATATTACAAATATTATACAGGTTATCCAGGTGGACTAAAACAGATTCAATATAAAAAATTAATGCAGACAAAACCTGAATTTGTCATATATCATGCCGTAAAAGGCATGTTGCCTAAAAATAGGTTGGGGAGGAGAATGATAAAGAGGCTAAAAGTATACAGAGGGGCTGAGCACAAGCATCAGGCTCAAAAACCTGAGAAATTGGATATAGAATGAAAGGAGGAAGTTCTATGGCGACAATCCAATACTATGGAACAGGTAGAAGAAAAGAAGCCGTAGCCAGAGTAAGACTTATGCCTGGCAAAGGCAATATAATAATAAATAACAAGTCTTTAGAAGAATATTTTCCTCTTGAGACTTTAAGGTATACAGTAAAGCAGCCTCTCATCTTGACAGAGACAATAGATAAATTTGATGTATATGTGAAAGTCTCAGGAGGAGGCCTTTCCGGTCAGGCAGGAGCTATAAGACATGGGATTGCAAGAGCACTAGTAAAAGCAGATGCCGAGTTAAGGCCTATTTTGAAAAAAGCAGGTTTCCTGACAAGAGATCCAAGAATGAAAGAAAGAAGAAAGTACGGCCTCAAGAAAGCGAGAAAAGCACCTCAATTCTCAAAAAGATAAAAAAGGAGCCTTTTTGGGCTCTTTTTGTTTATCTTTTTACTCTTTCTGTACTCTACGAAAAAAAGAGTGTTATTTAGTATTCTGAAGAATTTTGGAGTAATAGAGGGATATTTCTGAATAAAAGGAGAAAATGGCGATATATCTCGCTTGAGAGTATCAAAAAAACATGATATATTATATTTCGTCGTCTGAAATTGATAAGGGCAACAAAGGACTTGACAACAAGAAAAAGATTTGATATTATAAAAGAGCTCCTGATAAATAATTTTGAGGGACCTTGAAAAGTGGACAGCGAGGCTAGGGAGAAGAGGTAAGTTTTTAAGGATTAGCTGGAGAGTTTGATCCTGGCTCAGGACGAACGC
>NZ_SLWU01000032.1 GCF_004345675.1 Caldanaerobacter subterraneus | reverse complement strand
TTGGAGTTTTAAAGAAAATTTTATCCAGATATATACAGCCCCTGCTTTCGGTACTAAGAAAACAGGGGCTAAAATTTTGCTTTGTCAACAAACTGTAAGGCACTTTATGTGCCTTTTTTATTATTTATGGTATAATTTTAGACATGAGATAATTTTTTTATAGAGGGTGGTTTTGTGGGAGAGAGTCAAAAAATTTACGTGGTGGATGATGACAAGAATATATGCGAAATTGTCTCTTTATACCTCGAAAAAGAGGGTTTTGAAGTGGAGCAGATATACGACGGGCAGACAGCTCTTAGAAAGATACAGGAAAAGCCCCCAAAGCTTGTAATACTCGATATAATGCTTCCGGGAATTGATGGAATTGCACTTTGCAAAGAAGTAAGAAAATTTTCTAAAGTGCCAATAATTATGCTTACTGCAAAAGGAGACACTTTGGACAAGGTTTTAGGGTTGGAGATTGGAGCTGATGATTATATTGTCAAACCTTTTGACGGGAAGGAGCTTGTAGCAAGGGTTAAAGCAGTTTTGAGAAGATACGAAGGAGAAAGTGAGGATAAATCTGTGTCCTATCCTGACTTGTACGTTAGTTTAAGCGAGTACAAAGTCATCTACAAAGGGAAAAATATTGACCTTACGCCGAAAGAGTTAGAGCTTCTTTATTTTCTCTGCACACATCCCAATAGAGTGTTTACAAGGGACCAGCTTTTGGAGAATGTGTGGGGCTATGACTACATGGGGGACAGCAGGACGGTGGATGTCCACATAAAGAGGCTGAGGGAGAAGATGGGAGAAGGACCTAACTGGAAGCTCACGACTGTTTGGGGAGTAGGTTATAAGTTTGAGGTGAACTGAATTTGAAGAAAAACAGGCTTTTTAAAAAGCTTTTTATAAGCAATATAATAATTGTTGCCATAACTTTGGCTGTCGTCTCTATAATGTTTTACATCATGTTTCAGAATTACTATTTTGCTGAAAAAGAAAAAATAATGCTGGAAGAGGCACAGGAGATAAACGCTATTTTGAACGAGTTTGCGGTAGGGGATATAAATTTAGATAAGTGGAATCAGGAGCTTAATGTTGTGACGAGACTTATTAATGCAACAGTGTGGATTGTGGACAAGGAGGGCCTTGTTTACAGCCAGTCTCAGCAGGGAAAGCCGTGGATGAAGATTACTCTCAGTAAGGCTGATATACAAAATATTTTAAAAGGAGAATCCATTGTAAAAAAAGGCTATTTTGGAGGGGCTTTTACAAGCCCTGTGCTTACAGTGGGAGTTCCTCTTGTGATAAAGGGGTATATTGAAGGAGCCATATTCATGCACGCATCACTGGAAGAGATGAACAGGACGGTTTTGAACATTTTCCTTTTGATGCTTTTATCAGGCGGAATGGCTTTTGTAGTGAGCTTTATATTGATATCCTACACTTCAAACAGAATATCTGAGCCTCTTAAGAAAATGAGCCTTGCTGCAAGAGAGATAGCAAAAGGGAATTTTTCTGCAAGAGTTGACCATTTTGAAGAGGATGAGATAGGGGATTTAGCACGGTCTTTTAATGTGATGGCAAGGGAACTTGCACAGCTCGAAGATATGAGGAAAGAATTTGTCGCAAATGTCTCCCATGAGCTCAGGTCTCCAATAACCTCAATACAAGGCTATATAGACGGCATATTGGATGGGACTATTCCTAAAGAAAAAACTTATGATTACCTCAAAGTGGTGCAGGAAGAGACGAGAAGGATGTCCCGGTTGATAAATGACCTTCTGGAGATGACAAAGCTTGAGTCGGGAGAGTTTCCTCTTAATAGAACTGAGTTTGACATAAATGAGCTCATAAGAATTTGCATTATAAAGTTTGAAAAAAGAATAGTAGAAAAAGACCTTACAGTAAAGGTGGATTTTGAGGAGGATAGGAGGTTTGTTTTTGCAGATAGAGACAAGATAGAGCAGGTCTTGACAAATTTAATAGACAATGCTATAAAGTTTTCTAAGCCAAAGGGCATTATTCACCTCTTTACTGAGGTTAAAGGGGATAAGGTCTTTATCACTGTTCAGGACAATGGAATAGGTATATCTCCTGAAGATTTAGAGCATATATGGGAAAGATTTTACAAAGCGGATAAGTCAAGAGGAAAGGACGGCGCTGGTCTTGGCCTTTACATTGTGAAGAAGGTAATAGAGGCTCACAAAGAGGAGATATGGGCAGAAAGTGAGCTTAAGAAAGGGACTTCTTTTACCTTCACTCTTCCGATAAAAAAAGTTTAAGAAATTACAATAAAATATTTACATTTTGTTAACAGTTTGTTAACAATTTGAGTTTATAATAACAATCGAGAGAGACAAATGCCTCTCCTTGACCTCCCTTATCATAGCGGTCCAAGAGAAATTCTTGGGCCGCATGTTTATTTCAAGATGAAAGTGTGGAAAATTCTTAATAAAAACTACCCAAAATCTTTACATGGTGTTCATAATTTGTTAATAAAGAGGAGGTATAATTAGGATCAAGAAAAGGAAAGGGAGTGAGTGAGGATGAGCATGGACTATGAAAAAGATTTTGAAAATAATATTGAAAAAAAGGACCCTGAGAGCATAGTCCCTCCTCAGGAAAATTTAGAAGATATGCCACAGGAGAATCCTGAAAGGCCAGCAATTGATACGACTTCTCCTGCTCCAAAAGTGGAGTTCAGGAACAATAAAAAGAGCATAGGGCGAATGGTCAAGAGGTTCAGAAGAAAGTTGATTGCCTCTTTTGTGGCAGTTGCTTTAATCGCCGCTATAATTGGTGGCGGTGTGACAGGAGCTGTGATGAAATACTATGGAGCCCAAAATGATGCGTCAACACAAGTTGTTACAAGATATTTACCTCTAGATACTACTTCATCAGACGAAAGCGGTATTTTAAATTTGATACCTAATATTTATAAAATTGTAAGCCCAGCAGTTGTGGAAATTGACACAAGCACCGCTTATAGAAGTGGCTACAAAACAGAATACGTGCCTAAAGGAAGTGGCTCTGGATTTATCATAAGCACAGATGGATATATTGTCACAAACAATCACGTCATTGAAGGAGCTTCAAAGATTACAGTAAAACTTTTAGATGGCAGAAGTGCTGATGCGAAATTGATAGGTAAAGACCCAAGGACAGACCTTGCAGTTTTAAAGATTAACCTTCCTAATTTACCTGTTGTAAAACTTGGAGATTCTTCTAAATTGCAACCTGGTGAACTGGCAATAGCTATAGGCAATCCTCTGGGAGATTCCTTTGCAGGTACAGTGACAGCAGGGATAATAAGCGGACTCAACAGAAACTTGCAAAGTGATTACGGGCCTGTAAAACTCATACAGACAGATGCGGCTATAAACCCCGGTAACAGCGGTGGACCTCTTGTAAACAGCAAAGCAGAGGTTATAGGTATAACAAGTGTCAAGCTTACTTCTATAGGACCTAGCATCCAAGACCCATTTGGGCTTTTCCAGGGGCAGAGCACTCCAGTTGAAGGCATGGGGTTTGCCATTCCAATAAATGAAGCTAAACCTATAATTGAGCAGCTAATCAAACATGGATATGTTGAAAGGCCTATGATGGGAATAGGTGCTCAGACAATAACGCCACAAGATGCAGCTCAATACAACCTGCCAGTAGGAGTATATGTGGTACAGGTTCAGCCTGGAAGCGGTGCAGAAAAAGCAGGAATTCAACCAGGAGATGTGATAATAAAAGCGGATGGCAAGCAGATTAAGTCTTTTGAAGACCTACAGAGCGTTATAAACAGCCACAAAGTTGGAGATGTTATAAATGTCACCATCTGGAGAAATGGAAGAACATTCACAGTTCCTGTAAAATTGCAAAGCAGTGCAAACTTTCAATAAAAAATAAAAGGCCTCCCACGCACCTGCCTGCCGACTTTACAGTCGGCAGGTTGTTTTTTATTGACTACATATGTATAATTAATCTTATAAGGAAGGGTGAGAGCATGTACATAATAGCTGGTCTTGGAAATCCGGGAAAAGAATACGAGGGCACGAGGCACAATGTAGGCTTTATGGTGATAGATGCCCTTTCAAAAAAGCTTGGGATAGAGGTTTCAAGGCTTAAATTCAAGTCCCTCATGGGGGAAGGGCATTTTAAAGGCGAAAAAGTGATACTTTTGAAGCCTCAGACGTTTATGAATTTGAGTGGCGAAGCCCTGTACGATGCTGTAGATTTTTATAAAATTCCGCTTGAAAATGTAATTGTGGTATATGATGATAAAGACCTTGAGGTGGGAAAAATAAGGATAAGGAGAAAAGGAAGTTCAGGCGGTCACAATGGCATGAACTCAATAATATATCTTCTAAACAGCGAAGACTTTCCTAGAGTGAGGATAGGTATTGGGAAGCCAGAAGATGGTGACCTTGTAAGGCATGTTCTGGGGCGTTTTAGTGAAGAAGAGAAAAAGGTGATAGATGAGGCGGTGGAAAGAGCAGCAGAAGCCGTGATTGATATAATGGAGAATGGAATAGAGCATGCCATGAGCAGATTTAATGGCTAGAGGAGTTTGAGGATGTGGATTTTATCAGGAATGGCAGGTATTGTTGTAGCATATCTTTTAAATAGCGCTGTGGTGAAAAGGTATGGTGAGAGGGCTGTAATCTACATCGTCCCTTTTATTGAAGAGAGTTCAAAAACTGTCTTTGGGTATATGACATCTTCTATTCTTGCCTCTCACTTTATGTTTGGGATTGCAGAGGCAGTAAATGATTACACAAAAGCTTCATATAAAATAAATGGAAGGGCTGCAGTTTTGAGCATCTTGAGCCATTCAATTTTTGGAGTAATTTCTTATGTGCTTGTTGAAAAAGTTAACCTTTTTGTGGCGATTTTATCTACTTCACTTCTTCACTTGCTTTGGAATAGGTTTATGCTGAGGTGATAAAACATGTTTACAGTGCAGATTGAAGAATTAAAAGAAGTAAAAGCGATAGAGGAAGAGTTAAAGCAAGGAAGAGGACCTGTTTTGATATACGGCCTTGCAGATTCTCAAAAAGCTCACATAGCGCATTATCTCATGAAGAAATTTAATAAAAAGGTCCTAGTGATAACCCCTGACGATGTGGAGGCAAGGAGAATATACGAAGACCTGTACTCCTTTAATGAAGGGGAGGCTTTTCTTTTCCCTAAAAGGGATATAGTGTTTTACAAAATAGACGCAGCAAGCCACGAAATCGTATTTGAGAGACTTAAAGTGATAAAAAGGCTTTCTGAAGATAGGCCTTATGCTGTTGTTGCTTCTGTAGATGCTTTACTTGACAAGATGCCTCCTTTTTACCTTTTTAGAAAGTACCAGTTCAGCCTTAAGATTGGTGACAAAATTGATTTAGGAAAGTTTCTAAAAAAGTTAGAGGTAATGGGATATGAGAGAGTGCAGATGGTGGAAGGGAAAGGGCAGTTCAGCGTAAGAGGCGGGATAATCGATATTTTCCCTTCTACTGAAGAGTATCCTTTCAGGATAGAGCTTTTTGACGATGAAGTGGATTCTTTGAGGACTTTTGATGTCATGACACAGAGGTCTATTAAAACAGCAGAAGAAGTTTTTATCTTTCCGGCTACTGAATTTATAGTGGAAGAAGAACACATAAAAAGAGGAATATCTTCTCTGTCAAAGGACTTAAATTCATATCTTTCAAAAATCAGGAAGACAAAAAGTGGAATGGCCGAAAAGTTAAGAGAGAAGTTTGACGAGATAATGGAAGAGATAAGCCAGGGGAAAAAGAGGGAGAGCATAAAGGTGCTCATAAACTATTTTTACGAAGACCTTCAATCTATCAAAGATTACGTAGGAGAAGATGCTATTGTAATTTTGGATGAGACAAACAGGATTAAGCAGAGGGTAAGTAATCTGCAATTAGAATTTAATGAAAATTTCAAAAATTTACTAGAGAGAGGAGAAGTGATCCCTGAGCAGAGAGAAATTTTCTTTGACTACACTGAAGTAGTGGAAAGGCTCAAAAACAATTTTTTGGTAATAATGAACACATTAGCGAAGCCGGAGGGAGAACTTTACCCGCAAAGGATTGTTAATTTTGTATCAAGGTCTATGCACTCTTTCCACGGAAAAATGGACCTTCTTGTGGAGGACCTTAAGTACTACAAAGCGACTGGATATAGAGTGCTTCTTTTAAGCGGCAATAAGGATAGGGCAAAGATTTTGAAGGAGACTTTGGAGGAGTACGGCATTGACTCTGTTGTGGTGGAGGATAAGGAATATGACATACAAAAAGGGCAGGTGGTGATATACCCTGCTTCCATCACAAAAGGGTTTGAATACGTGGATGCTAAATTTGCGGTTATAAGCGATAGCGAAATATTTGGGCAAACTAAGAGGGCTAGAAAGCCTGTTAAGATGAAAAACGCTGAGAGGATAAAGAGTTTTACTGAGTTGGAAGTGGGCTCATATGTAGTGCATGTCAATTACGGCATTGGCAAGTATGAAGGGATAGAGAAGATAAAGGTGGACGGAGTCATAAGGGATTATTTGAAGATAGTTTACGCCGGAGGCGATGTGCTGTTTGTGCCTGTTGAGCAATTAGACCTTGTTCAAAAGTACGTAGGGCCTACTGACAATCCTCCAAAGCTTAACAAGCTTGGAGGAGGCGAGTGGATAAGAGCTAAGAGAAAAGCTAAAAAGGCGGCAGAAGATCTGGCAAAGGATTTAATCCAGCTTTACGCTAAAAGGCAGATGGCGAAAGGACATGCCTTTTCTCCCGATACGCCGTGGCAGAAGGAGTTTGAGGACCAGTTTCCCTATGAAGAGACTGAAGACCAGTTAAGGTGCATAAAAGAGATCAAAGAAGATATGGAAAAGGATAAGCCAATGGACAGACTTCTCTGCGGAGACGTGGGTTACGGGAAAACAGAGGTGGCTTTAAGGGCTGCTTTTAAAGCGGTGGCGGATGGTAAGCAGGTGGCGTTTTTGTGCCCTACTACTATTTTAGCTTATCAGCATTATACCAATTTTCTGGAAAGGTTTAAGGAGTTCCCTGTTAAGATAGAAATGTTAAGTCGCTTCAGGACTCCAAAAGAGCAGGCTCAGATAATTAAAGGGCTGGCGGACGGGACTATTGACATAGTAGTCGGAACCCACAGGCTTTTGCAAAACGATGTGAAATTTAAGGATTTGGGGCTTTTGATAATAGACGAGGAGCAGAGGTTTGGGGTGGTCCACAAGGAAAAGATTAAAAAGCTTAAGGAAAACATAGACGTTTTGACTCTTTCTGCAACGCCTATACCTAGGACACTGCACATGTCCTTAATTGGAATTAGGGATATGAGCATACTGGAAAATCCTCCTGAGGACAGGTTTCCTGTGGAGACCTATGTGGTGGAATTTAACGAAGAGCTCATAAAGGACGCTATTCTAAGAGAAGTGGGAAGAGGAGGACAGGTGTACTTTGTATACAACAGAGTACAGGGAATAGAGAAAATGGCTAATTTTATAAAGGAATTGGTGCCAAATTGCAGAATTGCAGTTGCTCACGGGCAGATGGAAGAAAGCAAGCTGGAGCAGGTTATGGTGGATTTCTTGAAAGGGGAATACGATGTACTTGTGACTACCACTATAATTGAGACAGGGCTTGACATACCAAATGTGAATACCATAATAGTGTACGATGCGGATAAGCTGGGGCTTGCACAGCTTTATCAGCTGAGGGGAAGGGTAGGAAGGTCAAATAGGCTGGCTTACGCTTATTTTACCTACAGAAAAGATAAGGTGCTAAGCGAGGTGGCAGAAAAGAGGCTGGAAGCCATAAAAGAGTTTACTGAATTTGGTTCAGGTTTTAAAATTGCCATGAGGGATTTGGAGATAAGAGGAGCGGGAAATTTGCTCGGTGCAGAACAGCATGGGCACATTGATGCCGTTGGCTATGACCTTTATCTTAAGCTTTTAGAAGAGGCCATAAGGAATCTCAAAGGGGAACAGCTAAAGGAGGAAATAACTACCACTATAGATTTAAAAGTGAGCGCCTACATCGATTCCTCTTACATTGAGGATGAAAACTTAAGGCTTGAAATGTACAAGAAGATAGCTTCTATAGAGTCAAGAGAGGATATGATGGAGGTAGCAGAAGAGCTTATAGACAGGTTTGGCGATTATCCAAAGCCTGTTGAAGCACTTTTAGATATAGCCTATATAAAAGCGGTTGCGTCAAAACTTCACATGGTGGAAATAAGTGAAAAATCGAGTAGCGTAATTTTAAAGTTTAAAGATAAAGACTCTGTTGACATGGAAACTGTAGAAAAAATGGTAAGAGAGTACAAGGGCAACCTCACTTTTTCAAGCCAGTATCCGCCCTATCTTACTTATAAATACAACAAAAAAGAGACTTTGCTGAAAGAATTGATAGAACTTTTGGAGAAAATGAAAGATTTGCAGTTGGCAAAGAAATAAGATATAATAAAGCTATGTCAAATTTAAAATTAGGAGGCTGTAATTTTGAGGAGAAAAATTGCTTTATTTTTAGCTCTTATTTTTGTTGGAGTATCTCTTGTTTCATGTTCTTCTAAAAAAGAAGCTGTATCTGGGGATGTCGTCGCAGTAGTGAATGGAGAAAAGATTACTAATGCGGAGTACCAGCAAATTTTTGAACAGGTGAAAGAGCAGATTGAAAGTGCACCCACCTACACAAAAGACATTTGGAATCAGGACTATCAAGGCAAAAAATTTCTGGATTTTGTTAAAGAAAATGTTTTAGACAGCCTTGTGGCGCAAAAGCTTCTTGTTCAGGAGGCTAAAAAGAAAAACATCACTGTCACGGATAAGGAAGTAGAAGAAGAGTATAACAAGGAAAAGCAATTTAACAGCAAAGTTACAAAGGAGCAGATAAGAGAATATCTTTTGATAGACAAGCTTTTAGCAGAGTACACTAAGGATGTAAAAGTTACTGATGAGGAGCTTAAAAAATACTATGACGAGCACAAAGAGAGTTTTGAGGTCATAAGAGCTCGTCACATCCTCGTGGCTGATGAGAAGACGGCAGAAGATATATATCAAAGGCTTATGAAAGGTGAAGACTTTGCCGCTTTAGCAAAAGAATATTCCATTGATACAGCTACAAAGGATAATGGCGGAGATTTGGGAGAATTTCCCCATGGGGTGATGGTGCCAGAATTTGAGGAAGCAGCATTTTCCTTAAAGCTAGGGGAGATTTCTAAACCTGTAAAGACGCAGTACGGTTATCACATAATAAAATCAGAAGGAATTACTGTGAAGCCTTTTGATGAAGTGAAAGGAACAATTGAGAGC
The DNA here is from genome assembly GCF_004345675.1 of Caldanaerobacter subterraneus. GTDB lineage: Bacteria > Bacillota > Thermoanaerobacteria > Thermoanaerobacterales > Thermoanaerobacteraceae > Thermoanaerobacter > Thermoanaerobacter subterraneus. The sequence goes on along the minus strand of NZ_SLWU01000032.1, from coordinate 13,589 downwards.
TACCTTTTAAATGACAAAAAGAACAAGGTCATAAAAGAAAAGTACGACGAACTCGTAAAGGCTTCTAAGATACAGAAATTTCCTGAAAATATAAAAGTGAAAGTAGGGTAGAGCTGGCATATAATTGCCAGCTCTTTTTTGCGCATAAATTTATGGAAAAATATAAATACTAATCTTGAGCTAAAAATTTTAGGAAATGGAGGTATTTACTTTGAAGGCTACAGGAATAGTTCGCAGGATAGACGATTTGGGAAGAGTTGTCATACCTAAGGAAATAAGGAGAACCCTTCGCATAAAAGAAGGGGATCCATTAGAAATCTTTACCGACAAAGAAGGGGAGATAATCCTAAAGAAGTACTCTCCTATAAGTGAATTGAGCGACTTTGCACAGGAATACGCTGATAGCATATACCAGTCTACAAAGCACGCTGTGTGCATAACTGATACAGACACAGTAATTGCTGTAGCAGGGGTTCCCAAAAAAGAGCTTATAGATAAACCCATAAGCCAGGAACTAGAGAATTACTTGGAGGAGAAAAAGACAGTAATTTTAGGAACAGGGAAAGACAAAGGGCCGATTAAAATAGCCGAAGGGCAGGAGTTTAGCATAACTTCTCAGGTGATTGTCCCTATAATTTCTAGAGGGGATACTATAGGAAGTGTTGTGATATTTACAAAAGAACCTGGAGAGACTGTGACAGAAGTGGAGGCAAAAATTGCTGAAACTGCTGCAGCTTTTTTGGGCAAACAGATGGAAGAATAAAACTATATACACCTTTTATATACCCCTCTGCATATTATGAAGTATGAAGAAAACGCAGGGGGGTATTTTATGGCTTTTCGCATAAATGACATTGTGATGAGGAAGTCCTATGGCTCTGACATTTTGTTCAGAGTCATTAATGTCATAGATAACAAAGGAGTAAGATATTACCTTCTGCACGGGCTTAACATGAGGATAATAGCAGATGCACCTGAAGATGACCTGATTGAAGCCTCCCGAGCTAAAATCGTGGAATACGATAGGCCTTATAGGGAAAAGGCAGAGTATCTTTTAAAAAAAATTGCTCAGTCAAAAAGCCTTCAGCGAAAGAAAGGCATGGCAAGAGGAGTGCGCCAGGAACCCTACGGAAGGCCAGGAAAGGTCCTTCACATCGACGGAGATGAAGAGTATTTAAATATATGCATGGAGGCTTACAGGAAAGTAGGCATGGAAGTGGTGGGGGTAGTTTTAAAAGAAGAGGAACAGCCGGAAAAGGTCTATGACCTTTTGGAAAGGTACAGGCCAGATATTTTAGTTATTACCGGCCATGACAGCATAAAAAGCAGTGCCAGAGATTACGGGGACTTGGAGAGCTATAGGAATTCAAAATATTTTGTTGAGGCAGTTAAAAATGCCAGAAAATATGAGCCTTCTCTTGATAACCTGGTAATTTTTGCTGGAGCTTGTCAGTCCAATTATGAGGCTTTGATAAAGGCAGGAGCGAATTACGCCAGTTCACCAGAAAGGGTGCTAATCCACTGTTTGGATCCGGTACTTGTTAGTGAAAAAGTGGCTTTTTCCCATATAAATGAACTCGTAAAAATAGAGGACTTGATAGAGCACACTATCACAGGTGCGGCTGGAATTGGAGGCCTGCAGACGATGGGAAAGTTCAGATATGGCGTGCCTAAAGGAAAGTATTAAAAGAATTTGTGGCATAAGGGCTTAAAAACCTGCAAATACCCAAGCTATTTGCAGGTTTTTTTATTTTTTTGAATAAAAATACTTGTTGACAAGAAGACATGTACCTTGGTATAATATTATGCCCTTGACATTGTCTGAAAATTGTGGTATACTATTTTCAGCACTGTTAAGGAGTTGATGCAAGTGGCTGACAGATCAACCCTTGATGAGATAAAGAAGCAATTGGAACAGCACGTAGGGGCGCGGGTCAGGCTGAAGACCAATGGAGGAAGAAAAAAGACGATAATAAAAGAAGGGCTACTGGAGAAGACTTATCCCAGCATTTTTATTGTAGTGCTAGATGGACATGGTACGACCCGCAGGGTATCCTACAGCTATTCTGACATTTTGACTGAGACGGTTGAACTTACTGTAATGGATGAGAATAAAAGAATTCCCTGCCTGCAGTGACCGAAGTTTTTCGGTCTTATTTTTTTGGCATAATTTTATCTCTGCCACTATATATTATACTAGCATATTCTGTTGAAGTGATATATCTTTTTAAGGAGGTAAACTTATGCCGCAAGTTTATAAAGATATCTTGGAGTTTGATGTGGTGGCAGGGAGTTACAATACGGAATTCTTAGTTGAAGGTGATATTATTGTCCCAGAGAACGACCCGGATATACTGACAATTTTGGCAGTAAACCCTAGAAGTTACATCGGAGAGGTTTTTGTGACCTCAGGGAAAGTTCAATTTGAAGGGAAACTTAATTTAGAACTCATTTACATAAGCGAAAAGGACGGAGAGATTGAGTCGATCGAAAAAGAGGTGGATTATTCTCACAGCATAGAAGATGAAGCGATTGACAAAAGGTCCAGATGTCTTGCAAGGGTCTCTGTCGAAAATATCGACTACAGGCTTGTAAACAGCAGAAAGGTAAATGTAAAAGCAGTGGTCAGAATACAGTCAAGGCTTTTGGTCTCTGATAAGAGAGAGGTAGTGATAGGTGGAGAAGAGGCTTTAGCTTTGCAGACTTTAAAGAAAAGAGTAAAACTTGTTCATACGGTAGGGCAGAACACCGGAGAAGTTTTTGTAAAGGAAAAGGTGAAAGTAGGGGATGAAGATAGGCCCATTAAGAAAGTCATAAAAAAAGAAGTGAAAGTAGTGCCTGAAGAAGTAAAGCTTTCTGAAAACAAGGTTATAGTTCAGGGGAAAGTGCAGTGCAGGATCTTGTACGTCTCTGAAGAAAATGAAGTAAAAAGTCTTGATGCAACCTTAAACTATGCTAATTTTATAGATGTTCCGGGGACATTAAGTTACATGAAAGCCAATACATACGAAGATGTAATAAATGTGGATGTTACGGTCACTCAAGATGAAAAGGGAGAGAACAGGCTTGTAGATGTAGAGGTTACTTTGAAGGTAAGAGTGGAGGTTTTGGAAGAAGAGGAAAGAGAAATTCCTGTGGATGCCTACGGGATAGAGAAGTACGTTGAACCTTTGAAGGAAAATATAAAGGTATTGGGGGATATAAAGAGCTTTTCTTCTCAGTTCATGGTGAAGACAGAGGTTGAACTTCCTTCTGTGGTGAGGAAGGTTTTAGAAATTTTTGCCTTACCAATAGTGTCAGATTACGCTTTAGATGGGGATAAGCTGATTTTAGAGGGGATATTAAACTACACCCTGCTTTACGTATCAGAAGATGGCGGCATAAAGGGTTACAGGGATGAGTATCCGTTTAGGACATTTGTAGAGATAGAAGGAGAAGTGGGAGAGGTACTGACAGAGGTTTCTACAGCTTATGTGTCTTATGAAATAAACAGCTTAAAAGAGCTGGAATTTAAATTTGCTATAGATAGCTGCGTTGAGGTTTTGACAGAAAAAGAAATGACGTTGATTTACGACCTCAAAGAAATTGAAATGCCAAGAGGAGAAGAGGTGCGTCACAGCATAATTATTTACATGGTGCAAAAAGGAGAGAGCCTTTGGGATATAGCGAAAAGGTATAGGGTCAATGTGGAGGATTTAATTACGGCTAATGACCTTAAAGAGGATAAGGTTTTTGAGGGAGAGAAGTTGATTATCCCTGTTAAAAGGTGAGTTTTTATGCGCAGTCTACTGCGTATTTTTTTTACAGAAAATTTGTTGTATAATGTATAATATGAAACTATAATATTGAGTAGGGAGAGTTAAATGAAGCTTAGAATAAAGGCCTATGCAAAAGTAAATCTCACGCTTGACGTTTTGTCAAAGAGGGAAGATGGATATCATGAAATTTTAAGTGTGATGCAGTCAATTGACCTGGCTGATGTGATTGAATTTGAGAAAGCAAAGGAAATTTTGTTTGAATGCGACCATGAGAGAGTTCCCAAAGGAGAAGAAAACCTCATAATGAAGGCTTTTAATGCGATAAGAGATAGGTATTTTTTAAATGAAGGTATAAAAATAAAGCTTTTTAAAAATATTCCTTTGACTGCCGGCCTTGCTGGAGGAAGTGCAGATGCTGCTGCTACAATTGTAGCATTAGATAAGCTCTGGAATTTAAACCTTACAGAAAAAGAGATGGAAGAAATAGCGTCAGAAGTAGGGTCTGACGTGCCTTTCTGCCTTAAGGGAGGAACAAAGCTTGCTAGTGGAAGAGGAGAAAAGCTTCAAGATTTAGAGGGAATTCCTTTGAATTTGCTTCTTGTCAAGCCTGATTTAGAAATTTCTACAAAAGAAGTCTACACTGAATGGGATAATTCCGGGTTTAAAAGCTTAAACTCTACTTTTTTATTTGTTGAGGCTTTGAAGAAGGGAGATTTATTAGAAATTGCTAGGAATATAAGCAATGACCTTGAAAGAGTGACCTCTCAAAAGTATAGAGTGATTGAAGATATAAAGAAAAGTTTGATAGAGAAAGGAGCTCTATCTGCTTCTATGACAGGAAGCGGTCCTACGGTATACGGTGTTTTTAATGATGTTGAAAAGCTTGTAAGGGCTTATCATGACCTTAAGGGAGTTTATCCTTTTGTTACCATTTCTAAAACTGTAGACAAGGGGTTAGAAATATTATGAGCGAGTTTTTTACTCTGGAAAATTACAAGCCGCTACGGGATCTGGTTTTTGACTACATGAAAGAAGCTATAATAACAGGGAAGCTAAAGCCAGGAGAAAGGCTTATGGAAGTCCAGCTGGCAGAAAAGCTTGGGGTGAGCCGCACTCCTATTAGAGAGGCTATAAGAAAGCTGGAGCTTGAAGGACTTGTTGTAATGGTGCCTCGAAAGGGAGCGTATGTGGCGGATTTGAATGCGAAAGACCTGTTGAACGTGTTGGAGGTCAGAAGTTCTTTAGAGGGATTGGCGGCTTCTCTTGCTGCAGAGAGGATTACTGATGGGGAAGTAGAGAAGCTCAAAAAGATCGTAGAAGAGTTTAGAATTAAAATGGAAGAGGGAGATTTAGAAGCGTTAATAAGGCTTGATAAAGAGTTTCACGATTTAATTTTTGCCGCATCCCGTAATGACAAATTAATACAGATAATGAATAATTTACAAGAGCATGTCCACCGGTTCAGGGTAAAATACATCACTGAGGAAAAGAAGGCAAAGAGGATCTATCAGGAACACAAAAAAATAGCTGAGCTAATTGAACAAAGAGATGCAAGCGGGGCGAGAAAATGGGCAGAAAAGCACGTTCACAATTTTCAGGAAGAAGTAGTAAAGGATTCAAAGTACTTCAGCGATAAGGAGTGAGGCTGATGAACGCTGTTATTTTGGCCGGCAGTACCAAGGAGGACAAACTGCCTGATAAGGCATTTGTGAACCTTAAGGGGAGATACATGATTTCTTATGTAGTAAAGGCTTTGAGAGAGTGCGATAAAATAGAAAAGATTGCGGCAGTAGGGGACCCTGAGAGGCTTAAAGAGGTTGAGGGTATAGACATTATAGTACCACAAACAGATACCATAATGGACAATGTGTTAAGGGGAGTGGAGCCTTTTAAAAATGACAGAAGAGTTATCATTTTGACTTGTGATATACCTTTTTTGACAGGAGAGGCTGTGTGCGATTTTATTGAAAAGGCTGAAAAGACAGGAGCGGACTTATGCTATCCTATCATAAGGAAGGAAGATAATTTAAAAAAGTTTCCTGATGCTAAAAGGACTTATGCTAGGGTGAAAGAGGGAGTTTTTACTGGCGGAAATATTTTTTATGTCAATCCTGCTGTGATAGACAAGTTGGTGAAAGAAGCTAAAAAGTTTATCGCTTACAGAAAAAAGCCGTGGAAGCTAGGGAAATTGCTTGGAGGGAAGATTCTGTTTTTATTTTTGATAGGAAGAGTTTCGATCTCTCATATTGAAAAGAAAGTAGAAGAATTGTTTGGAATAAAGGGCAAAGCCATAATTTCTGAATATCCTGAGATAGGGAATGACGTAGATAAGGAAGAAGATGTTAAAATGGCAATCAAGTATCTTTAAAATAGGCGAAAAGCCTATTTTTTTATTTTGCATATTTTTTTGTTTACTGTAAATGCTATATGAGAGAGAAAGGGTGAATGGTATGTGGCAGCTTCTTCATTTTATAAGGCAGTATTTTACTGTGTATATGTTTGCAATTGTCTTCATTGTGGGAATTTATGAGGCTTTTGTGGAGCCGAAGTTTTTGAAGAGAAAAGGGCTTGACAGAGATTCAAGGATTTGCAAGGGAATAGGAATTTTTTACATATTGATAGGTGTAATTGCACTTATTCTGAGAATCCTTTTTCCAATGTGAGGGAGTGTTATGGGGATTTTTGATAAATTTTTTAAGAAGAAAGACCGGAAGAAAGAAGAAAAAGGCAGACCTTCTTCACCAAGTTTAAAAGAAAATCTCAATTACATAAAGGAAAAGCTTAAAGATTGTGATGATGTTATATACAGAGACCTGTGGGTTGGAGAAAATCAGGAGTTTAACTTGGCAGTGGTTTTTATAGATGGGCTTATTGACAAAGCTCTGGTAAATGACCATGTGATTCATTCGCTTCTTTTGGATTCGAGGCAAGCAGATCCCTCTATTGAGAAGATAAAAGGGAATCTGTACAAGGTGATAAAAAAAGGGACCATAAGCGGGGGAGATATAAAAGAGGTCAATGATTTAGACAAGTGCATCCTTTCAATACTAAGCGGTGACACTGCTCTGTTGTTTGATGGCTCTCCTGATATTGTCATAATATCCAGCAAAGGATGGGAGAAGAGGTCTATCTCCCCGCCAGAGGCTGAAACAGTCATAAGAGGTGCAAGAGATGGCTTTACTGAAACTATAAGGGTAAATACTGCGATGGTTAGGAGGAGAATAAGAGATCCGAATTTAAAAATAAAACAGATACAAATAGGTGAAAGAACCCATACAGATGTCGCTGTGCTTTATATGGAAGATATTGTGGATAAAAATGTTTTGAATAAAGTGATGGAGAGGCTTAAAAATATAAAAATAGACGGCATTTTTGAAAGTGGGTATATAGAGCAGCTCATAGAAGAAGACTGGCATTCGCCTTTTCCGCAGGTTTTGAGTACAGAAAGGCCGGATAAGGTGGCGGCTTCTTTGCTGGAGGGAAGAGTGGCTATTTTGACGGATAACACTCCTTTTGCTTTGATACTTCCAACTACTTTAGCTACCCTTTTCCAGTCTGCAGAGGATTATTACGAGAGGTGGATGATATCATCTTTGCTAAGGGTCTTGAGATTTTTAGCGGCACTGGTGGCCTTAACAGCTCCAGCAGTTTACATAGCTTTTACTGCTTACCATCCCGGCTTAATACCGACAAAGCTAACTCTTTACGTGGCAGCTACTCGTCAGGGCATACCTTTTCCTGCATTTTTTGAGGCTTTGATAATGGAAGCTACTTTTGAGCTTTTAAGAGAGGCGGGAGTTAGACTTCCTGCGCCGATAGGGCAGACAATAGGCATTGTGGGAGGTCTCATCATAGGACAGGCTGCAGTTCAGGCGGGTATTGTGAGTCCGCTTATGGTCATTGTGGTGGCGGTAACAGCTGTGGCGTCTTTTGCTATACCCAGCTATTCAGCAGCAATTGCTTTTAGGATGTTGAGATTTGTTTTTATGATTCTGGCAGCAATCTTTGGGCTTTACGGGATAATGCTCGGGCTTATAATGGTTTTGACGCATCTTGTGGTGTTAAAAAGCTTTGGAGTGCCTTATCTTTCTCCTTTTGTGGAGATACATTTGAGTGACCTTGCGGATACTTTAATACGGGCTCCCCTTATGTATTTTAAGGAGAGGCCTGAGATACTGAACACGCCTGATAAAAGAAAAATGGTAGATTTGAGAGAAGAAAAAATAGAAAGCTTGGAAGAGGACAGGAGAGGGAGAGATGATAAAAAATAACGACAAAATTTCTTCAAATCAAGTGGCAATCTTGCTCTTTACTACAATGGTTGGAGCAGGGATACTGAGCCTTCCTGCAGATGTTTCAAAGGAAGTTGGTCCGAATGGACTTTTAGCTATTTTGGGGGGAGGACTTGCTTCTTTATTCTTCGCAAGGCTGATACTTTGGATTTCTTCTAAATTTCCTACAGAGACTTTTTCTGAATATGCTTCAAAGCTTGTAACAAAGCCTGTGGCAGTTGTATTAAGTATAGTCTTGATATTTTACTTAAGTGTCTTTGTGAGCCTCGATGTGAGAATTTTTGGCGAAGTGCTCAAGATATACTTGCTTCCCAGCACTCCCATTGAGACCATAATAATCACTATGCTTTTTGCTTCTGCGTACCTTGTGAGGTACGGTCTTGAGCCAATTGCGAGGATGTCAGAGATATTGTTTCCCATTATGGTAATACCTCTTTTGCTCCTCTTTTTGCCGGCTTTATCTGATGTGGATTTGACCAACTTTCTTCCCTTTATGAGAGTGTCACTTATGAAGTTTTTAAAAGGAGTTTTTGTAACTACTTATAGTTTTGTAGGTTTTGAGCTTCTTTACATGGTCTTTCCATATGTGATAGATCAAGAGAAACTTAAAAAAAGTGTGAATGCCTCTATAATTTCTACAACGCTTTTTTACATGTATATATGCTTTTTTGTCATAGGGATTTTTGGGTACAAGGAAACGAAAGAACAGCTGTGGCCTTTTTTGACTTTGATTAAATCCATAAACTTTCCAGTGTTTTTCATAGAAAATGTCGAAGGAATTGTAATGGCAATCTGGACATTTACAATTTTTACTTCTATTTATTCTTTTCATTATTTTGCAGTTTTGGTTTTATCAAAGCTCATAAAGGCAAGGGAACACTCGTACCTCGTTCTGCCGCTCATCCCTCCCATGTACTTAATGGCGTTAATTCCTGATTCTATAGTGACTCTCTACAAGTACGCTAATCTTGTATCTCAGTATTTATCTATATTTTTTATATCGTTTTTGCCTATCATCTTAGCTTTTTTTGTAAAACTTAAAGGGCTGGGTGATAAAAAGTGAAGCGCAAAACACTGCTTTTTATTTTACTAATTTTTCTAATTTTTGTTCTAACAGGATGCTGGGACAAAATTGAAATAGAGGACAGAGCTTTTGTGATGGCCATTGGCATAGATTTGTCCAACTCAAATAAAAAGTACGTGGTGACTTTTCAATTCCCCAACGTAGCTCAGCTGGCAAAGGGTTCCGGAGGCGGAGGCAGTGGTGGAAGTGAAAAGCCGAGCTTTGCCGTGTCTGAAGTGGCAGATACGATTTTTTCTGCCTCCCGCCACATAAGTACAAGACTGGACAAAGCCCTGTATCTTGGGCATACTCAGGCAATCATTTTTGGAAAAGAAGTAGTAGAAAACAAAACGAGGTTTCAAGAGGTTTTAGATTCGTTAGACAGAAGTTATGAGTTGAGTAGAAAAGTCTATCTTCTTGTCACACCTGGGAAAGCACAGGATATACTCTTAAAAAAATACGACCTCGAGCCCAATACAGGAGCCTATATAAGGGATATATTTAAGCATTACAACTTGACCTCAATTTTTCCTTCTGTTGACTATAATAAAATTACAAAATCTCTACATGAAACAAATGGAAATGCAATAATTCCCAGAATAGTGGCCGGGAAAAATGAGGTCAAAATTGCAGGTTCAGCTATTATCAAGGATTACAAGCTTGCCGGGTGGATGGAAGATGATGAAAACATGGGCTATATGTTTTTGACAGGCCTTGTAAAAGGTGGAGATGTGACTGTGAGTGTGCCAGCTGATGAAGAAGAAGTAAAAGTGCCTTTTAATGTGTCAAATGTGATAAGAAGAAGAGGAGTTAAAGTGGAGAATGGGAAGATTATTTACAGGGTAAAGTTGGATGTAGAAGGAGATGTGACAGAGTACACTTTTGAAAAGCATGGTGAGATGATAAAAGGAGATATTGTGAATTTAATAGAGAGAGAAACTAGCAGTAAAATAAAAAGTATGGCTTATAAAGCTGTAAATCGATTCCAAAAAGAACTAAAAGTCGACATGCTTGGAATTGGCGATTATATTGAGAAATTTTATCCCTCATTGTGGGATGAAGTTGGGAAAGATTGGGATAAAATATTTCCAGAAATAGAAATAAAAGTTGATGTGACTTCTCATGTGAGAAGAATAGGTCTTTTCAGGTAATACGTATATTTTCTCTGTAGGCTGTCAATACTTAGATTGTAAAGAATACGGTGAGAATTGGGGAGATGATAAGTTAAGATGAAAAAAATAATTGCGGTACTCTTAATTGCGATTATAAGTATTTTGCTAATTTCGGGTAAAACGTTAGAAAACAGGACAAATGTTGATAGCTGGTCAAAAAAGTTAATACGCTTTCATGTGATTGCCAACAGCGATTCTCCTGAAGACCAGGAGTTAAAGCTCAAGGTTAGAGATGCTATTCTCGTTGAGCTAGCTCCTAGGCTTGAAGGTTTAAAGACAAAAGAGGGATCGGAAAGGGTGATAAAGGGAAACCTAGTAAATATAGAAAAAGTGGCTGAAAAAATAATAAAAGAAGAGGGGAAAGATTATAAAGTCAGAGTGGAGTACGGAGTATTTCCTTTTCCAACTAGATATTATGGTGCTTTGACAGTCCCAGCAGGGAAGTATACCGCCCTTAAAGTTGTGATAGGAGAAGGTGAAGGTAAAAATTGGTGGTGTGTGGTTTTCCCGCCCCTTTGCATTGTAGATGCCAAGCACGGCTTTACTGACGAGAAGACGGCAGAAGAGATAATGAAATACCTTGTGAGCGAAGACAAAGAAAAATTTGATAGGAGCAAAGTGAAGTTTAAAATAGCGGAATTGATTGAAAAATATTACTCAAAATTAAAAATGGCTCTGGCGCCTTAAAGGCCTTGAAAAGGGCCTTTTATTTTTTAAGTGAATAATAGTTTTATTACTACAAAAAATATTTACAGACGCAAGAAAGGAGGCAAGAGAAAATTGAGCTTTAGAGTGCGCTTTAAGGTTATAATAGCCATTTTGGTCGTTTTTACGACAGCCGTCTTTGAGTATACAGCTATAAGCATGACCAAAACTGCTATGTCTAATTTGTACTGGGGAAACACAGGAAGTGATGTTGCTAAAGTGCAGGCAAGGCTTAAAGCCTGGGGATATTACGACGGCCCGGTGGACGGTTTTTTTGGCGTTAAGACATGGCTTGCTGTTAGAAAATTTCAGGCCTATAACGGCCTTGCAGTGACAGGCATTGTTGATGACGATACAAAAGTGGCATTGGGGTTTACGACTACTGCACAGGATTTGGCAGCCTATAGAGCTACTTCTTCTGCAGGCATAAGTGATGATGTTTATCTTCTGGCAATGCTCATAAATGGTGAAGCGAGAGGAGAACCCTACATAGGAAAGGTCGCTGTTGGGGCTGTTGTAATGAATAGGGTAAGAGACCCGAGATTTCCCAAAACTATTCCAGGAGTAATTTTTCAGCCTGGGGCTTTTTCTGCTGTAGAAGACGGGCAGATGTGGCTTCCTCCTACTGAGGAAAGCATAAAAGCAGCAATAGATGCCGTATCCGGCTGGGACCCGACAGGAGGAGCTCTCTATTACTACAATGCAGCGAGAGTGACGAATTACTGGATATTTACAAGACCCATATTGACTCAGATAGGACGTCACATATTTGCAAGGTGAGGTGGAGATTATGTTAAAACGATGGTTCACAGCTTTTGTGCTGATTTTGGTTTTAGCTTTGGGAGCCTGGGGCTACAGGCAATATTTAGAAAAAATTTCTTACCACCGGTATCTTCAGGCTCAGTATGACCGATCCTTCTATCAGCTCATTTCAAATGTGGAAAATATAGAAACTTCAATGGGGAAGCTGATGGTGGCCTCTTCAGATAAGACTACTATTTCTATTCTGGACGAAATATGGAGGGAGGCTTTTTCAGGTCAGGAACATTTGAGCCAGTTGCCTATTGGCCAGCCTGAAATAGACAACACATCAAAATTTCTAGTGCAGGTGGGGGATTACGCCTACAGCCTCACAAAAAAAATAGCATCAGGAGGAAAACTTTCAGATAAGGACCTAAAGACTATAACTACTTTGCACAACTATGCGGTTTTTTTGGGCAAGAATCTTCACGACCTCAGCAAGAAGGTACAGGGAGGGTATGAGCTGGGGAATCTGAGAAAACAGGGCACAAAGAAAATGGCCCAGATTGACAGCAAGATTTTAAATGTCAGGATGAACAGCGTAAATCAAACCATGACAAATTTCCCTACATTGATATACGATGGACCCTTTTCAGAAAGCCTTATGAAACTTACTCCTAAAGGGCTTACTGGTCCCGAGATTTCTTATGACAGGGCTTTGCAGATAGCGAGAGAATTTTACGGAAAGAACATAGAGTCTGAAAGTAAGTACAGCCCCAGCAATGGCAAGATAAAGACTTACGGAGTGGAACTGAAACCTCCTGGAAAGCCACCTGTTTACATAAATGTCAGCAGAAAAGGCGGCCATGTCGTATGGATGATGGATGAGAGAAGCCCTTCAAAAGTAAATATTTCAGTTTCTCAGGCTTTAAAACATGCAAAGAAATTTTTGGAAACCCATGGATTTAAAGACATGGAAAGCACCTATTCCATGAAAGCGCCAGGCTACATTCAGTTTAACTTTGTACCTGTTGAAAATGAAGTCTATCTTTATCCAGATATTGTAAAAGTTAAAGTGGCTTTGGACAACGGAGACATAATAGGATTTGATGCCACAGCCTATTACATGAACCACGTAAAGAGAAAATTAGAAAAGCCAAAGCTCACATTAGAACAGGCAAGAGAAAAGGTCAATAAAAATCTAAAGATAGAGAGCACAAAATTGGCTTTAATTCCACTGGAGGGCGGGAGAGAAGTTTTAGCCTATGAATTTAAAGGAACTTACAGAGGAGATACTTTTTACGTATATATAAATGCTATAAATGGGAACGAGGAAAAGATATTGAAGGTGATAAAAACAGAACATGGGGATTTGACCATGTAGTTAATAACATAAAGGAGGTTTTGATGAGCAAAATAAGTGTGAGGGGTTAAAAAGGAGGGGATAAAAATGGGTAGACGCAGAGGGTTGATGTCAGACCAGCTCAAGTACGAGCTGGCGAAGGAACTCGGCGTTTACGACACAGTCATGAGGGAAGGTTGGGGAAGCGTAACCTCAAGGGACTGCGGTAACTTAGTGAAACTTGCAATTCAGAGAGCAGAGAAGATGCTAGTTGAAAACTACAACAACGGAAAAGTCACCCTCTAAACCCTCGGCCGGGAATGTTTCCCGGCTTTTTATGTAGAAATTTTTTTAAAAAGAAATTAATGTGGTATTATAATTGGCGCACAAATGCTATAATATATATTAGCAATTTTAGTACAGACAAACGGTAAAATGTCAAGGGGGTAATTAAAAAATTTTTGAGGCATTTAAAGGGCAAAAAGACAAAAAAATACCCTTCTTCCAACATGCCAA
>NZ_SLWU01000031.1 GCF_004345675.1 Caldanaerobacter subterraneus | reverse complement strand
TGTCTCAGTCCCAGTGTGGCCGACCACCCTCTCAGGCCGGCTACCCGTCGTCGCCTTGGTGAGCCGTTACCTCACCAACTAGCTGATGGGACGCGAGCCCATCCTTGAGCGGCTTCCCGCCCTTTCCTCCATCAGGATGCCCTAATAGAGTATATCAGGTATTAGCCCCGGTTTCCCAGGGTTATCCCTGTCTCAAGGGTAGGTTGCTCACGCGTTACTCACCCGTCCGCCGCTAAACCTGCCAAAACATAACGCCTTGACAGGCCCGCTCGACTTGCATGTGTTAGGCACGCCGCCAGCGTTCGTCCTGAGCCAGGATCAAACTCTCCAGCTAATCCTTAAAAACTTACCTCTTCTCCCTAGCCTCGCTGTCCACTTTTCAAGGTCCCTCAAGAAAGCTTTTTTATCTTATCACAAATTTAAGATTTTGTCAACATAACAAAAAAAGTTAATTAGATCGTTTAAGAGCGTGCTTATAATATACCACATTTCAAAAAACATCTCAACCTCAAAAAAACAGAGTTAAGTTTCAATAACAATTATTTAACCTAAAGTATTTCTTTATTACATCCTTATGCTCATTTTTATTCCTTTTATCTCCGTAAACCTTATCTTAATAAAGGAGGCACGAAGCCTCCTTTACTTATTGTTTTTTGTTTGTAAGGACATTTTGTTGATTTTGCTGTGTAGCCTGCTGTGTAGGTTGAGATTGCTGATTTAATTTATTGTTGGAATTAAGATAATTTAACCTGTTAGTGAGCATTGTAACATGCCTTTGCATGTCCTGCTGCATCTGCTGGAACATTTGTTTTGCAGCAGGGTCTTCTGTAGCACTAGCAAACTGTGCATAAGTGCCAAGTGCTGCTTGCGCTGAAGCAATTGCTTTTTCTATATCGCTTTTTACAGTCATATCCAATCCTCCTTTTGTCTTTTTTCAAAACTTATTATTTCAAAAACAAGGAGGATTTAAACTGTTTATTTCTGTGTCAACTTCAAACAATATACTGTAAGATTATCAGAAGTATTATGCCTGGTATTCCTAAAAAACCTGCTATAAGCGCAGTTACAGGATTTATAGCTATAAATATGCCAAATGATTTTCCTGCTATGTTTATGAAAAAGAGTATTATACCACCTATAATCCCATTTAATATAATTCTAATTAAAATTTTACGAGGAACTACTAAGAGCCATCCCAAAAGGTAAAGCAAAAACAGCCCAACCAAATACGCAATTATTATATTGTACTCAATGCTTATGTTCATATAAAAACCCCCTAAGAGTTTACTGTTATATTTATACTTAGGGGGAGGACAAATTATGATAGGAGAGAAGAAAAATTATCAAAACTTACTCCTTCTTCTTTTGCTTTTTTTAGCAAGTATATGTACTTTCTCTTGAGGCTTTCTAACCGATATATAGCATAATCAACCAAATCAGGGTCTGTAACGTTATGGAAATAAATTTCAGCATCTCTCAACTCTTTTATTGTGCGCTTCACTTCATCCACCAATTGCATCCCATCTGAATTATACTCATAAATATTTTTGGTAGCAGCCATCTCTTTTAAGTAATCAAAAAGTATGCCCATATAATCCCTCCTCAACCGTATTATTTCCTAAAATACGGTTGAGTATACCTTTAAAAAACCACTTTTTTCAAAATTTCCAGAGACTCTCCATTCAACTTTCCATTTTTAACTTCTTTTTCAATAATTCTTATAGCCTCCTTGGTGCTCATTCCCTTTCTATAGGGTCTGTCCTCCGTCAAAGCTTGAAATATATCGCATACAGCAATATGCTTATCAATATCCCCCATTTCATATCCTCTCAACCCTTCAGGATATCCACTTCCATCGAGTTTCTCGTGGTGATTTGCTGCCCATTCGGCTATTTCATCTATTCCACCGATTTCTTTTAAAATTATCTTCGTGTAATAAACGTGAGATTTCATCACCATAAATTCTTCTTCTGTAAGCTTGCCTGGTTTGTCAAGTATAGAATTAGGTACAGCTAGTTTCCCTAAATCATGCAAAAGCCCCGCAACTCTTATCTTCCTAGAAGTTTCTTCATCATAGCCTAATACTTTAGCCATTTGATAGGCCAGGTTTGAAATCCCTCTAGAATGTTCGTATGTAAAACGGCTTCTGGTATCTATAATATCTGCAAAAGCTTCTGCTATATTCTCCAATTCGTCGATTCCAATTGGAATAGTGTCTTTGGGTTCTATTTTATTTAGTATACTTTTTATGTCAAAAAACTTATAATCAAGCCAGAACTTTTCCTGCTTCATAAGTTCAAGTAATGCCTTTGAAACCAAAGGGTTAAACATTTTCCCTATATTAGTCTCTACACATTCTTTTAAATTTTCCCTTATATTGTATTCTCTCTCTTTGTGAGACAAAGAAGTGTACCTTATGTCGAACTGATCTGATATAAAAACTATCTGAGCTCCTAGTGGGATTTCATCTCCTTTTAACTTAAAATGCCCACTTCCGTCGTAATTCTCATGGTGATACCTTATAATCTCTGAAAAATTCTCACCAAAAGGCAATTTTAAAACAATTTTACTGCCTCTGTCCGCATGTTTCCACCATTCCTCTGTGTAAAAATCTTCATATATATCGCCTTTGCCTATATCGTGTAAAAGAGCAGAGTAATAGACCTTTTTCTTTTCTTCCTCATCAAATCCAAGCATTTCTGAAATCCTGAGAGAAACATATGCAACTCTTCTTGCATGTCCCATGTTTTTATACTCTTGTACGTCAAGAGCCAACGAAAAAGCTGACAATAGATTATTGTAACTCAAATTCACATTTTATTCCTCCTAGCTAATAATTATTTTCATTTGATAATATTATACACTACTTTTTTAAAGCTGTATATACAATTTTCGACATTATTCTAAAAATTAATAAAAGTGCCCCTACTAGGCTCTGCCTAATAGGAGCTTCCCCATCACACCTCTCTTCTTCCCTCTAGAGCTTTTGACAAAGTCACAACATCTGTATACTCCAAATCTCCTCCCACAGGAATGCCATGAGCAATCCTTGTAACCTTTACTCCAAAGGGTTTCAGCAGTTTAGCTATATACATTGCTGTAGCTTCTCCTTCTATATCTGGATTTGTGGCAAGTATGACTTCTTTTACACTGCCATCCCTTACTCTTTCCAAAAGCTCTTTTATTCTTATGTCCTCTGGGCCCACTCCCTCTATGGGCGAAATTACTCCATGTAAAACATGGTATACTCCTTTGTATTCTTTTACCTTTTCCATTGCTACTACATCCATTGGATGAGATACAACACATATGGTGGAATGGTCTCTATTTTCATCACTGCATATGTCACACACTTCTTTATCAGCTATGTTAAAACAAATTTTGCAATATCTCAATTTCTCTTTCGCTTCTATAATAGCCTGAGAAAGACTTCTTACTTCGTCTAAAGGCATATTTATTATGAAAAATGCTAATCTCTGGGCCGTTTTGGGTCCTATCCCAGGCAATTTAGAAAGTTCCTCTATAAGCTTTGCCACAGAAGTAGAATAGTAACTCATCTTTCCACCTCAAAACAAACCTGGAATATTAAATCCTCCTGTTATTTTAGCCATTTCAGAAGCAATCATTTCTTCTGCATTTCTCAAAGCCTGGTTCACAGCTGCTAACACCAGGTCCTCTAAAGTCTCTACATCGTCTTTATCTACCACTTCGGGGTTTATATTTATGCTTACAAGTTCTTTCCTCCCGTTTGCTACCGCTTTTACCATTCCTCCCCCTGAAGTACCCTCCACTGTCTTCTGCATTAACTCTTCCTGCAACTTTTTTATTTCTTCTTGCATCTGTTGTGCCTGTTTGATCATATTGTTAATATTAAATCCTCCTGGAAATCCACCTTTTGCCATTTCATTACCTCCCAATTCTTTTACTCTATTTTAGAATATGTGCTTTTTGCCTCTTTTGCACTATATTATTTCTATGTCAATTCCATCCCCAAAAAATTCCTTTACCTGCTTAATTAAAAGGTCCTCTTCGCTTTTTTTTAGAGCAAACTCTATTGGAATTCTTTTTTTCACCACTTTTTCTACTACTGCTTCAATAAAGTCTTTATTCTCTGGCCTACCAAGCTGTTCCACCAAAAGAGCGTCTTCTTCGGAATACTCCACAACAATTTTGCCATCCTTTAAATGGGGAACACCCTTCTCTAGGAAAGTATAGAGCATCATCCTTTCCTTTTTGAGAATTCCCTTTACTTCAAGCCAAACTCTTCCTAAATCAATTTCCTCCCTTTCTTCTTTTGCCTCTTTTGCAGCATTAACCTTTTTTTCTAGCTCATCTTTTTCATGGGTTTTCGGACTCTCTTCTTTTGTTGCCACATACCCTTTATTTATTTTTTCCTCTAGCTCTTCTATTCTAGCTATCAAGCTTCCCATATCGTAAGAAATTTCCGGCCTAATAAGTCTTAAAATCGTCAATTCAAGCAATGTAACAGGTGAAACAGCATATCTTATCTCTCTCTGCAAAGCAGTAAACTTCTCCAAAGCATTTGTCAAAAATCCTATGCTGTATTTCTGCGACTTTGCTTTTATGGTCTCTTGATCTCCGTACAAAATCTCTATTAGCTCATCTCCCCCAGTTTTGTATATAACCATATCTCTTAGCATATAAGTAAAGGACCTTAGAAAATTTCCTAAATCTATTCCATAGGACAATATTTTATCCAGTTGCTGTAAAGAAGCCACCGCATCCTTCTCGTAAATATGATCTAAAAGTGAAAAAAGCATTTCTTCATTCGCAACTCCCAATATTTCACAAACATCTTCATAGGTTATCAATCCTTCTTTGTAGGAAGCACATTGCTCTAAAAGACTTATCGCATCTCTCATTGAACCATTTCCATAAAGAGCGATAGCCTTTATCCCATTTTCTTCAATCTGTATACCGCTATCTCTGCAAATCCTCTCTAGATTCTGTGCAATCTGCTTTGTCGGTATCTTTTTAAAATCGAACCTCTGGCAACGCGAGAGGATAGTGTCAGGCAGTTTCTCAGGTTCAGTGGTAGCAAGAATGAAAATCACATGGCGAGGAGGCTCTTCAAGTGTTTTTAAAAGGGCGTTAAAAGCTCCTGTAGAAAGCATATGCACTTCATCTATTATATATACTTTGTACTTTGTCAAAGAAGGAGAGTAGATTACAGACTCTCTAAGTTCTCTCACGTCATTCACGCTGTTATTAGATGCAGCATCTATTTCCAAGACATCCATAGTAGTACCAGTGTTTATCGCCTGACACACCTCACAGGAATTGCAGGGCTCACCGTCTTTTGGATTTAAACAGTTTACCGCCTTTGCAAAAATTTTTGCTACACTAGTTTTCCCTGTCCCCCTTGTGCCTGTAAAAAGATATGCATGCCCTATCCTTCCCATTTTTATTTGATTCCTCAGAGTCCTCACAATGTGGTCCTGCCCCACAACTTCACTGAAACTTTTTGGCCTGTATTTCCTGTACAAAGACTGATACATACTCTAACACCCCGTTATATTAAATTGTAGCAAAAAAATTTAGACTTCGCTACACTTTTTCAAAATAAAACTCGGTCTCTTCTCAAAGACCGAGCTTTTAAGAGGCAGATTCTAAAACTTGATTTTTTATTTCTTCTAATCTGTGCCTTTCATTCATGTATATAGAAATGAACACATCCACCACTTCAGGGTGAAATTGAGTTCCTTTATTTCTCAAAACCTCATTGACAGCCTCTTCAATGCTCATACCCTTTCTGTAAGACCTGTCTGAAGTCATTGCATCGAAGGCATCAGCAACCCCCAAAATCGCGGCTTCAATAGGTATCTCTTCCCCCTTCAATCCATAAGGGTAACCTTTTCCGTCATACCTTTCATGATGCTTTGCAATAGCCTCAAGTATCTCTTTAGGCAAATCTATTGGTGCTAATATTTTTCTCGCTATCTCTGGGTGCAATTTCATAGCTTCATATTCCTGTTGAGTCAACTTTCCTTTCTTTAGAAGAATGGAATCCCTTATCCCTATCTTCCCTATATCGTGTAAAATCCCTGCAATTCTCAATTGCTCCACTTTCTCTCTGGAAAATCCCATATATTCTCCTATTAAAGCCGCATACTGAGATACCCTCATGGAATGCCCTTTTGTGTGAATATCCTTTGCCTCTATAGCATAAGCCAATGCTTCTATAGTCTTTATATAGACCTTCTTTATCTCTTCGTAAAGCTTGGAATTTTCCATTGCCAAAGAAATCGCACTGGCAACTGACCTCAATAAACTCATATTCTTCACTGTATTAGTAGAAGCCCATACAGTCAAAATCCCTTTCGTTTCACCACCAAAAACTAGTGGAACAACTACCACCGAATACACATCTTTGGCTCTAAAAATGGGCGTCACCTTTTCACTGTGAGGAAATTCATCCACATCTTTTATTTTGATCTCTTTTGAAGTCACCAGCTCTTCAATATCTTTTTCAGAAAGCCTTATTTCCTCAGAGACTGGATAATCTTTTAATTCTCCACCCTTCGCTAATAGTAAGAATTTCCCTGAAGAAGGATGATATTCCCTTACAGCGCAGAGAGGAGAATTGAGTAATCCGGCAACTTTTTCTACAATAGCTTTTAACACCTCTTTCATATCGCTGCCAGATGTAATTAATCTACCCACATCGCTTATAGCCAGGATTTCGTTGTTTTTCTCTTCAATCTGCTTTTTTATGTAGTAAGTCTCTGTAATATCTCTCGAAATACCCTGAAGTCCTATAACTTCCTCATCAACTTTTAATCTCTTAACATGGGTTTCTGTCAACAGCAAAAGCCCATCTTTAGTCCTAAAACTTACCTCTGCAAATCTCACTTTGCCTTCCATCATGTTTTTTAAAGTTTCTTTTGCCTCTTCATCTACAATTTCAAGGAGACTTTTCCCAACTAACTCTTGAGGTGTATAGTTTAGATACCTAACTACTCTTGAATTCACAAACTCAATTATAAAGTTCTTATCGGTCACCCATAAAATATCCCTTATATTTTCCACCAAAAGGCGGTACTTCCTCTCTGAAAGCTCCAGTTCCCGCGTTAAAGCCTCCAGCTGTTCATAAGAAGCCTCCAGTTCCGCATTGAATTCCTGCAATTCTTCATTCTGCCTTATTAAATTATCTGTCTGCTCCTTTAACCTTTCATAAGCATAGGACAGCTGTTGAGCCATAAAATTAAAACTTTTTGAAAGTTCCTCAAATTCCTGAGAAGATTTTACATCCAATCGATAGCCAAAGTCTCCCTGGCTTATCCTCTTTACCCCTTCTTCTAATTTTTCAATAGGTTCTGACAATTTTTTTGACAAAAAACTTGACAACCCCATTGAGATCAATAAAATTAAACTGCCAATAAAAATCCTTTTTTCAAAGCCCGACAAAAAATGCACAAGAGATAGAAAGTACACAAAAAATGAAACCCCAAATAGAACAACAAAAAGCTTTTTTCTGTACTCTCTTCTAAACATATTCTCCTCCATCTCTTTTCTTATGTGAAAATGCATCCCTTTATTTATTTCGGTAAAAAAAACTTGATCTTAAGCCAATTTGAGATGGAGAAGAAAAAATATTATAAGAATATTATAAGGAAAATTTTTACAGTAAATGGGCATAAATATAGGGGCCGTACACCCAGCTTCGACCTGTCCCCATAAGCGTTACGCAAGCAGTTAGCTCCACTCAAGCACCCCTGCGGCACACGGAGGTGTTTGCTTACCGCTGCTTCCTTCCGGACCTGACGGGGTTCGCAAATCTCCGTTGCGCAGGACTCAAGTATCAACGCCACTTACTTGCGCCAGGCCTTACAGAAATCAGGCCTCAGCCTGGGAATTCGACCCTGCTATAGCGGGTTGCAGGCTACAGGGCACCGCTACCTCCCCATCTAGTACGGCCCCAATTATTTTCTTAAATGTAAATGGCGGAGAGAGAGGGATTCGAACCCTCGGTACCCCTTTTTAGGGGTACACACGATTTCCAGTTAGGCATTTTTTGGATATTCTAAATCTTTCTCCACCTTTTTCCTTTTTCGACACGACCACTTACTATTTTCTTTTCCTTAGTGAGTGCATTTTAAGTATACCATAGAAAAAACGTATTGGCAATAGGTAATTGGATAAAAATAATTATACAAAATGGTGATTTCGTATAATTGCGTGCTTTAAAGTGTAAAAGTAAAGGAGGTGACTTTAACTCACCACCTTAAAGTCCTCTCTCCTCTAGGGAGAAATAGGCGTCTGTATTTGCCCTAGAGACGGTTTTTATTCGCATAGACATATAAAAATATGCCTTCTATCATAAAAAAACGATTCTACGGCTTTTTAAGGCATCTGGGGTCCTTATTGCTTTCGCTATTTTCCCTACCTTATCACAAAGGCAGTTTTTCCTCTAGGGAAGAAACATTGCAAAACTTGAGGTTCAGACTTAGCATTTCTTAGCATTCAAAGTAATAGGGTACGCACAATCTGTGCCCCTTTTCTTCATTGTCGTACCACCATGACTTAAGTAATACTGAAGTCGTCCTTAACTCCTCTTATAAGCTTCTTCAAACTTTTTTAATGCTTTTCTGTGTATCCTATGTAGTTGAGAATAGCTGTAATTCATTTCACGGCTTATTTCTTCCCATGTCCTATTTTCTTTGTACCGCAAAAGTATAATTTGCTTTTCTACACCCTGTAGGCATTCAATAGCCTCTTCTATTTTCTTTTGCTTCTCAAGGCTTTCCTGTATTTTTGTCTCATAGAGGTTTTGTAGTTCCTCTATCTTTTTCAATAAGCCTTGTTGCTTGTATTTTTTAGCGTCTGCTTCTAACTGTGATAGCATTTTCTTATAACTCTTGATATTCTGCAAAAGCCAATAATAATCATTTAACAACTCCATTACCATCCCCACCTCTGCATAACAAAAAAGGTACTCTCATTTTGAGTACCCTGCCTGTTGCAGTCTTAATAACCTATCCGCCAACTCATTCAACTCATCCAATACGGATTCCTTATACACTTCCCTGCTGTGAGTATCTGGTTCGAATAGTGCCTTATTTTCTTTCTCTTTAGCAAGTCTCTCGATTATTTCCTCTGGTTCATCTTCTCCAATATTGCCTACAAACACATCTCCCATTCCTGCCATCTTTAAAAACTCCAATGCTGTTTTTACATCGCCCTGTTTAATTGCATTTTCAACAGTCTCTAATGCTTTCGGTATCAAGCTTCTCATTTTGTCTATACTTGCACCCCATACCTCTTTCCGCCTCTTGTTAAGTTCAGCCTGAAAGTAAGGGTCATATAATCTCCAACTTGTTACCGTTACTCTGTTTACTCCTACCTTATCGGCTACTTCTTGGTCTGTCATGCCCATAACTAATAGGTCGATGGCGTTTAGCTGTTCAATTGTAAGCCCTTGTTGTCTTTTGTAATTCTTCGCCACTCTAACCACCTCGCCACTTATTTTATACCTAAACACAAACGGTAAGCAAGTTTATACAAAGAAATGTATTTCGTACGATTGGTGTTAATGTAAAATATGCCAAAAACCCAATAAAGCCTGATTTATAGCCTACTGCAGGATTTTAAAAGGTTGCATTTGTTGGACATTTTTTAACATTTCAGAAAAACAATTTTTCCTCTAGAGAGGAAACATTAAAGGACCATAACTCAATATCAAGCTTATGCTTTCTGTCGATTGCTTCTCTTAGCCGCTTTAAAGCGTTGTAGTATATCCACTCCTCGTCTGACTTTGCCTTGTTTCTGATTTTTTCCCATTCCTTCGCCGTTTTTGTCATTGCCTTTTCAATAGGGTCCAGCCTGCGGGGAGGTTGTGGTGTAAGACCTAATATGTCCAGTTCCATTCTATCGCCTCCTGTTAAAATAAACCTCTAGGAAGAAAACACACACCTCTCTTTTAAGGCTGTCTCTTTCTCATGTGGGGGTATTTTCTCCTTCCCCTAGTGGCATATTTGTATAGGGGGTATATCAAGAATTCCGACCTATAGGGAGGAATTCTCTTTTAAATTTTATATTTTAAATTTTAAGAGAGAAAAACTCAGTATTCATGCGGGTTTGCGGTCTCGAAAAAGAGGTAATTCCTACAGTTTTACGGGGGTAATTCCTACAGTTTTCGGGGGGTAATTCCTACAGTTTTAGCTAGGTAATTCCTACATATTAATTTTTTCCAATTTTGATATACCCCCCATGGGTATATGGGGTTAAAGCAGTTTTATCCTTAAATTGTTATTTCCATCAATGTTGTAATCAATTATACCTTTCTTTTTCATGCTGTCCAATGCTTTCAACACTTCTTTTTCGCCGTCTTCTCCCTTTTCCATTGCCACATCCTCTCTACAAAAAGCGGTAAAGTTTCTGATGTGTTCCTGCCCTTTGGCACATCGGGCAGTCAAATAATCGTAAATCCTTGTTTCTAGAGGGCTTTTTAGGACTTTTTTAAGCGTTTCGATTTCGCCTCTAGCTACATATCCATTATCTAAGTTGTCGCATAAAACCTGTGGTAGTTGTACATGTATTTTCTTCACATGCCCTCTTCCTTTTTTTGTTTCAGGTTGACGATAACCAAAACCGCTTAACAGGTTGAAATATGTTTTTTCTCTTATGTTTCCCTTCTCGGTTTTCTTGAGGTACTTTTCGATTAAAATGTGGGTGTCCATTAGTTTTAGGAGAGAATTCTCAATTCTTTCCCGTTCTACTGTCTTATTGAAATTTAGCCCCGTTTTTTGCATAATATAGTTGACAGGTATTTCAAAATGGTTTTCCTTAATTCCTTTTTCCTGCCTATAGGTGATAATGGTTCTGTAAACCATGCTGTCAAATGGGGTGAGTTTATTACTCGAAACTACAATTACTTCTCCGCCGTCTGCTGTTTTATACTGCCATCTTAGAGGTGTAAATGTTGTTCCATCTTCTCTTTTCACCTCCTTGTCGCTTAATATTTCAGGTAGCACATGGCGTAAAGGGAAGATAGGATTAATAACTAAATTAGCGTCCACTAAATAACTCATCTTCAATCCCTCCTTCTTTTTCTTCAAAATGGCTAAATAAGGGGTAAAACACAAGTTCCTTCTTTTCTCCTACCTGCCCATAGCGATTTTTCACACATTCTAAGTAGACATGTTTGTACACTCCCTTCAAACCATCCTCTCCGATGAGGTCTTTTGTGTTTCCATCTTTCTTCGTTGTCATCACAAAAGCCCCTGCTGTGTCGTATTCGATAGTTCCGCTTTCTTTAAAAGCTGACATCTCGCCTTCACTGTTATAGCTTTGTCTGTTTATACTTGAAACAAGCAAAGTGGGTATCTCGTATCTGTTTTTTATCTCATTCAATTCATTTAGGACCATATCAATACGCTGTTTATCCGTCTGAAATTTCCCGTTAGGCTGTACCTTTTGAAGATAATCGACAATCAGGATACTGTTGGGTACCATCTCAACTGCCTTTCTAACCTCATTCAAAGAGGTGGTAAAGACAATGTGTATCCTTTCGCCTACTTCGTTAATATAATTTTTAATGATTTCATTAAAGGCAGTAAGCTTGTCTTTATCGGCAATATGACCTTTTAAAAGTTCAGTCTGAATAAGCACATCTTTTTTTTCAAAAAAGCCCTTCTGTAAGCGTGTTAGTGTAAATTCTCTTGCAAATAGTTTTGTTTGTATTTCATACTCCGACATTTCAACAGAGACGTATATGACATTATAACCCGCTTTTGCTAGTGAATCAGTCATTTGAATGCACAAGCTACTCTTCCCAGTCCCTGGCATTGCACCAATGGTGTAGAACATGCCTTTTCTTAAACCGCCTTCTAAAACATCATCTATAGCTTTTATGCCTGTAGGGATAGGCTTATATTTCCCCGCCCTAAAGGTATTTTGGTAGTTTAGCGTCAATGCTTTAAGAGAATAAGGCTTCCTCGCAATTGTAACGTATAAGTCCAAAACTTTCTTAAATCCATCCTTATTCTTGACAAGCCACTCACTTGGGTCTTTAACTTCGGCAGGATAGAGACTGCTGTCAAATAAAGTCACCTTTTTCCCTTTCCCCTTCAGTTTGTTGTATAACTCTAAAGCTTGTTTTTGCCCTGTTTCGTCATTATCAAGCATGATGATGTAGTGGTCGCAATGCAAATTCTCCAACAAAACGTTATGGTTTTGACTGCCCAGCAAAGCTATTGCAGGTAAGCCGATAACTTCCTCTACTGCTAAGGCGTCAAATATCCCTTCTGTTACAAAGACAACATCCTGCTTTACAGCTATGTTAAACGGTACCAATTTCACTCCTTTGGGATTGTAATAGCGTCTCTCTCCTTCAATAAACCTCTTCACATAACCTACAATTTCACCCCTATAGGAAAGAGGAATAATGACACCTTCCCCATCAAAACCGATATGATACTTTTTGATTAATGCTTCGCTAATGCCTCGCTTTGATAGGTAATCGGTTTTGTCGATATTCTTATGTACTTCCTCCACAAATTTTGAAAAATCCTCTTTGTGTTCTTCTGTTTCCTTCCCTATAGGAAGAGGTTCATCAATTCCTGCCATTTCCATCACCTTTTTCACTGCTTCGTCAAATGTGCAGTTTTCTATCCTCTGGACAAAGTCGAAAACATCTCCACTAACTCCACATCCAAAGCACTTGTAAATCCCTCTTTTAGGTGATACACTAAAAGAGGGATTAGTATCAGGATGGAAGGGACAAAGCCCTTTGTAGCTTGTCCCCTCCCGTTTTAACTCGACATAATGAGAAATGATATTCGCTATATCGACCTTCTTCTTGAGGGTTGCAATATCCATAACCATCCTCCTCACTAGGGGATTTTAGAGATTAATAACTAATTGTTCTCCTTGCTGTTCCTCATTAGCTTTCTCCCAGTATTTCATGGGGAGATAAAACTGATATGAAGATTTTCCAAAAGTTTCCCTAATTGCTTTGGTGTAAAAGGTGTTAAAAGACACACTATACTCTTTCTTGCCGTCCTCTATGAGGACGATTTTTTTACATCCTCTTTTTTTCAAATCTTCCACCACACTCGCCTCGATTCCGTATGAGTCTAAAATCCGCAACTTTTGACTTGACTTCACCCTCTTGCAGAAGGTATCTTCTATCAATTCTCCCGTAAGTACCTTTTTACCTGTAATCGGATTTTGAATAATGTATTTCATCCTACCACCTCCAAAAGAGTTTTCAAAACTAATGTGTGGGAGATATAAATGTACCCCCAAAGTTTTATCTCCAAAAATTCGATTTTTGTAAATTATTCCAACCATGTACGCCAGTATTTAAGCGATATACAAGGCTGGAATATAACACCAAATCAAAAGGAAGGCATGTATACGTTTATTTTTCGTTAGGGTCATCCTGTGTTTTCCCAAAGCGAAATGGATATAGAGGACAGCTTTTGATTGGGCATAATTCCACCTCCTTTGGTTGATTATTACTACATTGTAAACACTTCTTCCTAATGGCTTGAAGTGGTGTTAATTTCATCACATTCGCCCCCTTTGGAAAGTGAATTAGAGAAAGAGATGATACATTGTGCCCTGCTACCTCCTCACTGGCAAAACAATGTAATCTTCTTCTAATAACTTGGGTGTGCCATCATCTTCGAACAAGTCGGAAACCTCTACTTCGAAAACCTCTGCCAGCCGCCTCATAAGTTTAGGATAAGCCTTCCGAAAACCCTTTTCTACTTGGGAAATAATAGACCCGCTGATGTGCAATCTTTCGGCTACCTCTCTTTGAGTCCACCCCTTCTGCTTCCTTAAAGCTTCTAATTTAGTCATAAGCAATAACCTCCTCCCATTGCTTTTTCCTAACTTATATGGTACAATAGGAATTACAGATATTCAAATGATTTTGCGTAACCTATGCGTAACCTCAAAAAAAGAGGTGTAAGAGATGGAACATGTATATGCTTGGATTTTACTTCCTCCTATAGGCGATGGTTTAGAATTGGTTATGGGTAAAAGCTTGGGAACAAAAGATGATAATTTAGATAATTTTCCCGAATTAAAAGATTTACTACATTCAAAACCACAAAATATAAGAGAAAAAATCTTGAATCGTTGGAATAAAAAAGGTCTTTACACATCATTTAAATTAGCTTATGAGAAAAGTCTTAGGCAATATAACCCTTTAATCATCGAACCTCAATTGTATAAAAAATTTGCAGAAGTTGATTATAATAATACCGAAAGTATATTAGAATTCGCCAATAAATATGGTGATTTATGCCCGAATTTTTTCGTATCCTCGAATATCGTAAGGGAAGGAACATATATTGAAGATTGGCGTAAACATATTAAGCAAATTCAAAACCTTGTTTTTATTGCAGAAGCTTTAGATGTACAAAACCCCGATGATGTAGATTATGTTAAACTTGAAAAAACAATTAAGCCTCTTGGTGACGGCAAATATATGTTGAACCTTATAAGTTCTAAACTTTACATAACCGTTAATCCCGTATTTATTACCGATAAAGACACTGAATTATTCGATGTAGCAAAATATTTTGTGATAAAACAAATCAATGAAGTACTAGTAGAGAATTCATTTGTGAAAATATTATTTGTCACTGACACCAAAGAATATAAGCAGTACCTTTATTTGAAGAATCTTTTAGCTGTTTTATACTATGAGTTATATCTCGATGTTTTTAAGCAAAGACCTGTTAAAGAATGTGAATTCTGCCATTCGTTATTTGTACCACAAAAAAAAGGACAAAAATTTTGTCCCGAAAGTATCAAAAAATACGATGAGAAAACCAGTAAATGGGTAGATATCCCAACTGGTAAACACTGTAGACAATACGCACATAAAACAGAAAAGAGAGTAGTAGAATTGTATCAAAAGGGTTACACTGTAGAAGAAATACATAAACAACTCACTGAAAAACAAAAAGCTTACGCCACTCTTGAAAAAATACAAGAGATAATAAAAAAACAGAGTAGCAGTTAGCTACCCTGTTTTTGCCTATAGGAAGAGGGATTGCAAAATTGCAGTCCCTTTTTATTTCTGTGACACTTGGTGTCACATCAACACCTCATAAGGATGTCCTTTTAGAGGACTCCCTTTGAAAATTAGCCATAAACCCTCTCTACAATGCCTATCAATGCCAGTAGGAAGGAATCCTTACTCAATCCCCAAAACACCTCTAGTGGCGTTATTTCATAGTTGTTGTAAAGATTAAATGCCAATGCAATTAGTTTTCTATCTTCACTTGTCCATTCACCATCATTTAAACACTCTGGTTTTATTGTGTGGTTTTCAAAGTCATAAATCTTGTCAATGTTTTGATAGAGACTGTCTTTCCCTGACAGAATATAAAACAAAGCAATCCTCTCTTTGTCCTCTATATGTGTTTTATCCCTCTCTAAGAGGTCAGATAACCGTTTTAAATGGTCTTCCTCAATTTCAAGCTTTACATATACCTCAGAAGGCATAAATCTTCTCTCCTTTCAACTTTAATCAATTTGGTTAATATTCTTCTTTTGCTTTGTACGAATTTCGTACGAAACTCTTCTTTTAACTTTCCTCAAATTGAGGATATTTGTGAACACAACGTTCACAAATCCATGTTATTCAAAGGATTAAACTTATCATTCTGTTCCTTTAGGGCACTGCCGAATAAGTTCACATACTTGTTTGTCACTTCAATAGTGCTGTGTCCTAGAATTCTTTGAAGGGAAAAAACATCTCCACCGCTTAAAATCCACTGCTTCGCAAATGTGTGTCTGAAAGTGTGTGGTGACAGTCTTACATCTCTGAAGTTCATAATTTTTTTAAGCCTCTGGAAAAAGGTCTTCACTGAATTTTCGTTCATTCTTTTCCCTGTCTGTGTAGGAATAACAAAGCTGTCTTCCGTCACATTCCCCAGTTTCTTTTCCACATAGAATCTCCATTCCATCAATTCTTTCTTCAAATTGTCCGTTAGAGGTATAGTCCTCTGTCTCCTGCCTTTACCTATCACCGTCATTTTTGCATTGACAAAATCAATATCTTTCCATCTGAGATTGCACATCTCCCCCAGCCGTATTCCTGTACCTAAAAGAATTAGAATCATGATGTATCCCCTATAGGCGTAAAAATTATCTCCCCTCTGTCTTTGTTTGCGATAATACCTCAACATCTGGCGTATGTGGTAATCTGTGAAGGTTTCAATTTTGGTGTCTGTTTTCTGGACAGGTACAGTTACAGGATTCTCACTTATTACTCTTTCCTTCACAAAGTAGTTGAAAAATGCTTTGAGGTTGCGTATTTCATGATTGACGGTTTCGGCATTGTTCTTTAATTCTTTCTTCCTATAGGAGAGATAGGCTTTGATGTGATATGGTCTGACGTCTTCGATATTAAGTATTTGGTGTTCTGATACGATGTAGTCATGGAAAGCCTTTAAACTTCTTTCATAGCCCTTTACTGTTATCTCTGTTAGGTTTTTAAACTTTCTGTCCTCAAGGAATTCCTCAATTGCAAATTTAAGTAACAAAAAAGCCACCCCCTCTTTTTGCCATTCATCGGGGTGGTTGTGTCGACACGATTCTTTGTAGGTTATTCAATTTTTTTCACTCAGTCGTATTTTTGCGGTTTCTGTAAGAGTTTATTTGCTGTAACCTACGATTTTTTCGCTTTGAAAATCGATAAAAATGGCGGAGAGAGAGGGATTCGAACCCTCGGTACCCCTTTTAAAGGGTACACACGATTTCCAGTCGTGCACCTTCGACCACTCGGTCATCTCTCCGCGGTCTTCTAAGTGGCGGAGAGAGAGGGATTTGAACCCTCGAGGCGAAAAATTCGCCCACTCGCTTTCGAGGCGAGCGCTTTCGACCACTCAGCCATCTCTCCGCACTTACTCTCTTAAATTTTCAAAAAACTTTTTGAGAAGTTCCTTCGCTTCTTCTTCCATTATCCCAAAGTAAACTTCAGTGCTAGTCCCTAACTCTTTGTTATTCAAGATATTTATAACCGAACCAGCTGCCCCTTCTTTTGGGCTCTCTGTCCCTATATAGACTCTTTTTATTCGAGCTTCAACAATAGCACCTGCACACATGGGACAGGGTTCCAGCGTCACATACAAGCTACAATCTTCAAGCCTCCAACTCCCCAACCTTCTGCAGGCTTCTCTTATGGCAATTATTTCTGCATGAGCTGTGGCATCCTTTGACGATTCTTTTTGGTTATGTCCTCTCGCTATTATTTCCCCATCTTTCACTATGACAGCTCCAACAGGAACTTCGCCTAATTCGTAGCTTTTCTTCGCTTCTTTCAAGGCTTCTTCCATAAATTTATTTGCCATTGCTTTTCACTCTCTGCATGAATGTATTTTATCAGAGAATCTCTCTCATGTCAAGTGAACACAATCATTAATTTATGGAATTAAATTCCAAAATATTCATTTCATATGAGAAATTATAAATATTTCTATCCATTGTCTCTACTTCGCCCACTTGATTATCACAAGGGTCACTTCTCCAATGAGTCTTAGATGGAATAAAATCCTTCATAAAATCGCTATTAGCAACCATTCTAAACCCGTCCAAATTTCCAAAGTAGAAATTGCGAAGTTCTTCATTTTCCCTGTAACGTCCTCCAAAGGAGAGGTCTGCAGGCAACCAGCCGTAAGGTGGTACAAAAAACAGCGCCCAATCATGTGGAGATGTGAAGAAAGGACTTATGTACCACCCAGACTGCCATCTTGCAGGCACCCCTACAATCCTGCAGAGTGTTATAAATGAAAGCGCCTGAAAGCCACAATCCCCTTTCAAATTAGAAGCAACAAACTGAGATATATTATCATAAACGGCGTAAGGTTTAACGTAAGAATAATTTACATTTAAAGTAATCCAATCGTATATCTTTTTGGCTTTATAATATGGATTTTTCTCATCTCCCACAATTTCGTAGGCAAGCTTTTTAAGATAAGGAGTAAAAACTATGTGAGGAGGCTGTTCTTCTAGAAAAACACTGCCTTTTGCTTCTGTGATTTTTTCAGGTTCCACTCTGTTTACCCACTCTGTTATGGTATATTCAAATTCCACAAAATACTCCTCCGAGCTTTTCCCTTCGAAGTAAATCGTCCTCTGAGGAGCTTCACTGGGAGCAAGAGTATATTTTTCGTGGCTCTTTGATATAAGCTTTACATCTTTTTGCTGTAATTCTTCTTTAGGAAAAGGAAGCCAGACTCTTACTTTATCTTTTACATCTTCTTCTATTTTTAAACTTATTCGCGCTTTAACTCTATATTCCTTTGCTTTATCTCCTTTTATTAGGCTATTCAGCCTCTCATTGAGCAATTTTCTGTCTTTTTCTACGCTTTCAGACCTTGCTATCCTTTCTTTATACTCAGGAAGAGCATATCCTATATTGTAAGCATACCTTCTCTCATATTTTCTCTCTCCATTGACAACAATGTAATCAACAATTCCCTCCTCCAAAAGTTTATAAAACTCTTCCTCAGTAAAACTTTTAATAACCTCTTTACCTTTTTTAATTGCCTCTTCCTCCGTGTAAGGATAACTTGACAGAAGAACCTTTATCCTGTCTTTTTCAAAAATAAGCCTTTTCTTAAGCCATGAGGGTATATCCTTTTTGAGCCATCTGTCAATAAGCTTCAAAGCCTTATCGTAATTTCCTAAGTTCTCTTCTCTTGCAATTTCTTCCGGAAGACTGACATTCATAAATTCCATCTGACATCTCCCCCTCTTAGATTTTTAAAAGAAATGGATAATGTTTCTTCAAATATTCACCTATTTTATGAGCCATTATCTTATGCCCCTCTTCATTTGGATGAATACCGTCCTCACAAAGAAAATTTCTAAAATCTGGATAATACAAAAATGCGCTCCTTACATCTATCACAAGAGTTTTTGTTTCCTCAGCAATTACCCTTATCGCCGAATTATATCGCTCCTGCCACCAGTATATCTTTGTCACACTCCCCAGCCATCTAAGGATATTTTCCTCCACCTCCTTACTTGCCTTGCTAATCCATTTCAAATACCTATCCGCATCCAAAGGAGGTAATGTCATCAACACAGGAACAACCTCAAATTCTTTTAAAAATTCAATTATCTCTTTTAATTTTTGTATAAAAAGGTGGTAATCCGTTTTTGGGAAATGCTCCATCTCAGGATTTTTCGCTACCTGTTCCCAGTCAAAGTCACAGTCATTTCCCCCAAATTCTAAAACTACCACATCGGGTTTTTCCCTCACAAATTCTTTTTTTATCATTTCAATTCCCTTTAAAATAGTTGCTCCAAATCTAGATATATTCTTTATCGTCCCTTTTATACGCCCTTTCACAAGATTGACATAATTTCTTTCCGTTATTACGTATTTATTTTTCTCTCTGTCCAACACAACCCCCCTAGAAATTGAATCTCCTGCCAGCAAGATCGAATAGCTTTCCTTTGGCATTTCTACCACTCCAAGGAATGAAATCTCACTATCATTATACCATTTTTAGAGTGGGTTTCAAAAGTTTTTGAATTTATTTCTAAAAAGTATTAAACTAAATACTAGAGCATTTTCACAGAAGGAGTTGGGGAAGATGACAAAGGAGCAATTGAAAAAAATAATAGATAAAATTGATGGAAAAGGGTATAAAGCTTATAAAGAAATAGAAGGAGAATACGAGTTTGAAAAATTTACACTTTACATAGATTATGTCCAACCAGACCCTTTTGCTCCACCTTCAAGGATTAGAGTCCGGGTCCCCCTGAGTATATCAGGCTTTGAAAAAGAACTCTTCAGCAACTCTTCTAGGCAGGTAGCGCTGGAAGATTTTTTAACAAGGTCAGTAGCCCAGGTGATAGAAAAGCTGCCTTCAATAAAAGGAACGGGTCATAGCGGTAATATATACATAGATAAAGGAGGACAGGAGATATTAAAAAGAAGCGCAATGGTAGTAACAGAAAATTACATAGAAGCAAGGATGAATGTTGGCCTTCCTGCTTTTGGAAGAAAAATAAATGGAAGAGGAGCTTTGACACAACTTTTAGACTTCATACCTCAAATTGTGGAAAAAGGCCTTTTAAAGAAAAATTTAAATGTAGATAAAATATGGCTTTGGGTCACTACTGTAGAAGACCAAGACTATCTAAGAAATCTTCTTAAAGAATTGGAACTTGTGGCTTTTGTCGCTGACGGGTCAATACTTCCAAGGGAAAGCGGCGTAAGCGACAAACCTTTGAAGGGTAAAAACGTAGTGCCTTTCAAATCCCCTGAAAGCCTAAGAGTCAAGGTAACTCTCCCAAATAGAGGAGAAATAACTGGAATGGGCATCCCTCAAGGAGTCACTCTTATTGTCGGCGGAGGGTACCACGGAAAATCTACTCTTCTTAAAGCCTTAGAAAGAGGGGTCTACAATCACATTCCGGGGGATGGAAGGGAATTTGTAATAACTGTAGAAGACGCCGTAAAAATAAGGGCAGAAGATGGAAGACGGATAGAAAAAGTGGATATAAGCGCTTTTATAAAAAACTTGCCTAACGGCGAGGACACCACCTCTTTTTCTACAGAAAATGCTAGCGGCAGTACTTCTCAAGCAGCAAACATAATTGAAGCTATTGAGATAGGTACCAGCCTTCTCCTTCTAGATGAGGATACATCTGCTACAAATTTCATGATAAGGGATGCCAGAATGCAAAAATTAATTGCCAAAGATGAAGAGCCCATTACACCTTTTATAGATAGGGTAAGGCAACTTTATGAGCAGAATGGAATATCTACCATCTTGGTGATGGGCGGCAGTGGAGATTATTTCGATGTAGCAGACTGCGTCATAAAAATGCACAATTACAGGCCTTTTGACGTAACTGAAGAAGCTAAGAAAATTGCACAAGAAATAAAGACAGAAATAAAAATAGAGTCTGAAGACATTCCTATTGCTGTGAAAGATCGAATACCTCTCAAAGAAGGGCTTAGAGCAAAGGGGAAAAAAGTAAAATCCAAAGACAAAGAAACTATACGCCTTGGATATGAAGAAATTGAACTTGATTATGTTGAACAAATTGTAGATAAGAGCCAGACTAATGCTATAGCAGAAATAATACGATACATGGAAAAATACATAGATGAGAGAAAAAGTTTGAAAGAAATTTTAAAGGCGGTATTCAAGGATATAAACGAAAAAGGCCTGGAAATAGTCTCCCCATTTTATGGGAAGCACCCAGGCAATTTAGCTCTACCTCGAATCCAAGAAGTAGCAGCAGCCATCAACAGGTTAAGAAGCTTTAAAGTGAAATGAGGTTTACTACAAACTGCAGATTGTCCAATTTAAATAGAGAAAAATTATCCCAAAAAATACAGCTTCCACAGACTATAAGCTTACTTCCAGAATCAAAACTTTTCTGTGCTATCAATACGGGAGAAGTCCCATTGCTATCTGTAAAGCTGGTACTTCTCCCTTTTAACACTACTTCTACTCTGTCCCTAATTTCTATAGGAGCTGCATAAGGAAAGACTATTTCCTTTACTCCTTCAGAATAAAGGAAAATCTGGTCAGTAGTTATTATGAAAGGGTCTTCTTCCAGATAAAACTCCTTTTCTTTTACGCCTTCCGGAAGTATGTATATTCCGTAATCTTTCGTAACCCCATTGCAAATTTCTGAAACTTCATCTTTATTTCTAAAGTGGGAAGCAAAGATTATTTTCTTCTTCCCACTTTCTAGGGCTTTTTTTATAATCATCTTCTCTTTCTCATCAAAAGGGTCTTCTGGATAGTTAAATATCACCACATCGTATTGAAACAATTTCTCAAAATCTCCTACTTCTTCTACTACTATCCCTCTTTTTAAAAGTTCTCTGTGAAGGCCTGAAAAGTAATACCCGTCTGAGAGCAAAAACTCACTGTGGGTCGCACTCCATGCCACCTTCATCGCAAATTCACCCAGGCCCTATTTTTAATTAAAATTCAGCTCTCCCCTATTATACTCACTCAATTTAATTTTGTCTAGCATAAAAAGTTAATTCGCTTTTTTGAAAAATTTGACCACTTCCATTACTAAAAGAGGTAAAATTGCCATTGCAATAATTATATCCCAATCATAAACATTAATATTTTTAAGTCCAAATACTGCGTTTAAAGGAGTTACAATTAGAATAACCTGTAACAAAATCGCCACTATCAAAGCAAAAATCATGTATTTGTTTGTAAACAATCCTATCTTAAAAATGGACTTGTCTGACCTTACATTTAAAGCTTGAGCAAGCTGCGATAAAGTCAGCACCGCAAAAGCCATAGTCCTTGCAGTTTCTATATTTTGTTTAAGTCCTATTACAAAAGCAATTAATGTAACCAATCCAATTAACATACCTTCAAAAAGTATTCTATAAGCTAACCCTCCTGCAAAAATACTTTCTCCTTTTGGTCTGGGCTTCTTCTCCATTATATCTCTTTCCGGCGGTTCAAATCCAAGAGCAAGTGCCGGAAGACTATCAGTTATGAGATTCACCCACAGTATATGAACAGGCTTTAAAGGCATTGGCATTCCTAATATTGTAGCAATAAACAGTGTGACTATTTCACCAAAATTACAGCTTAATAAATAGTGAATAGCTTTCTTTATATTTGCAAATATAGTTCTACCCTCTTCTACTGCTGCAACGATTGTTGCAAAATTGTCATCTGTTAAAACCATATCTGCTGCTTCTTTTGCAACATCAGTACCAGTTATACCCATTGCGACTCCAATATCTGCTTGTTTGAGGGCAGGTGCGTCATTCACACCATCACCTGTCATTGCCACAACAGCACCTCTTTTTTGCCACGCTTTTACAATTCTCATTTTGTGCTCAGGAGATACCCTTGCAAAAACAGATATTCTTTTTATCCTTTCTGCCAACTCGTCATCAGAAATTCTGTCAAGGTCTTCACCTGTTACTGCTTCATCATTATCCTCAAGAATTCCAAGCTCTCTTGCTATCGCAGAAGCCGTTATCTTATGGTCACCTGTTATCATAACAGGTTTTATTCCTGCTTTTTTGCATATCTCAACTGAATGTTTGGCTTCCCTTCGCGGTGGATCTATCATACCTATAAGCCCTATAAATATCAAATCTTTTTCCATTTCATCGCTACTCAAATTTTCAGGTATTTCTTTTATATCTTTATACGCAACTGCAATAACTCTTAAGGCCTCTCCTCCCATTTCTTCGTTGATAGAACTTAGCTTATTCTTTTCTATTTCATCAAAGGGTAAAATCTTATTTTCTTTCAAAATATATTTACACCTTTTTATGATATTATCAGGCGCTCCCTTGGTAATTAATCTAAAGCCTTCTTTATCCACCATATGTATTGTTGACATCATTTTTCTATCTGAATCAAAAGGTATTTCTGCAACTCTTGGAAATTCTTTTTCTATATCGGCTTTTTTTAAGCCTACCAAATCATTTAGCGCAGCAACAATCGCAACTTCCGTAGGATCGCCAATCCCTTTTCCTTCCTCATCTATAAAAGCATCAGTACATAATGCAGCATTCTTTAAAAGGAAATAATCTTCTTGTTTTACTTCATCTTTTTGGGCATTCACTTTTCTATCATTAACATAAAGCTTCACAACAGTCATCTTATTCTGTGTAAGGGTTCCTGTTTTGTCAGAACAAATAACACTTGTACTGCCAAGCGTTTCTACAGCCGGAAGTTTTCTTATTATCGCATTTTTCTTGCTCATCTTCTGCACACCAAGAGCAAGGGTAATAGTTATAATGGCAGGAAGCCCCTCAGGAATCGCAGCAACAGCAAGACTAACAGCCGTCATAAACATGTCAAATATTGGCCTTTTTTGAAGCACTCCTACTCCAAACATTATTCCACTTATAAGGAGGGCAGCTGTCCCCAAATATTTACCCAGTTCTTCAAGCTTTAATTGAAGAGGTGTTTTAACGTCCCTTTCATTTTCTATTAAGCTGGCTACTTTTCCCATTTCGGTATCCATGCCCGTAACAGTTACAATAAATTTTCCTCTACCGTAAGTAACAGTAGTTCCCATGTAAACTAAATTAAATCTATCACCCAAAGGTATATCCTCTTTTTCTATTACTGTATCAACTTTTTCAACAGGTACTGACTCACCAGTCAATACTGATTCATCTACTTTAAGATTTTTAGCCTCTACCAATCTCCCATCTGCAGGTATGATATTCCCTGCCTCTATTAACACTACATCTCCTACTACAAGAGATGATGCTTCAACTTCCATTACTTTTCCATCTCTTATTACTTTTGCAAGAGGCTGAGACAATTTCTTAAGAGCTTCAAGCGATTTCTCAGCTTTATTTTCCTGAACCGTTCCCAACAACGCATTTAAAATTACAATAGCTAATATTATACTCGCATCCGTTGTCTCTCCGAGAAAGAAAGATATAATAGAAGCAACTATAAGGATCAGGACCATATAATCTTTAAACTGTTCCATAAATAAAGAGAATATGGATTTTCTTTCCTTTTCTCTCAAAATGTTCTTGCCGTGTTTTAACAATCTCTCATTGACTTGCTCTTGCGTCAACCCATACACATCATCAGTTTCTAATTCTTTTTTTATTTCTTCTATTGGCATATTCCAATACTTCTTCATTAGCACCCCTGGTTACCCAAACTGTGCAAGACTGTGCAGTTTGGGCAGCTGGGGTATTTGTAGTCCGCCCTTCAGACTTTCCCAGCCCCAGCAGGCGGTATTTGGGAAAGCCATAGCCCCTGCCCCAAGAAGCAGGAACTCGCGCCCTTACGGGTCTCCCCACTTGCCCTGAATTAACAGCTTTTTTAGGGCAGAGAAGTCTCTTGGTACCTTCTCAGGAGAGAGTGGAGTCACCACCGCTACCTTGAGAACTCGCCAGAAATCATAGGCACTAAAACTTGTTCCATCCAGAGGTTCTAGCA
>NZ_SLWU01000030.1 GCF_004345675.1 Caldanaerobacter subterraneus | reverse complement strand
GGCATGTTGGAAGAAGGGTATTTTTTTGTCTTTTTGCCCTTTAAATGCCTCAAAAATTTTTTAATTACCCCCTTGACATTTTACCGTTTGTCTTTAAAACTTTAAATCTCTTTCATTTATCTTCAGTAGCTTCAGTGTCTTTTCCCACAATTTTCTCTGAACTTCTCTGTCGTAAGTAATAGGTTTTGACTTTGAGGGCTTGCCATTGTCAAAATACACTCCCGTAACATTGTGAGCCTCAATATATTTTATTGCGTCAATTACATTTTTAGCCCCTTCCTCTATGCTTGCCCCAATCGCTCCCCAATTTTCCATCAAAAGCTTTGTATTTATAACTCCTGGATGTAAGCAGTTTACATATATTTTGCCTTTCAACATCTCTGCAAGATAATAGGTAAATAAGGTTATATACAATTTAGAAAGGGAATAAGCTTTATATCCGTCGTATCCTTTTTCAAGCTGCAAATCTTCAAACTCAATTGAAGATGCATGAGCCATAGAACTTACATTAAGCACATATTTTATATCTACCCCTTCATTAATCAAGGAAATCGTGAGGTAAAAAGGTGCCAGATAATTGACCATAAAAGTTCTCTCAAAACCCTCTTCAGTAACTTTTCTTTCCTTTTCAAAAGTAGCGGCATTATTTAAAAGCAGGTCTACTTTTGAAAAATTATCTTTTATCTCTTTTACTAACTTCTTTAAATCTTTCAAAGAGGAAAAGTCAGCTTTTATTTTAAAAACACTTTTTCCTGTCAAATCCCTTATTTCATCTGCAACTTTTTCTAGTTTAAGTTCATTTCGCCCGTGGATTATGACATCATAGCCGTGAAAAGCAAGCCTTTTAGCTACTTCTCTTCCTATGCCATCCGTAGCCCCTGTTATAAAAGCAATTGCCACAAAAAATCCCTCCTTTTTCTCCCATAATACCACAATAGATAACAATTATCAATTCAAATTAATCTCTAATTTGCTTAAGAAAAAAGCAATCCAAGATAAACAGTCCTCTCCTCCTCAGGTGCTATTTCCAAAAAATATAGGTCAAAGCCTATGCCTCTACCGCTTCCAATAAAACCTATTAATCTGTGTAAGCAATTCCTGCAAAGCCGCCGCTTAAAGAAAAAATGAGGAACTGTTTCCTGTATGGAAATCTACTCTGAAAACGTCCAAATGCCCAGTTAAAAGCCACAGGAGCTCCCAACATCACTGAATATAACACCCCAAAGGCTTATCGGACGATTTTATCCCCTATTGCCCTTTTTAAAAAGCCTCTTTATAAGTATTGCTGGAACAAACGCAAATATCCCAAAAACCACTCCTAATTCATCTTTTAAATTGCTATTAGAAAAAGGTTTACCTGAAATCCTCATTCTTAAAGCGTGGAAAGCATTGCCATGAGTATTTCCTACCATGATAGCTCTTATAGCCTTCATTATGCTGTAGGTATATTCCTCTCCATAAGTCTCTAAAAGCCTCTTATAAGCTTCTGGATCTGGATTGCCCGCAGTTTCAGCATAATGCTCAGCAAACATCAGCGCTACCACCTGATCTTCTGGCACATCCCCAAACTCTCCATTTAGCAACTTTTTAATCTCTTCATTGGACATACCAGATTTTAAAGCCATCTGCGCGTGAAAATAACTGCAATACGGACATCCATTCACCTGCGTCACTGCTAACATAATTCTCTCCATGAAATCCTTGCTAAGCTTCACTTTTTTTGAAGGCTTAGAAAGTCCTCTATCTGTCAAAAAATCCTCCACAAATCTATAAAAAGTCTTTACATCGTAAAACCTATGTTCTTTTTCCTCTGTCATTCTTTCTCTCCCCTTTTACGCAAATTTAACATCCTAATGCAATTATACTCTATTTCCCAAAAAACAAAAAATTTGTCACACATTTAACCAAATATCACTTTCCCAGCTTCTTTTAAAATTTCACTCTTCATAAAAACCTTTTTCACAATCTTTTCTATCACATTCTCCTCTCCCTCCATTACTGCCTCTGTCTTAACCTTTTCCCTAACTTTCTCCATTAATTCGCCATAAGTGTAAATTTTAAATCTATCTATCTTGTAAGACTCAGCTAAATTCTCTAACAAATACAAAAATATTTCTTCATAACTAGAACTAGCTCCTAAATTCAAAAGAGCAGAAAGCTTAGGAATTATAAATTCAAAAAGAGCCCTTTTGTCAGGCACTTCTTCGCTAATATCAAAAATCTCTTTTAGTTTTTTTATCTTCTCTTTCTCCAAGTTCAAAAGATAATGGATAAAAAATTCTTCTTTTTCATCCTCCTTTATGTAGTATTTACTGCCCTTCAACCTTCTTAGAGCCTTCAAACCATCGTAATAGCCTAATGTAAAATTATACCTGGCAGTTTCTTTATCAAATTCTAAAATTCCCCCCAAATCCTCTTTTGGAGAGATAATAAGCACATTAAGACCTGTAAAGCCAATCTTCTTCACAATTCCAAAACTTCCTGTCCTTATGATTATTAAGTCCTTATAGCCTTTATCTATGAACAAATTGGCAGGAAGGTTGTTGTACACACCCCCATCTAAAAAACTTTTCCCATCAATCTTTTCTCTTTTAAAAACTGGCAAGTAAGCACTTGCCATCAAATAGTCTATAAGCTTGCCGTAAGGTATATCTTCAATGTAGAGTTCCATCGGTTTTAAATCGCTTAAGGACACTGTCACAATAGCAAAATCCTTTCCTGAATTTCTTATTTTCTCCTCGTC
The DNA here is from genome assembly GCF_004345675.1 of Caldanaerobacter subterraneus. Taxonomy (GTDB): domain Bacteria; phylum Bacillota; class Thermoanaerobacteria; order Thermoanaerobacterales; family Thermoanaerobacteraceae; genus Thermoanaerobacter; species Thermoanaerobacter subterraneus. Next base: position 22,867 of record NZ_SLWU01000030.1, on the reverse strand, counting down.
TAAAACTTCTTCTAACAGATTTCTTAAAGGGGTTATGTCCAAACCGCCTTCCCTTATTATCCCCCTCAACCTCTGTATCAGAAGAAGAATATCTTCCCTATCCAACTTTCCTTTCTTAAATTTCTCTATCTCCTCATCGCTTGCTTTTATCACCCTAGAGTAAGAGATATTTTCCCATATTTCATAAGCTTTATCAAAATCTCCTTGAACTAGAATTGCTCCGTTAAGTGCTCCAACGGAAGTCCCTGCAATCCCTTTTACTTCTATTCCTTCCTCAATTAATGCTTTATAAACTCCAATCTGATAGGCCCCTCTTGCTCCTCCCCCTTCTAAAACCACTCCGTACATACTTCTCACCCCTTTTTGCACTTACACCATAAAAGTATACCATACTTTACCTGGGAAATAAATAAAAGCAGATGAGACCACCTGCTTTCACAGTTCAGGCATATCTTGAATATCAAGCATCTCTCCTGCAGCTACTTTCTTTTTTATTCAACCTCTCACATAAATATTTATCAAATTGTAAGACTCTTCAACCTTTTTATTCTCTCTTCAATTGGTGGATGAGTTGCAAAAAGATATTCTACTTTTCCAAAAGGGTTTGATATAAACATGTGGGCAGTGGCACTGGAAGCAGTTCTCATCGGCCTTGTATAATTTCCTATCTTTTCTAAAGCAGAAGCGAGTCCGTAAGGGTCCCTCACAATGTAAGCCCCTGTAGCATCCGCCAGATATTCCCTTTGCCTTGAAATAGCCGACCTTATTATTAAAACTACAATAGGTGCTATTATAGAGAGTATGAGCCCTATTAGGAGAAGAATAATGCCAAGGTTGTCATTTTTATCCCTTCTTCTTTCCCCTCCTATTCCCCACCACATGCTTCTTAAAAAGACATCCCTTAGAAGTATGATGAGCCCAGCTACTATTGCTACCACGGTCATAAGGAGTATATCTCTATTTCTTATGTGAGACATCTCATGGGCTATAACTCCCTGCAGTTCTTCCCTATTCATCATCTGCAAAAGCCCTGTAGTAACACATATGGAAGCATGTTTGGGGTCTTTTCCGGTAGCAAAAGCGTTTGGCTGAGGTTCATTCATTATATACACTTTCGGCTTAGGCACTCCAGCCGCAAGAGCCACTTCCTCCACTATGTTGTGAAGTACATAAAATTTCTCCGGATCGGCGGGCACAGCTCCTACCGACGTTAAAGCTATTTTATCAGACTGCTCATAGGCTATCCAGTTGTATAGCACAATAAAAATTGCTAAAAAGATGATGCCTGTAATTCCCCAGTTAAAATACCAGACAAAAAAATAGCCCACTGCAAAGAGTATGAGGGAAAAGAGAACTATAAAAAGATATGTTTTCCTCACATTTTCTGCCTGAAGTTCATACAATGTCCTCTTTGTCATGCGCATCATCCCTTACAATTTAAAATTGAACATTAATAGGGCCTCTTTCCCCTTCATCTACTGGGTAATATTCTTTTGGAGTCAAACCCATCATTTTAGCCACAATAGAAGCTGGAATTCTTTGCTGAGCCGCATTGTACTGCATAACCACATCATTGTAAAACTGGCGTGCAAATGCTATCTTGTTTTCCGTGTTAGTCAATTCTTCTTGAAGTTTTAAGAAGTTTTCATTAGCTTTCAATTCTGGATAATTCTCTGCAACAGCAAATAAAGTCCTCAAAGCCTGAGTAATTTGGTTATTTGTATCTCCAACTTCCTTTACGCTTTCTGCCCCCATCGCTTTAGCCCTGAGGTCTCCTAATTTTTCAAAAATCTCTCTCTCATGAGCTGCATATCCCTTCACTGTGTTTACAAGATTTGGTATTAAATCGTACCTCCTCTTTAACTGAACGTCTATCTGCGCCCAAGCATTTTCTACTCTGTTTCTCAAATTGACAAAACCGTTGTAAGTCAAAATAAACCACAGCACTATCACCGCAATAATACCCAAAATTATCCACGTCATCTGGAATGCCTCCTTAAAATTCTCTGCAACTTAATTTTATTATAACCTTCCAGAAAAAGCAACAAAATTAAAATTTTTTTAAGTCCTTGTAGGACTTAAGTCCATAAGCTGATTCTGCTTCTTTTACAGCTCTTACAATGGCCCTCTCCACTGCTTTAACTGCTAAAACGCCTACTGAAGTGGGGTCTACCTTCACTTTCCCTGTTGCCATGACAAAAATTGTGTCACCATCAAACATGGTATGTACAGGCTTTATAGCTCTTGCATATCCATCATGAGCCATTGAAGCCACTTTATTAGCTTCTGCCTTACTTAGCATTGCATTTGTGATTACAACTCCTATCGTAGTATTATTGCGAAAAACACTTTTCTCTCGGCCAATATTCTCTATAATCGCTTCCTCTGTGCTTATTATCTTTTCTCCTTTTTCATCCAGCAAGCCCGCTATAACTTCCCCGGTCTCCGGGTCAAAGACATCTCCCAGTGCATTTACCGCTACCACCGCTCCAACCTTGAGCTCTCCTGCCTGAAGTGCATAGCATCCTAGCCCGCTTTTCATAGCCCTTTTAATCCCCAAAAATTTTCCTACCGATGCTCCTGTTCCCGCTCCTTTATTCCCATAGGTAAATTCTCCTTTTTCAGCATTTACACAAGCTTTGTATCCCATTTCAAAATCCGGCCTTATATAAGGATTTCCAACGGCAAGGTCAAAAAGTATAGCACTGGCAACTATAGGTATTTTTAAAACACCTGTATCAAACCCTATCCCCTTTTCTTCCAAATACCTCATAACCCCAGAAGCCGCATCAAGTCCAAAAGCAGAGCCCCCTGCTAAAACTACAGCATGAATCTTCTCTACAAGATTTTCTGACCGTATAAGGTCTGTCTCTCTTGTACCCGGCGCTCCTCCTCTTACATCCACTCCTGGAGTAGCCCCTTCCTCGCATATCACTACAGTACAGCCTGTGCCTGCTTCCACATTTTCTGCATTGCCTACTTTTATCCCTTCAATTTCCTTTATATCAATCTCTCTTATTGACATCTAACTACCTCCATTTCCAAACTAACTAACATGACTGTCTTCTCTCCTTAACTCTTTTCAAGAAGCCCTACTAACTCCACATGATAGGTGTGAGGAAACATGTCTATCGCCTTTACCTTTTTAACAGCATATCCTTTGTCGACAAACAACCTTAAATCTCTTGCAAAAGACTCTGGATTGCAGGAAACATAAATTATCTTCTCAGGTTCAAAATTTACAATGTCTTCTAGCGCTTTTGGATTAACCCCTGACCTCGGAGGATCTACTACCACTATATCTGGCTTCTCTTTTATTTCTCTCAATTTTTTTGACACGTCCCCAGCTATAAATACTGCATTTTCAAGGCCGTTTAAGGCAGCATTCTCCTTTGCCGAAAAAACTGCTTCTTCAACCAGCTCTATTCCTATAACTTTTCTCGCCAAAGGAGCCATTACTATACCTATAGTTCCTGTGCCACAGTAAAGGTCAAATATAGTCTTATTAGACACATCTCCCGCAAATTCTCTAACTGTAGAATATATCCTCTCAGCACCATAGGAATTCGTCTGGAAAAACGAAAAAGCGCTTATTTTAAACTTAAGCCCCAGCAATTCCTCTATCAAATAGTCCCTTCCATAAAGGACTTCCAGTTTTTCGCATATAACAGCATCAGACCAGGAATCATTGTAAGTGTGAAGAACCCCTACCAAGGTACTAGAAAAATTTGCACTTCTATAAAGTTCTACGAGGTCATCAAATTTGTGTTTAAGCTGAGTCGTGGTAACTATATTTATCAAAAGTTCCCCGTTTTTTGATGCCTTTCTCACCACAAGATACCTGAGATATCCTTCATGGGTCTTTTTATCATAAAAAGGCAGGTTCTTTTCTAAAGCGTAATTGAAAGTGAGTGAAAGGGCTTTAGTAAAATCCTCGTCGACTATATTGCACTTATCAGTCATAACTACATCATAAAATTTTCCTTTTCTGTGAAGGCCTAAAGCTTTCTTCCCTTCCCTGTCAGTGCCAAAAGTATACTCCATTTTGTTTCTGTAGCCGTATACTTTTGGACTTCTTTCTATTCCCAAAAATTCAAAATCCTTTATCCCTTCTTTTTCAAGCAATTTTAAAACCACATCTTTTTTTATTTTCAACTGATTCTCGTAAGAGAGATTTTGATAAGTACACCCCCCACACTCCCCAAAATGAGGGCAAGGGCTTTCCACTTCAAAAGGGGACCTTTCAATGACCTCAACAATTTCTCCTTCTGCTCTTCCTTTCTTGCCTTTTTTGACCCTAACAGCAACTCTTTGACCTAAAATTCCTCCCCTTACTTTTAGAGGTTTTCCTTCGCAATACCCTACCCCATAGCCTTTAAAATCCATCTCTTCAATTTTTACTGTGACAATTTCACCTTTCGCCATTCTCCTATCCTCCTTCTTACACTAACATTATACCCCAATTCCTCCGATATTTCTAATGGGAATTTTCAAAAAACCTTTACATAAACTGAATAAAATTGTATACTAAGATTTGGGCAAAAAATCAAACGAGGTGATCTAAATGGTACCTGATACTGTCGCAGGAGCCATATACCTTTCTATAGTAGATATGGTGCTGCTATCTTTGCTTTTACTCCTCATAGGTTTTATCCTCTCAAAAATATTCCCTTTATTCGGAAAACTGGAAAAATTTTTTAACACCAAAAAATAGAAGGAGTGTAGCAGATGAGGTTTTTATTAAAGCTTTTTGAAGACATGCTTCAAACTACGGGTCTTATTCACCTCACTTGGGGGAATATTTTGCTTATATTTGTAGGAATAATTTTGATATATTTGGCAATCGCAAAAAAGTATGAACCCTTTTTGCTACTTCCTATAGGGTTTGGCAGCATAGTAGCTAATATACCTGAAACAGGTTTATTGGACCCTGGAGGACTCATACACTTTTTTTACCTTGGGGTTGAAAAGGTTATCTATCCTCCTCTCATATTTTTGGGAGTAGGAGCAATGACAGATTTTGGACCTATGATTGCAAACCCCAGCATAATGATACTCGGGGCTTTTGCTCACAAGTGGCTATAAAGGAAAATCCTTACAATTTCCTAATAATGCACGCTATGGGTCCAAACTTGGCAGGGGTTTTTGGGACGGCAATAGCTGGCGGAATTATGCTTGTGCTTTTAGGTGTTCACTAGATTTTTATCACTAAAAGACATATCAACGAATAATATACTAGTAAGAATATATTTTGGGGGGTAACAAATGTACAATCAGATATATTACCCAAAAAGCTTCTTATCAGAACAGAGCCCGTCTATAAAACTGGCGCAGGCATATGTTCCAATTCAAAAATATGTTTCAATTTATCCTCCAGAAGAAGCCTTAAAAAAAGGAACTGTATTTCCTGAGTTAGATTTTCCGTATGTAGGAGAAAAAATGAGGTGAAATGAAATGGACGCCAATCAATTAGACCTTCTTAAAAAAATCATGGAGTTAGAGTTTGCCTGCCAAGACTTAAATCTATATCTTGACACGCATCCAGAAGACCAAAAAGCTCTTCAAGATTACAATTATTACTCCGGGCAGCTCGCCATGCTAAAACAGCAGTACTCTCAATATTACGGTCCACTAATGGTCTTTGGCCACTGCCAAAGTCAATATCCATGGAAATGGGTAGAAGATCCCTGGCCCTGGGAAATAGAGTATTAAGGAGGAAAAAGGATGTGGGTATATGAAAAAAAGCTCCAATACCCCGCTAAAGTCTGCAAACCAGATATAAAAATGGCAAAATACCTCATAGCCCAGTACGGAGGTCCTGACGGAGAACTAGCTGCTGCTTTAAGGTACCAAACCCAAAGGTTTGTAATGCCAACCGGAAGGTCAAAAGCAATTCTCACCGACATCGCCACAGAAGAGTTGGCTCACCTTGAAATAATAGCTACACTTGTTTTCAAGCTTTTAAAAGGAGTCCCTGCAGAAGTACTAAAAAGAGAAGGATTAGGTGAGTACTACGTTGAACACGATAGAACGCCGTTTTATGTAGACACTACAGGTATGCTCTGGAGCGCCGCCTATATACAGGCAAAAGGAGACCCCATAGCAGACCTTCACGAAGATATGGCAGCAGAAGAAAAAGCCCGTTCCACTTATGAACACTTGATAAATTTGACAGATGACCCTTGTGTAAAAGACACTTTGCGCTTTCTAAGAGAAAGAGAAATAGTGCATTTTCAAAGATTCGGAGAAACATTGGTGCACATTCAAGAATACCTCCAGAGCAAAAGATACTTTTAAAGAAGGTAGATGTATGTCACTGACATACATCTACCCATTCTCCTTCTACAATTTTATCTAAATCTTCTACTTTTACTTCTACAGCTGCATTTACATCGCCTGCAGCAGGATACACAATTTCATATTCTTTTAATGAAATATCATAATACACCTCAACAGGATTTTTCAGCCCATATGGACAAACTCCTCCAACAGGATGCCCCGTCACTTCAAGCACCTCTTCTGGCGAAGCCATTTTCGCCTTAGCTTTAAAGGTTTCTTTGAATTTTTTGTTATCTATCCTTTTGTCACCGGCTGTCACTACCATAATGTATTTATCTTTCAACTTAAAAAGCATAGACTTTGCTATTTCACCGGGAGTAACACCTAAAGATTCTGCTGCTTTTTCTACAGTGCTGGTATCTTCAAAAATTTTTACCTCCAAATTTATCCCTCTTGACCTAAAAAAATCTCTAACCGCCTCTACTGACAATTTCATCACCTCAATATGCGTATTTTAAAAACTGCAGGTCTTACAAACCAAAGCGTTCTTTAAGAAAAATTTATCAGCAATTTTTACAGCATCCTGTGCGGTCTTACCGTAGTAATCCGCTCCTATTTTAAAAGCGTACTCTTCTGTTAAAACTGCTCCACCAACCATCACTTTCGCTTCAGTATTCTCTTTAAGCATTTTAATAATTTTTTCCATATTAAAAAGAGTAGTAGTCATAAGAGCACTCAACCCTACCAGAGGAGCACCTGTCTTTTTCACTTCCTCCACTATTACCTCGCCTTTTACGTCTTTGCCAAGGTCAATTACCTCATACCCGTAATTCTCTAACAAAACCTTAACTATGTTTTTCCCTATATCGTGTACATCTCCCTCCACTGTTGCTAAAATTATTTTCCCTTTTGAAGCAGTGCCTTTTGGAAGCTTTTCCTTTATCAATTTAAAAGCACTCTGCACGACCTCCGCAGAACTCAAAAGCTGTGGCAAAAAGTATATACCTTTTTCATACCTGTCCCCTACTTCTTTAAGCGCAGGTATTATAATTTCATCCACTAGTGAAAGGGGAGGGTTATCCTCAAGGAGTGCCATTACTATTTCTTCAACTCCCGACTTTTTCCCTTCTAAAATCTGATCATACAGCTTTTTGCTAAAATCTTCCTCATGTCTTTTTATGACTTCTTCTTTCGGCTTTACCCTTTGCCCATACACTTTTAAATAATTTTCACTTCCTTTATCTTTGTTAAGCAAAACCATAGAAGCCCTCAAAGTGTCCATCAAGGATTCATCGCAGGGATTTACAATAGCCGCAGTAAGCCCGTGTGAAGCTGCCATGGCCAAGAAAGTCGAATTTATGAGCTTTCTTTCAGGCAGACCAAAAGATATATTGCTTAGCCCTACAACCGTGTTTACACCCAATTCCTCTGATATTATTTTCATCGCTTCTAATGTTTCAATTGCTGCTCCTTGTTCTGAGGAAACAGTAAGCACCACGGGGTCTATTATCACATCTTCCTTAGGAATTCCGTACTCTTCTGCTTTCTTCAGTATTTTTCTGGCATTTTCAACCCTCTCATGTCTGTCCTTTGGCAATCCCTTATCCCCCACTGTAAGCCCAACTACACATGCTCCGTACTTTTTAACTATTGGCAATACTTCTTTTAAGCTCTCTTCCTTTGCATTAACAGAATTTATTATAGGCCTTCCTCTTAAAATTCTTATCGCTTTCTCTATAGCTTTTACATTGGTACTATCTAACTGCAAAGGCAAATCCACCGCCTTTTCAACTTCAAACGCTACCTTTGGCAACATTTCCTCTTCCTCTATCCCAGGCACCCCTACATTGACATCTAATATTTCGGCCCCGCACTTTTGCTGCTTCAAAGCTTCCTCAACAGCTAAATTGACATCTCCTGACAAAAGAGCTCCGCTTAATTTTTTCTTTCCTGTAGGATTAATCCTCTCTCCTATCACTCTTAAAGGGTATTCTTTGCCTATAAAAACTGTGCGGGTATTTGAAGACAGAGCTGTAAATTTATTTTCCGGCTTTTTAGGCTTTAAATTTTCTACAGCCTTTTTTACCAGTTTTATATAGTATGGAGTAGTACCGCAACAACCTCCTACTATACAAGCGCCTTTTTCAACAAATTGTGGAAAGAAACTGGCAAATTCCTCAGGTTTTAAATCGTAAACTGTTTTCCCGTCCCTTATGACAGGCATACCGGCATTCGGCTGAGCAATTATGGGAATACGCGCCACTTGAGCCATCTTTTCAACAACTTTTACCATTTTATCCGGCCCTGTAGAACAGTTAACTCCTATTGCATCAAGTCCCAAACCCTGTAGACTTACTACTACCGTCACAGGGTCCGAACCCATAAGTGTTCGTCCGTCTTCCTGAAAAGTCATGGTACATATGACCTTCATATTGGTGTTTTCCTTAGCTGCTAAAATTGCAGCTTTTGCCTCCAACATATCTGACATGGTTTCTATGATCACAATGTCTGCTCCTCCTTTTTCAGCGGCTACTACCACTTCCTTGAAAACCTCATAAGCCTCATCAAAAGTCATATCTCCAAATGGAGCAAGAAGTTCACCTGTTGGGCCAACAGAGAAGGCTACTGGACGATCTCCCGCCGCCTTTCTCGCTATTTCCACCCCTTTCGTTACAATCTCTTCTACTTTGTCCTCAAGTCCGTATTTTGCAAGTTTTATTCTGTTTGCCCCAAAAGTATTAGTCTCTATGACTTCGGCTCCAGCCTCAATATAGGCTTTGTGTATGTCAAAAACCACCTCAGGCATTTTTAAGTTTACATACTCAGGGCATTCCCCGGCTTTAAGTCCCCTTTCCTGAAGCTGTGTCCCCATAGCACCGTCAAAAACGACAACCCTATTTTCACATTCTTTAAAAATATCTATCACTTTCATCCCCCCATTACTTCGTCTCAGCCTTTTTAGCACTTATAGCTATTCCTTCCACTTTAGAGATTATATCAAAAACAAAGTCTACACTTCCCATGGGCATTATGTGAATCCCCGCAACTTCACTTTTTATGTTCTTTATAAACTCGGCGGATAAGTTTATTCCTTCTTCTTTTCCGCCTTGTTGGAGCCTTTTTAGAACTTTTTCTGGTATTTCAATCCCTGGCACTTTCTCCATCAATCTTAAAGCCATTTTATAGCTTTTTAAAGGCAGTATTCCCACAAGGACAGGTACTTTCAGATCTTTTACTTTGTCCAAAAACTTAAAAAGAATCTCCTCATCATACACCGGTTGGGTCTGTATAAATTCAGCCCCCGCTTCTACTTTCACATGCAGCTTTTCTATGGCCTCATCCCTCAAGTCATTCGGATTGGCAGTAGTTCCTGCACAGAAAGAAGTAGGATAATCGAGCTTATTCCCATTGTAATCAAAACCTGAATTCAAAGCTTTTATAATCTTCAAAAGGCCTACAGAATCTACATCGTAGACTCCCCTCGCTTGGGGTGTATCTCCCAAAGAAGGATTATCACCGGTTAAAGCTAGTATATTTCTAACCCCCAGGGCGTAAGCTCCTAAAAGCTCTGATTGAAGCCCTATGAGATTTCTATCTCTGCAGGTTAGATGAAAAATAGTTTCAATGTTAAGGTGGTCCTGAAGTATATGCGCCAAGGCTATGGGGCTCATCCTCATATTTGCCATCGGTGAATCAGTTATATTGAGAGCATCTGCCACACCTTTAAGTTTTCGAGCTTCCTCGATAGTTTTAGTTACATCTATCCCTTTGGGGGGAGAAATTTCCACAGTTATTACAAATTTCTTTTCTTTAAGTTTATTACACAGCTTTTCATTTTTCAACATTTAATGCCCCTCCTTTTTTAAAAATAAAAAAGTCCCTTCGCTAAAAGAAGAGACTACAAGAATCTCTCATCTTTCAGCGAAACCGCTGCAGGAATTGGCACCATGCCCTAAGGCTGGTTGCCGGGTTTCATCGGGCCAGTCCCTCCACCTCTCTTGATAAGAGATTTTAAAGTATTAAATTGTTAAAATTATTTACTCTTTATCATACTACCTTTTTACTTTTATGTCAATAGAAAATTTTCAATTTCATCCGCTCCTCCATTTCTTTTTTGTGCAAACACTTGCATAACCAGAGGTTTAATATTATAATATAGTTAACTACTGTTGCAAATAAGGAGGATTAATATGGAAAACAAAAAACTGCCAAGAGTAGCTTATTTCTGCATGGAATACGGCCTTGAATCTAACTTCAAGCTTTACGCTGGAGGTTTAGGCATTCTAGCAGGGGATTACCTTAAAGCCGCAAAGGAAATGGGTCTTCCAGTCGTAGGGATAGGAATACTTTGGAAACAGGGTTACACTGAACAGCATATCGGTGAAGACGGCTATCCTTACGATGCATACCGCAATTATACCCGCAATTACGACTTTTTAAAAGACACAGGGGTAAAGGTCAAAGTAAAGATAAGAAATAAAGATGTCTACTGCAAAGTCTGGCTAGTGGATAGTTTTGACAATGCCCCTTTATACCTCTTAGACACAGACATTCCTGAAAACGGCGACAGATGGATAACAGGCCAGCTTTACGGATGGTTTGGTGAGGAAAGGGTTGCGCAGGAGATTGTGCTAGGAATTGGCGGTGTAAGAGCTTTAAGAGCCTTAGGAATTGATGTTGACATCTACCACTTCAACGAAGGGCATGCAGTTCTGGCTGGTATTGAGCTTATAAGAGAAAAAATGGAAAATCAAGGGATGTCTTTTGAAGAGGCTTGGGAAGCCACCCGCAAAGAAATAGTTTTTACAACTCACACCCCTGTAAAAGAAGGAAACGAATCTCACGACTTGGAACTTTTAATGTACATGGGAGCAAACAACGGGCTTACTATAGAACAGTTGGCTCAAATAGGTGGGGTACCTTTTAACATGACTGTAGCAGGACTAAGACTTTCTAAAATTGCAAACGGTGTATCAAAATTGCACGGCCAAACTGCTAACAAAATGTGGCAACATATAGAGAACAAAGCCCCCATCATTTCTATAACCAACGGAATTCATAGAGGTACGTGGATGGACGAGAGGATAATAGAAGCTTACAAAAAAGGAACAGGTCTTTTGGAAACCCACAACCTTTTGAAAAAAGAGTTGATAGATTTTGTGTATAAAAAGACAGGAGTGAAACTAGACGCAGACAAACTCCTTATAGGTTTCTCCAGAAGGGCTGCTCCTTATAAAAGAAGCGACCTTATCTTCAGAAATGAAAAGGCCATCGGTGAATATTTGAGAGACAGAAAAATACAAATTGTCTTTTCAGGAAAAGGCCATCCATTGGACGACGTGGGCAAAGAAATTGTCGCAAGAATTGTTAAGATGACAAAGAAATACCCTGAAAGCGTAGTATTTTTGGAAGACTATGATATGACGATCGGGAAAATGCTCACTCGCGGCGCAGACGTATGGCTTAACAACCCAAGAAGGCCTCTTGAGGCAAGCGGTACATCGGGCATGAAGGCTGCAATGAACGGCGTTTTAAATTTGAGCATCCTCGATGGCTGGTGGCCAGAAGCCTGCATTGATGGAGTAAATGGTTGGCAATTCGGAGATGGGTTTGAATCAGACAACTTTGAGGAACTTGACAAGCACGATGCAGAAGCTCTATATGATGTGCTTCTCAATAAAGTAGTACCCACCTACTACAACGATAAGAAAAAATGGGAAGAAATGATGAAAGAAAGTATAAGAACTACTTTTGAAGCCTTTTCTGCAAACAGAATGCTTCAAGAATATTATGACCTCATGTATACCAAATAAAAAGTCCGGGTGAATGCCCGGACTTTTTACTATCCTCTTAACCTCCTTTCTAGTTCTTCCCTTTCTTTTTCAAATCCTGGTCTTCCTAAAAGTGCAAACATGTTTTTCTTATAAGCTTCTACTCCCGGCTGGTCAAAAGGATTAACGCCATTTATATATCCGCTTATTGCACAAGCCATTTCAAAGAAGTAAACTAAATTTCCAAAGTAGAAAGGAGTTATTTCTGGAATGTTAACCACTAAATTGGGCACTCCTCCGTCTGTATGAGCAAGAAGTGTCCCCTCAAAAGCTTTTTTGTTTACAAAATCTATCGTCTTCCCTGCCAGGAAGTTAAGCCCATCTATGTTGTCTCTATCTTCGTTTATGATGATATCTTTCGCAGGTTTCTCCACATTTAATACAGTCTCAAATATGTTTCTGCTGCCTTCCTGTATGAACTGTCCCATAGAATGAAGGTCAGTAGTAAAATCTACAGAAGCAGGGTAAATCCCTTTTTGGTCTTTTCCCTCGCTTTCGCCAAATAACTGTTTCCACCATTCAGCAAAATAGTGAAGTCTTGGTTCGTAATTTACCAGTATCTCTATGGCTTTCCCTTTTCTGTAAAGAATATTCCTCAAAATAGCATACTGCATGCTTATATTCTCACTTAAATCTTCCTTTGTGTATACAGTTGAAGCCTCATATGCTCCTTCCATCATTTCGTCTATATTTATACCCGCTACTGCTATAGGCAAAAGTCCTACTGCGGTGAGTACAGAATACCTTCCCCCTACATCATCAGGTATCACAAAAGTCTCATACCCTTCGGAATCAGCTAATTTTTTCAAAGCACCTTTTTCTCTATCTGTAGTAACATATATTCTAGACCTGGCCTTATCTTTGCCGTATTTTTTCTCCATAAAATCTCTGAATACTCTAAAAGCTATTGCAGGTTCTGTTGTCGTGCCAGATTTTGAAATCACATTTATAGAGACTTCTTTGTCCGCTATGAGCTCTAGAAGGTCCTTTAAGTAGGTAGAACTTATGCTATTGCCTGCAAAGTATATTTCTGGCGTGTTTCTTTTACCCTTTGGAAGTAGGTTATAGAAAGAGTGGGACAGCATCTCAATGGCAGCTCTAGCACCTAAATAAGAACCTCCTATCCCTATAACTACCAAGACATCAGAATCGGACTGAATTTTATGCGCTGCCTTTTTAATCCTTTCAAACTCTGCCCTATCATAGTCTCTAGGCAAATTTACCCATCCCAAAAAGCCATTGCCTTGGGCATTTGCCTTCAACACCATCTCTAGAGATAATTTAGCATGTTTTTCCATATACTCAATCTCGTGAGGGTGAATAAAAGGCAAAGCTTTTGAATAATCAAAACTTATCAGCTTTTTCATATATGTAAACCTCCATTTTCTTTTATTTACATAATAATTTTATACCATAAAACTATATTGCACAAGTTTAGCAAAGTTAATTCCTCTCACAATCTTTTTTGAGAATTACCCCTCATAGGATATAATATTATCTGGGAGGTGAAAATGTTGGAGGCTTTAGAAGTTTTAAAAAAGAGGAGAAGTGTAAGAAAATACATTGATAAACCCATCCCAAAAGAAATTTTAGAAGATATCATAGACTGTGCAAGGCTTGCACCTAGTGGAAACAATGCTCAGCCATGGCACTTCATTGTCATAACAGACAAAGAAAAGCTCAAATTCATAGCAGAAAAAGCAACTTATGGAGACTTTATTAAGAACGCAGCAGCCTGTGTGATAGTATACTGCGAAAAAGACAATAAGCATCATTTAGAAGACGGTTCCGCTGCTACGCAAAACATACTGCTTGCAGCTACAGCCTACGGAATAGGGTCCTGTTGGGTAGCGGGTTATAATAGAAGTTATGAAAAGGAAATAAATGAATACTTAAACGTGCCTGATAATCTCCGCATGATATCAATAATATCGCTCGGTTACCCTGCTGAAAATCCACAACCCAAATACAAAAAAGACCTTTCTGAAGTTTTACACTGGGAAAAATTTTAAGAGAAAGAGGGGTTAAAATTGTCAAAAGTAGTTGAACGTTTTTTGAAATATGTAAAATACCACACAACTTCAGATGAAAATTCCAACACTTTCCCGAGTACAGAAGGACAGCTTATCTTTGCAAGAGAACTAGCAAAAGAATTAAAAGAATTAGGACTATCTGAGGTAGAGGTAGACGAAAATGGATACGTCACAGCACTGCTTCCTGCCAACACAGATAAAAAAATCCCTACCATAGGTTTTATAGCTCATATGGATACAAGCCCTGACATGTGCGGTAAAGACGTAAAACCACAAATAATTGAAAATTATGACGGAAATGATATAGTGCTAAACAAAGAAAAAGGCATAATCCTCTCTACAAGTGAATTCCCTGAATTAAAAAACTACATAGGAAAGACCTTGATAACAACAGACGGCACTACCCTTTTGGGGGCTGACGACAAAGCTGGAATAGCAGAGATAATCACTGCAATTGAGTATTTAATAAACCACCCAGAAATAGAACATGGCAATGTAAAAATTGCCTTTACTCCTGACGAAGAAATTGGAAGAGGAGTAGACAAATTCAATGTAAAAAAATTCGCCTGCGATTTTGCCTACACTGTAGACGGAGGAGAACTTGGCACCATAGAGTACGAAAATTTCAATGCTGCTAGCGCTAAAATAAAGATACACGGCAGAAATGTTCATCCTGGAACTGCAAAAGGCAAAATGAAAAATTCCATTTTAATAGGAATAGAGCTTCAGAACATGCTGCCAGAACTAGAAAGACCTGAACACACAGAAGGATATCAGGGCTTCTACCACTTAAATAACTTTCAAGGCACTGTAGAAGAAACATCAATGTATTACATCATAAGAGATTTTGACAAACAGGCTTTTTCAGATAAAAAGGAGTATATAAAAAGCATAGTAGAAGCTCTAAATAAAAAATATGGAGAAGGTACAGTAGAGCTGGAACTTAAAGACCAGTACTATAACATGAGAGAAGTTATAGAAAAGCACATGCACATAGTAGAAACTGCCATGGAAGCAATGAGGTCTTTGGGCATTGAACCAAAGGTGGTGCCAATAAGAGGAGGAACTGACGGAGCACGACTGAGTTTTATGGGACTTCCTACCCCTAATTTGTTCACTGGAGGGCATAATTTCCACGGCAAATATGAATTCATACCGATCCACGCCATGGAAAAAGCAGTTGAAGTGATAGTAAAAATTGTGGAACTTTATGGGAAAAAGGGATAGCAAAAGGCTATCCCTTTAATTCTCTTTCAAAGAACTTCACAGATTCTTCTATCGCTTTTCTTTCCCATTCAAGGTTTTTAAAAGTATGGTCCGCTCCTTCTATAGTTACGCGGAAAGCATTATCCCCATATACTTCTTGAAGTATTCTATCAGAGATCCTGTACTCAACGGCTTCATCGTTAGTACCGTGGACTATGAGCACTTTCCCCTCATAACCTCTTGACAGCTCAAAAATATTAAACTTCGCTATATCCTCCACAAAAGCTCTGTCAAGTTTTAGCCCTCCTATATCTACATAGCCCAAGCTTTCCATTATTGCCCCATACTGTCTAGCTCCTTCTCCCATTATGAGTTCCGGCATATTAAAAGCGGGAGCCCATAAAACTAAGGCTTTCACATCCTCTTTTCTTTCTCTTGCTATTATTCCTGCTATAGCTCCTCCCATGCTGAGTCCCAAAAGACCTATTCTTTCTACATCCGTAGTCGGCTGCCTTTTAACGAAATCTAAAATCTGTCGTGCATCCTCTAATTCACCGCTAAAGGTCATTTCACTAAAATCTCCGTCGCTTTCGCCTGAACCGTAAAAGTCAAACCTCACACTTCCTATTCCCACTTTTTCTAAAGCTCTTGACATCTTAACAAAAATAAAATGGGACTCTACTTTATTTCCTGTAAAACCGTGAAACATAACTACCATAGGAACCTTTTCAGATACTCCTTCAGGAAGATGCAACATCCCCCTTAAGGTTTTCCTATTATATGTAAACTCTACAGCCTTCTGCACAATCTCACCCCCAAAAATTTCTTGTTTTAATTATACTACATATAAGAAAACTTTTCCACTAAGCCCTTATCTTTTCCCTCACTATATCTCCTTCCACTAAGTGACTGCATAAAAGAGGAGAATTAATATCAAAATTTTTTACATTTTTTCTTATCGCTTCTCTACTTGAATTGGCATAACAGTATATGCATCCGTGAAGGCATGTATCATAAGTTCCTATGTCAACACTTTCATCGCATCCACAAAATTTTCTCTGGTTTTTATCTTTCTTAACCTGTAATTTTTTCCCCGATATTCTCTCAATGAGAAATTTATCCACACATTTTGCAGGAAAAACTCCAAAAGGAGAAAGGTCTTCCTCTTCAGCACATACTTCTATTTTAATTCCATTTTCCTTGGCTATTTCATAAAATTTTGAAGCGACTTCTATCTTCTCCTCCCTACTTACGGGATGTGCTCCTATTTTTCTTAAATTTTTTTCTATTTTAGGGTAAAAAGTTACAAAGCTTATTATGCACTTTTCCGTAAAGTCAGCTAAATGAGAGGTTAGCCATTTAAAGCTATCTACATGATATTTGATATCAAATTCCGGAGTAAGTATTATTGGGTCATAGCGCCATATCACTCTTTCTCGACCTATTGTTTTAGAAAGATTTTGAAAAATTTTTATAACTAAATCTTTGTCCGGGACATTTCTTTCAATTGCCTTATCGTATGGATTTAAAGTAAACAAAAAATAGTAAGGATATTCCTCAAGGAGATGCAGTTTTTTCATCATTCTCGCAGGATTTTTTGTCCAAAAAACAAAGCCCTCCACCCAATTCTTTGTCAGAGGAACTTTTGTCACTTGGTGAAAATTAAAAGGATTCCTTACCATAACAAAACCTTCTTCAAGTCTTTTAAAAAACCATTCACTATAAAAAGCTGGTATATCAGTCCTTCTGCTAGCACTTACTATCATACTTTCCCTCTTCTCACATACTCAAGCTTTTTATCAGCACTTTAACTTTATCACTGATGTTTTATTATGTCAATAAAAGTACATGTGTTATAATACTGTTAGTGTAATTTTTGAACTATACATAAAACAGCGTTAAAGCTTGCTTTGTACTAGTTTTAGGGGGTGTTATATGAGTAGCAAAAAAGAAGTAAAAAAAATACTCAACTTGGCTTTACCTGCTGTAGGGGAAATGCTTCTTTACATGGTAGTATGGGTACTAGACACCATGATGGTGGGGCAGTATGGCGGAAAAGACAGCGTTAGCGCTGTAGGACTAGCGTCAGAAATAATATACACTTTCGCTGCAATATTTGTAACAATGGGAATAGCCATAGGAGTTACCTCTTATGTTGCTCGAAGCATTGGAGCTCAGGAATTTGAAAAGGCAAAAAGGTATGCCAGTCAGGGAATCTTTTTAGGGATACTAGGCAGTTTTATAATTTCTTCTCTAATGTTCCTACTGGCAGAAAAAATA
This sequence comes from Caldanaerobacter subterraneus, assembly GCF_004345675.1. GTDB lineage: Bacteria > Bacillota > Thermoanaerobacteria > Thermoanaerobacterales > Thermoanaerobacteraceae > Thermoanaerobacter > Thermoanaerobacter subterraneus. Next base: position 5,238 of record NZ_SLWU01000030.1, on the reverse strand, counting down.
CTAATCTTAGCTGGTGCAAGTGGAAACGTCCTTGCGCTGGGAAAAGTTTTTATGAAAATAGCTTCTGTAGGGATATTCTTCAACATGGTGATGAGCACTTTAAATGCCATTTTAAGAGCTACAGGAAACACTAAGACTCCCATGACAGCTGCTGCTATTGTAGTGATACTCAATATTCTACTGGATTGGATTCTAATCTTTGGAAAGCTGGGCTTCCCTGCTCTAGGGGTTAAAGGGTCTGCTATTGCTACGACAATCGCCCATATAGTAGGATTTTTCTTTGTTTTATGGTATTATATAATCCAGAAAACCTTGAATCTAACTTTTAGAGATGTTTTACAATATCATCATAAGTTAGCCATAGAAATAATAAAACTTTCTATCCCCGCCTCACTTCAGGAAGCAGCTTTCGATATAAGTAGGCTCTTATCTATTTTCATGATAATGCATCTGGGCACAGTGGCTTTTGCTGCAAATCAAATAGCTACAACTATAGAGTCTATTTCCTTCATGCCAGGATGGGGATTTGCTGTCGCTGCAACCACTATGGCAGGACAAATGGTGGGGGCAAAAAATTATGAAGGGGCTATTAGGTACACGAGAATTTCTGCCACATTTGCCGCCTCTATCATGGGAACAATGTCTTTACTCTTTCTCACAATACCCAAACTTTTAATGAGAGCCTTCATAAACGATCCAGAAGTAATAGCAGTGGGAGCTTTATGCCTTATGGTAGCTTCAATAGAACAGCCCTTTATGGCTCTAGGAATGGTGTACGGGGGTGGTTTAAAAGGAAGTGGAAACACAAAAATTCCTTTTATCATATCCACAATCTCAAGCTGGCTGATTCGATTGCCTTTAATGTACGTGGTCATATACATCCTTAAATGGGGAGTCGTAGCAGTTTGGTTTGTAACTGCTCTCCAGTGGTCTTTCAAAGGAACTGCCATGTACCTCTTCTTCAAGAGAGAGATAAACAAACTAAAAAGAGCAGTAAAAGGGTAACTCCCCTTTACCGCTCTTTTAAACTTTTTTCGACTTCTTTTAAAGTTTGATATATTTTCTACATTCTTTCTACTAAGGCCACGCTTTCCACATGATAAGTATAGGGAAACATGTCAACAGGCTGCACCTCTACTGTCCTGTAGCCCGCATCTTCTAAATACCTTAAATCTCTGGCAAGAGTAGAAGGATTGCAGGATACGTACACGATCCTTTTCGGGTTTATACCCACAATAGCCCTTATAACCTCCTTATCGCATCCATCTCTTGGCGGGTCAACTATGACCACTTCCGCCTTTACTCCTTCTTTGTAAAGTTTGGCTATCTCTCTTTCCGCTTTCCCCCATATAAACTTCACATTTTTCACTCCGTTCACTTGAGCATTTTTCTCTGCATCCTCTACCGCCTCTTTTACTGACTCAATTCCATATACAAAAGAGGCTTTCTTGGCTGCAAACAAAGATATAGTCCCTATTCCTGAATAAACATCTATTACCACTTCTTTTCCCGTCAAACCAGCGTATTCAATGGCTTTATCGTACAAAATTTCAGTTTGAATAGGATTTACCTGAAAAAAAGAAAGTGGAGATATCTCAAATCTTAAATCTTTTATGAAATCCTCAATGGTATTTTTCCCATAAATTACAATATTCTTATTTCCTAAAATCATCTTAGTTCGCCTGGTATTAATATTCAAAATAACACTTTTAAGCCCTGGCACTTTTTCTTTCAAGGCCTCTATCAGTTCTTCCTTACAAGGTATATCTTCTCCATTTATGACGATTATTGCCATAACTTCCCCTGTCTTAAAAGCGACCTTAGCTACCACGTGCCTTATTAGTCCTTTGCCTTTTTTCCTGTCATAAACGCTTATGTCACATTCATTTAACCACTCCTTTACTACACTTACAACCTTGTTGCTCAAAGGATGCTGTATCAAGCAATTATCTACAGGTACAATCTCGTGGGAATGGAAAGAGTAAAACCCCGTTATCTTTTCTCTTCCTATTTCACCTACTACAAATTGCCCTTTGTTTCTGTAATTCAATGGATTCTCCATTCCTATCGCATAGTGAACTTTTGTATAAATCTTTCCTATCCTCTCTAGATTATCCTTTACCTTCTGAGTCTTGTATTCAAGTTGGCCTTTATAACTTAAGTGTTGCAAAGAACAACCACCACACCTATCAGCATAGTGACAAAGAGGATTTACTCTATGCTGGGATTTTTCTAGTATTTTTACTGTATAACCTTTGAGATAATTTTTATGGACCTCCTCTATCTCTACAATAACTCTTTCTCCCTTTAAAGCTCCTTTTACAAAAACAGCTATTCCATCGATTCTTCCAACTCCCTCCCCCTCGTGTCCCATGCTAGTGATATCTACTTCGTATTTTTCACCTATTTTTACTTTATTCAAGGTTTCTTCCCTCCTCCAAAGAGTATTATAACCTATCGCAAAAAGAAAAAATATAGGGGGAGTTTTATCTCTCCCCTAATACATACCTTTTGTATACAATTTGTGGCATATCAACTACCTTCCCTTCTATGTTAGATGCAAAAAGCACCACATATTCCGCATGAGCCCAATTGAGAGGAGAAGCAGAATCTGTAGGAAGTCCTGTATCTTCCCAAATTTGCTCTGACAAGCCAAAACCTTCATTAGCAAAATTTCTCATATACTCTAGATAGTCATCTGCTTTTTTCCCTGCTGCAATTTCGTACATCCCTCTCTCTCCTGTAAGAAGAGGCCATAATCTGCCTTTACCTTTGCCATGATAAAGTTCTCCTTTGGCGGGTTCACCATAGCCATCATGATTGTACCTGTACCACGAAGGCCCTTTAGGAGTATTTACTTTAAGGAGGCTATCAACTACCGAAATAGTATTCAATATCTTTGGGTCATCATAAGCTTTTACTCCTAACCTTACAAGCTCTAAAAAACTTGGATCTACAATCTCCTTCTGGTCATACACTCCTCCTCCGTTGGCAATGCTTATTAAAAAGTCGGCATCCGGGTCCGGTAAACCTGCAATTCTTATATAATACTGCCCATTGCCATAAGGTCCTTTCGTAGTATAAGTGAGTTTGTCTATCAACTCTTGCCATTTGTCAGCTGTCTCCAGATATTTCTTTGCCCTTTCCATATCTTTGTTTTGCTTCGCAATATCAGCAGCACAGACAAGTCCAGCAACTTCAGCTGCCATAGTGGCAGGAGAATACCCTCCCGCTTCCTCCCACCTCTCTTGTCCTGTCTTAGGTCCTACTTTTACTATAAAATCAGCAAGGGGTTTTACCAATTTTTCATACAAATCGTATCTTTTAAGGTGATATGCCAGGATTATCGGGTCAGCCTGTTCGTCCATCTGAATCCCGTTCCAGTAAGGGTCTCCGTTTATCCAAGTGTTTTGAGGCATAAATCCATTTTTTTCTACCACCATAGCTAGAAAATCCAAAGCCCTATTAGCCGAATCTATATCTTTAGCTGCAATAAAAGCATTGGCGATGTGGTATAAATCTCTTGCCCAAACTAAGTGATACCCTCCTTTATTCTCATCCCCCTGTCCTTCTCCCCATGGAATTGAAAGGGAGGCAATAAAAGCTCCTTTGTTGGTTTTATCTTCACTCGCCTTTAAAAACATTAAACTGGTATAGTAAAGCTCGTCTGCCTCTCCACCAAAGTTTTTAAGCCCGTCGCAGTATTTATTCCATTCTGCTATATATATCCCAAGCATCCTGTCGTAACTGTCTTTTAAAGTACTAAGAGCCGTCTTTAACGCCTCTTCCTCACTTTCTCCAAAGGAAAGAACGGTTTTAAATTCCGTCTTGTCTCTTAAATCAATCTCAATACCCTCAATTATATTCCCTTTAGCCCTATCGAACTTGTAAGTCATTTTCTTATTTTTCTTTAAATCGCTCACAGGGTCATTAACACCGTTATATCCTACAGAATAGCTCCCCCATTTCGCATCAGTCATTAAGGCTGAATACACATTGTTTCTACAAGCCATAAATCCGTATTCACCATTCGCTTTTACAACATACCCCTCATTATCCGCTCCTTGATTAGAAATATGAGGGTCGTACACAAGATAAAGTTTATAATCTTCCATTTTCCCTTTTAACGCTTCAAATCTCACCTTCATGACAACAGAATTCCTTCTTGGGTCAGTAAATATCTCTTTTGTAATTTTATACCTTCCTCTTTTATCAATATTCACTAGCCTGTAAGCTAAAGACCTGTTGTTAATCTTCTCTACCTTGCTTACAGTGTCAGTTGTCTCATCAGCCACAAAAGTTTTGCCATCAGTAACAATAAATTTTAAAAACTTGCTGTTGGCTCTGTCAATGGTAGGATAGTAAATCTCAGAAAGGGCCCCCTGAGCTAAAGTAAACCATACTTTCGATACATCATTATTGGCAGTGCCAATGCCCTGTTTTTGAGCTGTCGCCCATGTATCTCTCTCCCCTGGTCCTTGAGAAGCTTCGGTTTTATCTAAATGTTCAACCTTCACGTATGAAACATCAGAACACCCTGAAAGGACAAAAACTCCAATCACTATAAAAATCAACAAAATTCCAATCCTCTTCAACACTTTCTCCCTCCCCTTTAGAATTGTGCAAACGTTTGTTATAAAAATAAAAAAAGAAAAGAAAGTCGGTTACCCTCTAAAACTATTATATCCAATTTTATGTAATATATACCTTAGTTCTTCTATTTACTGGATGCATTCTACAAGCATCTGATACACTTCGGGCATGACTTTTTTCAAATTGATAGGTTTTCTTGTGCTGTCAGTGAAGGGATGCTCTGTATAACCTTGAGCCAGAAGTTTTCCATCTTCTTTTCTTATTACTTCATACAAAAACTTTATGCGCGTTCCTGTAACAAATTCAAGGCGAGTCCTTATTATTATGAGGTCATCGTAAAAAGCAGAAGAGAAATACTTGCAATGAGCTTCAATCACAGGAAGCATTATATCTCTTTCCTCTAAATCCCTGTAAGTCATGCCTAGAGAGCGAAAAAACTCCGTTCTCCCAATCTCAAACCAGTGAAGGTAGTTAGCATAGTATACTACTCCCATTTTATCAGTTTCACCATAGCGGACTCTTATCTCCGCATCCCAAATATGCATTCAAATCACTCCTCGTATAATATGATTGTAATCCACATTAAAAATTTAATAATAAACACACAAATTAAATCCTTAAAAACCATTTTTACCCTGGTAAAAC
>NZ_SLWU01000029.1 GCF_004345675.1 Caldanaerobacter subterraneus | reverse complement strand
TTCATCAAATACTCTATCTAAAATCTCTTTACTCATGTTTTTCAGTCTGCTTGCCACAATGTAGTCGTATCCCGCTTCTTTTATCAGCTTTAAATTAAGTTTACTGTTAAGGCCTTTGTCCGCAACTATTATTACCTGGTCTATGCAAAATTTATCTTTCAGTTTCCTCAAAATTTCTATCATGGTCTTGCTGTCAACAGTATCTCCTGGAAACAGTTCATATCCAACTGGTCTTCCTTCTTTATCTACAAGCATGCCCATTACTACTTGTACCTCATTTACCTTGTTATCCTTGCTAAATCCAAAATCCCTTAAATCATCTTGCTTAATACTTTCAAAGTAAAATGTTGTCACATCATAAAAAACAACATCAACTACCATGTTAAATAAATCTCTATTCTTGTGATAAAGATATAGCTCCAAATCCTCTTTTATCTGGGCCAGAATATCTAATCCCCTGTACAGCTGATTTAAATCAATATCTTCTTCAAATCCAAAGTATTTGTTTTTGCGGTAGTACGTTTGAAGTTTGCTTACTGGCTGAATTAATCTCTGTGCTGTCATTAAAAATGCCACTTTATCAATGTCAAACTTTATCTTGGAATTTTGGGAGCTATACTGTTTGAGAAATTTACCTATCTCAAGTTCTTCCCAAAGTTTCCTATACACAATATATCCCCAGTTTTTAATAATCCCTTCTGAAACATCTTCTGGAGAAAACTTGATCGAACCTGTCTCTTCGCTAGAGCTTAAAAATATTTTTTGCAATTTATCTACAAGATTAATGAAAGAAGGGTCATTTTTAAGTTCATCAATTCTACCGAGATTAAGCAAGACTTTTTGTTTTATTTTACCATTTTCGCGATAATTATGGACAATTTTGGCATACTCATAGCCACCAGCTTTAGTTATTTTGAGAAACATATGGCATCACCTTTATGTTAGTTTATTACATTATACTACAAAAAGTGAATATAGTCAAGTGTTATGGCAATAATTAGGAGAAAAATTGTCCCTACAGTTTTGAAAAATTTTTTAACCCTAAAAACAAAAAACCCTTGAAAATCAAGGGTTTGATATTTTTTACCAGCCTAAAAATGGCCTCCAACTGACAAAGTCGAGAAAATGCACCGGATTACATACCACTGGGGACCACTGCTAATAAACAGGGAAGAATTGCAGGAATAAATATGGCAGGCGGAGATGCGAAATTTGCAGGAGTGGTAGGAACGGCTATTGTCAAGGTTTTTGACAGGACTATAGCGAGAAGTGGTCTTGGAGAAAGAGACTGCGAAGCTTTAGGCATACCTTATCAGGTAGTTTTAATAAAAGCAAGGCCTGTAAGCCATTACTATCCATGGGAAGACGAAATTCTTACGATAAAGCTCTGCTACCACAAGGATAACAGAAAACTTCTGGGAGGACAAATAGCAGGGGGACTAGGAGGAGTTGACAAGAGAATAGACGTTTTGGCTACTGCTTTGTTCCATGAAATGACTATTGACGAGTTGCAAGCTTTGGACCTTGCGTATGCTCCTCCATACAATTCTGTGTGGGATCCGTTGCAACAGGCATCAACTGTAGCGCAGAGGGGATAAAAGAAAAGGTCTTACCGCTTTTGGGTAAGGCCTTTTTTGATAATTAGGGTTAATTGAGGGGTGGTAGCTATGAAGTGGATAGAGAAGGCATGGAGGTTCTATGGATGGCAGACAGGAAGTAAGGAGGGAGCAGAATAGGAATGAGTCCAGAGGCTACTGTTCCGAGGATGCCATAGGACACTTATTCGTTCTTGAGGCAGGCCTTTACAAGTTGTTTAAATATCTCCAGCATTTTTTCATTTCCTTTGTAAGCCATAAGCTCCGGATGCCACTGAACTCCCACCACAAAATAGTCCTCTTTTTCAAGCTCAATTGCTTCTATAACTCCATCTTTGGATTGGGCTACTATTTTGAAGCCCTCTGCCACCTCTTTTACTGCCTGATGGTGAAAGCTGTTCACTGCAATGGTTTTGCCCAAGATATTATACAGCCTGCTTCCTTCTTTTATTTCTACCGTATGGGTGGGTAAATCGGGCTTTGCTCTTTGAGAATGCTTTATGTAAGCTGTAGGGATTTGAGATATGTCTTGATATAAAGTCCCTCCTAAAGCTACGTTCATCACTTGAATGCCTCTGCATATTCCCAGAATGGGTTTTTTAAGTGAATAAGCGTACTTTATGACTTCAATATCGTACCAGTCCCTGTCAGGAGTAATTCCACCCTGTTTTTCAATGGGTTCTTCGTTGTAAAGTAGGGGATTTACATCTTGTCCTCCAGTTATTAAAATTCCATCTACTTTTTCCACCTGTTTTTTTAGTGTGTCTTTGTCCAAGACTATAGGTAAAACTACAGGCACGCCCCCGGCTTTTAGAACTGATTCTACATAAGGTCTCATTACATAAATTCTTTCTTCTCCGATCATCACTCCCTCAGTCTCATAGCTTATGTTTCCCACAATACCTATGATAGGTTTATTCATGTTTCTCCCCCTGTTCTTTATTGGTCAGTTATTATTATACCATATTTTGTACTTTAAAAAATTAATAAGAGATGGTTAGATGTCTGACAACAAGTTAAAATTGTGGTATAATTATATGAGGATTAAAAGGGTTTTATCTGGAAATAATAAAAGTAAAAGAGGGGTGTTAGTGTGAAGGAGACATTGCTCGCTTTAGTTACGGGAATGGCTGTAGGTCTTATATTTTCATTTTTCAGGTTGCCCATTCCGGCTCCCAGTGTTTTGCCGGGAATTGCTGGGGTGATAGGCATTTACCTGGGAGGGCGGTTGATGGAATATATAATCAAATTGATTGGCAGGTGATGATTTGCAATTTAAGGCAGGTTATGAACCTGTCTTTTAGTTTTTTCCAAAATAATCACGAACTTTTATTTGAAATTTCCTATAAAAATTCGCATTTTTAATTGATTTATAGCGTAATTTTTGATAATATAGATTACGGGTTTCTTTGTGAATTTGCAAGAAAGAGGTAGATAAGATGAAAAGATACGATGTGATAATTGTAGGAGGCGGACCTGCAGGACTTTTTACTGCACTTGAGCTCGTTAATAAAAAAGAAAATTTAAATATATTGCTGCTTGAGAAAGGGAAAGATATACACAAAAGAGTGTGCCCGATGAATACCTATGGGACAAAATGCCTTGACTGCAAACCCTGCGCTATAACGTCTGGAATAGGAGGAGCGGGGGCTTTTAGTGATGGAAAGCTGACTCTTACTTCTGAATTTGGTGGAGTTTTGGATGAATACATGCCAAAATCGAAGCTTAACGAGCTTATAAACTATGTAGACAGCATATACGTGAGATTTGGTGCTACTACTGAAGTCCACGGTACAGATAGAGAGAAGATAAGAGAGATAGAAAAGAGGGCTCAGGCAGCAGATTTGAAGTTAATTCCTGCTGTGATAAAGCATTTAGGTACAGATAAAAGTTTTGAGATAATAAAGAACATGAGAGACTATCTGGTTGAGAGAATAGATATAATGACAGATACCATAGTAGAAGAGATAATTGTAAAGGACGGCCAGGCTGTTGGGGTTGTGACAGAGAAAGGTGAGGAATACTATGGAGAGTATATAGTGGTGGCGCCTGGGAGAGAAGGAGCTAAATGGTTTAAGAAAGAAGCCGATAGGTTGGGAATCAAGACGAAAAATAATGCAGTGGACATTGGAGTGAGAGTGGAAATCCCGGCTGTGGTGATGGAAGATATAACCGATGTGGTTTACGAATCCAAATTTATTTACCATTCTAAATCTTTTGACGATAGAGTGAGAACTTTTTGCATGAATCCTTACGGGATGGTAGTTGTAGAAAATCACGACGGGATAAAGACAGTGAATGGACACAGCTATAAGGACATAAAGACAGAAAATACTAATTTTGCCATACTTGTGAGCAAAGAATTTACAGAGCCTTTCAACAGGCCCATAGAATACGGAAGGTACATTGCGGAACTTGCCAATATGCTGGGAGATGGAGTTATAATCCAGAGGCTTGGAGATTTGCTGTCAGGAAGGCGTTCTACTCCTAAAAGGATAGAAAGAGGACTCGTGGAACCTACCTTAAAAGATGCTACTCCAGGAGATCTGAGCCTTGTACTTCCTTACAGATTTTTACAGTCAATAATTGAAATGCTTCAAGCCCTTGATAAAGTTTCGCCAGGAGTTTATTCAAAGCATACGCTTTTGTACGGCGTTGAAGTGAAGTTTTATTCTTCCAGAGTAGAGCTTACAGATAAATTAGAGACACAGATACGCAATTTATTCGCTGCAGGGGATGGAGCTGGCATAACGAGAGGCTTAGCTCAGGCTTCAGTTTCAGGGGTTGTTGTGGCAAGGGAGATCTTGGAGAGAGTCAAATAAAGGAAGGAGAAATAAATATGTCTGTTACTGTGATTGTGGGCGCTCAATGGGGCGATGAAGGAAAAGGGAAGATAACGGATTATCTTGCAGAGAGGTCAGAAGTGGTGGTGAGGTACCAAGGAGGCAATAATGCAGGGCATACTGTAGAAAAAGATGGTGTTCAGTATAAGCTTCATCTCATTCCTTCTGGAATACTATACCCTGACAAAATATGTGTAATTGGCAATGGGGTAGTAGTTGACCCTTCGGCTCTTTTGAAGGAGATTGAGGATTTAAAAGCTAAAGGAGTGGAAGTGAAAGAGGATAATTTAAAAATCAGCGATAGAGCCCATGTAGTTTTTCCCTATCACATAAAAGAAGATGAACTAGAAGAAAAAGGAAAGGGCGATGAGGACTTAGGGACTACAAAAAAAGGAATAGGGCCTTGCTATAGGGATAAGACAGAGAGAATAGGCATAAGAATGTGTGACCTTATGAATGCCGAGGTTTTCAGGGAGAAGCTTAAAAAGAATCTAGAGAGAAAAAATAAAATTTTTAAAGATATTTACGGTGAAGAGGGATTTGATTTCGAGCAAATCTTTGAAACTTACAGGGAGTATGCAGAAAGGTTGAGACCTTATGTGACTGATACTTCTGTTCTGCTTTACAATTTAGCAAAGGAAGGTAAAAAAATCTTGTTTGAAGGGGCCCAGGGGACTCTTCTAGACTTGGATTTTGGTACTTATCCCTATGTTACGGCTTCTCATCCTGTGGCTGGAGGAGCTACTGTAGGAGCGGGTATAGGTCCTACGATGATTGACAATGTGATAGGTGTTGTCAAAGCGTATACTACGAGGGTAGGAAAGGGACCTTTTCCTACAGAACTTAAAGATGAAATTGGAGATTTTTTGAGAGAAAAAGGCTATGAATATGGGACAACTACTGGAAGACCTAGAAGGTGCGGATGGATAGATATTGTAATGCTAAGATATGCTGTCAGAGTCTCTGGCATAACGAGCCTTGCTCTCACAAAACTAGATACTCTGACAGGACTTGAAAAAATAAAAATATGCACAGGGTACAAAATTAACGGAAAGATTATTGAGGATTTCCCGGCAAGCCTCGAAGAATTGAAAATGTGTGAACCCATATACGAAGAAATGGAGGGCTGGAGTGAGAATATACAGGATGTGAGAAGCTTTGAAGACTTACCTTTGAATGCGAAAAAATATGTAAAAAGGTTGGAAGAACTCGTAGGAGTGGAATTTAGCATAATTTCTGTAGGTCCCGAAAGAGAAGAGACTATCGTTTTGAGGAATTTTTGATAAAAAGCTTGACATTATACCCTCGGGTAAGTATAATATATAACTGTCAGGAGAATTTAATAGGTAAAAAGGTGCTGGCGTAGCTCAATAGGTAGAGCAGCTGACTTGTAATCAGCAGGTTGAAGGTTCAAGTCCTTTCGCCAGCTCCAGTATTTGAGCAGGTTTAAGGGTATCGATAAAAAGTCGATACCCTTTTTTGATTGCGAGTTGATTGCGAGTTGAAATCTTGAAAAACAGCTACTTTTTAATATACTATATATAGTGTTTAATATAGTTTTAGATGTGTATATATGGTATAATATATTATAAGATTTATTTAGATAAAAAAATAACCCATGGCAAGGACCAAGAATTATACACGACCATGTATATTATATCCTGTCCTTGCATGGGAAAGCAAGGAGGATGTTTGCAATGAATTTAGCATATGGTGAAATGGAACCGCAAGATAACATAATATCAAAAGAAAATGCACGAAATATATTTTTGAATACTATAAAAAAAGAAATGCCAGAAATATTACATACACTTTATAATAACGTTTATCCTATTTATAGGCAATTGATTATAGAGATAGAAGAAGCGAAAAAAGTACAAACAAATTATATTTCAAGATTAAACAAGTATAAAAATAAGAAAAATGAATTTACAATACTTGCATGGAATGATAAAGATATAGAGGATGCAATAAACCATTATATTAATGAATTAACAGATGAATTTTATCCAGATTTAATACCACTTAAGGATGAATTAATTAAATGGGCAGAACGATATAATATTAATTGCAGTTGGATATTAGAAACTGCAATTGAAACTATGGGACATTGGTATCGATTATCGCCATATGTGGGCAATAAAATTTATGAAGAATGGCAATATAGAGGTGTCGTATTTTGGGGGTTGGGTTTACCCTTATTTGAATTCTCGGAAAAATTTAAATGGGATATAGCGTTCGAAACAGAAAAACAATTTAAGGAAAAGGTCCGAACGAAGTTTAATGAATACCTTAATAAATACATTGAAAAATGTAGAATAAAAGCGCAGGAAATGAATTATACAAAAAGTATAGAAAAACGTCAAGTTGAACATTTTGAATGGTTTGTATTGTATCAGATAAAAGGTTGGGAATTGCCTAAAATAACTGAATTTATATCTCAAAGGACAGGCAAATTTTATGAAGAAAGCAATATTTATAAAAACGTTAAAAAAATATCTCAGCTTATAGAACTGCCTTTAAGAGATGGTTACAGATAAATATCACTTGAATTAGATAAAAAAAGTCTAATTCCTTCAATGAATGCCTCCTATATTCTACTATTGAAGTAGAGAATATAGGAGGTGTTTTTATTATGGATAAAAAGTTATTGAGATTACCGGAGGTAGCAAGAATACTTGACCTAAAGGTGGATAGGGTCTATGCCTTAGCAAGAGAAGGGCTGCTACCAGTAGTACGAATCGGAAGACAATTAAGAGTAGACCCAGACAAGTTACAGGAATGGATTGATAATGGCGGGCAAGGATATCCCGGCGGTTGGAAAAGGGAGGCTGAATAAGGAATGCTAATAAGTATAATCACTTGTATTATTTGCTTAGTCTTAATCCTACAGGCGTTAAAAGACGTTAAAGCCTTAAAAGAAGATATCGAAAGCCTTGTAATTCGTAAAAAGTCATAAGATAGTTACCGTTTTTTTAAGGCAAATAGTTAAGGCATATATTTATACCTTTTAATAGGCACGTAGGAAGGGAGGCATAATTATGCTAACACCTTTGAAGGCAATTAGAAAGAAATGTTTGGAATGTAGCAATTATCAATATAAGGAAGTTGAACTTTGTCCTATAAAGGATTGCCCTTTATATCCTTATAGGTTAGGTAAAAGGCCTTCTACAATCAAAGGAAATGCAAAAAAGCATGAGATAGCTAATGATATTTTAATCGAAGGTGTTAAAGATGATTAATAGCGCTATCGATAAATTTACTCTAATTAAAGATAGCATTCCTTTAGTGCAGGCTATAGAATATTATGGCCTGCACCCTATTAAAAGGGGGAGGTACCATTGGATTAAGTGTCCATTTCATAATGATAAGAACCCTTCATTGGCAATCTATGAAGAATCCTTTTATTGCTTTGGTTGTGGAGCACATGGAGACGTTATAGATTTTGTAGCGAGATATTTTAACCTTGAACCATTAGAAGCGGTTTATAGGTTAGCGGAGGATTTTAATGTACCTCTTCCTGAAGAAAAGCGATTAACCAAAAAAGAAAAGAAAAAAATACAGCAACGTATAAAGCAAAAACAGGAAGAAGACAAGCTTTATAATGACTTTTTAAAGGCAGTTGACGAGACTTATGATTATCTATGTGAATTAAACCATTTATACACAAAAATAAAACAGGTCATAAACGACCCTAAAGACCTTGAATTACCCGAATTTGCGGAAGCTTGCCATAATCAAGACCTAATTAATTACTGGTTAGACCTACTTCTTGAGGGAAATATTCAAGATAAACTTTTTGTAGTGGAGGAGGTTAAACAATGGAAACTAAGCAAGAAGTTATAGAAGCAATAAAAAAATTCAAGCAAGAAAGACAGTTAACCAAAGCCGAACAATTCCTTAATACTATTGTACCACAACAGAAGGAAAATATACAGAGTGAAGAAGTAGAGGATGTACAGGAAGCTATACCATGGCCAGAGGATTTGCCAGAAGCGGCTTATCATGGCCTTATAGGGGAAATTGTAGGAGCTATTGAACCATATACAGAGGCCGATAACGTAGCCATTCTAATGAGTTTTTTAACAACGATAGGCAATTATATAGGTAAAAACATATATACCAAAGTAGCAGCAGATACACATGGTACAAACATTTTCACATTGCTAATAGGTGATACTGCAAAAGCAAGGAAAGGGACTTCTTTAGGACCAGTTAGAGAGGTTTTTAAGAGGATAGATGAAGAATATATAAAAACTAAGAACGTAGAGGGATTAGCAAGTGGTGAAGGTTTGATTTGGGCTATAAGGGATAAAAGAGAGGATTATATCAAGGATAAAAAGACAGGCGAGTTTGTGAAAGAGATAGTGGACTTAGGGGTAGAAGACAAAAGGCTTTTAGTTACAGAGAGTGAATTCGCTACTATTTTAAAAAGAATGCAACGGGAAGGGAACGTATTATCACCTATTATTAGGCAAGCATGGGATGGGTATAAGATACAATCTTTAAGCAAAAACAATCCTGCAATTGTAACTGGACCCCATGTATCAATTATTGGCCATATTACAGTAGAAGAGTTAAGGAACCACTTAAGGGACGTAGAATTATTTAACGGATTTGCGAACAGATTTATATGGCAATGTGTAAGAAGAAGCAAGCTATTGCCAGAAGGTCCAGTTATACCAGATACAATCTATAACGAAATTATACAAAAGTTAGTTAATGTGTTTAGATGGGCAAGAGAAAATAAAGGCGAAATACGCAGAGATGATGAAGCAACGGAATTTTGGAAAGAAGCATATCCAATTTTAACAGAGGGTAAAGATGGAGTGATTGGAGCTATTACAAGTAGAGCAGAAGCACAAGTTTTAAGATTATCATTGATTTATGCGATATTAGATAAATCAAAGGTCATAAGAAAGGAGCATATAGAAGGGGCTATTGCAATATGGCAGAGAAGCGAACAATCGATAGAGTTTGTTTTTGGCGACAGTACAGGGGACGAGGTACAAGATAAGATAATTGAAGCATTAAAAAGAGGTCCTATGACACAAACAGAGATTTTTGTAAATGTCTTTAATAGAAAAATACCAGCAATAAGAATAAAAGACACTTTGCAGAGACTTTCAGCTAAAGGGTTAATCAGTGGGGGAAGTATACCTACTAAAGGCAGGCCTAAAACAGTATGGGAACTTAATGAACAAAAATAGTATTAAGTCAAAAAGCACAAAAAGGTCAAAAAGGCTTGTAGTAAGGGTTTAATGCTAAAACAAAAAGAAAACAATAAGTAACATTAAGTCAAAAACTTTATATTTGTTAGTATTAGCCCTTTTAATAAAAATCTTTTTGAACCTTTTTGTTTACTTTTTGTAATGGCTACAATGCGTATGGTTAGGCTTTTTGACCTTAATTACCTTTTTGAACGTAATAAAATAAAAAACATTAAGCGAAGGAGGTGTAAAAATGGAAGCTAAATCTTATTGGGAAGATAAGAATATTTTAAATAAAGTTAAAAAAGCATGGGAACAAAAACAAAAATGGGATGAAGATAAAGCTTATAACTACCTTAAAGAAAAAGTAGAAGAATTAGCAAAAAAGTATTATGAAAATGGCAGTTATGGAGCTATTACATGGATTGAAAAACATAATCCTACACTTAATCAAAAACATAATGAAGCTATGGAAAAGGTTAATCAAGCCTTTAGGGAAAAGAGTATTAGTAAATTATATGAAGGTGTAGCAGAGCTATATAGTGTATTCGCAGAAATAGAAGAGGCATATAAAAAGGCTAAAGAAATGGCTAAAAAATATGAGGTAGATATTTATACTATCTATTGGGACGAAGAGATAAAGGCATATAAGATAGTTAGTAAAAATTTATAGGGTAGGGGTATAAAGAAATTTTATATAACCTTCTTGAGAACCGGCGGGCATAGTTTAGCGTGCACAAAATTCCCTTTATCTTATAGAAGGGGAATAATACAATAAATACCCCCCTACTTGTTTTTTTGAAGGAAAGGTGAAGACCGAGCGGCTGACATTCAAAGACCTGAGAAAGGTATTTCACACGAGGGGGGCTAAAATGCTAACAAATGCTAACGTTTAAATGTCAAGAAGCGAACCGAACCACCACAAAAAAGCAGTTGGGACTTAAGGAAACTTAAGCTTTAAAGAAGAGCAAAAAGAGAGCAAAAGAGTAGCAAAAAGGTTGCAAAAGAGTTGCAGAAAAGGAGTAGAAGCGGTTTAAAAAGAGCAGTAAAACAGCGGTTTTAGAGCAGTAAATTGAGGGAGAAGCGACAAAAAGAAGACAAAAAGGCGACAAAAAGGAGAGGAAAAGGGGTAAGGTGTCAAAGTAAATCAAAAAAATGTGTCCTTTATAGGCTTTGTAGTAGGCTATAGATTAAGTTTTGTAAGCTTTGTCATAGAAGCATTTTTTGACTTTTCGGACGCTATAAAAAAGAGGGTGTAAGCGGACATTTTCGGACATTTTGCAGATTTTTCAGCACTAAAAAAAGAGGACGTATAAAACTATTGCCTTGACGTTTAAAAGCGATTGTAGGGCAATTTTGGGCTTTTGAGAGGCTAAAGCATAAATGAGCGAATTAGGAGCACAAAAGGAGCGCAACTTTTTAAACGCTATAAAAAAATGACTTTTATGACGCTATAAAAAAGGGCATAATGCAACAAAATGGAACAAAAAAGGCTTTTTTAAACATGATGGAAGCCTTGTATTTCAAGGCTTTAGCAGTTACAGAAGGTTAAAAAATGTTTACTAACGTTAGCCTTTTAAAAAGGCATGGTGATTTTAAGGACTTCACAAAATTTCACAAAACAGAGGCTTTTAAAAATGGCGTAAGGCTTGAGATATAAGGCTTTGAGGGAGTAGGGGGTATAAAATCTTGTATATTTTCATAGCAGGAACCGGCAGGCGGGGTAGTGAACACATATTCGCAGGTTTTACTGTTTTTTTGGAAAAGGCTAATTTACCACTTTAAAGTAGTATAATTATACGAAATAGCAATTTAGTATAATAAGTTACAATAAGTCATAATAGATTATAAAACACTTATACGTTTTTGTTTTCATTCAATATCCGATTTAATTCACTTTCAGATATTCGCCATGTATCACCAAGCTTAATAGCTCTAATTTTCCCTTGTTTAATCCATTTATAAATAGTCATAGTATTTAGCTTTAGCTTTTCAGATACTTCTTTTACTGTAAAGTATTCTTCCATGATAATCACCTCTTTTACAATAATAGCACAGGATATAATTTATATCAATAAAAACTAACAAAGTATATTAAAATAAATTGACATGGTCGTTATATTACATTATAATATAACTTAATAAAATATGTTTAAATTTATTAAGTTATATGAGGAAAGTTAAAAGAAGAGTTTCGTACGAAATTCGTACAAAGCAGAAGAAGAACATTAACCAAATTGATTAAAGTTGAAAGGAGAGAAGATTTATGTCTTCTAAGGCATATGTAAAGCTTGAAATTGAGGAAGACCATTTAAAACAGTTATCTAACCTCTTAGAGAGGGATAAAACACATCTACAGGACAAAGAGAGGATTGCTTTGTTTCATATTCTATCAGGGAAAGATAGTCTCTATCAAAACATTGATAAGATTTACGATTTTAAAGACCACACAATAAAACCAGAATGTTTAGATGATGGCGAATGGACAAATGAAGATAGAAAACTAATTGCATTGGCATTTAATCTTTATAACAACTACAAAATAACACCTTTAGAGGTGTTTTCGGGACTGAGCAAAGATTCCTTTTTATTGGCATTGGCAGGCATTGTAGAAAGGATTTACAGTTGATAAAAGGGGTTGCAATTTTGCAGCTCCCTTCCCTTAAATAACAAAAAGAGGTTAATTCAAGGTGAAGAAGGCTTTAGTATAAAAGATGTGAAACGAGCATTATAAAATAGGTCTATTTCAAGGAGGTTATGTTATGGCAAGACAAAGAGGGTCAGTGAAAGAAATAATTAAGGGAAAGAAGTATAAGATAAGCTTTTATATTGGTACTGATGGTAATGGAAAAAGGAAATACTATATTGAAACAATCGAATGTAAAAACAAAGCAGAAGCACAAAAATATTTAGCCAAAAAAATAGTAGAGTATGATACAGGGACATTGCCAATAGATGAAACTAATATTACGGTTAAGGATTATCTTAAAAAATGGCTTGAGACAAAAAAATCCTCTTTAGCACTCAAAACTTACAACGATTATGAACAAAAGATAAGATTGTATATCAATCCTGCTATTGGGAACTATAAGCTTTTAAAATTAACACCTTTAATAATACAAAATATGTACAATAATATGTTAGAGCAGGGCCTATCAGCAAGAACTATAAGATATACACATACAGTTTTAAATGAAGCATTAAAGCAAGCTATTAAGTGGCAGATGTTAAGATATAACCCGTGTGATGGAACTACATTGCCGAAGCAGGCAAAAAAAGAGATGAAAGTTTTAACGCCAGAACAGGCTAAAAAGTTTTTAGAAGCTTGTGTTTATAACAGATGGGGGATATTATTTGAATTGCTACTTATAAGTGGTATGAGACCAAGTGAAGCCTTAGGCCTTAAATGGGAAGATATAGACTGGAAAAATAATCGTATTGCAGTACAAAGGACTTTGACCAGAGTAAAAAACAATTGGCAATTAAAAGAACCAAAGACACCACAAAGCAGAAGAACAATTCCTTTACCAAGAGAAGTTATGAATGACTTAAAGGAGCATAGGAAACAACAGTCAAAGGAAAAGCTTAAGGCAAAAGAATATATCAATTATGATAAGGATAAGAATAAATTTAAACCAGAAGAATGGGAAGAAAAATTGAAAGACCCAAAGGTATATGTCGATTATGGACTTGTATTTGCTACTGAAACAGGAAGACCTCTTGACCTTGCAAATATTAATTATCAATATTTTAAACCTCTTCTAAAAAACGCAGGATTACCAAATATAAGACTTTATGATTTAAGGCATACATGCGCTACACTTCTTTTATTAGCAGGTGAAAATCCTAAAGTAGTAAGTGAAAGATTGGGACATGCGAATATAACATTAACACTTGATACTTATAGCCATGTTTTACCTACTATGCAGGAAGAGGCTACACAAAAGTTAAAACAAATGCTATTTGGAAGTTAATTTTTTTTGATTGCGAGTTGATTGCGAACTGAAAAAAACTTAATGAATCTCAAGCAATTTAACATAATATTACAAATGGCTGAAATCCTTAATACATGCAGGTTGTAAGGACTTGTAACACCTAAAAGAACATCAACAAAAGTAGCTGTTATGGGACTTGTAATCAGCAGGTTGAAGGTTCGAGTCCTTTCGCCAGCTCCATTTTTTTATTATTTTCAAAGCTTTTGAAGGCTCAATATTGCAAGACTTAAGGCGGCGGTTGACACTTTGGTTGACAATTTAAGACCGCTGCCTTTTTGTTTTATTTGCAAACATTTTGCAAACGTCATATATTTCCTTAACTTTATTGTTTCACATTTATAAAGCGATATGTTAAAATAAAAATAAATTAAATAGAAAGGATGGGAAAAGTGGCTGTAGTGCGACCTTTTATGGCATTGAGGCCTTTGCCGGAGTTGGCAGAAAGAGTTTCTTCGCCGCCTTATGACGTTTTATCAAGAGAAGAAGCAGAAAAGTTGGCTAAAGATAATCCATATTCTTTCTTGCATGTGGAAAGAGCAGAAATAGACTTAGAAGAAAACATAGACCCTTACAACGAGGCGGTTTATCAGAAAGCTAGAGAAAACTTTATGAAAATGAAAGAGAAGAAAATTTTGATAAAGGACGGAAAAGAGTGCTATTACATATATCGAGAGAGAATGGGTGATAGAGTACAGACAGGACTTGTCGCCCTTGTGTCTATTGACGATTATTTGAATGGAGTTGTGAAAAGGCACGAACACACTCTTTCAGAAAAAGAAGAGGACAGGGTAAAGCATATGGATTATTGCGATGCGCACACAAGTCCTGTGTTTTTGGCATATAAGGCAGATGAAAGATTAAAAAATTTGCTAAAAATGTGGATTGAAAGAAAAACGCCTGTTTATGACTTTACCTCTGAAGATGGTGTGAGTCACTCTGTGTGGGTAATTGAGGATGTGGAAGTGATGAAAGAAATTACAGAAATTTTTAAAGAAATACCCGTTCTCTACATAGCTGATGGGCACCACAGAGCAGCGGCATCTGTTGCACTGGGATTGAGAAGAAGAGAGAGTCTTAAGAATTACTCTGGAAAAGAGGGATTTAACTATTTTCTAGCTGTAATTGTCCCTCACGATGAACTCTACATAATGCCTTATAACAGAGTAGTAAGAGATTTAAACGGGTATTCTGAAGAGGGGTTTATACAAAAAGTTAAAGAAAAATTTACATTAGAAGAAGTAGGGGTAACTCCATTTGAACCAAAAGAAAAGCATACTTTTGGAATGTATTTAAAGGGAAAATGGTATAAGATTAAAGCAAAGGAAGGAACTTTTGACTCTTCAGACCCTATTGGATGTCTAGATGTTTCAATTTTACAGGATAACTTGTTAAAGCCCATTTTAGGGATAGAAAATCCCAGGACAGATAAGAGGATAGAGTTTGTTGGTGGTATAAGAGGGACAAAAGAGTTAGAAGAAAAAGTAAATAAAGGGATGGCAGTAGCTTTTTCTCTGTACCCCACTTCTATTGAAGAAATTTTTGCTGTAGCGGACTTTGGCGGAATAATGCCTCCAAAATCCACCTGGTTTGAACCCAAATTGAGAAGCGGTATTTTTGTCCATGAAATTGACTGAGTGCTTTTTGGCACTTTATTTTTTTATTAAAGTTGTTCTAATGTGGGCTTCCCTTAACTAATATATAATGTGAGGATAATTTAGGGGAGCTGGTATTATGGATGTCAAGAAAAAATTGCTTTTGGGGCTTTTAGCAGTAGTTATAGCTGTTTTATTTGTGTATTTTGCGCTTCCTGATAAGGGAATGACTACATATCTCATTGAGGCAAAATATGACGATGGAAGCAAAACAGTAGAAGCTGTTCAAACAGTCAGATATGTAAACACAACTGGTGCTTCCCTTAAAGAGATTTGCTTTCACCTCTATCCCAACGCTTTCAAGTCTGAAGAAAATCTCCCATTTACAAAGGAAGAACTTCCTTTTGTTTATCCTGAAGGCTTTGCTCCCGGTTTCATTGAGATTGAAAAGGTCACGATAAACGGCCTTCCTGCTGTATACACTCTGGAAGAGCCCAATGATGAGATTTTGAGATTGACATTGCCTAGAGAGATTAAAAAAGGAGAATCTGTCAATATAAAGATGCAGTATAAGGTGAAGCTTCCTCCCGCAAGGAGCAGATTTGGGTACGGCAAAAATACTGTTCAATTGGGAAACTGGTATCCCATTCTCTCAGTTTACGACAAGAACGGATGGAATAACGACCCGTATTATATTTTCGGCGACCCATTTTACAGTGACATAGCCGATTACAAGGTAGAGTTGACTGTTCCAGAAAAGTTTGTAGTTGCTTGTACAGGGGAAGAGAAAGAGCAAAAAGTGGAAAAGGGTTCTAAAAAACTGGTGATTGAGGCTCATAAGGTGAGAGATTTCGCAATTGTCATGAGCGATAAGTTCAAAGTGATAGAGCAAGTGGTGGACGGGATAAAGGTGAAGTCTTACTATTTTACAGAAGGGTATGGAGATAAGGTTTTGAAGTTCGCCTCTGATGCCATTAAGTTTTACAATGACTACATTGGCAAATATCCTTACAAAGAATATTCTGTGGTAGAGACTGATTTTTACATGGGAGGAATGGAATATCCGCAGCTTGTGATGATATCTAAAGATTTGTACAATAAGGCTAATCTTTTCAACCTCGAATATGTTATCGCTCACGAAACAGCTCATCAGTGGTGGTATGCATTAGTTGGAAACAACCAGATAAGGGAATCGTGGCTGGATGAAGGGCTCACAGAATACACCACTCTCCTTTACATAGAGAGATACTACGGAAAGGCTACAGCAGAGGAGATATACAGGCTTGTAATTGAGGGAGGGTTTAATAAGTTTGTAAATAACAGCGCAGATACTTCTTTTGCAAAAACTCTGGCTGATTTTAAAGAATGGAAAGAATATACAAATATAGCTTACAACAAAGGAGCAATGGTGTTTTACAATTTAAGAAAATTAATAGGTGATGAAGACTTCAAGAAAATGTTACAGACCTACTACGAAAAGTACAAATACAAAATTGCCACTACGCAAGATCTGATTGACGTAGTGGACAGCGTAACAGGAAAAGATACAGGGGGATTTTTCCAGTCATGGTTTTATTAGATTATCATCTTTTTCTTTAACCTTATGTCCTCTCCGTAAAAGTTGAGAAGCTTGAAATGACCAAAGATGCGCGAATAAATTCTTTCCGGGTATATAGCCATTATTTCTGATAAAGGCAGATTAGTAGAAATTATAAATTTTTTTCCTAGCAGAAGTCTTGTGTTTAAGATGTTGAAAAATTCTTGAAGGCTGAAAGCTGTTATTGGCTCTGTTCCCAAATCGTCTATTATTAAAAGGTCACACTCCTTCAGAAGTTCCAGATATTCATTGTAAACTTCGCTGTCAGGGTTTAGCTTGTTTATCCTTAAGCCTTCAATTAAGTCGGGAGCAGTTCTGTAAATTACGCTTTTTCCTCTGTCTAGAAGCTCTTTTGCTATACAGTTGGCGAGAAAAGTTTTACCCAATCCTGAATTGCCGTAGAAAAAGAGGCTTTCTTCAATGGTGTCAAAGTGTTTGATGAAGTTTAAGGCAAATTCCACTATGGTTCTCATATTGGCGCGGGGAGAGGGCTTGTCCCCGTAGGGTTTATCTGAATAATATTCAAAGTTAAAGTTGGAGAAGTTTTCTTTCTGGAGAATTTCTGCTATGCTGGACTGCTTGTAGTAGATATTTATGAGCTTTTGATTAAAACATTTGCAGCGCTTTCCATTTACATAGCCTGTGTCTTTGCATATGTTGCACTCGTATTTTGGCTCCAAATAGTCTTCAGGATACCCATGAGATTTTAGTATTTCTGTTTTCTTTTTTTTTAAAAAATTTAATTTTTCTCTCAGGGAGTTCAACAATTCTTTGCCTTTTTCTGGTTCTTTGAATATCGCCTGAGTTATTTGAATGCCTATCTCTTTTATCTTGTCATCTATTTTTTCAAGTTCGGGTATTTCTTTGTACAGTCGGTTTCTTCTTAGAAGGGCTTCTCTCTCTGCCTTATCTCTTTTCATTTCATACTCTTTAAGTATCTCATGAATTATATTTTCATTCATTTAATTCACCTCTAGAATGAGCTAAAAGCTTTTTTTCCAAATCCTCTATGTCATAAGTCCTCTGGGAATAGCTGTTAAAGTAATTCTTTGGGGCTTTAAAGGCAGAAGTAGCAGCTGTTTTCTTTTTAGAAGAAGACTTTTTGCTTTCTAGGTCTTCTACACTTCTTATTCCTTCATTGAACCAGTTTATCAAAATCTTATTTATATATGGAAAGCTTGGTTCATTTAGCTTCGCGATACATTCTTCGCCAGCTTTTATTATCATATCCACATCAAATCCTAGCTCATCCATCCACCTGTCCATCATTTCTCTCTGTACTTCTGTTGGCTCTTCTTCCTTCATGCCCAGCGCTTTTAATATCCTTTTGTAATCCTGCCATCTCCTGCTTTCTGCTTTAAGGTATTCTTCTACATCTAAAGCAGTTTTAAGACCAGCGTCATGCCATGCTATAGCGACTTTTTCCATGTATTTTAAAGAGGTTTTGTTTTTTGAAGCGCAGTAGCTTACAAGCATTGTTATGACTTCCAGAGAAAAGCCGTATTCGTCTACCCAGCTTAAATAAGTTTCCATTTCTGTTGGAGTTAAAGGCCTTCCAAGTGTAAGCTCTATTGCTTCAAAAGCCTGCTTTACTTGAGGGTCGTAAAGGGAGAGAGAATGGCCGTTGGAAGATGGGGGAACTACAGGGAGATACTCTACTGTGTATTCTCCGTCTATGTATTTTAACTTCACAAGGCCAGACTTTTCCCAGTATTTTAAAGCTTTATCAATTTCTAAGTCTGACATGAAGAGCTTGTCTGCCAGTTCTTTTAAGGGAATTTGATTGCCGTAGAAGCAATACTTAAGGCCTAATATGTATACCTTCACATATTCGCCCGGAGCATCCAACATGAAATGGTTTATGAAGTAGTTGCTGAGAGGAGTGCTTCCCCAATCGTCATTTTCACCCAAAAATTTAAAAACGCTCATTCTCCCCACCTCGAATATATTATAGCATAGGGGGATGTCCTCTTCAATTGAAAAGAATTTAACATATTTATCGGCATGTTTGAGAAAGAATATTAGTCTAAACTACAGCATAAAATAAAAGAAGGAAATAAAATTTTGCTTTTTGGAAAAAGTGTGGTATAATTAAAACGATTAGATGAAGAAAGGATGGGGAAAGTGGGGAGCGAAAGCTATAAGTTTTTGCTCTTTTTAAAAGAGTACCAGAAAAACCTTATAGCTTTTTTATTTGCCCTTTTTTTAGGACTGGCTTTTGTGGTATATGAAAATGGATTTGCCTATAACGTGCTGGTAGATGGAGTAAGTATTGGCGTCACAAGAGATGTTGAAGGGGTAAAAAGGGCAGTAGAAGAAATCAAAAAAGAAGAGATGCAAAAATGGGGTGATGTGGTCTTTGACCAAGAGATAAGCTTTGAAAGGATTAGGGTTTCAGGTGAAAGAGTCAAAGATGCTAGGGAAATAGAGGCTAGCTTGAAAAAGATTCTGAGCCTTACCTGCAAGGCTTATGCCATAGAGGTCAATGGAAAGCCGGTTGCATTTTTAAAGTCAAAAGAAGAAGCTTACAAAACTCTAGAGGATTTAAAGAGCGAGTATAAAAAAGATGCAGACAAAATCTATTTTAAGGAAGAAATAAAGATAAAAAGTAAGTACATATCTCCTACAAAGTTGGTTGAGGAAAAAGAGGCTTTAGAAATATTGAGAAAGCCTCTGAAAGAGGCAGTTACATATGAGGTAAAGGAAAATGACAGCCTCTGGAGTATAGCGAGAGAGCATGACATGTACATACAGGACATATTGAAGCTGAATCCTGGGCTTACTGAGAATTTAAAGCCTGGGCAGATTATATATCTTTCAAAAGAAGTCCCCTTGGTCACAGTTGTTACAGAAAAAGAGGTAACTTACAAAGAAGAAATTCCTTTTAATACTAAATTTACAAAAGATGATAAACTTTTTGTTAACCAATCAAAGGTTCTAGTGGAAGGGGAAAAGGGGTTAAAAGAGATAAAAGCGGTAGTGATAAGTCACAATGGAGTTGAAGTAAAGAGGGATATAAAAGAAGAAAGAGTGCTAAAAGAGCCCGTTTCTAAAGTAGTAGCAGTTGGTTCAAGGAGAGTCTCTTACGTAGCTACGGGTTATTTTAGCTATCCAGCTAGGGGTACTATAACCTCGAGATTTGGTCCTAGATGGGGAGGTTTTCACACAGGGGTTGATATAGCAGCACGATATGGGAGCCCGATTTATGCTTCAGATGGCGGAACAGTGATTTTTGCCGGTTGGGAGAGCGGTTACGGATATCTTGTTAAGATTGACCATCACAATGGGTATGTGACCTATTACGGGCATGCCAGTAAGCTTTTGGTGAAAGTTGGGGACAAGGTTGAAAAAGGGCAAAAAATCGCACTGGTAGGAGCGACAGGCCATGCTACAGGGCCTCATGTGCATTTTGAGGTGAGAAAAAATGGCGTGCCAATTGACCCGATGCGCTTTTTAGGAAGATAAGCCCGAATTGGGCTTTTTTCTTTTTGAATGAACTTGCCCCCTTTGGATATGAATGCTATAATACAAAATGAAAGGTTATAGTATGGGCTGTATCACTCATTGAGTTAGTACATATTTTGATTTTTTGGGGTGATACAGCATGAATAAAAAGATTTTAGTATCTATAATAGGAATCATTTTTGTTTTTTCAGTGCTATTTTTCAACAATGTAAATGCTACTTTTTACCCTTATGTGAAGGATGTGGGTAAAGCTAAGCTTATAAGAAGTGTAAAAGATTTCAAAACTGCAGAGAGTGAGCATTTCATCTTAAAATACACTCCTCGGGATGAAAAATACACTTCTCTTGTGCTTGACATAGCAGAAAGACATTTTAAAGGCGTAACAGAAGACTTGGGATATGTTCCCCGTGAAAAAGTGCTAATTGTGATGTACAGTGATGCCGATAAAATGAATAGGGATTTTTCGCTGGCAAAGGGCACAACAGCAATGGGGCTTTATCTTAATGGAGTAATAAGCATACAATCTCCCTCTTTATGGATTGGAGATGAAGATAATCTTCCAGAAATTTTTGAAAGAGAAGGACCTATAGTGCACGAATTTGCACATTTTATAGTAGATGAGGTAGCAAAAGGTAGCTGCCCTGTGTGGTTTACAGAAGGTATTGCTCTTTTGGAGGAGTATCGAGAAAATGGAGTTTCATGGGGGGAAGGGCTTAAAGGGAAGCCTTACTCTTTAGAAGAGTTGAACTATAAATTCAATGAACTAGATGAAGTTTTGGCGTATAAAAGGTCTTTTGAAATATTAAAAGCTATGTCTTACAAGTATGGTATGGAAAGTATAAGAGAAATTATTAAATATTTGGGGGAAGGCTTAAGCCTTGAGGAAAGTTTTTACAAAGTCACAGGAGATACTCTTAAAAATTTTATAGATTCTATAAAATAAAAGCAAGAAGAGTATTCTCTTCTTGCTTTAGCTCTATAAAATAAGGAGGCGTGAAAAATGAGTGACAAGATTTTGATTGTGGACGATGAAAAACCGCTTGTGGACATAATAAAGTACAATTTAGAAAAAGAAGGTTACATAACTTTTGAAGCATACGACGGCGAAGAGGCAGTAAAGATGGCAAAAGAACAAAACCCTGACCTCATAATATTGGATGTGATGCTTCCTAAAATGGACGGTTTTACTGTTTTAAAGACTTTGCGGCAGTCCATGACAGTTCCAATTTTGATGCTTACTGCAAAAGAGGAGGAAGTAGATAAAGTATTGGGACTGGAATTGGGAGCTGATGACTATATCACAAAGCCTTTTTCAATGAGGGAGCTCATAGCTCGCGTTAAAGCGAATTTGAGGCGGGTAAGTTTCAATGGCAGCGAGCAGAATCATATTATACGAATAAAGAATTTGAAGATCGACATCTTAAAGTACAAAGTGGAGAAGAACAACAAAGAGATAGAGTTAACCTCCCGAGAATTCGAGCTTTTGAGATTTCTCGTTTTAAACAAAGGGCTGGTCTTTTCAAGAGAGGCTCTTTTAGAAAAAGTGTGGGGTTACGAATATTTTGGCGATATTAGAACGGTGGACGTCACCATAAGGCGATTGAGAGAAAAAATAGAAGATGACCCGAGCAACCCAAAATTCATACACACAAAAAGAGGGGTTGGTTACTATTTTAGCGATGAAAAGCCGATTTAAGAGCATCCAGTGGAAGATAATATTATTATACAGTTTGCTGATCTTGGTTGCAATGGAAATTATATGGATTTATCTCTATAAATCCCTGGAAAACTATCATTTAAACAATTTTGACAACTACCTTGAGGCGCAGGCAAAGGGTATTTCTTTTACTTTAAAGGACAACATGGACATAAAGAGCTTGAAAAGTGTAATAAACATGTACATGGGGCCTAATTCCAACATAAAGTACGTTTACATCTTGGACAGCCACGGGAATATCCTGGCAAGCTCCACAGGAGATACAGGGAAGATGATGACACCCGCTATTGCAAAAGCTCTTTCGGGTGAGATGGGAAGTGAGCTCACAAAGGACTATTACTCTAATAGCACTATTAAAAGCTTTGCTATGCCAATTTACAACAGTGAGGGAAAAGTAAGTGGAGTTGTGTATTTAATCGGCTCTTTAAAAGGCATATATGATACTTTATGGGATGTCAACTTGATTTTAGCAAGTGCTACTTTGTTTGCACTTATAATTACTATGATATTAGGCTATATTCTTTCAAAAACCATAGCAGACCCTATAAAAGAAGTGACAAAGTATGCTCAAAGGATGGCAGAAGGGGATTTTGACATAAAAATAAATGTAAAGTCCGACGATGAAATAGGAAAATTGGGAGAGATGTTTAATTTCCTCTCTTCTCGTTTGAAGGAAACTTTAAATGACATACAAGGGGAAAAGAATAAAATAGAAGCTATCATCAAATTCATGAAAGACGGGGTTGTGGCGGCTGACGCAAATGGCAATATAATCCACTACAATGAAGCAGCTGAGAAGATGCTAAATAAAAAGTTGAGTTTAGGTATGCCTGTAGAAGAAGTGCTTCCTTTAAAAGAAGCAGAAAATCCCATCCCTATGACCTGCGACAACAGGGTGTTAATGATTAATGCGGCTTCTGTTAAAATTAACAATCAAGTAGAAGGCTATGTGTATGTAATGCACGATATTACAGAGCAGCACAAATTAGACCAGATGAGGAAAGAATTTGTAGCGAACGTCTCCCATGAGTTGAGGACTCCTCTTGCTACTATAAAAAGTTATGTAGAAACTCTTCTTTACAACGATGTGGACACAGAATATTCAAAGAAGTTTTTACGAATAATAGAAACAGAGACAGATAGAATGACTCGCCTAGTAAAGGACCTTTTGCTTCTGTCAAAGATGGATTCGGAAGAGAACAGTTTGAAACTGGAACCTTGTGATTTTAACGAAATAGTAAAAAATGTGGTAAACAGCCTATCTATTGAAGCTACCAAAAAAGGACATAATGTCATACTAAATTTGAGCGAGACGCTACAAAAGGTAAATGTGGATAAGGATAAGGTTGAGCAGATGGCAATGAACATAATAAACAATGCTATAAAATATACTCCTGAGGGGGGAGTCATAGAAATCTCTACGGCTTACGATGAAGAAGGAGTTACTTTCACTGTGAAAGATAACGGAATAGGCATTCCAAAAGAGGACCTTCCGCGCATATTCGAGAGATTTTACAGAGTGGACAAAGCGAGGTCTAGAGAATTGGGAGGAACGGGATTGGGGCTTTCAATTGTGAAACAGATAGTAGAGCTTCACAAGGGGAAAGTGAAGATAGAGAGCGAGCTGGGAAAAGGCACAGTAGTGACAGTACAGTTACCTTATTCTAAAAATTCGTAATCGTAATTTAATATTGCTGTAACATTGCTGTAATAATAGTGGTATATAATCGTACATGTAGAGGAAAAGGAGGGATATCCTTGAAAAAAGTAATCGCATTTGCTGTAGCAGTTTTGCTTATGCTTGCCTTATCTGTTTCATCAGCCTATGCAGCAAACCTCATAGTATTAAAGACAGATATTGACAATGTAAAGACGAATAACAAGTACTTTATAGTCTCAGGAAATGGACAACCTAACACCACTGTAGAGCTTATTTTAAATGACAATTTAAATGACAAATGGGTAATAGATGAGTCAGCAGTTTTTGCGAGGCTTGTCATTTTGAATCCGGGGGAAAATACGCTCTTATTAAAGGCTTACAAAGGGGACCAGGTGCAAATAATAAAAGGCAAAGTCATATTGACCAAGAAAGACGGCATATGGCAGATCACCATAACAGCTATTGAAGAACTGATAAAGTCATTATTGAAATAAGAGGGCTTAACTTATGAGGGAGAAAATAAAGTCTATAGTGCTTTTGTGCCTTGTCGGAGTGAGCGTTTATTTGACCTACACCTTATGGATATCCTTCCCTCAGAAAGAAATGTCTCTTGAAAGTAAAAAGTCCACGAATTCAGAAGTGGACCTTTTTCGTATAATAAGGCCTCAATACGCATTTTTAATTGAAGGTGGAAAAACTTATTTAGCCAGTGTAGATTATCTGTGGAGGCAGGTTGTGGAGTTTTTAAACAAAGAGAAGGAAATAAAGTTCACTTTAGAAGGAAAAAAGGATTCTGGAAACTCTTTAACTTTTGAGGGAATTAAATTTGTAATAGAAAAGGGATGGAATAAGGGTGTCCTAAAGCAGATTCTCACTAGAGAAAGTGTAATTAGAAAGCTTGATGACAACGCCAGAATAAATCAGGTTTTGGTTGATTTTAAGCAAAATCAGATGGTTTTTGAAGATGTGTACAGTAACAAAAGGTATGTATTTTCCTATGAAAGCATAAAAGATTTAAAGCCCCTTTCAACTGAGGACGCGACAGTATGTGATTCTGTATATGGCACACCTTTGACTGCGGTTTCTATGCCTAATATACACAATAAAACTATGATTAAAGAACTGGACCAGATTTTGTTGGATAAAATTTTTACTAATATCTCTATAGTGAGAAAAGTTACGGAAGACAATGGCAAGATTGTCTACACGGATGGGATGAAGAGTTTAAAAATTTTTGAAGACGGGTGCATTGAATTTTACAGCACATCTATAGAATCCTCTTCTGATGGTAAACTCGATTTTGTAAAATCTGCGGAGTTTTTAGAAAGACTGGGGCTAAACTGGAGAAATTTTTATTTGGCAGATGTAAAAGAAGACAATGGCCAGGTTTCCTTTTTCTTTGGGTACTCTTTCGACTTTCCTATCTGGTTTGATAAGCGCGATTTCCATCCAATAGAAGTGACTGTCTCAAATGGAAGTGTGAAATCAGCGCGAATTTTATACCTTAACGTGGAAGAGAAAGGCAAGATAACTTTTTCCCCTGAGAAAATGAGGAATCTTTTCAATGCTGGGCTAAAAATTTCTAAAAACAAAGGGGCGTTTCAAGCCTTTAGGATTGGATATATATACATGAATGGCCATTTCATACCTTCAATAAAGATGGAGTTCGAAAAAGGGAGTGTCTTCATAAACATGTTGAACGGAAAATTACTTAGCATTGGGGAATGAATATGAATTGGTCTAAAGCAAAGACGATAATGATAGTGACTTTTATATTTTTAAACCTTCTTCTTTACGCTGTAGTCGTGAAAACCCATGAACCTCAGATGTCAAAGCTTTCTTCTAAAGATTTCGCTGCTATAGAGAGGGTGCTTGAGGAAAATAATATTTTTTTGTCTATATCTCTTCCTGAAAAAGCTCCTCCTATGCCTCTTGTAAAGGTAAAGAGAGAAGTTTTTGACGATAAGTTCGTATTGGACCATTTTATAAAAAGTAAGGATTACAGGAAATATGAAAATAGCGGAGAGACTGTTTTTGAATTTGATAGTACTACAATAAAAATAGGGCATTTTAGCTTTTTCTTTCAAGAGAAAAGTGATAAATTTTTAAACATGACTTCTTCTGATAAAGAGAGATACATTGAAGATTTTTTAAAACAGCATTTTTTGAAGGAAAAAGACGGACAGATAGTGAAAATAGAGAGGAAAAGCAAAGGAGTCACTATAGAGTACAGGCAGTTTTACAATGGATATTTTGTTGACGACAGTTTCATCAAAGCAGATATTTCTGGTGATGAGTTTACAGTTTATAAAAAATGGTTTGAGTCTGTGATTCCTGAGAAGGACAAGAAGGAAATAGTAGATGCAATTTTTGCTGTTTTAAAGCTTGTGGAGATAAAACCAGAAAAAGCTGTTGTCAAAATAGAGGATGTAAAGCTGGGATATTATTTTAACTGGCCTAATGCCTCAAAAGGAGAAGCTGTGCCCGTGTGGAAAATAGTATCTAATGAGGGTATTTACTATATAAACGCCTATACAGGCAATTTGGAAAGAGGGGAATAATCCCCTTTTTCTCGACTTTGTCAGTTGGAGGCCATTTTTAGGCTGGTAAAAAATATCAGACCCTTGATTTTCAAGGGTTTTTTGTTTTTAGGGTTAAAAAATTTTTCAAAACTGTAGGGACAATTTTACTCCTAATTATTGCCATAATACTTGACTATATTCACTTTTTGTAGTATAATGTAATAAACTAACATAAAGGTGATGCCATATGTTTCTCAAAATAACTAAAGCTGGTGGCTATGA
>NZ_SLWU01000028.1 GCF_004345675.1 Caldanaerobacter subterraneus | reverse complement strand
AATGGTAATATAAGCCATGAGATGCTCTTGTTGTGATGAGAAAATTAAAGAAAAACTAAGATATTAAGAGAAAATAAAAGATAATAGAGGGAGGTTTTATATTAGGAATCGGAGAAATTGGGTCATCTGCAAAATATTACTTTTATGTAAAAGATGAATACGGCGGATTGAGGCTGAGAAGCATTTACAGTGATAACTGCACAATCATAGAAACATCAGAAGTGCAACCTTCTATAAAAACGATACAGAGAATACCAACATTTAAAAGCACATTGGACATAATTATGTTTTGGCCCAATTTGAGAGCAGAGTTTTTCCCTGAACGGCACTACATTTTATATGTTCCACCTGATACTGTTAAAAAAGTCTACTCAGGAAATTTTAATCATTAATAAAAAATGTTTAAAATTTTGTCTTAAAAATTTCAAAAAAATAAAAGGAGAATTTTTATGGAAGACATAGTAAGAGAATTAAGTATAAGTAAGCTGGAAAATTGTTTGTTTTACCTTAATGAGGCTCTAATACAGCTGGAAATTGGAATCAAATTGTTAAAAGATGATATAGATGATGAGAATTTGTGTTATTTATCGCACATCGGTGATGATTTAAGAGAGAAAGATAAGACAATCAAGGAAATACTTCATTTTCTTAAAGGAAGGAGATATTAAAACATAGATAAAAGTAAACCCTTTTTTAATAGAGCCTGGGACAGGACTTTTTATAGGTCTAATATTTTTTTTTAATTATGCTCCTTAATTTTCTTTTGAAGGGAGAAGAAAAATGAGAAAAAGTGCATTATATATAGCTCTGTTGCTAACATATTTTGCTATACAGTTTGGTACCAAAACTTACTATTCAGAACACATACCCCACAGACTGGTTCTTGTTTTAATTTATGTCTGGGTAGTTATTGCTGCTTGGGCATTTTATTTTTTTATAATCAACCAGAAAGGACAATGACAGTTATTGCAAAACGTTTTGTGGAGGTGCTAGGATGTGAGTGTTCCTGTGATGGAAAAAAGTAAAGAAATTGAACTTTTTGAGAGATTAAAAAGGGGAGAGAAAAAGGCAAAAGATGAAATAGTTGAAAGAAATAGGGGCCTTGTTATAAGCATTGCTGTTAATTTTTCAAAAACTTACGGAGTAGAATTAGATGACTTAATACAGGAAGGATTTATAGGATTGCTTACAGCAATAGAAAAATTTGATTACACAAAAGGTTATAAATTTTCCACTTATGCAGTTCCTTACATAAGACAGAAAATCCAGCGCTATATATGGGAACGTTCAAAGATAATACATTTTCCTATAAAAACTTATCAAAAGCTTAATCAAATATTATCTGCTCAATTAAGACTTGAACAGATTAGGGGCGAAGTGCCTTTGGAGGAAATTGTTAAAGAAACAGGAATAAAAATAGAAGAAGTCGTAAGTCTTTTAAACTTAAAAAATTCTGGAGTGAGTTTAAATCAGCAGTTAAATGAAGATTATAACACGGAGCTGTTGGACATTATTTCAGATGAACAAATCGAAAATGAAATTGATAGAAGTTACTCATTAAAAGAATTAAGAAAAATCTTAAAAGAATGTTTAAAAGCTTTGCCCGATAGAGAGCGTAGTGTTCTAGAAATGCGGTACGGATTGAATGGAGAGCCTATGACACTAAAAGAAGCAGCAAAAAAATTAAGTATTTCCAAACAACGTGTAGGACAAATTGAAAAAAGAGCGCTACAAAGATTGAGAGATAACAAAAAAGTTAAAAATGCCTTGCTGGATTTTTTACATAAATAAAATTCAAAAAAAGGAGATGATAAAGATGATAAATACGTACCAATTTGCAGCAGGACTTGGAACGGGCCTTTTTATTGGTTTAATATTTGGAATAGGTTTTATGTGGTATTTCAACTATTGCAGTAATTTTAAAGAAAAACAAAACTAAGTTTTAAACAGGCTAAATGCCTGTATTTTTTTTGTTTTAGGGGGTGGTTTTATGCCACATAATGTACAGCCTGTAACCCCGGAACAATTTGCGCAGAAAACTGCACAGGCGCTTACAACACTTACTCAG
The DNA here is from genome assembly GCF_004345675.1 of Caldanaerobacter subterraneus. Taxonomy (GTDB): domain Bacteria; phylum Bacillota; class Thermoanaerobacteria; order Thermoanaerobacterales; family Thermoanaerobacteraceae; genus Thermoanaerobacter; species Thermoanaerobacter subterraneus. The sequence goes on along the minus strand of NZ_SLWU01000028.1, from coordinate 25,312 downwards.
GTTGTTGGCAACATCATCATGCCTCTTGCGGGATTTATTTTCACTGTATCCATCATAATGTTTATTTTAGGCAGTCTTTTTCACACATCGACCTTGAGGCGCACAGGTGCAGGTGGAATGATAGGTGTTGCGATTGGGGTAATTCTCTACTATGCAATTCCAACAATACTGGGGGTATTACAGGTAGTAAGTCAGGCTTTTAAGTAAAAATTTAATTTTTGAGGAAGGGGTTGTATATGAAAGATAAAATCAAAAAAATGCTTCTTTATACTGTGTCTCTTTTGTATGTTTTTACTGGCAGAGTTTATGCAGGCCCTGATGTATCTCCGGTAGACACAAGCGGGGTAAAAAACTTTATCTGGAACATTGTCAATGCCCTTATGGACGTTGCAGTAGTTGTCGCAGTAGGCTTTATCGCATGGAACGGTTACAAAATTATGGCAAGTTCCACAAACCCTGCAAGGCGCTCTGAGGCGATGACGGGACTTCTGTGGTCTATTCTTGGAGCTATCGTTGCGCTTGGCGCAAAATGGTTCGTGGGGATTGCACTTGGATTTAAACTGCAGTAATATAATAAGTTTTCACAACTCAGGGCTACCACGTAAAGGTGGCCCTGTTTTTTTTTAATGGAAGGAGGCAAACAAAATGGGCAGAAGATTCTATGTGTTAGGTGATTTATTGGAAATTACCTTAGCTGTTTTGGGTTCTATAATTCTTCTTTCTTCTTATTCTTATATAATATCCCGCATAAACACTCCAATGCCAAGTTATTTTTACTTAAATAGTCATACTGCTGAAATAGGAATATTTCCCGCTGAAGATCTTGGTGATTACCTTATTGCTAATTACACAAGAAAGTGTTACTTAAAAGACGTTCCATTTGCACATAATGGGAAAATATATTTACCACTTAGGTTTGTAGCTGTTGCAAATGGTATTAAAGAAAATAATATTTTTGAAGGAAGTGATGGGAGACTTATAATAACAAAAGCCGATGAAAATAAAGTAATAATATTTGATAGTAAAGAGAAAGCTGTAGTTGATAACGGAGAAAAGATAAATATCGGTGATTCACTATTGATGAATGATAAGGAAATGTTTATAGAAAGCGGATATATTGAGAAAATTTTTAATATGAAGGTAAAAAAAGAAGGAGATAAAATAATTCTTATTCCTCAGTCTTTTCCCAACCCTCTTTTGAGTCTTTTTAAAAACTTTATTTGATATTCATATAATTCAAGTAAGTATGATTTAGATTTTTTTATAATATCAAGAACGAAATATAGATAGAGAACAAATAGCAGGACTAGTAAAATAGGGCCAATAGCGATAGAAGTCTTTTGGATGAAATAACCCAGAAGAAAAGAAATTATTGTGTTTACAAGATTAACCAAAATTGGGGAATTTACTTCAGATCTAAGAGAATTTATGGCAGCTTCACTTTCAATTTCTAATTCTGTTAAAAATTCAATTATTGATTTTCCTTCTAGATCTGCAATCTTTTTGTTTATGTTATTTTTGATGTCCATTCTATCTAATTCTTTTATATACATTGAAAATTTTTCAAATTTTATTGAAAATTTTAAAATAACAAGAGCAGTTATTAGTCCTATTAGTTTTATGTATTTGTTAACAGGTGAAAAAAACAAAATAATTATAACCATTTCAATAATAAATAAGACAAAAGCTAAGCAAAGATAAAAATTCCTTCTTTTGAAAGAAAAATATGCATTTTGTGGTTCCATAGGATGCGATAGAAAATCACATAATAAATTAAGAGTGTCTAGTAAATCTTTAATTTTGTTTTTAAACATTTTTTTAGTCCCCCTTTTAAAATTTCTCTAAAATATATTTATCGGATGTTTCAGAACTATTTTTTGCGATAGTTCTAAATTTTTATTTAGGGGGGTAATAAAGATGATAAATAAAGCATACTGCCCGGTATGTGAACAGGAAGTTAAATTTAAAATAAAGAAAGGTTTAATAAAAGAATACAAAGGTGTTCAGGTTAATGTTGAAGAAAACATTCCATACTGCAGTAAGTGTGGTACTGAGCTGTTTGTCCTGGAAATTGAAAACAACAACTTAAAAAGGCTTTATAAACGCTATGAAGAACTTACAGGTTTAGTTATTATGAAAGACACTATAAAAAGCAAATTAGAGAGGTGACGCAAATGAGAATGTACCCTGTCCCGTTAGACTTAATGAAAGAGGATAAAATCTTCGGCGGGAAACTTTCATTAAGACAGTTTATTATCCTCGTGATAGGCATAGGTTTAGGAATAGTTGCCTTTATAGAAATGTACAAATACTTTAACATACGAATTGCAGTAATTCCAGGAGTCTTATTTACACTGCTAGGATTGTGGGGAGCAAACTTCGATAAAGATGGCATGACTCTCGATAAGTATATTTCTTACAGTGTTCAGTTTTACCTGCAGGAAAAGAAGTACGTATGGAAGGGGAGTGTGGAAATTGAAAAGAACCACTGAGTTTTTGGATATTGAAGACATAAAAGACGGCTTCATTATCCTGAAAGGCCACAGATATAGGGCAGTAATCACGTCTGATCCAATAAATTTTGCTCTGCTTACTCCTGCAGAGCAAAACGCTATAGAAGATGCCTTTGGCTCAATGCTTCTTTCCATAACTTTTCCTATACAGATACTTTCTTTGACACAAAGAGTTAACCTGAAAGATTCGCTTAATGCTTTTAGAGCCAACAGGCATAGAATGCCGGAATCAATGCTGAGGTACGAATACGAACTTGAAAGGTTCTTGTCTTTTTATGCAGAGAACACAATGATAAACCGGAACTACCTCATAATAACCTACGATGACAAAGAAAACAACTATGCAAAAGCAAAAGGAGAAATGTCAAGAAGAATCCAGATAGTTATGGAAGGCTTAATAAAATGCGGTTTAAATCCAAGACTCTTAAATACAAACGAGCTTATAGACTTAATACACGAAGTGCTTAATCCTTCAACAAAAATTTATGCTTCTACCCTTATAGAAAATGGAGCACTAAGCTTTATGAAGGAGGGTGTGGAACTTGAAATTCAGCCTGCTCAGTAAAAAAGATAATAAACCTAAAAAGGATGAAAAACAAAAAACTAAAAAACAGAAAGTTGAAAAACAGAAAGAGAATGACTTTCACGATCCTTTTAACCATGTAGCTGATATAAAACAGATAATAGCTCCTGATGGTATATATGTAGACAGAAACTATATGCAGATCAATAACAAATACGTTAGAATTTATTACTTTACAGACTATCCTGCATCAGTCAGGGTTGGATGGCTCGACGACTTAAAGCTGTTTTCAAATGCAAACATTTCTGTTCATATTTACCCAGAAACCAGCGGGAATGCAATAAAAAAGCTGACTAACAAAATAGTACAGCTTCAATCACAGCTTATGCTGGATGAAGAGGAAGGGAATATCGCAGAACTGGGGATACTCCAGAGAGCTTCCGAAAGTCTTGAGAATTTACGTGAAAATATTCAAATGAACAGAGACAAGCTTTTTTATGTAACAATTGTTATAGCTATATACGGGGACAGCTTAGCAGAACTTGAGCATAACTCAAAAACTCTTGAAGAAGTGCTTGCAAGTAAGTCTATAAAAGCAAGATCTGCAATTTTCAGACAGGAGCACGGTTTTAAGAGCCTTGTGCCAATTGCTGAAAACTACCTGTCGGATTCATCAAGGAACTTCAATGTAGGAGCAGCTATTTCTCTTTTCCCGTTTGCATCACCGGAGTACTCCCACAAGCAGGGTATTCCTATCGGGATAAACCTTTTTACAGGCTCACCGGTTATATTTGATCCATTTATAGGGCCTCCTGTACTTCCCAATGCCAACATAGCCGTATTTGCGCAGTCAGGTGCAGGCAAATCCTTTATGATGAAGTTAATCGCTTTAAGAAGTGCTCTTTTAGGAGTGAGAACAGTTTTTATAGATCCTGATGGAGAATACAAAAACGTTGTTAACAGAGTAGGAGGCGTTCATATAAAACTGGAGCCCAACTGCAAGTACGTTATAAATCCCTTTGATATAGAAGCCGATGTTGATGATGAAGGTATAGAGTTTATAGATCTTCTGCAGAAAGCAAATGAGATAAAGGGACTTGTGAGCATGATAATAGAGAAAATAAGCAAAACCCCACTTACTGCCTATGAACTTTCACTTATAGAAGAAGCAGTACTGGAAGAGTACAGATCCTGTGGAATAACAAGAAACCCGGAAAGCCTGTACGAACAGAGCTCGCAGGAAGTGGACGGGAAATATTATATAGGCCTCCGTCCAAAGCAGATGCCGACACTTTCATCTTTTACGGAAAGGCTCAGCAAAAAGCCTGGAGGAGAAAAACTTGCACAAATTTTAAAGCCCTATTTAAGAGGCGGTACAATGGGACTGTTCGACGGGCAGTCCAATGTTGATTTAAAAGATGCTTTATTAATTTCTTTTGACGTTTCGGGAATTGTGGACGAATTTTTAAAAACGTACGCACTGTATGTAATAACAAACTGGGTGTGGGAAAAGTTTGTAAAAAAGAATATAAAACAGAAAAAGTTTGTCATAGTTGATGAGGCCTGGATGTTCATGAAGTATGAGCATACTGCAAACTTTCTGGAAAACCTCGCAAGAAGGGCAAGAAAGAGAAATACGTCTCTTACAATTGCCTCACAGAGCTTTATAGAATTTGCAAATTCCCCTCAGGGAAAAGCCGTTTTGACAAACGCAGCAACAGTTTTTCTTTTAAGGCAGTCCCCAACAGACATAGATGCAGTGCAGGAAGTATTTCATCTCTCGAGAGGAGAAAGAGAGTTTTTGTTATCCTCCGGTATAGGTGAGGCCTTGCTGAAAGCAGGTAAAAATTCTACGGTTGTAAGGGTGGTGGCATCCGAATATGAAAGAGAATTTATTACAACAAATCCTAACGAACAGACGTAAAATTTTTGTTTTGATTTTCCTGTTTGTACTGCTGTTTCCTACTTTTGTATATGCAGATACATTTATAGAAAGAGTGCTTGCCTGGCCTATAGATGGCCTTGTAAATGGAATAAGGACACTTGGCTTTAAAACAATAGATGAGCTTGTTTTTAACCTGCCAAATACAGAAACTGCTCCATTTACAAAAGATGAGTGGGATATAGCAATGGAATGGTATAACACTATAGAAATTGCAACAGGTGGCCTTGCAGTAATAGCAATGATAATCAATGGGTTCAGGCTCATGTCAGCAGGTTCAAACCCTTCAAAGAGAGCGGATGCAATGCAGAAGATGTGGCTTGTTGTTTTAGCCTATGCTATAATATGGTTTCTACCAACATATTCAAAACTTATATTCATGGCCAATGCCTACCTGACGGAAGTTTTCAAAAACCTTATGCAGGTATACGCAGGAGGAAAATTCATTCAGGGCGGATGGAACTTTATTGATGCCATACAGACAAATAATATTCTTACGACAGCTTTAGTAAAACTAGCCTTTGTAGGATTGATGGTGTATTTTAATTTTCTTTACACAATACGAAAATTTGTACTTATTGCTATGCTGGTAGTTGTGCCAATTGTGGTGTGGAGCTGGAGCATCACGGGCTACAACAAAGGGGTAGGGCTTGTAGCAGGAGAGATAATATCGAATGCTTTTATGCAGTCTTCACACGCACTTGTTCTTTCTCTTTATGCTGTGCTTGTTTCTCCCGGTGTTTCTTCAGATTTTTCTGTATGGTGGGCACAGCTTTTTGGATTGGTTGCTCTTATTCCAACATCAAAAGTTTTAAGAGAATTGTTCATGGGATTCTTAAAGTTCCTGGGAGTAAATGAAGAATTTTATGCTGGTCTTGCTATGGCAGGTTTTTCCGGCTTGGCAGCCATTGCCGGACTTGCAGGACGTGGCTGGAATAGATCAAGAGGTACTGTTACACAAAGAGTACCAGACTGGAAGAAAGATAGAAAGCAGGATACTGGTGGGAGTACCGGAGACAGCAGCGGAGGCGGTGGAAATGGTGGAAGTGGTCCTTACGGTGGCGAAGAAGTAGAAAGTGAGCCTCTATTTACAAAGGAGAAGTATGATTCATATACACCATCTTCTGAGGGAGTACCTGGGCTTTATGCCTCAACAGCGCCCTATCCTTCTGAGCCGGTTCTTGCAGGGAATGAAACAGGTTTTAACAGCATACGGCGCCAGACTCCTCCCCTTCCTCCCGGAAGAGATAAGCCCGGTGAAAGGTATCAAAAGGCTCTAGGCACCGCTGAAAAAGCAAGAAATGTATTGGGAGGAGCTTTAGGAACTGTCGGTGCAGTTGCAGGCGGTGCTATGGGACTTGCACTTGGAGAATCAGCAATGAAAGATTTAGGAACAATTGGTGCAGGAATAGGCGGGGCTGTAGGTGCAGCAGGTGGCAGTTTTCTTGGCACAGTAGGAGGGCTGGGATACCAGACAGCGAGTTACAAATACGCAACAGATGATCCAACCAGGCTATATGTTGATGAAAAAGGAAACGGCCTAATAAAGGGAGTAAAACTTGAAGATGGAAGTATGAAATACTACATGCCTGATGATGAAGGCTATGCAGATATTCAGCCTACTGCAACATTCAGGACAGAGATAGAAGCTCAGGAGCACGGCTACACTCCATACAAAAAACCAGATCTTGGAGACAGGATAAAAAACATAACAGGTACCGAACACGCTTTTGATGGTACAGGCAAAATAATAGGTACAACTATACTTTCTCCTTTTGGCACAAAAGCATCAGAAATAGGAGGAAAAGCAGGGGAAATAGTAGCAAGAGGCATGAGGACAGGAATTCAAAAAGGCTATGAATGGATAAAAAACGTATCAGAAGACCCTGATAAGTTTAGATGGAAGTAGCAGAGAAAGGTATTTCTTCTCTGCTGCTTCTTTTTTAGAGGGTGGTTGAATTGGGTGATTATTTAAAAGATTACATAAAAAATGCTGTGAAAAGATATATACTCCGTTCCTTTGTTACAAACCCTTATTTCTGGATAATACTGATTTTTTTGAGTCTTATTTTTTTTGGTATATTTACTGTTTTAGGAATTTTTGATGCTGCTTATCAGGATAATACTGTAGCTGCAAACGGCAGAATAGTCCAGCAGATGATGCCCGCTCTTAACCCTCCTGTACTCTCAAGCGACAAAATGGAAGAGCAGTTTTTTCTTCCGTGGGCAGTACCTTACGCCCTTCAGCTTTATGCAAGAGATTGGGATGACACTCTTGATAAGGACATGATAACAAATATAACTAAAGATCTTAACCCTGCTTTTACGTACTTTGATTATGATGAAGTAACTCAGGTGTGGGAAAGTATTAAGGATAAAGATGGGAACTGGCAGACAAAGTATTACGAAATAAGAACACCAAGAAAGTATATCTCTCAAGTGAACACCTATGCAGGAATATATGAACTTCACTATACTCTTCAGTTTACAGAAAATCATACAGAGACAGCAGATTACAAAAAATACACAAAAACATTTTATTTAGCAAAAACAGGGATAGATTTTTATCCTGACTGGACAAGACTGGATGCTGCAATTGCCAAATATGCCTATATTAATGCCAAAACAAACAACTTTAATGTACAGGAATGCACTGTTGAAGGCGGGCAGATAATAAAGCCGTTTGACGGAGATTATCCTGTCACGTCTCCTTTTGGCATGAGAGAAGATCCTAAAAATCCGGGCAGCAAAGAATTTCATACCGGAACAGACTTCGGGGTACCTTACGGAACACCAATAAAAGCTGTGGCTGATGGTGTTGTTGCCCTTGCAGAAGAATACGGCGGATACGGAAAAGCAGTTATCATAAGACATGCAGACGGTCTGTCAACAATTTACGGACATCTTTCTGAGATAAAAGTAAGTGAAGGAAAAGAAGTAAAGCAGGGAGATGTTATAGGCCTGTCCGGAAATACAGGACGCTCAACAGGCCCGCACCTTCATTTTGAAATTAGGGAAAACGGTCAGCCTGTAGATCCGTTACTATATATTGCAGGTATTAAGAGTTTTTCCAGTGGAGAAGTTTACTATGTTGCAGAGCTTAACAGAATAATGCTTCTGGAAACAGCAGCTTCATTCATGAAAAATGAAGAAAATATCGGATGGCTGCTGGACAGTTCAGACTCTTCAATGGAGGTACCTCCCTGGCAGAAATATGATATAAGGCCGGGTGAAATACCAAATGAATTGATTCCTGTATTCAAAGTAGCTGGAGAAAAGTATGGAATACCGTGGACTGTGCTTGCAGCAATAGCTTACAGAGAATCAAGCTTTAATCCAAATGCTGTAGGACCTTATCTGCCGGACTACAACACGTCTGCTGTGGGGATGATGCAGTTTTTACCCGAAACATTCAGAGAGTACGGTGTTGACGGCGATGGAGACAGCATAATAAGTCCTTTTGATCCTTCTGATGCAGTTTATACTGCTGCCCATTATTTAAGTGCAAATTACAATTTGTACAAGAAACAAGGCTACAGTGATACAGATGCATTGAGAAAGGCATTGTGGAATTACAACCACGCATGGTGGTACGTGGATCAGGTCATGTCAATTGCGGAAAAATACAGTGAAAAGTACGGAAAGTAGTTTTGCAGCACAAGAAATTTTAAATATTGACAATATTAATATTTAAGTGTATAATAAAGGCAGAAGGGATAATGTTTATAAAAGGCTGGTGTTTAATATGAAAAAAAACAGATTGTCTGATGTTTTGCTGTGGATAATATTTCTCATAACTCTTCCTTTTATGCTTGTATATCACGCAGGAGTTGAGCTTGGTAAAAAAGCTGTTATCATTGTTTTGGGCTTTTTTGCCTTTTTTGTCGGCCTGTTTTTTATAACCGACGCATTTCTAGCAGTGGTTGGAGACTGGCAGACTGCGATAAAAAATGCAGCAGGATATGTTTCGGATATATGGCACTATACGTTCATTGAGTGGCAGGATCTTCCCAATAAAATGAATGTGGTAATAGGTTATATCAAAACCCATCCATTTGTTAGAAACCTGTTAATAATGTGGCTAATAGGTTTTTTAATTCAGCAGTTTTTTGGCCTGCTGGGACGCTACAGCTATTCTGCTTATACATATAGAGTCAGAAGGATGTCTTCAAATCAGCAGAATAAACCTCCCCAGGAAGCTGATCCAACAGACGGCTTTACAAAAGCCCGCTTTGATGCATATTTTCCTGAAGGCTGGCAGGAAAGGCGCCAAAACTTTTTTAATCAAGTAAGAGAAGCTAAAGAAGAAATACAAAAAAGGTTGAAGAAAAAATAAGGAAGGTGGTAGCAATGGATGACATAGAAGCTGCTTTTTTCTATAAGCTCCTTGAGAAAATAAAACGGCTTGAACCTTCCGGCAAGAAAGAGAAACTCTTAATAAAAGCTCTTGTCATCTCGGAGATGGCAGGGCTGGGATACTCTAAGGAGATAGTTGATAAGCTTGTAGAAAACAGAAAAGAAATGGAAGAAAGATTTTCATACAATAAGGCTGTATAAAATTGTGTGAGGCTTTTAAAAGCCTTACAATAAAAGTTATTTTCTTAAGACACATTTTTACATGTCAGCACATTCAAAAAAGGCTTAAAAACCTTTCAAAGCCGTCTACGGGAGTGCTGTAAAATGGTATTTATATGCACAGGTATAGAAAAACTGGATGAGCTGTTAAAACATAAACTGAAGGAAAACAAAATAGACTCGGAAATAATCTTTTATGCAGATTACCTTTTAGAAGAAAAGAGCAGAGATTTGTACGATACGGTTATTCTGGCACCACGTGAAGACATAAAACTCCCCTTTAAGGATTTCTTATTTGCCTTGAGGCAGAGGGACAAAAGAGTAATACTTTTGCCGGGGAATGAAGAATCAAAGCATTTAGGATATGCACTGGCACTTGGCATATACGACATTGTATTTGATCCGGTAACTCCTGAGAAAGTTGTGAATGCCGTAAAAAATCCTGGCAAATTTTCTAATGTGCAGCAGTACTTTCTTGGTTTAAAAGGGAAGGTAAGCTTTTCGGGTGAGGCAGTAAAGAAGGTGGAAAGACAGAACATCTCTCCTGAAGAAACTGTCAAAGTAAGTACAGCTGCAGAACCGGATAAAACAAAAGAGGAAGCTGCTCTAAATCAAATAAAAGGTATTATGAAACTTCTGGGACAGAAAGTAACAAAAGATGACATAAATGAAGCTCTTGTTGAGCTTGAGGATGCTGTAATAAGGTTACTTTTTTAAGAAAAATGTGATAAAATTTCTAATGGAGGTGTTTTTTAAATGAAAAAATTTTTATCTTTTGTGTTAGTTTTAGCTCTTGTATTAGGAGTTTCAGTACCCAGCTTTGCAGCAGACTTTTATGCTGTGCAAGACTTTTACAAGTATACTGAACCAGACGGGCCTTTTTACTGGGCAATGCCTGACTTAGAGTTGGCCGTAGCAGCAGAGATAATAAGAGGGTATCCTGCGAATCCGCCAACTGCAATAAGAGATTACCAAATGACAGGTAAAGTTGTTTGTAAAGTATTAGGTCCGTTAATGCCTGAAAACACGCTAACAAGAGCAGAATTTGCAGCAATGCTTTCAAGGGCACTGGGGCTTGATCAAACAGCACCTCAGAATCCGTTTAAAGATGTAAAAGGTGATGCATGGTACTATAAACCCATAATGCAGCTTGTAAACAAAAACATTATACCTTTAGATTATTATAACGGAACATTTAATCCAAACGGTAATATAACAAGAAAAGAAATAGCAATATGGCTTTCAAATGCTGCAGTATCATATCAAATACCTTTAGCAAACGTGCCGTTGAATTTCAAAGATTATTCAAAGAATGATTTGTATTCAGCAGCAATTTCCAACGCAGTAGGATTGAAAATACTGAGAGGTTATGATGACGGCACGTTCAGGCCAAACGCTTACGCAAACAGAGCAGAGGCAGTTGTTATGCTGATGAGACTTATGAGATTGCTGCCAAGTGATTTAACAGAGCAGGAAGCAGTAAATGTAATATCTCATGCGGAACAGGCTTTTGCAAAGCTTTCACAGGCATGGATACCAACAAATTTTTATAAACTGCCTGATGGGACGTATGCCGATGTAGGACCTAAACCAAATCCAATTTTTGCACAGGCACTGCAGGAGTACCAGCAGGAAGCCAAAGATTACGTAACAGAATACAATTTATATCCATGGACAGAGCCAACGGTTATAAAAGACGGTATACATTATAACGAATATGGTGGGCTTGTTACAAAAGACGGCTTTTTACCGAACATGGATAAGTACTTCTATAAAGGCACTAAAATGGGCGTATGGGACACAGACGGACATAAAGGGCCAACCATTGGTGGATATTGGGGCAATAGAAATGAATATGGTATAGTAGATAGTATATTACTTAGAGGCGGTAATCTTTCAGACGGAACTTATGTATATCCACTAGGTGCTATCTGGATAAAACCTGATTCATATAAGGTTATTAAAATATCAACAATGGGCAATATTGCGAGTGTATATTATACACGTATTCAAAAAACTGACAGACCTAATGATCCCGGAACATGGGGAACAGTTTATGCTCATGCGTTACTTGTCAAACAGGACGGAAAATGGAAACTCGCAGCATACGATGGTGTATACAACCCTGTAACGCAGAAATGGGATTTAGAATGGATAGACACAATAAGGGACAGGCTTTAAAAATGTCTGTCCCTTTCTTTTTAAGTGTGGTATAATTGTAATAAGGGAATTACAGGAGGGAAGAATTTTGGGAAAGTACGATATAACTCTGAAAAATATGTTTTCTGATTTGACAGATGATATATTAAGTTATTTTCTGGGAGTACAGCACGTTAAAATAGAAGAGCTTAATGTAGAATTCCCCAGAGTTGAGACTAGAGAAAGTGACATGGTTTTTAAATGTATTACAAGCGAAGGAAATGTTATTGCTGCACACATAGAATTTCAATCTGATAATGATAAAGAAATGCCGTACAGAATGCTGCGGTATGCAATTGAAATAATGGAGAAATATAATTTGGCGCCCTATCAAGTAGTGATTTATATAGGAGAACATGATTTAAACATGGCCAACAAGATTGATTTTAACTTTGGAGAAGAGAATTTTTTGAGTTACAGATATAGAATAATTGATGTAGGACAAATGAAGTTTGATGAAATAACACAAACCAATTATTATGATTTGTTTTCTTTGCTGCCGTTAATGGATAAAGAAAGGCGACAAAAAGAAAAGGAAGAATATTTGAAAAAATGTGTAGAAGTAATAAAAAATGCTCCTGTAGATGCAAAGAAGAAAAGAGAGATAGCAGCCAGAGCCAAAATACTGTCAGAGTTAATTTATAAAGAAGACGTTATTAATGTGATGTTTGCGGAGGTGATGAAAATGTTAAATCTTGAAAAGTCTGCAACTTACAGAAGACTCAAAGAAGAAGGAATAAAAGAAGGCGCAAAAAATAAAAGTATAGAAATAGCTAAAAAATTATTAAAAGAAGGAATGGATATTGAAAAAATTGCAGAAATCACGGAATTGCCAAAGGAAGAAATAAAGAAATTGTTAAATTAAATAATAAAGAATGGAACAGACTATTAAATTTTGTCTAAAGAACCTCTTCTGTTCATAGCTATAGAAACAAAATTTTTGTCAAATATAGTGTACAATGAGAAAGTCATATAAAAAAATTTTTTTGGAAATGATGAATATGCCTATACTCGGGGAATCTAAAATATACAAAAAAATACTAGCAAAGGGAGAAATGGAAGGAATAAAAAAGGGCGAGAAGAATAAAAGCATAGAAATAGCTAAAAAGTTATTAAAAGAAGGAATGAATATTGACAAAATTGCAGAAATAACAGAGCTTTCCAAAGAAGAAATAAAAAACTATTAAATTAAAAACGCACTTAAAAGGATGGAAAAAGGAGTACAGATTAGACACTGTGCTCCTTTTTTTATGTTTTTACAGGGTCAGCTAAATATCAAAAAACAGGAGAGTGATAAAAATGAATCAGGAAGATGTTTTTCATGAACTGCTTAAAAAAATAGATCAGCTTGAATCTTCTTCTGAAAAAGAAAAACTTCTGGTTAAGGCTCTAGTCATATCAGAAATAGCAGGACTCAATTATTCACAGGAAATTGTGGATAGGCTTGTAGAAAACAGAAAAGAAAGCATTCAGGCAGAATAAAAAACCAGAATATAAAACTTTAAAGTCAGAGGTGTTCAAAATGGTGTTCATCTATACAGGTATAAGCAAGCTGGATGACATATTGAAGCAGAAATGCGAAGAAAACAAAATAAAGGCAGAGATAGTTTTTTATCCAGAATATCTTCTAGAAGAAAAGAGCAGGAACCTCTATGAAATTGTGGTTTTAGCCCCACATGAAGACATAAAAATGCCTTTTAAGGATTTTTTATTTGCGTTAAGGCAGAGAAATAAGAGAATAATACTTCTACCAGGAGAAAAAGAAAACAACAGATATCTTGGTTATGCACTGGCGTTAGGAATATACGATATAGTTTTTGACCCTGTTATGCCAGAAGAAGTGGTTAAAAGAATAAAAACTCCTGCAAAATTTTCAGACGTACAGGACCTTTTTCTGGGACTAAAAGAAAAGGTAAACTTTTCCGGGGAGGTGATTGAAGAAAAAGAAGAAAACGTAAATGAGATATCCGGCTCTAAAATAGAGATGCTCCAGCATTTTAAACTAGAAGCTTCACGTTCTGAAACCGAACCCGGAATAGTTAATGCAGAAACTGAAAAGAAAGCGCTGGAACAGATTGAGGGTATGATGAAATTCCTTGGACGAAAACTTACGAAGAGGGACCTCAGCGAAGCCCTGGTAGAACTTGAGGATGCCTTAATAAAACTTGTGCTGTAAAAGGAGTGATATAAAATGAGTAAAGTGTTAAAAATAGGCATAATTGCAGGAGTTTTGGTTTTTCTAACGGTTTTCCTGATTTTAAGCAATGTTCAGGCTACGGAAGAAGTTGTCTTTGCAGCAAAGGAGATTCCTGCCGGAACAGTTGTTACAGCCGACATGCTTACAACAAAAAGCATTCCAGTAACAGCAGTACCCCCAGAAGCAGTGAAAAATATAAATGAAGTAGTTGGTAAAAGGCTTGAAATTACACGAACAAAAGACGACTTCATCCCAAGAAACATTGTACTTGATAAAAGTATTAAACTTGAACCTGGCAACGTGCTTGTAAGTATTAATGTGCCTTCAGAAGATGCTCCACTGGTTTCTGCTGGGACAAAAATAACCCTTGTTCTTCTAAAAGGGACAGGCTCAGAAGAAGTTCAATACGTTCCGGATTTAAATATTGTCTTTTTAAAGCAGTTTACTTCTCCCGTAACCGGTTCCATTGAAACAGTTGCGTATTTGGAGACAACCCCTGAAAGAGCAGTGGTAATAGCTCCATACATTAAATCCGGTTCCTACAAAATAATCAGACAATAGAGGTGATAAAAATTGGTAATCTCTATCTTTTCATCAAAGGGAGGGGTAGGCAAAACAAGTATAGCGCTGGCCCTGGCCAAAGCAGCAGCAGAAAACAGCAGCCAAAAAGTTTGTATAGTAGAATTTGATTTTTCCCCAGGAGACTTTGTTACTATTCTGGATCTGGACAGGCGGAAAGGCATCTTTGAGGCTGTTCATACCGGGATTGAATGGGCTGTGCAGAGACCTTTCAGAGAAAAATTTGACGTATTAGTTGGAGGCTACCCTGATACCTATGAAATGATAAAACCTGAACAGTTTAAGAAACTGCTTTATGAACTTGAACACATCTATGACATTGTCTTTGTAGATCTTCAGCCCAGTTTTATAGAGCCGGCAGTAGACGTTTTTGATATTTCAAAGCACATCCTTCTTATTGTAGAAGATGACTATATTGTTACAGGCAGAATCGCAGGTACAGTTGACTGGGCTAATAGGTTAGGCTTTATGGATACCGGCAAAGCAAAGTTTGTTATAAACAAAGTGAAAAACAGAAAAAGCGAACCAAATTATGTGAATGCGCTTGAACTAAAATTGCCTGTACTTTACAAGATTCCTTTTTACAAAAAATTTGACGGCTATTACGATAAAAGACTGCTTATGGATGCCCAGGAAATCCTGAGTATTGTTTTACCTGATGTCTTCGACCCTCCCAGAAGAGGTTTTTTATTCTTTGGGAAATCGAAACTTAAAAAGGTTGAACCTTTGAAAAAGGACGTTTATCTCGAAAATAATAAAAATGACAAAGAGGAGGTTTTTGATAAAATGCCTGTAAAAGTGTATGTAAATACAGGGATAAAGCAGCTTGATGAGATTATCTCTAAAGATCTAGATATAACTGACAATCTTTTTGCATCCGATATAGCAGTAATCTCATATATATCTAATCCGGCGTATATAAAAGAATTAGTTGAAAAAGGTAAAAGGGTAATACTTCTTACAAGTGCGGATGATACTGATACAATAGCTGCTGCACAGGATGCAGGAATAAGGGATATTTTTTTCAGTCCTGTTGATCCAAAAGAAATAAAAGATTTGATAATTAAAGAAATAGCGAAAAGAGAAGGAATAATACCTGACAGGGAAGACAGCTTTAAAGAAAAGCCATCCCATTATCAGCCAGAAATTTCTAATGAGCACAGAACTGAAGAAGTTTATCCTGATCAGGAGAGTAACAGTATGCAGACAACTGAAAGTACAGAAACGGAAAACTATGAGAACAATATACAAACAACTGAAGAATCAGATGTAGAAAGCTTTAACGTTCAGACATACCAGGTATACAATGAAAAAATTAAGGTTTCTGAAATTCCTTCCAATGGCTATGCAGAGCTAAATCAGATTCTTGAACAGATTAAAAACATACTTGTTCAAAACAAGAAAACATATGAAGAGAGATTGGCCCTTCAGGAGAAGGCATTGAAGGAAAAAGAAGAAGAAATAAACAGGTTAAAGTTCCAGTTAGAATCTTTTAAGGAAAAAGAAGAAAAAAGAAGACAGCTGCTGGAACAGCTGCTTACCAGTTTACGTGAATAAAAACAGGAGGTGAAAACAGTCCCGCTCTCTGTGAAAAGAGGGCGGGCTGCTGCTTATGAGTCTTGTTGATAGATCAAGAAATGTTAATTTGTCAAAAGAGATTGATATAAACCTTATTATAGAAGCTGTAAGGCCTCAGATGCTTGAAGTAGCGCATACTCCGGACTTTAAAAATATATTAACACAGAAAGTAAAAGCATATATTGAAGAAAACTTCCCCTACTACAAGCCTCAGTTTATTCAGATAGCAGAAGAGGTATATGACAGAATGTACGGATTGGGAATTTTAGAAAAATATCTAAAAATGGAAGGAGTAACTGATGTACTCGTATTCGGTACAAGAGTTATGTATGTAAAAGACGGTCAGAAAATTAAAGGAGAGGACTTTAAAGACATAAATGAAATAAGAGTAATTTATGAGCGCATTCTGGCAAGCGCCGGTCAGAGCATTTCCTACGCTGAACCGTCAAAAGACGCTGAGCTCCCGGATGGTTCCCGTGTAAAAGTAATAATACCTCCTGAAGCTGTAGAACCCTATGTGATTTTAAGGAAACACTCTGTTTTGAACATGTCTTTAGATGAGATAAAAGACGGTTTAAAAAACCTTGAGGACAGGATAGGGGATATTAAAGTATTTATAAAAAGGCAGAAATTTGAGAGTTTTTCCGGCACCCTTCTTGACTATTTCAAAAAAGCGGTAAAGGAAAGAAAAAATATAGTTGTTGTGGGAGAAACTGGCGCAGGAAAAACCACGTTTATAAATGCTCTTTCTCACTATATTCAGCCCAATCACATCATAGCCGTGCTGGAAGATACAAGGGAGTTAAAACTGCCTCTTCCTTATGTCTTTTATTTAAAAACGAGGGACGAAAGAGAAGGGGCAAAGGCAATAACCTATGAAGATATACTTTATGACAGTTTGCGTGCAAACCCCGACAGAATAATTCTAACAGAGATCCGCACTCCAATAGCTGCATACAGCTTTATCCACGTCTTAAACTCAGGACACAGAGGATCTATGACTACCATTCATGCTGACAATGTGCGTATGGCACTTGACAAGCTTGAAATGCTTATAAAAGAGTTTAAACCTATTGATGACAGAACCATAAGGAGGTTAATAGCAAAAGCAGTTGACATAATTGTTTTTATAGGCCTTGAAGAAGATGAAAAAGGTGATATTACCGGCAGAGAAATAAAAGAAGTAGCGGAGCTAAACGGCGTGGATGAGCATGGTAACTATATTCTTGATTACAAATATGTGAGGTGGTAACATGCTTCTTTTGATTTCATTTGTTGCATCACTGGCTTTTGTCACATCAATACTGACACTTTATCTTTTCAGGGTATATAAAAGGCAACAAATAATAAAAAAGATGGAAAGGCAGCTTGTTGCACCAAAAGAAAAGAAGTTCTCCATTCTGGAAATGCTGGGATATAATGACCTTGTAATTAAAACTCAGAACATAATTTCAAATGTAGGCCTGAATCTGGATGCAGAAAACTTTTTGTTTACTGTACTGCTTCTGGATACTCTTGCAGTTGCAGGCTCAATTATTCTTCAATCAGGATACTGGGGACTGGTTATAGTTTTTGGAACAAATTTTGCACTGTTTTATTTGTTGAACGACCTTGCAGAGCGTAAAAAAAGGAAAAGGGTTCTGCAGTTTGCAGAAGCAGCGCAGGATATAGCTGATTATTTGAAAGTAAATAATAACCTTTTGAACGCAATAGAAAAAACTGTAGATTCCATTGAAAATCCTTTAAGAAGAGATTTTGAAAAGATAGTAACAAAAGTCTATTCCGGAATAAGCTTAATGGAAGCACTTAAAGACTTTGCAAGAGAAAGTGAAAGCCCGATTATAGAAACATGGGTGGATTCCATGATATTTTCTACAAGAATGAAAGCAGATATTTCACAGACTTCGGAGATAATAAGCACAAAAATCCGCAAAAGAATAATGCAGAACAGGAAAATACAGGCTCTAATGATGCAGACCAAAAGCACAGTTTATGCCATGATACTTGTTATGAGCATAGTTATGATAGGTACTATTTTAAATACGCCGGACTACATGAAGATTTTACAAGCACCAACAGGGAAAATGGCAATTGCCTATACAGCAACCAGCTATTTTTTAACAGCGCTTTATATTTTTAGAAAAATAGACAAAATGGTAGGGAGTGTATAGTATGAAGTTTATAAAAAGAGAAACAATCAGAAAAACAATAGGTGATGACCTGTTTGTAAAACTTGACAAAGAGCTAAAAAATGTTGGAGGAACAAAAATACTTTATGTATTCCCTGTAAACTCTGTAGAAGAGCTTTTTTCTGCATTTGCCCTCATAGCTGCCTTTCTTGTTGTACTTTTATTCTATACAGTTGTTTCTGGCACTCCTTTGAGCAGGGTTATATTTCTTATTATTGCTATAGTCATACTTTCGTATGTAACATACAGAAAACCAATAGACGCATACAAAGACAATTTTATAAAAGACGATGAACTTCCTGCGATATTAAATACGATAGCCGATGCCCTGTCTGTAGGAATGCCCGTAGAAAACATATTAACATACATTGCTGAAAACAAAAAAGGACAGACAGCAGACTTAATAAGAATTACGGTAAATAAAATAAATGCCGGTGTTCCTGCTGAAAATGCCCTGAAAGATGCAGCCGAAAAAAGCATGAATCCTTATTTCAGAAGAGCCGTAAATATTTTGATAAAGACAAATGAAACTCCGCAGGGGTTGGCAAAACAGATAACAGAGCTGTATGAAGAAATAGAAGAAGAAAAACTCAACAAAAAAACAGAAAAAGCAGCAGTTTTAGATAATGCGCTTTTCTTTCCGATTCTGATAGGATTTATCATCCCACTGCTTGTAATGGTGCTTCTGCCATTTGTGAATATGGGACTATCCCTGAGATTTGGGTTTTAAAGTGGGGGGAAGCCTCCACTTTATTTTTTTAAGAATATTTGAAAAAGGAGGTGATGTCTCCTTACTTTTCGCAAAAAGGCAATATACTCTATAAAGGAGGTGATACCCCTATGCTAAACCTGTTCATGCAGCTTGTAAAAAGAGATAATCGAGGGATAGCTCAATCAATTGTAGTTATTGGCATAGTTTCTTTAGTAACAGGAACTTTGATTTTTACTATTCCCTCAGCAAGGAACGCAGTAAACAACATGTGGGGAGTTGCAGCAAGCATGGTTCAGAGAATAGATCCACCGCAGTCTTCAGCATCTAACACCACGCCAAACCCATCTGCAGGCTCAGGCAATAACCAAACCCCTGTAAGTGGCAGCAGTTCTACAACTGAACCAATAACAAATCCTGTTCAACCGCCTGTAAGTGATGGGGCTAGTCTCACAACTTCCCCCTCCACTGCTCCATCAACCGGCACACAGCCCTCACAGGGTACATCGATAATTGACCCTGCACAGAATAAACAGCCGGTTACAGGAGTAGAAACCGGGTCAGGGACAACAATTGGGAACCCGGTAACAAACCCTGTCCAGCCACCTGTAAGTGATGGAACCAGCTCCACAACTTCTCCTTCCACTACACCATCAGAACAGACACAACCAGGATACTGGGTTACCCGGGTGAACCCTGATGGAAGTGTAACCAGATATTTTGTTCCTACACCAAGCAGTTCTGGAACTCCCGTTGGAGGAACTGGGTCTACAACTGAACCAATAACAAAACCTGTCCAACCACCAGCTGTTCAGTAAAAGCACAAAAGATTTTTAAGGCTGTATGACCGGCAGGGGTTACTCTCTGCCGGTCATAAAATAAAAAAATTTTTAAAAACAAAAAAGTAAGGAGGTTTCACTTATGTTAACCAGAGCTTATTTTAGTGTAAGAGGAAAAATTTTGAGCTTTCTTAATGACAAAAAAGCAGTAAGCCAGTCAATCGAAGTGATAGGTATAGTTGCTCTTGTAACAGGAGTTCTCACACTGATTATACCTCAAGCAAGAACAACCGTTGTAAATATTTGGAACAGCGTATTGAATACAGCTCAAACCCTCTTCAATAATACAGCAGCAGGTAATTAGAATATCTGTGAAGGGCATGGTCAAATCGTTAGCATGCCCTGTTTTTTTATAAAAGCTTAGAAAAAAAAGAGGTGCATCAGCATGTTTAAAAAAATGATTAAAGACAAAAGAGGAGTTTCTGAACTGGTATCAAGCGCAGCTATGGTGTTTGTTTTATCCCTCTTTTTTGTATTAATGCTTCAAATAAATGTATATAACACTGCTCAAGCGGTAGTACATCAAGCAGCTTTTGAAGCAGCAAGAGCAGCAGCTAAAAGTCCTACTCCGTATGCTACAGCGGTACAAACTGCAAAAGACGTTGGGAAGAATTATATAAGGAACTGGGAAAATTCCATAACAGTAGTGATGCCTGTTCAACCAACACAGCCCGGACAGCCTTTTACTGTTCAAGTAACCTATAACGTTCCTATACTTTCTAATTTGTTTAAGTCTACTGCTGTTACCAGCAGCAGCACACAAATATGGGAGGAAACACCATGATTAAAAGGCTTTGTGCAGACAAAAGAGGAAACGGAATGCTAATATATGCACTTGGAATAGTTGTAGCAGCACTTATGTTTACATGGTACCAGACAGCTTTTTCTCAGCTCCTTATAGAAAGAACAAAGCTTTTAAAAATAGCTGATGAGGCGGTTTTAAAGGCCTCATGGGAAATCTATGAGTATCAATCATTAACCCTATCCCAGACAGGAACGATAGATCCTCAAGCTTTGCAGAAAGGAGTCGCTAAAGTAGTTGACTATTTTTCTAAAAATGGATATACTGTAAAAAACACAAACCTTTCAGTCCAGAGAGGTTACCTTGTGCTAAAAACAGAAATTGACCTGTACTATAAAAAACCCTCTCTTTTAAATCCTGTTGCTCAAATAGAAAAAGCAACCATACCTGTTGAGAGCAAAACCACATTGAAAAAGTTCAAATAATTATTGACAGAATAAATAAATAGGTGTATGATTAAATCAGAAAAATTTTAAGGGAAGGTGATAGAAAATGAAAAGAATAATTGCTTTATTAATAATTGCAATGCTTCTGGTAAGTGCAGTTGAAGTTTTTGCTTCAAACGGGTACACTCTAAGAAATGCCAACATAACAATTGAAAAAGGTTATCTTGTTCTTAGAGGCAATGTAAATTTCTATTACAAAAAACCGACACTTTTAAACTCACTGACACCAGCGGAAGAAATTTCAATTCCGCTGGAAGGAAAAACGGTTCTTAAAAAACTTAAATAGCATTGACAAAATAAATATATAGGTGTATACTTAAATTAAGGTAATTTTTATATGAGAGGATGATGAAGATGAAAAAGATATTGTCTATATTGATAATTATAAGTCTTATGATAGGTATAGCAGGCTGTAATAAGCCTGCAGCAAGTAATACTAATACTACAAAAGAAGAGCTGCCACTAATAATATCACAAGAAAATACTGCAAAAACTGATGAAGAAAAACCAAAAGAAGAACCAAAACAACAGGAAGATAAAAACAAAGATAATATACAACCTGAAATTAAATATCCTGACCCTAACAGCAAGGTTCCTGGACCTATTAAGGTAAAGGATAAGGAAATTTTAGATACTTTAAAACAGGCAAAGTTTTATGCATCAATACCTTCGTATAATTATTTTCGGTATAATTCAGAAAATTTAGACATTGAAAGAAAAAGCGAACTGGATGAGGCTTTTAATAAATATTTAAAAGAAAGAATTATAAACAAAACAACGTGGCTTTTTTTAACAGGATCACAGTTTACAGTTGATATTAAAAATTATGAAGTTTATACACTTAAAGAAAAGATAGGAGATTTAAATATAGGAGACTTTTATGTAGTTCCTAAAGTTAAAATAACAAATATAAAGCTGAATAATGTACCAAAATCTAAATACGAAGAAGTATCAAATACAATTATCCCACGGGGAATGTCAGGAATGAAATTTATAACTGATGAAGTTATATATTCAGAGTGGATAAGCAAAGGATTGCCTTTAATAACAATAAACACGAACAAATTTATGTTTATTGATGAGCTTCTAAAATATGTCTCTTATGACTCTCCTGAAATAAAATATATATTAAACGCTCCAGATTACCAGTTTATTGTGGGAGGAGAGTTTTCTCCTAAAACATCGTTTGCTCCGCTATATCTTAAAGGGAAAATAGTTTTAATTAACGATAATTTTAATCCTTTGTTTTGGATAAAATACAAAATTGAGGGTGATGGTACACAATTAATGGAAAAATTCAGAGAAAGCAATGCAAAAGAGTTTATACAGTGGGCAAAAGACAATTTAAAATGAGCGCAATGAGGCAGAGAAATCTGCCTCATATTTTTTTGGGAGGTGATTTTATCTGATGAAAAAGCTTTCCGTATTTGCAGCATTGTTTACATTAATCTTTATTTTTTCTTCACTAACAGCATATGCAGGACAGTGGGTCAATGTAGACACAAACACAACAAAAGTCTGGGTAGATACGTCTCGCTACGAAACAAGACGGGTCTGGGTACAAAGCGGGTACTGGGACAGAGTATGGGTGGATACATCACATTGGGAAACACGGACTGAAAAGGTTTGGGTGGAAAGTGGCTATTACAAAGATGTATGGGTAGTGGACGTTCCGGGTCATTATGAAACAGTTACAAGACAGGTTTGGGTACCTCCTGTATATAAAACAAGAACCCGTACAAAATACACAACTAAAACAGCAAGATACACAACTAAAACAGCAAGGGATTGGGGTACTGCAAAAGCTATAATAAACAGCATGAAAAATCAGGGCTGGACATTTGAAGGCTCAATAGAACGTCCTGTATATGATTATACCAATCCTAGAAAGCCTAAATTAATCAGGGTTGATATTGACTTATCCTTTTCCAGAAAAGTAACCTACAAAGTAAAAGTAAAAAATGGTTACTATAAGACAGTAAAGAAAAAAGTATGGGTACCCGAACAAGGTCACTGGGAAAAAGTATGGGTAGATACATCACACTGGGAAACAAGGACAGTACGGGTTTGGGTAGAGGACGGCTACTGGAAAGATGTATGGGTAGATACGTCGCACTATGAGTATCGCCAGGTGTGGGTACAGAGTGGATACTGGGCTCCTGTAAACGCAACTGTAACGGTTTCCAAGAGTCCAACCTATATTTATACAAAGTGGCACGTAGATGAGAATAAAGTACCTGCAAGTATGACAATAACAATAACTGTATCCAACCTTACAATGGACAAGAAACCTGCTTCTGTGAGCAAAATAGAAGCCTATCACGTAATCAACAGATATGAAGGAAAAGGACAAGAAACAATATATCCAGTGTCCTCAAGCATGTCGGGTTCAAGTGCAACTTTTAAATTTGAGTATCCTCATGCAGGTGATAAAAACTCTTTAGTAAACTTCTTAATCACTGTAAGTAATGGAACACAAACCGCCAAAATACGTGTATATGCCCCTGTCCCTGTAAATGGATTCCAAACAACAGGTATGGTGGTTGACAGAGATGTTACCCCACAGTTTGACAGGTCAGTTTTAGATAGTGAAACAATATCTTTTTAAGAGGTGATAGTTTATGAAAAGAATAATTTATTTGACAGTAGCTGTCTTTTTAATCTTCTCTCTTATAGTCACAGGATGTGCAAAGACAGGAAAAGAAGCGCAAATTAGCAACACGGAAAATAAAACGGTCCAGCATCTAGAATCTTCTGATACAAATACCGAAGAAGAAACAGCAAAGAAACCAGAAAATAACAACAATACAACTTCCCAGCCTGCATCCAATGAAACTAATAAAATACAGGATAGAGTAATATGGGGAACAGTGATTGAAGTAGCTGGTAGTACGGTCACGGTAAACTCCAGCGGAGAAAAAATAGCGGTGGATGTGAAAGATAAGGGCCATAACATTGAAAAAGGTGCTTTTGTAAGAATAGAAAAAGATGGTGATAAAGTATATGTGGACGTTACTAAAGAAGGCAGTAAAAAAGAAATAAAAGAAGGTACAGATATTTTGGGAATACTGAAAGAAGCCGGTGAGAACTCTATTGCTGTGATTATCAGCGGAAAAGAAGAAACCTATAAAGTCACCAAAGAAACGATAATGCAAAAGTTTGGTACAACAGAAGGGATGACAATGTACATGAAAGACAAACTCACTCCAGGAAACTGGATAAGAATACTGGTTAACAAAAGCGGAGAAATATTAAACATAGTCTACTAAAAAATAGCAATGGGAGAAAGTTTGTGCTTTCTCCCATTGCTTATAAAGTGAAAGGAGTGTTAAAATTGAACCTTCTTGTATCAAACAACATGCAGACGGTACAGAAAGTACGTGAATATGAAAGCTGCGACGTGGCACTTTCTTTTACCTCTGCACTAATAAAAATAAAAAACAAAAGATATAACAAGATCATCATTGATAACATAGATATTCAGGTTCCGGGTGCAGTAAGTGTAAGAGACTATTTAAGGGAAAAAGTAGACTCTACTTCTGATGTAAAGGTGTTTAAACAAAAAATCATAGCTGTATGGAGTGTGAAAGGGGGTGCAGGCAAAACAACCACTGTAAAAAGGATTGCAGAACTGTTTAATAAAAACATAAAAGTATTGATAATAGACTTAAACTTTCAAGATGGCGGTTCAGACCTGAGCTATATGTTGGAGCTTCCTGTTATACCTCATATTGGCATGTGGTTTAAAGAAAAGACTGAGCAGAGCTTTTTAAATGCTTTAATTCAATACAAACCAAATATCTTTGTACTTCAGGCCCCTCCCAAAAGAAATCTGGTACCACATATTGATAAACAGGATATTGAAACATTAATCAAATACGCAAGAAAGAGGTTTGATGTTATAATCTTTGACCTTCCCAATGAATACAGCAAAGTGGTAGAAAGCGTTTTTGAAAATTCCACCAAGAGAATAATAGTGTCAACAGGATTAATAAGCGAAGCAAAGAGGATAAAGGAATTGAATGGAGATTTTACTGTATTAATCAATTCTACAAACAAGAGCTGGAAACCATTTTTTGCCGATTTTGAGCACTATGAAATGAAGGACATTAAGAAAGTCTTGAACGGAGCATTCCTGTAATGAATAAAAATAAGGGAGAATGGACTTTGAAAAAATAAGTACCTCCTGATAAAATACAGAGTGTAAGTTTAAGAACTTAC
>NZ_SLWU01000027.1 GCF_004345675.1 Caldanaerobacter subterraneus | reverse complement strand
TGGTAATATTGTATTGAGCCATTTCCTATCCCTCCGGTTAGATTTTTTGGTTCGTTTCTATTTCTATTCTAACCAGGGGTGGGGAATGGCTCAACTCCTTTTTACACAATTATATAGACTTAACTGCGAGCAATAATATCAATATACAGTTTATTTATAAGTATCTCAACAATTTTATGTACATATTCCTTTGGTGTTTTAAGTGACAGAAAAGGTCTTTATGCTGCACTTTTCTTATCATCAATTACTGCTTTAGTTTCCAGTATACCTTTTAAGTGGTCAATTTACTGTGAAAAAGAAAAAATTAGAAATTAGGAGTAAAACTTTGAAATTGCAAGTAATAAAGAGATAAAGTAGATAAATCAAGCAAAATATCGGTTTCTTGATGTTTTAACAAGTTTTACTGGAAATTTAAATAATGCTATTATTAAAGCAATATAAATTAAAATTTTTAATCTATATTTTTTATTATTTAAGCACAACATTAAATAATTAAAGTTTTAGGGAGGGATATGTTTGGAAACTATTGATTTATACCAGTATAAAGAATTATTTTCTGTCTATACAGAACTTAGAGTGCAGAAAAATACTGAGCTTAATATTACTTTTGTGAATGGGAACATTGTGAAGAATTCTCAGTCATCAACAAGCGGTGTATCAGCTCGCGCTTATTTAAATGGTGCATGGGGGTTTGCTTCACATGCAGAAATAAGCGAGGAGGCCATTAAGAAGGTAATAAAAGAAGCTACAGATAATGCTAAATTTTTAGATGCTAAAGTGAATAAAAGAAAAGGACCTCTTCCCTCAAGGCCTGCCAGTATAGAAAAGGATTTTTCAACTAAGAAATCTCGTTTGACCCAAAAAGAGTTGATACATTTTCTAAAAGAGATAGATGAGATGATATGTCGCAAATATCCCAAAATTGCCAGTAGAAAAATATTTTTGAACACCCTTGATATAGAAAAATATCTTTTGACATCAGATGGTTCTTATTTAAAAGCTATGATTCCGAGAAGTAATATTTACATCTCACTATCTCTAATAAAAAATGGGGAACCTGTTACAATTACTGATGCCTACGGAGGGCGAGGGCAATTTGAGGATGTTTTTTCATCACCTTCGGATTTTGAAGAAAAAATTGATGAACTTTATCGTCATTTAGTAAATAAAAGTGAAGGAGTGCTGCCTGAGCCGGGTATAAAAACCTGCATTATTGATGCAGATATTGCGGGTGTCCTTGCCCATGAAGCCATTGGCCACACAGTAGAAGCAGACCTTGTCTTGGGAGGCTCTGTAGCTTATGGGAAAATAGGAGAACAAGTTGCAAGCCCTTTGATTAGCATAGTTGATTTTGCTAACACTTGTTTTGACGAAACTTGCCCTGTTCCAGTATTCATAGATGATGAAGGGACAGAAGCAAAAGATGCGATACTAATAGAAAATGGAATTTTAAAAAGCTATATGCATAACAAAGAAAGTGCGCAGTACTTCGGTATGGAGCCTACAGGTAATGCAAGGGCATATTTATTTTCTGATGAACCTCTAATAAGAATGAGGAATACAGCTATTTTACCTGGAAATGATACGTTGGAGAAAATGATCGAGTCTATTGATGATGGATATTATCTTGTAAAAGCAAGCAATGGGCAGGCTGATACTACAAGCGAATTTATGTTTGGTGTGACATTGGGTTATGAGATCAAAAATGGAAAGTTAGGTAGAGCCGTAAAGGATACAACAATTTCGGGAGTAGCTTTTGATGTACTCAAAACGGTGACAATGGTCTCTAATGAAATAAAATGGATAAGCAGTGGCTGGTGTGGTAAAAAACAGCCTATGCCCGTTGGAATGGCCGGTCCTGCAATCAAATGCCAGATCAACATAGGGGGGAGGTAAGATGATGAGCCAAAAGGAGATAGTCAACTATACTCTTGAAGCCTTAAATAGAGCAGGTGCTCAGAAATTCCAAGTTAATCTCACTTTTACAGAAAAGCATGAAGTCAACCTTGAAGCTAATGAATTTACTATGGTAAGAACAACCTTTGATACGGATATAGTTTTAACAGCTATAAAAGATAAGAAAAAAGGTACTATTTCAATAAATAAATCCGATATTCAATCAATTGATTCTGCAGCACAAGATGTTATATTAGTTGCAGAGGCGTCACCTGAAGATGAGGCAAATGACATAGCCGAATATCAACCACCCAAAGTATTTTCATCAGGGGATAGAACTCCAGATTTAGAAATGATGTATCACAGGATGAATGAATTAGTCAAACAAATAAAAGAAAAATATCCCAAAATTATACTGATTCAAGCTTTTTTATATCATGAGTATAAAGAAAGTTACTTTGCAAATTCCAATGGTGTTGATTATGTTTCTAATCAAGGTGTATATAACTTTTTTGCAATGTTTTCATCAAAGGACCAGGATAAAACCTCCTCTTTTAACTATACAAGTTTTTCTTTAAAAAACCTTGATAAAGAGCTATTAAATTGTGGCACTCTAGACATTTTACTAAAACAATTAGAAGAGCAGACAAACACAAGACCTGTAGAAGGTAAATTTGTAGGTGATGTCATAATTTCTCCTGATGCTGTAAATGATATATTAGATTTCCTCACAAGGTCGCTATCAGACAATTCTATAATATCTGGAACCAGTATATATAAGGATAAATTAGAAAAGCAGATTGCAAGCCCTCTTTTGACTGTTCATTCTTGTCCTGTATCGGAGGAAATTTGTAGTGGCTATTTTGTCACGAAGGATGGGTACGAAGCTCGAAATATAACCATTATTGACAAAGGCGTATTAAAAAACTTTTTATTAAGTCTTTATGGTTCAAAAAAGACAGGATTAAAATATGCCTATAATGATGGAGGTGCTTTTGTAATTGAACCAGGTGAAACAGCACTTGATGATATGATTAGATCTGTAAAAAAAGGTATATTGCTTATGAGATTTTCAGGAGGGTATCCAAGTGACAGCGGTGATTTTTCCGGGGTTGCAAAAAATAGTTATCTGATTGAAGATGGCAAAATAAAATATCCTATAAGTGAAACGATGATTTCTGGCAACATTGCAGAGATGTTGAAGAATATAACTGCAATCTCCAAAGAACAAGTCAATTTTGGGTGGCAGGTACTCCCATGGATTAGCGTGAAAGGGGTAACCATATCAGGAAAATAAATCAAACGCCAGGGACGGTTCTCTTTGTTTGATTTTCAAACTTTCAAACAGAAAGAACCATTCCCTTTGTGTGGAAGTTTGATATCCGCTATTCAAAGAACACATAAGGAATGACGATAACATTAATTAATTTATAGAGGAGTGAGTATATGAAAAAAGTTGTTGCCATAGGGGGAGGAGAGATTTCAAAATTTGAAACTTTGAAAATAGATGAAGAAATAGTTAAACTAACTGGTAAAGCCAATCCAAAAGCTCTTTTTATACCAACTGCGAGCGGAGAACCTGAAGGTTACTATGAAAGTTTTGACCTTGTCTATGGTAAAACGCTTGGATGCAAGACAGATGTTTTGTTTTTAATAAAAGATAGTTTGGATAGGACGCTAATAGAAGATAAAATCTTGTGGGCAGATTTGATTTATGTTGGCGGTGGTAACACAAAGAGGATGATGGAAATATGGAGGTCCAAAGGTGTTGACAAGATGTTGATTGATGCTTATCAGAGAGGAACGGTACTTTCAGGATTGAGTGCAGGAGCTATATGCTGGTTCAAATACGGTTTTAGTGATTCACTAAGATTTCAGGATGTAGAAACATGGAGTTATATTAAAGTTGAGGGTTTGGGGCTTTTTGATGCCATACTATGTCCTCATCTCGACGAAGAAAATAGAAGGGAATATTTTGAAAAATTTATGATGAACTTTGATGGTACAGGAATAGGATTAGAGAATGGCTGTGCAATTGAAATCATAGAAGATACTTTTAGAATTATTAAGTCTTTTGAAAATGCTCATGCCTATGTATTTAAAAGAAGAAGAGATAAATTGTTTGTTGAAGAGATAAAGAATGACGATTACCTTCCATTTAATTTGCTAAGTTAGATATTAAAATCAAACACCGGGGATGGTTCTTCTTGTTTGATTTTCAAACTTCAAACAAAAAGAACCGTCCCTTTGTTTGATTATTTTTATTGTTTATCGATAAAAATATATTGATTTTCAATAAATTATGTGTCATAATGTGAGTAAAATAATTGAAATTGAGGTGTAGTTATGAAAAAGTGGATGTTAAATTTATTAAAAATTTCTTTGGTGGTTATAGGCTTTGTAATACTTATGCTGTCTATTTTCTGGCTTCCAAGTGTAGCAAATACATTAGCTGAACAAAATCCAGAATACGCCTATCTAAAATATCCTCTTCTATTTGGTATTTATCTTACATGCATTCCTTTTTATATAGGTGTATACAATGGCTTTGTTATTTTAAGACTTATTGAGAAGGATAAAGCTTTTACAGAATATACCAACAAATCTCTCACTTATATATTTTACTCGTCCATTGCTATAATTTTACTTTATGTAATAGGCATGGTATATCTCATCTTTAACAACGCCTTACATCCGAGCCTATTTTTATTAGGTGTGAGTATAATTTTTATGTCTTTTATTATAGCATCTGCGGCAGGAGTGATTAAAGCTCTTTTAATAAAGGTTATAGAAATAAAAAACGAACATGACCTGACAATTTAGGAGGTTGGATTGTGATTAGAGTTAATCTTGATGTAATGTTAGCGAAAAGAAAGATGACGCTATCAGAACTTTCAGAAAAAGTCGGCATAACGATGGCAAATTTGTCAATTTTAAAGACAGGCAAAGCCAAAGCTATTCGCTTTTCAACTTTGGATGCTATTTGTAGAGTTTTAGAGTGTCAGCCAGGAGATATATTAGAGTATGTAGAAGATGAATGAAGAGCTATTTGCGTTGCCTTATATTGATAAGCAAAGGTGCTTGGGGACAGAAAAAAGGCTTTTGAGTAAACCCATAGGAAGAAAGTTTATTTTACTTCCTATGGGTTTTTAATTTATAGAGAAAAAAGGAGTAAAAGTTTGAAATTGAGAGTTTTTGAGAGATAAATTGGCTTAATCAATAATAACAAGCTTTTTTGCTACTTTAATAAATTTTACTGGAAATTTAAATAATGTTATTATTAAAGCAACAAAGTTTAAAAAATTTAAGTTGAAATTTATATAATTTAAAGAGGCAAAATGAAGAATGGGAGGGAGTCAATTGGATTTTATAAAAAGGGGGAAAATTTTTATAGGCTGCTTGTTTATAGGTACAGGCTTGGGAATATTTTTAGGTCATTTCATGGGAGGTCTTTTCTTAGGCTTTGGAATGGGAATTGTATTAGGAGAAATTTTTGGGAGGTGAGGGTGTGAAAAAGTACTTTTTCAAAAATAAATTGCTTTTGACTGGGAATATAATTTTAACTCTGGCAGAAAGTATTTTGAGCGTTATGTTAGCATTCATTTTAGCAAATTTTGTAGATGCAGCAGTAGAGTATGACATGGCACTTTTATATAAAACATGTATAATTTTTTCGCTGTATTTAATTTCTGTGTTGATTGTATGGTATTCCCTTAGGATTGTAAGAGCAAGCTATATAAGGCAAATGCTTTTTGATTTAAAAAATGACATATTTTCTAAGGTAATAAATAAAGAGATTGACCAGTTCCAGAAAGGCAACAGCGCTTCGTATATTTCCACATTAAATAACGATATAACGATACTGGAGCAAGATTATTTTAAAAATATATTGACGATGGTAGCGCTAATATTTTCTTTTATAATTGCAACAGTTGCAATTTTTAAATTAAATTTTTTCATCGCTGTAGGAGTTTTTGTCATAAGTATTTTTCTTGTGGTTATTCCTTATCTTTTTAGAGAAAAAATAAGTAAAGCTAAAAGAGAATTTTCAGATAGTTTATCTGATTTGACTGTGCAAACAAACGACATATTATCTGGTTTTGAAGTGGTAAAAAGCTTTAATGTAGAAAAATTGGTAGGAGAACAGTACAAAAAGTACAATAAAAAAGTGGAAGACAGCCGATTTTTCTTTGAAAAAATGCTTGCTTTGGCAAATTCTCTGACAGAGTTCTTTGGATATTTAATGTTTTTTGCTTCACTGGGGCTCGGTGCATATCTTGTAATAAAGCGCATTTTAGAACCTGGATTGATGATAGCTGCGGTGCAGTTAATGAATAATATTGTAAATCCCATGATAGGAATTATTGAAAGGGTAAATGCTTTGAAAGGGACAGAATCAATACAGAAAAAGATAATGGATATTATGGAAGATAAAGAACAGCAGGAAGGAGAGTTTATCTCAAAGACAGATTTTAATGACGCAATAGTTTTTGAAAATGTAAGCTTTTCTTATGGGAGGAGAGAAGAACCTACTTTAAAAAATATATCTTTTACGGTAAAGAAAGGAGAAAAATGTGCGATTATTGGTCCAAGTGGCAGTGGCAAATCAACAATAGTAAAACTTCTTTTAGAATACTATAACAATTTTGAAGGAAGAATTTTAATTGACGGAATAGACATAAGAAATATAAAAACTGAAGATTTGTACAACAATCTAATTTCTGTGATACACCAGAACGTGTTTATGTTTGATACAAGTATTAAAAACAATATAACTCTTTTTAAGGAGTACGATGAAAAAGTTATTGAAAGGGCAATTTCCTTATCTGGGTTAAAGGAATTTATAGAGAAATTACCGGATAAAGAAAATACAGAAGTGGGAGAAAAGGGCAGTAATTTATCAGGAGGGGAAAGGCAGAGGATAAGCATTGCACGGGCATTAATCAAAGGTACACCTATATTGGTTTCAGATGAGCCTACCTCATCACTGGATAAAAAAACAGCTTTGAGCATAGAAAATTCCATTTTAAGCATAGAAGGATTGACAGCACTGGTAATAACTCATAATACTTCTGAAGAAGTTCTTAAAAAATATGACAAGATAATTTTTGTAGAGGACGGGGAAGTAGTAAAAGTAGGGACTTTCGATGAAATTTTTACTCCAGCAAGTGTAGTTTTATCTGTAGTAGGTTAATGAGTATAAGCCCAAAAGAGTTTGAGAATCACGGAGATTACGCATTTTTAAAGTTAAAGATGGTTTTTAGTAGAGCAAGCTAGAAAAGCAATCGAAAAATATGTAAAGAAAAAAGGGATGGGTTTATGAGGTTGCCAGAGGATTTTAAGCCTTTGTTTAGAAATTATAATTTCGACGTTTTGGATACTGGAAAACATAAAGAATTGATAATAAAAACAGTATTAGCTATGGGGAGTTGGGAACAGATAGAATGGCTTTTTGAGTTTTACGGTTTTGAGGAAGTAAAGGAAGTATTTTTAAAGGATTTTTACGGTCCTCAGGAATTGCCTGTGCCCATAATCTACCTGTGGGGGCTTTTATTTCTTGATGAAAAAGAATATTGGGATTATAGAGAAAAAAGAAGTAAAATGATACTTTCGGAGAGATGGAAACAACGAAGAACTGTTTAAAACTATAAGAATGTATTTAGTATATTAAACTGCTAATAAAATGTCAATTTCTTAACATTATTTGAAAAGTAAATGATAACAATGTTATAATAAATTTGGAAACCAAAAACAGTAAATTTGTTAATGTAAAGACGGTAACATTGTGCTTAATGAATAGCATTTAGATTCTTAATAAATAAGAATCATATGAGGAGGCAGCGCTTTGGGTAATTTTAATTTGCAACCTGCTGTTAAAATTAAAAATGTCACAAAAAATAATATAAAAATCAAAAAGAGGAGGAAGCTGCTTTAAAAAATGTATATCTTGAAATATGGCCTGAAGAATTTGTGACAATACAAGGGCCTTCGGGAGCTGGTAAAACCACGCTTCTCAACATAATTGCAGGATTTGAGAGACCTACAAGAGGAGAAGTTGAAGTATTTGGAATAAATGTTTCTGCACTTAAAGGTAAGAAGTTAGCAGATTTTAGATATTCATATATTGGGTTTGTCTTTCAACAGTTTCACTTGATCCCTTCACTTACTGTTATAGAAAACGTACTCATACCCGTACTGCCAAGGCGAACAGAATTTAATAAATATGAAAAAGCCCGACTTCTTTTAAAAGAGGTCGGGCTGTCAAGTAAAGAAAATAATTTATTTTTTTAAATAAACATACCAAGGGGGGATAGGCTATATTTACATATCTAAAAATTTCTATTAGGCAAAGATGGCCAGTATTTTTATTTATTTTGGCGACTTTGTTTATTTTAAACTTAGGATATTCTGGAATGCAAAGGCTAACAGAGGTTGTAAGTATTAAAGCGAGGGAGGACTTACAGCATCACTGGCGCTGGCAATATGACATACTGGTTTATCCTAAGGAGAGCCAGACCTATCAGGCACTGGGAGATGGATGGGTTGCGCCTCAGACTCCACTGTCAAGCTATGGAGGAATATCCTTTGAAGACTTAGAGACTATACGAAGTATACCTGGGGTTGAAGTGGCTGCTCCCATTTCTATTTTGGGGTATTTTAAATACGCTCCCATTCCTGTATCTTATGAAGATGCCCAAAAAGGGAAAATTTATGAAGTTAAGTATCAGATGAAAGCCTTTGATGGACTTAAAAAAGTTTTGCTGAAAAATTACTTAGGATATGACCAATATGAGTCCATGGAAGGTGTGAAAGATTCAAGAGAAATTCTTTCTAATATTAAAACGATAATGAAGGATTATATAATCTTTTGGAATACTTTTGTCCCGCCGTCTATGGAGTTTAGAATTGACAATGAATTGCTTCTTGTAGCTGTAGACCCGGAAAGCGAAGACAAGCTTTATAACTTGTCTCAAACGGTTGTCGAAGGGGATGATTTGCGCTTTGCAGATTTAAAAATTGAAAAAGGAATAGATGAACCCGTTCTTCCTATATTAATCTTAAAAGATCAGGGATTAGATGTGGAGGAGTCTATACAAGTATCTGAGGTATCTGTTCCTAATGATGTTAATTTATGGGATATGGGTGCTGATGCAATTGATTATTTAAAGAAAAGCCCCAAAAAAATTGTCGCAAGTTATAAGTTAAATGCCTATTCTCCTGAATGGAGGTACAAACTGGCTAATATTGAACTTAAGAGCGATAAGGTAGAGGTAAAGCCATATATTATGGGGTATTTTTGGGATTTATTTAGATATTCGCCCCTTCATTTTAAATTTTTAGGATATGAAGAAAATGGCATACCTCTTCTTTATGTAGAAGGTCACCCGAGGGAGAAGAACCCTTTGTTTGGCAATGCAGATGAGACACAGGTTTACAGAGAAATACTTAAAAAAGATGAAAAGATAGCTTTTTCTGTGGATGTAGTTGGCGTTTATGATGCCCACAAGATTAAGCCTAATTACGCCTCAAGCTGGAAGCCTGGTGACCCTGTAGATATATACACACCTCACCACAGTATGATTATTGCAGATGGGGAAGGTAATCCTGTAAAGCCGCGCCCTCAAATACCTTTGCCCATGAAAGACTCTTATTATACTGGCGGACCAGAAGCAATAACTGTACTTACTAAAGATGTAGCAAAGCTTTTTTACAAAGATAACCCACCTATTTCTGCGGTAAGAGTTGTTGTAAAAGGGGTGGAAGAAAGAAGTCCAATAAGTCAGAAAAAGATTGAGCAAATAGCCAAGGAGATTATGGATAAAACTGGTCACAAAGTTGAAATTATGCTAGGGGCTTCCCCTACAAAAGTTCATGTGAAATTGGGAGGGGCGCAAAAAGACGATATAGGAATGGTGGAAGAAGGTTGGATCAAAGAAGGTGTCAGCTGGGCTATAGAAGAGAAAGTTTCTAATGCAAACAAGTGGCTTTTTATCTATTTACTTGTGATAATATTCTTTTTGCTGTATACAGTGATAACTCACAGTTTGATAAATAGGTCAGTGGAATTTGCACAGCTTCGCACTATTGGTTGGTCCAGGAAAAGGATTATTTATGGGTTGTCTCTGGAAGTCATCAGCTTAACCATTTTTTCACTTATTCCAGTGTTATTCTTCAAGGCGTCTTATGGCAGTTTTACATGGAAAGACATTGCTTTTATCGGCACATTAAATGGAGCAATTATTGCTACTGGATATTTTTCTGGCAGTTACCGCAGTTTATTGCTTTCGCCGAGAATGGGGCTTTCTGGTGAGGGAACTTCTGATGGTAGAAGGCTTATCTCTGTAAGAGGGTTTTTTACCTTCATCTTCCATCAGATGATGCGAGGGCCTTTGCGCTTTGGGCTACTGGTTTTATCAGTGCTACTTAGCACTTTGATGGTAATACTTTTTGTTTCAACTCAGTACAGTCTTTCGGAGTTTTTATACCTTTCATTTTTAGGAGAGGCCATTGATTTACATCTTTTGCCTTATCAAAAGGCGTTGTTAGGATTGGGTGTAGGTTTGACAATTGCGGTAGTTGTTGTGCTTTTGTGGCTTAACTTATGGGAAAGGCAGGAGGAATTTGGACTTTTATGGGCAATTGGCTGGCCCAGAAGAAGGCTTATGCTATATAATCTTATTGAGGCTGGTACTATTGGAAGCTTAGGCGGTATTTTAGGTTCTTTGTCTGCTTTGATAATATTGAAGCTTTTTTCTACACTTTGGCTGCCTCCGTGGGTGGTGGTAGTTGCTGTGCTGCTACCTATGGCTTTAATGATGGCGGTTACGGCGATTGTAATGCATTTTATCAAGCTTGCCTCTGGCATTAAAAGAGGAGGGAAATAATGAGAAAGCTTTTAAAACCTATTTTTGTTACGATTTTGACTCTGGTGTTGCTTTTTTTGGCCTCGTGTAATCCAAAGCCTGAAATTGAGAAAAAAGAAGAAACTCCTAAAAATTTATTTATAATTCCTAAGGCAGAAAAATTAGTAGAAATTACACCTATTTTTAAAGAAGCGGGCCTTTTTATTCAAGGGATAGAACATTTGAGTGCTTTTTTAGGTCATCCTTTGACAAAAGAGATGGCAGGGAAGGTTTATTTTGACCCTCGTCAAAATTATGTGGCTTTAACTGATATACTTCACCTTCTTTCTGAAGAGGGGCTTTTTCTTGTATACAAACAAATTGGAGTTGATGAGTTAAAAAAGAATGTTCTAAAGGGAAATCCTGTTTTAATTGAAATTTCTTTTAGTGGTACAAGTAAAGATGCTGGAATTGTCTATGGTTTAGATGATGATAATATCTATTACTACCTTCTGCCGGACATGAAAGAAAGAACTTATCCCATTGAAAAAGTAAAAGAGAAGATAGAAGAAGGACAGCCTTTAATTGCCATAATTAAAGCAGAGGATAAATCTAAATGGTTGGAAGAGATGGAAAAGTCGGATATATACCTTAGGCGCTGGGGACAGGATGTCTATCAAAAGAAAGACCCCAAGGCTTACAAGGAGTATATAGAAACTATTGAAAGGCTAAATTGGAGGATAAAAGATGAGGACAGAAATCAAATTTATGCGTATTATTACATCTTTTACGATAGAAAGCCTGAAAAAGTTAAAAATATTATTTTGAAATCCTATGAGGAAAATGAATATTTGCCCTCATCACAAGAACTTGCTTTTATGTTATACCGCCTGTTAGGGGATAAAGAAAAAGCAGATCATGTTGCTTCTCATATGAATATATCTTCAGAGCAGCTTTCCTTTTATCAAGATGAGACATTGCTTCAATTGGGATATTATTACTTAGAAAAAGGAGATATTAAAATAGCAAAGTCAATTTTAGAGTTTTTAAAAAAGACAAAGCCAGATTATCCTGGACTTAAAGAGGCTTTGGAAGAAGTTTCTAAAAAAGAAAAGTAGGGTAAAATTGGATATGGAAAATGTGTAAGGGGTGAATATTGGTGATTCGGTTAAAAAATGTGGTAAAAATATATAAAGTTGGTGATACAGAGATTCGAGCGCTAAATTCAGTCTCCCTAAAGATTCAGAAAGGAGAATATGTTTCAATCGTTGGGCCTTCAGGGTCTGGCAA
Organism: Caldanaerobacter subterraneus; assembly: GCF_004345675.1. Taxonomy (GTDB): domain Bacteria; phylum Bacillota; class Thermoanaerobacteria; order Thermoanaerobacterales; family Thermoanaerobacteraceae; genus Thermoanaerobacter; species Thermoanaerobacter subterraneus. The sequence goes on along the minus strand of NZ_SLWU01000027.1, from coordinate 19,173 downwards.
GACAACACTTTTTAATGTAATAGGCGGCCTTGAACCCGTTGATGAAGGAGAAATATGGGTAGATGATAAGCCTGTTCACAAACTCAAAGAGGAAGAATTGGCGCACTTAAGGCGTGAAAAATTAGGGTTTATTTTTCAGGACTTTTATCTTTTGCCTACGGCTACAGCTTTAGAAAATGTCATGATGCCACAAATAGGCTTTAAGCCCACAAAAGAAATTAAGGAAAGGGCGGAGATGCTTTTAGAAAAAGTAGGGTTAAAGGATAGGCTTCACCATCTTCCTTCCCGCCTTTCAGGGGGAGAGAGGCAGAGAGTGGCCATCGCTCGTGCTTTTGTTACAGAACCTGATATTATTTTGGCTGATGAACCAACGGGAAATCTAGATAGTGAAAATAGCTTAATGGTGATTGAACTGCTAGAAAGTTTACATAGAGAAAAAGGGACTACAATTTTGCTTATTACACATAATCTTGATCTTGCAAATAGAGCAAAAAGGCAAATTAATATAAGGGATGGGAAAATAGTGAGGGATGAAGTTAGATAGCGTGTAAAAGGTTTTAAAGGAGTGTAAAAGCTAAGCTTGTAGCTTAGCTTTTACACTCCTTTTATAAAACCTCCATCAATTGGCACGACTATGCCTGTTATGTAGGAGGCTTTTTCTGATGCTAAAAATGCAACAGTTGATGCAAATTCTTCAACAGTACCCAAGCGCTTCATGGGGATGTCTGTAATCATTGATTTTTGAGCTTCTTCAAAGGATATACCTTCTTTTTCAACCCTTGCTTTGAGTAAGTTTTCTATTCTTTCAGTCATTGTGTAGCCGGGGGCTACGGCATTTGCAGTAATTCCAAATGGTGCTAATGCATTTGATATAGACTTTATAAAAGCGACTACCCCCATTCTTGATACATTTGAAAGGATTAAATTATCAAGGGGCTGCTTTACTGATATCGATGTTGAAGCTATTATCCTTCCCCATTTTTGATTTATCATATAATCCTTTACTGCATATACTGCATATATTGTGCTCATTAAATTTAATTCAACTGCTTTTAAGTAATCTTCAGGCTTTACATCAAAAAACCCACCAGCAGGAGGACCTCCTGCATTTGCAAAGAGGATGTGGATTGTGCCGAACTTACTTACTGTTTCTTTTACAGCCTTTTCAATATCTTCTTTGCGAGCTACATCTCCTTCAACTATAAGTACTTCTTTTCCTGTTATTGATTTAATTTCTTCTTGGGCCTTTTTTAAATTTTCTCTGCTTCTTGAAATAATAGAAACATTGGCTCCCTCTTTTGCAAGTTCTAAAGCGACTGCTTTTCCAAGGCCTTTACTTCCAGCCATTACAAATGCTACCTTATCTTTAAGACCAAGATCCATATAAATCTCTCCTTATAGAAATATTTGTTTAATACATATTTTATCATTTTTTTTAAAAGTTTTAAAGTTTATGCACCCAGAATTAATTCGGGTTGAAATTGTTCTTCATATGGTATATTATCTAAGTGCATGGAAATACTTACTATTTATTATGGGTTGGGGGTGAGAAAATTTGTTAAAAGCCATAGGTGCTCTTGCTGTTGGAGGACTTGAGAAAACAGTTGTAAAACCAGAGTTTTTTTCTGACTCTTCAGATATGCTGATGATTACAAAAAAACATGCTTTTACAAAAGTTAGCCCTTGACAACTTTCTCTGCTCATGGTAATATACTAAAAAAACGAAAGTGAATAGAGTTGGCCTTTAAACTGGTCCTGTGAGGCTAGTAAGGCGAAGAGAGATTTACGCAAACAAGAGGAGAAAGCCTTTCTCCGCCTGACGGGGAAGGGCTTTTTTGACGAGGAAAAGCCTCTGCTACTCACAGCAGAGGCTTAATTTTTGAGAGGAGGAAAATTATGAAAAAACTTACTGTAAGTACAAAAGAATTACCACGTCCGATAAGGGAGGGAGACAAAATTTCACTGCTACAGCTTCTCATTCTGGGACTACAACATACTTTTACGATGTTCGGTGCCACAGTGTTGGTGCCGCTGCTTACCGGGCTTGATGTAGGGGTAGCTCTTTTTACTGCGGGGATTGGAACTCTCTGGTTTCACTTGGTTACAAAAAGAAAAGTTCCCATTTTTTTAGGTTCTTCCTTTGCTTTCATCGCACCAGTGGCGCTGGTGGTAAAACAGTGGGGAATTCCGGCGGCCCAGGGGGGCATCATTGTGGCCGGCTTGCTTTACGGGTTGATGGCGGTACTGGTTTACTTTTTAGGGTGCGAATTCATAGAAAACCTTCTACCACCAGTGGTGACCGGCCCGATAATAATGGTTATAGGCCTTAATCTGGCACCGGTAGCAATTAAAAACGCTTCTCAAAACTGGATGGTTGCCTTGATAGTGCTTACTACGGTAATACTTGTCAGCATGTACGGCAAAGGATTTTTCAAGCTGGTACCGGTACTCGTGGGATTAATTGTAGGGTATGGGATGAGTTTGATTTTGGGAATTGTGGACTTGAAACCTGTACAGGAGGCGGCGGTATTTGCCATACCGGCCTTTACAAAACCCGAATTCAACCCGGCGGCCATTGGCCTTATTGCACCTGTGGCAGTGGCTACTATAGTGGAACACGTGGGCGATGTGCTTTCTGTAGGAGCTACGGTGCAGAAGGACTTCATAAAAGACCCAGGTCTTCATAGGACTCTAATAGGCGATGGTATAGCCACGTCCTTGGCGGGTCTATTTGGAGGCCCGGCCAATACCACCTATTCCGAAAACACAGGCGTTCTAGCACTGACTGGGGTCTGGAAACCCGAAGTGATGAGGGTGGCAGCAGTCATGGCCATAATGCTCTCCGCCTGTCAGAAACTTACTGCCCTAATAAGGACGGTGCCGGAACCAGTCATAGGCGGCATATCTATAATCCTGTTCGGCATGATAGCCAGCATCGGTATTAGGACCGTTGTAGAGAACGCCGTAGACTTCAAAAAGTCAAGGAACCTTATAATATCCAACGTTATTCTGGTCGTCGGCATAGGTGGTGCTGTAGTAAAGCTCTGGGATGGCATCCAGCTGGGCGGTGTGGGTTTGGCTGCTATAATCGGTATAATATTAAACCAGGTGCTGCCGAGAGAGTAAGATGTGAAAAAGTTAAAGTGATAAGAAGGAGACAAAACTTTAAATTTCTTAGTTTGACTTTTTTTTATCAATCTTGTATAATATTTATTGCACAATATTTCTCTATCTATAGATATAGCGCTGTCTATAGTAGAGGGGTATATGCTGTGCCTATCTGGAGAAGGGGTTCCATTAGGGATGCTTTTTTTGATGGGAGCAGGAATGCCACGATTTTAGCCATGGGAGGCTGCAACAGTTGACAAATTATAGATAAAATAGTACAATTGGAGCTAAGAAGTTGTTTGGCACTTTCGCCTGTCCTGAGGTTTTTTCTTTCCGGGGAGGTGGTGGATGGGTGAAGGAAATCCTGGATGATATCAAAGATGCGGAGAGCAGGGCGAAAGCAATGGTGGAAGAGGCCGAGCGGGAAGCAAGATCTATACTGGCTGAAGCACACCGTGAAGCTGAGAAGCTGATTTCACAGGCCCGCAAACGAGGAGAAGAGGCCTCTAAAAATATTTTAGAAGATGCGAAAAAAGAAGCGCAAAAAGAAGCTCTGACTTTAAGAGCCCAGTACGACGACGAAATTAAGAAACTTGTGGAAAAGGCGGAAGGCCGTATCCAAAAAGCAGTAGACTTAATTGTGGAAAGGATAGTGACTTTCCATGGCAATTGTTAAAATGAAAAAAATGTATCTCTTTGGTCTGAACAAGGAGCGGGATAAAATACTTGGTGTCCTGCAGAAACTAGGAGCAGCTGAAATTACGGACCTGAGAGAAGAAGATATTGACATAGACGTCACAGAACGTCAGCTTCCAGAGCAATTGGGTTCCGAGCTATCGGAGCTCGAACTAAAGCTTAGCAGATTGAAATTTGCTATCGATTTCCTGAAGCCCTACGGCAAGGAGTTAAATCCCTTAATCCACGGCAGGCCCAAGGTCAGCGTGAAAAAGTTGCAGGATCTCCTTAACCGGGAGAGCGAGATTTTCGATCTCATAGATTCACTTTCTGCTCTTGACCAGAAACTTTCGAGGCTCAAGACGGAAGAATCCAGAATAAAAAGCCAGGTTGAATTAATTAAACCTTGGGAGCAAATGGATATCCCTGTAGAGGAACTAGGTGCTACCGGCAGAGTGGAAGTAAGGGCTGTGGCAGTTCCAAAAAAGGACTTCAAATCCTTGAGGGATAAAGTGGTTGAAAAAGAACTTCCCGTGGAAATAATCCCGGTGGGAGAAGGCCGGGAAAAGAGTCTTTTATTAACTGTCTATCACATTTCGGCAAAATCGGATATTCAGGAACTATTTAAGGAATTTGCAGTTGATACAGAAGAATTCACGGGATTTAGGGGGACTCCGGCGAAGATAATCGCTCAGCTTCAGGAAAGGTTAAAAGCCATCGAAACTGAAAGGCAAAAAATAAAGACAGAAATCTCTAGACTAGCGAACCGGCTACTGGACATGGAGGCTCTTTATGATTACTGGCTTCTGGAAAAGCAGAAGAAAGAGAACTTTATGAAAATGGCAGGCACTGAAAAAGTTTTCCTGATGAAAGCCTGGGTTCCCGAGCCTTCGGTGGGAGCCGTAAAAGAAGCGATCACCTCCGTCACCAGCGCTGCCCACATGGTTTTTACTGAACCGTCGGAAGAGGACGACATACCGGTGGTTTTGTCAAACCCGAGGCTAGTACAGCCCTTCGAGGTAGTGACTGAGCTTTATAGCCTTCCCAATCCCAGGGGAATAGACCCTAATGTGTTCATGGCGCCTTTCTACTTTGTGTTTTTCGGTATGATGGTCAGTGACGCGGTTTACGGTCTGGTGCTGTCGTTGCTATCAGGTCTTGCTCTCTGGAAGCTCAAACTGAAAGGGATGGGTAAAAAGCTGGTTGAGCTTTTGTTCCTAGGAGGAATATCGACTTTTATCTGGGGGATGATTTTTGGCAGTTGGCTTGGTGACCTTATTAAGGTCAAGCCGCTTTGGTTGAATCCTCTTGATAATCCATTGGCCGTTTTGTTTCTGAGTTTTGCCTTTGGTCTGATACAGATATACACCGGTATAATCCTAAGCGCCTATAAAAATATAAGAAACGGAAAGATAGTTGACGCTCTCTTGGATCAGGGACTGTGGCTGGTGCTGCTGACAGGGCTTGTGATGATGGCTTTTCCAAATTTGACGAGAATAGCAAAATATGTGACCATTGCTGGTGCTGGGGGTCTTGTGCTGACGCAGGGGAGGTCCCAGAAGAATATTTTGAAAAAGTTCATATCGGGGCTTTTAAGCCTCTACAACGTTACTGGTTATCTAAGCGACGTGCTTTCTTACTCTCGTCTGCTGGCACTGGGCCTTGCAACGGGTGTTATAGCTACTGTTATCAATACCATGGCGAGGATGCTAGCAGTAAATATATTGGGGTATATAGCGATGCTGCTAGTGTTGATAGGAGGTCACCTTTTCAACGTGGCAGTAAATGCCTTGGGTGCTTATGTCCACAGCAGCCGACTGCAGTATATTGAATTTTTCGGTAAGTTCTACGAGGGTGGAGGCAAACCCTTCCAACCCCTGAGGATAGAAACGAAATATGTGGATCTAGAAGTTTGAAGAGGTTTAATTTAAAAAATCAAACTTTTGGAGGAGGAGTTTAAATGGAAGTCACACTTGGTCAAGTTCTTGCATTGTTAGGTGCTGCTATGGCGGTTTTCCTACCGGGAATTGGTTCCGCGAAAGGAGTCGGTATGGTTGGTGAAGCTGCTGCGGGAGTAGTTACCGAAGATCCCAGTAAATTCAGCCAGACTCTGATATTACAGGCATTGCCTGGAACTCAAGGCATTTATGGTTTGCTTACAGGCTTTGTGGTGATGCAAAGGATAGGAATCTTGGGAGGAAATTTGCTTCCTCTTACTACTTATCAAGGACTGTTAGTTTTTGCGGCCTGCCTTCCTATAGCTATAGTAGGTCTGCTTTCTGCTATTGCCCAGGCCAGAGCTGCGGCTGCCGGTGTAGGAATAGTAGCCAAAAGACCTGAAGAACTGGCTAAAGGTATAACTTATGCCGCTATGGTGGAAACTTACGCGGTGCTGGCACTACTTGCTTCGATACTGATGCTCTTTGGTTTAAAGCTGGCATAAGGAGTGCTTATAATGCAGGGTATTGCAAAGATTAAGGAAAAGATTTTTGAAGAAGCCGCAGAGCAAAAAAAACGGATAATTGAAAATGCAAAAAAAGAAGCAGCCAAAATCCTGGAAAAGGCGAGGAAACAAGCTGCAGAACTAGAAGCCGATGCCCAGGAGAGGGCCAAAAAGGCGGCCAGGGAAGAAAAGAGGAAAATCTTGTCCATGGCCGAATTGGAAGAGAGAAAGCGGTACTTGGAAGCGAAACAGGCTTTGATAAACGAAGCCTTTGTAAGGGCGGAAAATAAACTTTTAAATCTAGAGCCAGAAAAGTATAGGGAGCTGGTTTACCATCTGATTTTGGCTGCTGCTGTTGACGGTAATGAGGAAATTATCGTTTCTGAGGATGACAAAGGGAATATAACTCCTGAATTGCTTGCGAGGGTTAACGAAGCCCTGAAAAAGCAGGGCAAAGCAGGCAACATCAGGTTTTCGGAAGAGAAAAGGTCCATAAAAGGCGGGTTCATATTAAAATCGGCGACGATAGAAATCAATTGTAGCTTTGATTACCTGCTCAAGGCTCAGAGGGAAGAATTGGAAACCGAAGTGGCCAGAATACTTTTTGAGGAGTGATAGCGATGGTCCGGGAACAAGAATTCCTATACGCATCGGGCAGGATAAGGGCTCTGGAAACCAAGCTCTTGAGCAGGACCATAGTGGAGAGGATCCTTGAGGCACAGGACATGGATGCAGTCATGAGGGTCCTCAGCGAAACCGATTATGCTCCGGATTTCGAAGAATTGGAAAGTATATATGATTTTGAAAAGGCTTTAGAAAACAGCATGAAAAGAACTTTGGGCGTGATAAAAGAATCTTTGAAAGACCAGAGGGTTGTAAGGTTTTTTACGCTAAAGTACGACTATCATAATCTAAAAGTTGTTTTAAAAAGCAGGATACTGGGCGTTGAGGTTCCGGAAAACCTTACGACCTTGGGCGAAGTTCCTGTCGAAGAACTATTAAAATTGAGCAAGGGAGAGAAAGATGTAGCTGTCCCGAAATTGATGCGGCTTGCTTTTGAGAGGGCTGCCGAGGTCTACGAAGAAACCCTGGACCCACAACAGGTGGACCTCATACTGGACAGGGCTTTATATGAAGAACTTAATCTTCTGGTGCAGGACATAGGCCACGATTTTCTTAAAAGTTATTTAGCTGCGCTGGTAGACCTCACCAATATAAAAACAATGGTCAGGTTGAAATATATGGAGTCCGATTTAAGGACGTTGAAGAAATCTCTCCTACCGGGTGGCAGTATCGATCTCGAGTTTTTCGAGAAAATGTTTCAGGAACCAGTGCCAGTGCTGATCGAGGCACTGGCGGCTTCCAATTATTCCAAGGTTGTTAAAGACGGTTTGGAAAACTGGGTCTCCTCAGGTAGCCCGGCGGTCTACGAGAAACTGGTCGATGATTTCCTGCTCGGTATGCTGAGGAAAGGGCTATATAAACCCTTTGGTTTGGAAACTGTTGTGGGTTATCTTGGGGCTAGGGAGAACGAGCTCAAAATCTTGAGGGTCCTAATGGTGGGGAAAATCAACGGTATTTCCGAAGATATGATAAGGGAAAGGCTGAGGGATGTCTATGCATAAAATAGGAGTAATCGCAGACCACGATACAGTACTTTCGTTTAAGTCAACGGGTATTGATACTTTCCCCGCCATTGACGAGGCAGAAGCAGCGGACATACTCATGAAACTTGCCCAGGAGAATTACGCTGTCATATTCATCACCGAGCATTTAGCAGAAAAGATAAGGGACAAGATAGACCTTTTCAGGGATAAAATGTTGCCCATCATTACGTTGATTCCCAGCAACCGGGGTACTCTGGGAATCGGCATAAGTGATGTAAAAAAATCTGTTGAAAAAGCCATCGGAGCGGATATCATTTTTGAAAGAGAGGGAAGGGAATGAGCCAGGGTGTAATAGTCAAAGTTTCTGGTCCCCTTGTGGTGGCTGAGGGACTTCCTGAAGCCAAGATGTTCGACGTTGTGAAGGTGGGTCATCAGGGCCTTATCGGTGAAGTCATAGAAATACGCGGAGAGAGAGTATCGATTCAGGTATACGAAGAAACTTCTGGACTGGGCCCTGGGGACCCTGTGGTGTCTACGGGAGAACCCCTCAGCGTCGAACTGGGACCGGGAATGCTGGAAGGCATTTTCGATGGAATCCAGAGACCTCTTGATGTTATAGAAAAAAAAGTCGGCAGCTTTATTACAAGAGGCATAGAAGTTCCTGCATTGAATCGCGAGAAAAAGTGGAGATTTACGCCGAGAGTCAAGCCCGGAGACAAGGTTAGCGGCGGTGATATTCTCGGCACGGTGCAGGAGACCGTTATAGTCGAACACCGCATAATGGTCCCACCTGGTATTTCAGGTGTTGTGGAGGACATCAAGGAAGGCGAATATACAGTAACCGAACCTGTTGCCAGAATAAAAACTGATTCCGGGCAGGTAGTGGAAGTCACGATGATGCAGAAATGGCCGGTGCGAAAGGCTAGGCCGTACAAGGAGAAGTTGCCCCCCGAAATTCCGATGGCCACTGGACAAAGGGTCATTGATACCTTTTTCCCGGTTACCAAGGGAGGTACGGCGTGCATACCTGGACCTTTCGGCAGCGGCAAGACAGTGGTCCAGCACCAGTTGGCCAAGTGGGCCGATGCTGAGGTGGTGGTATATATTGGGTGCGGCGAGCGCGGCAACGAGATGACCGACGTACTCCTTGAATTCCCAGAGCTCAAGGACCCCAAGACAGGGGAACCTCTAATGAAACGAACGGTGCTTATTGCCAACACTTCCAACATGCCTGTGGCAGCCCGCGAAGCGTCTATATACACGGGCATAACCATCGCTGAATACTTCAGGGACATGGGCTACAGCGTGGCTTTGATGGCAGATTCAACATCCCGCTGGGCCGAGGCTTTGCGTGAAATGTCCGGAAGGCTTGAAGAAATGCCGGGGGAGGAAGGTTATCCAGCCTACCTTTCAAGGAGGCTTGCGGAGTTTTATGAGAGAGCTGGCAGGGTCATATGCCTGGGCAGTGACAACCGCGAAGGAGCCCTGACGGTGGTAGGTGCTGTATCCCCGCCGGGTGGCGACTTGTCGGAGCCTGTTACTCAGGCAACCCTTCGCGTGGTGAAGGTATTCTGGGCTTTGGATTCGGAGCTGGCCTATGCGCGTCATTTCCCGGCCATTAACTGGCTGACCAGCTATTCGCTGTACTCCGAGGTTGTGGAAGACTACATGAACAAAAATGTGAGCAGCGACTGGGGAGAACTGCGCAGCGAGGCTATGAGGCTGCTACAGGAAGAGGCAAGCCTCCAGGAAATCGTAAGATTAGTGGGTATTGACGCTCTTTCTACGAGGGATCGTCTAGTGCTAGAAGTTGCCAGATCTATCAGGGAAGATTTCCTACACCAGAACGCTTTTCACGAGGTGGACACTTACTCGTCAATGGAAAAGCAGTACAGAATGCTTAAGCTTATAATGATATTCTATCAAGAAGCGCAGAAAGCTCTTGAAAAAGGTGCCCCGTTCTCGGAAATAGAGAAGCACCCGGTGCGTGAGAGAATTGCCCGCGCCAAATATATCGAAGAATCGAACTTGGCTGTGTTCGATGAAATAGAGAAAGAGATAAAGAAGGCTCTGCAGGACCTCACCGAAGGAGGTGCAGCCGATGCTTAGGGAGTATAAAACCGTTAGAGAAATTGTCGGACCACTGATGCTGGTTGAAAAGGTGGAAGGCGTCAAGTACAATGAGCTCGTGGAAATTGAGACCGGCACGGGGGAAATCCGTAGGGGACAGGTGCTGGAGGTTGACGGCGATAAAGCGTTAGTTCAGTTATTTGAAGGTTCTACAGGGCTTAACATCAATGACTGCAAGGTAAGGTTTGTCGGAAAAAGCATCGAACTTGGGGTTTCTATCGATATGTTAGGTAGGGTTTTCGATGGTTTGGGTCGTCCACGGGACAAAGGCCCAATGATCATACCGGAGAAGCGGCTGGATATAAACGGTAACCCCATCAACCCGACGGCCCGAGATTATCCTTCTGAGTTTATCCAGACAGGAATATCCGCTATCGATGGGTTGAATACGTTGGTAAGGGGGCAGAAGCTTCCGATTTTCTCAGCTTCAGGTCTGCCTCATGCCCAGCTAGCGGCGCAGATAGCAAGGCAGGCTAAGGTGCTTGGTACTGACAGTAAGTTCGCGGTAGTATTTGCTGCAATGGGTATAACATTTGAGGAGGCCGACTACTTCATTTCGGATTTCAGGCGCACAGGTGCCATCGACCGGACGGTACTGTTCATCAACCTTGCTAACGACCCTGCCATCGAGCGTATAGCCACTCCACGTATGGCCTTGACCTGCGCGGAATTCCTGGCATACGAAAAAGACATGCACGTGCTTGTTATCCTAACGGATATGACTAATTACTGCGAGGCTTTGCGGGAAGTGTCGGCTGCAAGGAAAGAGGTTCCTGGTCGAAGGGGCTATCCTGGTTACTTATACACTGACCTTGCAACGATATACGAGAGGGCGGGCCGAATAAAAGGAAGGAAAGGGTCTATTACCCAGATACCCATTTTGACCATGCCTGAGGACGACAAGACCCATCCAATACCCGATCTCACCGGCTATATTACTGAAGGTCAGATAATCTTAAGTCGTGAACTCCATAGGAAGGGTATCTATCCGCCGATAGATGTGCTTCCGTCTCTGTCGAGACTTAAGGATAAAGGTATTGGCCATGGTAAGACTCGGGAAGATCATGCCGACCTTATGAACCAGCTGTTTGCCTCCTATGCTCGCGGTAAGCAGGCAAAAGAGCTGGCAGTAATCTTGGGTGAGGCTGCCCTTTCCGATACGGATAAGCTTTATGCAAAATTCGCCGATGAGTTTGAGGCCAGGTACGTGGCCCAGAAGGAAGATGAGGACAGGAGCATTGAGGAGACGCTGGCGATAGGGTGGGATCTATTGACGATCCTACCGAGAGCCGAGCTCAAGAGGATAAGGGAGGAATATATTGACAAATACCTTCCTAGAAAAGGAGAATAATAAAAATGGTAATACGTGTAAATCCTACCCGAATGGAACTTCTTAGCTTGAAAAAAAGACTTGTGACTGCAAAGCGTGGCCATAAGCTCTTGAAAGACAAGCAGGATGAACTTGTAAAGAAATTTTTAGACATGGTCAAACAGAATAGGGCTCTGCGGGAGGAGGTCGAGCGCGAGCTTATTGATGCTTTTAGAAGTTTCACTATGGCAAGAAGCCAAATGCCTGCCAACGTAGTGGAAGAGAGTCTCATGATTCCCTCGGCCAAGGTCAGTATAAACGTCAAGAAGGAAAACATTATGAGTGTCAACGTACCTAGAATAGAAATATCACAAGAGGAGAGTAAGAACCTCTACCCTTACGGCTTTGCAAACACGTCGGCTGAAATGGACTCGGCCATCCGTACTCTGTCGACCATGCTGCCAAAAATGTTGAAGCTGGCGGAGATCGAAAAGGCTTGCCAGCTCATGGCCGATGAGATTGAAAGGACTCGCCGCAGGGTAAATGCCCTAGAATATGTTTTAATACCGCAGCTTGAAAATACTATAAAATACATCACTATGAAGTTGGACGAAAACGAACGTTCAAGCCGCACAAGACTTATGAAGATAAAGGAAATGGTGATGCAGGGATAAAGAGAATCGATCATTTGTTAAGAAGTAGGGCGGGCATTTTTTTGAATGCCTGCCCTTTAGTTTTAATTTCCCTTCATATTTTTTTATGTCCTTAAAAATTATACCTTTATCTTTGATACTCTTTTTACAGTAGGTATTTACTCACGCGGTAATCTCCAAAAGTTTGGTGAGGTAAAAAAGCATGATATAATTGATTGAAGGAAAAATTATAAAAAAGGACGTGATATCCATTGAATGGAAAAACAAAAAAGCTGGAACCGAGGGAACTTTTGATTATGTTTTGGGCTTTTTTTAAAATCGGCGCTTTTACTCTAGGCGGTGGGTTTGCCATGATACCCCTTATGAAGGTAGAAATGGTGGATAAGCAGAAATGGATAAAGGAAGAGGAATTTTTGGATATAATTGCTGTGACCCAGTCGGCCCCGGGGGCAGTGGCCATAAATACTTCCATATACATAGGCTACAAACTATACGGGTTTTTGGGCTCCTGCATAGCCGTTCTGGGAACCATACTCCCGTCGTTTCTGATAATACTATTTGTAGCTTTGTTCTACGACGACATTAAATCCAGCATCTACGTGAAAAAAGCCTTCAAGGGGATATACCCGGGCATAGTGGTGCTCATACTGGCGTCTGCTTTTAACCTTCGCAAAGCCGCTTTTAAAACTCCTACGGGCGTGATAATAGCAGTCCTTTCCTTGGTAGTGCTCCTAATATTTGACCTTCATCCTATAATAGTGATTCTAGTATCGGGAATAACCGGAATAGTCTTGCAAAACAGACTTCGAGATCCGGAGGAGCGTGGAGATAAATGATATATTTAAGCCTTTTCTGGGCGTTTTTTAAAGTAGGAGCTTTCAGCTTCGGCGGTGGTTACGCGATGATTCCTCTCATTAAAAAAGAGATTATAGACATTCACCACTGGCTCTCGATGGACCAGTTTCTGGATATAATAGCCATTTCCCAGATGACCCCTGGTCCCATAGCCATAAATGCGGCTACCTTTGTGGGGTATAAAATAGGAGGATTCTGGGGATCAGTGGCGGCCACCATTGGGGTCACGGCCCCCTCTTTCCTGATTATAATCATCCTTGCCCTTTTGATAATTAGGTACCGTCATTTACCTTGGCTAGAGGCCTTTTTTAAAGGAGTCAGACCGGCGGTGATTGCTCTTATCGTCCAGGCGGCCTATTCCGTGGGAAAGAGCTCTTTTACCGGTATTAAAGATATGCTGGTGGCGGCGATGGTCTTTGTTGGGCTGTACCTGTTGAAAATAAATCCTCTCATAATAATACTTATGGCCGCGATTCTAGGTATTGTCATATACTAACACCTCACAACCCGAATTAATTCAGAATAAATACTTTCGAGTAAGTGCTATTTGAACAAGAGGTTTTATTGAAATGTTTTTGTAAGAATATTATAATTTGTTTAGATGTTAAAAAATATTAAAAGGAGGGAAATTTTGTTGAGTACACATTTGTTAGAAAGAAAAGATGTAGATGAAAGGTTGACATGGGATTTGTCAGGAATTTTTAAAACAGAGGAGGAATATGAGGAGGCGATAAAAAAAGCGCAAGAGATTACAAAGGAGTTAGAAGAAGAGTTTAAAGGAAAACTTAATATTCCTCAGACGATTAACAAGTGTTTGGATAAATTAAAAATATTAGCTCAATTGCTTACTCTTGCTGGTTCCTATGCCCATTTGGCTGTTTCAGTAGACCAGACTAATACAGAAAATCTCCAAAGGCAAATGAAGTTTTCTAACATAGCCTCAAGTATTCAGAGTAGGATAAGTTTTATCGAGTCAGAGATTATCCAATTGGATGAAAAGATAATAAATCAGGCTATAGAAGAATCAAAGGAGAATGCTAATTATCTTAGGAAAATACTTAGAAAGAAAAAGCATGCTCTTCATCCAGAAGTGGAAAAAGCTATATCTGCTCTTTCAACTGTTTTAGAAGCACCACATCATATTTACAATATGGCTAAATTGGCAGATATGGACTTTGGAACTTTTACAGTTGATGGGAAAGAATATCCATTAAGCTTTGCTCTATTTGAAACAAAATGGGAGTATGAAAAGGACACAAAAATAAGGAGAGCTGCTTTTGAGGCATTTTCTAAGAAATTAAAAGAATACCAACACACCATAGCAGCAGTTTATCAAACGCAGGTGCAAAAAGAAAAGACAATAGCAACTTTGAGACGTTTTGATTCTGTTATTGACAGCCTTTTATTCCCTCAAGAAGTCGACAGAGAATTGTATGATAGGCAGATTGATTTGATAATGGAACATTTGGCACCTCACATGAGGAAATTTGCAAAACTTTTGCAAAAGATACACGGCATAGAAGAGATGACTTTTGCTGATTTAAAGTTGGAAGTAGACCCTGATTTTGAGCCTGAAGTAACAATCGAAGAAGCTAAAAAATACATAGAAGAAGGTTTATCAGTTCTTGGCGAAGATTATAGAGAAATGGTGAGAAGGGCATTTAAAGAAAGGTGGATAGACTTTGCTCAAAATAAAGGCAAGTCTACAGGAGCTTTTTGTGCTACTCCTTATGGTACACATCCTTATATATTGATCAATTGGGCTGATAAAATGAGAGAAGTGTTTGTATTAGCTCACGAGTTAGGGCACGCAGGGCATTTTTATCTAGCTCATCAGTATCAAAACATTTTTGATTCAAGACCATCTTTGTACTTTATAGAAGCTCCTTCTACAATGAATGAACTTTTGATGGCTAATTACTTGATGAAAAATAATAAGGATAAGAGAATGAGAAGATGGGTGCTTTCCACTTTAATATCAAGGACTTATTATCACAATTTTGTGACTCACTTGTTAGAAGCAGCTTATCAGAGAGAAGTATACAGAATAATTGACAAGGGAGGATCTGTCACAGCTCCTATTTTGAATAAGATAAAGAGAGAAGTTTTGGAGAAATTCTGGGGAGATGCTGTAAAAATCAACGAAGGAGCAGAACTTACCTGGATGAGACAGCCTCATTATTATATGGGACTTTATCCTTACACTTACAGTGCAGGGCTTACTATAGCCACACAAGTAAACAAGAGGTATTTAGAAGAAGGGCAAAAGGCATTAGAAGACTGGAAAGAAGTATTGAAAGCTGGCGGTACAAAGACACCAGTAGAACTGGCAAAAATGGCAGGAGTAGATATAACTACAGAAAAACCTCTTTTAGATACAATTAAGTATATCGGGGATATGATAGATGAAATTATTCGATTGACTGACGAAATAGACAAGTGATTGGAAGGCATTGGCTTATGCCAATGCCTTTTTAATGGAAAATTGTATTAAAAAGAGAAGCCTTATGGTATAATAAAAATGAAGATTTAGCAAGGAAAGGCGGGATTTAAGTGGAAAAAGAGACTTTGAAAAGGTATGAGGCGTGGCTAAATGACCCGGCTATATCGGATAAGGATAAAGAGGAGCTTAAAAAGATGAAACCAGATGAAATACAGGATGCCTTCTTTATGGATTTGGAATTTGGCACTGCTGGATTAAGGGGCATTATGGGGCTGGGGGCCAATAGAATGAATTTTTACACGGTTGGGAAGGCAACCCAGGCTCTTGCCAATTACATAAATAAGACAGTAGAGGGAGAAAAAAGTGTGGCAGTTTCTTACGATACCAGGAAATTTTCTAAAGAGTTTGCAGTGGAGTCAGCGCAGATACTGGCCGCAAATGGAATAAAAGTTTATCTTTTTGACGATTTTAGACCCACGCCCCTTTTGTCTTTTGCTGTCAGGTTTTTAAAGGCTACAGCTGGTATAATGATAACAGCGAGTCACAATCCTCCGGAATACAACGGATACAAGGTATATTGGTCAAATGGCGCTCAGATTATTCCACCCCATGATAAAGGCATTATAGAGGAGTACGAGAAACTGTCTTTTGCGGATGTAAAAAGAATGTCCTTTGATGAGGCTAAAGATAAGGGCTTTGTGGTCATGGTGGGGAAAGAGGTGGACTCTGCATATTTTGAAAAAGCCCTTTCTTATTCTTTTGGGATTTCTTCAAAGGGCTTGAAGATAGTGTATACACCTCTCCACGGGACAGGTATTAAAATTGTGCCACCTTTACTTAAAAAAGTGGGATTTGATGTTTACATTCAGAAAGAACAGCAGATACCAGATGGAAGCTTTCCTACAGTGAGCTATCCTAATCCCGAATTTGATGAGGCTTTTGAGTTTGCTTTGAAAGACGCAAGAAATATCGATGCAGATATAGTGGTGGCATCAGATCCAGACGCAGACAGGATGGGGGTTTTGGTAAAACACAAAGGGGATTATGTCAGAATAGATGGAAATCAAATGGGGATTTTGCTTTTGGATTTTTTTCTTAAGATGTATTTGCAAAAAGGGATGCCCAAAAATCCCGCAGTTATAGAGTCTATCGTCTCTTCCAAGCTTTTTGCTAAGATTGCGAAAGAACACGGGGTTGAAGTTTATGAAGTATTGACAGGCTTTAAGTGGATATGCAATGAGGCTGACAGATTAAGAAGTGAAGGCAAGACTGTATTTTTTTCCTATGAGGAAAGCTATGGCTATAACATAGGAGATTTTGTGTACGACAAGGACTCAGGCACTCCTATAATGATGACTTGTGAAATGGCTGCCTTCTACAAGGAAAAGGGTATGACCTTAGTTGATGCATTAGAAGAAATTTACAAAAAATACGGTTACTATCTTGAAGACCAGCTTTCCCCTGTATATGAGGGTGAAGCGGGGCTTAAGAAGATAAAAGGGATTATGGAAAGGTTAAGAGAAAGGCCTATTGAAAACCTGGCAGGCTACAGACTTACAAGAGTTGTGGACTACTTAAAAGGATATGACCGTATACCCCCTTCAGATGTTTTAAAGATGGAATTTGGTGATAAACTGATTGTATACGCTAGGCCTTCTGGCACAGAACCCAAAATAAAATTCTACTTCATGGCAATGGAAATGGGGAACTTAGATGAAGCGAAAGACTTTTTAAAGGCGGCTAAAGAAGAGCTTGTAGAAGTGCTGGGGTTGAAGGAGTAATACTTAATTTTTGTGAGGGGAAAGCATGGGTAAAAATGGATTTATTAAAGCTTTGCTTTTCTTTTTAGTGGTAATTTTTGTAATTACCTTTTGGGAAAATTCAGTAGATGATAGTGTCATGAGAAAGGTTACGGTGAAGAAGGAAGAAATTCTACTCCCAGTTGACAGCAGTCAAAAGGAGATAGAAAAGTGCACTGATTGTACTGAAATATTGATAAGTGCTGTAGGAGACTGTACACTGGGTTCGGACGAGACTTATACTAGATACGGTACTTTTGAGGAAGAGTTGAAAAAGCACAATTATGATTATTCCTATTTTTTCAAAAATGTAAGGGAAGTATTGGAGAGAGATGATTTGACTATAGCTAATTTGGAAGGGCCTTTAACTACCTCTACAAAAAGAGCAGAAAAGGAATACGCCTTTAAAGGGCATCCCTCTTATGCGAGAATTTTAAAAGAAGGGAGCATTGAAGCAATAAATTTAGCTAACAATCATTCGTTTGATTACGGCAAAGAAGGTTTTTATGAGACTGTAAGTGCTTTAAAAAAAGAGGGGATAGGGTATTTTGGATATGGATATAAGTGTATAACCACTATAAAAGGTGTAAAGATTGGAATTTTAGGGTATACAGGTTATGATGATACCCAGTGGACAAAGCAAGAAATAAAAAAAGATATAGAGAAATTGAGGCCTGAAGTCAATATTTTAATTGTGAGCTTTCACTGGGGTGAAGAGAACAAGTATTATCCTAACAAAGTGCAAAAAAGTTTAGGGTATTTTGTGATTAATGAAGGAGCTGACCTTGTGATAGGACATCATCCACATGTACTACAGGGCATAGAGGAGTATAAAGGGAGATACATTGTGTACTCACTTGGCAATTTTGTCTTTGGAGGCAATAAAAACCCCAAAGACAAGGACTCTATGATTTTTCAGCAAATTTTTACTATTGATAAAGGAGGGAGGGTGGTAGAAGTTAAAGCCAATATAATACCTGTGTCTATTTCTTCTCAAAAGGAGAGAAATGATTACAGTCCCCGCATTTTAGAAGGTGAGGAAAGGGAAAGAGTTTTGCAAAAGATTAAGATGCTGTCAGATTGGGACAATTTGTCTCGAGAATGATTTGTTTGAAAAATTAAACAGGAAAAGGTATAATGTAGATGTGGACATAAGTACAAAAAGGAGGAAGAAAAATGCCTAAGCGCTATGTTATTATAGGTGGAGATGCGGCTGGGATGAGCGCAGCTTCCCAGATAAGGAGGATGGATAAAGAGGGGGAAATTCTGGTCTTTGAAAAGGAGGGCGTAATTTCTTATGCCCAGTGTGGCCTACCCTACTGGGTGGGAGGGGTTGTGCCTGAGAAGAAAAAGCTTATTGCGCGTACAGCGGAAGAGTTTTTAAATCGCTACAATATTGACGTAAAGCTTTATCACGAAGTTGTGAAAATAGATCCTTCCAAAAAAGAAATCAAGGTTTTTCGCAGGGAAGAAAAAGACGAAATCGCTGTCCCTTATGATGTGCTTTTGATTGGAACAGGCAGTACTGCAATAGTACCTCCATGGGAGGGCAGGAATTTGCCGGGAGTGTTTACATTAAAGACCATGGGTGATGCGGAAGAACTTCTTGACTGGTTGAGCTCCCATACTCCCACTAAGGCGGTGGTTATAGGCGGAGGTTATATAGGGTTTGAAACTGCCGAAGCGCTTCACAGCAGGGGCTTTAAGGTTACGGTTTTGGATTTAGCACCGCAGTTAATACCTACTTTTGATAAGGAGATTGCCGAAATAGCTCAGGATGCTCTTAAAAGGCATGGAGTGGAAGTACATTTAAACGAAGAAGTCGTCGGTTTAGAAGGGGATGAAAAAGGAGTAAAAGCCGTTGTAACGAAAAATGGCAAATTTGAAGCCGATTTAGTTATAATATCTATAGGAGTAAGGCCTGTGAGCGAGCTGGCAAAAGAAGCGGGAATAGAGTTAGGGCCGAAGAATGCTATTTTAGTAAATGAAAGGCTTGAAACGTGTATTCCTGACATATACGCTGCTGGGGATTGCGCTACGCACTTTAACAGGATAAAAAATGCACCGGATTACATACCACTGGGGACCACTGCTAATAAACAGGGAAGAATTGCAGGAATAAATATGGCAGGCGGAGATGCGAAATTTGCA
>NZ_SLWU01000026.1 GCF_004345675.1 Caldanaerobacter subterraneus | reverse complement strand
GGTGGAGAATTTGAAGATTTGAAAAAGGACCTCAAAGAACTTAAAAAAATAATTGATGAAGGGAAAATGAGCCTTTATTACATTCGATTATTGAAACAACTTCTCTTGTTAGTGGAGTCTGTTATTGAAAAAACTGTAAATAATGATTATGAAAAGGCTTTAGAAAAATTGATTGAAGCCATGAAACTCACTATACCAGATTTTTCTCTTTCTAACTATACCCGCTTTGTGTACAGCAGTATGGAAGTTAGAATCTTGATGAATATAGCTCTTATAGTAAGAGAAAAAGAATCCGAAAAAAGCATAGAGATGCTCCTTTTCTGCTTGGAAGCACTGGAGCCAGACAATGTAGAAGAAAGAGTTAGGGTATATTATAACCTCTCCTATGCGTATTACCTGGCTTCCATATATGATAAGGCGCTTTACTACGCAGAGCAGGGTATTAAAACTTGTGCAGAAAACAAGACTTTAAATGGCTTAGCCCTTTTATACTTCAGAAAGGGAATTGCCGAATTTAAGCTTAATAGAGAAAACTACATGGACTCTCTTTTAAAGGCTGTAAATCTTTCAAAAATATGTGGGCATGAAAAATTAAAGAAAATGGTTATAGAAAGTTGCAAGAAAATTTACAATATAGACCTGGAAAATTTTCAAAAACTCTAATATAAAAAACAGCAAGGAGCAATATTTTACTCCCTGCCGTCAGGCACTAGTAGGAATATGGCTTTTGTAATTTTTTATGACCACAATAGGTGTTTGCTGTTCTGAGTTACCTGAAGGGTTGTCCAAAAAAAGCTTTTCTACGTATTTCTTATCTACTCCTTTTGAGGCGCCAACGCAGTCAGCTTTATGTAAATCATTTGCGTCAATTATTACAGCATCCACTCCTGTTTTTTCTTTTATCATGTCGCAAACTTTGTCCGGGTCTTTGGGGCCTAAAACTACATGTCTATGATATGGTGGCATTGTACCAGCAAAATCGTCGATTAAAGCAACTTGCCTTCCAGCTATTATAAAAAACCAGCCTTTTCTCCCCAAGAGTTTTCCTATGCCACCTATGATTGCAGCTATTAAGATTCTAAACCATCCCACTTCATTTATAGCACACTGCATGCCATAAGGAGAAGTGAGGCTGCCTTTCCTATCCGTAAATTTGCACAGTATCTTCGCCAAAAGCCCTGGTTTAATCTGTTCAGGGAGATAAGCTCTCCCTTGACTTATAGCAACTACGCTTTCTGCAACAGATATCAAATCTCCTGGTTCAGCTATATCCTTGGTATAATGGTATACCACCTCTACTATATCGTCCTTTTCTGTTATAATGTGAGTTCTTATTGATATTTTCCCATTCATAGTTTAAGCCTCCATTTATCCTAAAAATTGTAACACTAAAATTTTTAGTAAATATCTTTTATTTTTTTCTTGCTGTGGTAAAATATATTTAGTTTTATCACAATTATACCATAATTTTATCACACTTTTCTCACAATTTTTTTAAATTGGAGAGGGGAAAATGTTAAACAAGCTGACAAATATAAGGATTGATTCTGCCTGCAACAGCCCATCAATAAAAGAGCACAAGAGCCTGCTGGTCTTTGACTTCTCTCTAGACATCCCTTCACACCAGGCAGAAATTCATGAAAACACCATAAAAATAATATTCTCTAGTGTTCCCCTTAATATGCCAGAAGGCATATACAAAGTTTTGGATGGCATTATATCTTTTGTCGAAATAAAACAACAAGGAGAAGACATTGTGGCTTGCGTACATCTTGATTTTCCATCCAACTTTGAGGTAAAGACAATAAAAGGAATACCTTCGCAATTTGAAGTGTACATAGATAGAAGTCCGCTCATAGAAGTATTAAAAGGAAGAAAAATAGCAATAAATCCCGGTTTTAGTAAAAAAACTAAAAGCCCTACAGGACTCTTGATGCACATTCCAATAATGGGGATAGCAAAAAAGTTAAATTTTCTGCTGAGTAATTGCGGAGCAGAAAGCAAAATAACCTGGGAAAAAGACCCTCAAGAGAAAAATTTAAAAGATTTGGATTGTGAAATTCTAATTGACCTTTATACTGAATTGTCATCTAAGAAAGAGAGCGGATTTAAGGTGTACTATGAAGACCAGAACGACGCTTCTTTTAAGCTTGCTAAACATATAAACAAAGCAATGGAAGAAAAATTGCAACTTCCAAACTTAGGAATTTTTCAAAAAAGATTTGAGTACAAAGAAAGTATCATTCCTGTGGGTATTGTGCCAGCAATGGAAGATGTGAGAATAGATGATGCTCATTTGAGGGATGTAGATTACAGAGAAAAAGTAGCTCAGGCCGTGTTTAATGGCTTAATAAGATTTTATTCATAAAAAGCAGGTAAAAAACAGGGTTACAGCACTACCTGTACCCTGTTTTTTAAATTAATAAAATTTTCTCCCACATCGCAGGTATAGGCATAAACTTCTACGCCTTTTGTGAAAGCTTCTCTTAAAAATTGTCCAAATTGAGGGTCCTGTTCGTCATTTGGAGTAAAGTATTTGATGTCATCCATTTGAATTAAGAAAACAACTGCCGCTCTCATTCCTTCTTCTTTGACTTTTATGAGTTCTTTTAAATGCTTTCTACCTCTTTCTGTTGGCGCATCAGGAAACTTGGCTACTCCATCTACCTCCAAAGTAACACCCTTCACTTCTATGTAGCAAATTTCCTTTCCATTTGTAAGTTTTATGTCAAATTTACTGTTCCCAAAGCTTCTTTCCTTTTCCACCAGTTCATATCCTCTAAACTCTTCAACTATCCCTTTTTTTATGCTCTCCAGAAATACTTTATTTGGCACTTGAGAATCAATTGATATAAGCCTTTTCCCTTTATAGGCAAAGGCAAGCTCATAAGGAGTTTTTCTCCCCTTTTTTTCTCTCACTTCTAAAAGCACATCTGCCCCTTTTACAAGTATCTCTTTCAGTCGCCCTGTATTTGGGACATGAACCAGGGTTTTAATGCCATCTATTTCGACATAGGCTTCAAATCTATTTAACCTTTCTATGAATTTCCCTTTTATTATCGGATTTTTAATAATCATCATAAACCCTCATTTCAAATCCTCTGCTGTAACTTCTGCAAAACTGGTTGGAGTCTCCCAGAGAGTAAGCTTGTAGAGTTTGTAATTGGGTCCTTTGAGTTCTCCTTCTAATTCCTTCCACATCCACAGGAGTATATTTTCACAAGTTGTGTTAAAGCCTAGCACTTCATTTAAATATTTGTGGTCAAGCTTTTTTATAATTTTTTCATTGACAATTTCTTTTAGCTTTACAAAGTCCAAAACCATTCCTTCCTCATCAGGATAACCCTCAACTGTGACCTCTAACCTATAAGTATGGCCGTGCAACTCTTCACATTTCCCATGGTAATTGACAAGGTTGTGGGCACTGTCAAAAGTAAATATTTTTGTAACTCTCACTTTTTACACCTCTTCACACCAATCTTTTTTGTAGAGCCATACGCCCTGCTTGTCTATAAGGCCTTGTATCAACTCATCGATGGATAAACCGTTTTTACTCAATGAAGGATTTATATCCCTTAATGGTATTAGCACAAAAGCTCTTTCCCACATGTGAGGGTGGGGAATAGTTAGCTTCTCATCATTTAGAATAAGTCCATCATACAAAAGGATGTCTATGTCAATGGTTCGGGGTCCCCATTTTATTGTGCGCTCTCTTTTGAGTTCTGCCTCAATACTTGTAGTGACATCTAGAAGTTCATAGGGCGTTAGGTCTGTTTCTATTAAAATTGCAGCGTTTAAAAAATTGTCCTGTTCTAAATATCCTACAGGCTTTGTCTCATATATGGGAGAGAGCTTCTTTAAAACTATGTTTTTATTTGACTTAAGCCTTTTGACCGCCTCTTTTAAATACTTTTCTCTGTCTCCTAAATTTGAACCCAAAGAAAGGTATACCTCTGTCATCTTCTCACCATCGCATCAGTCATTTTAGCTACTCTTGACATCTCTTTTACATCGTGGACTCTTATTATATCCACTCCTTTTACTATTCCCACAGCTACAGTCGCCGCTGTCCCCTCCAATCTATCCTCTACATCTACGTTTAAGACTTTGCCTATCATAGATTTTCTGGAAGTACCCAAAAGGACAGGAAGTCCCAGAACTTTTAATTCCTCCAGGCGATTCATGACTTCCAAGTTATGCTCTAAAGTCTTTCCAAAGCCTATGCCAGGGTCAACTATCATCTGGTTTCTTTCAATTCCAGCTTTCTCAGCAATTTCTATGCTCTTTTTTAGAAACTCTATAACAGATTTCACAACATCGTCGTACTCAGCCACATTGCTGTTGTGCATCATGACAACCCCTGCTTTATATTTGGCAACTACTTCTGCCATCTTGGGGTCTCTCTGAAGCCCCCACACATCATTTACTATATGGGCTCCTGCCTCCAGCGCCCTTAAAGCTACATTCGCCTTCATAGTATCCACAGAAATTATCACATCTGAAATTTTAGAAAGCCTTTCGATTACAGGTATAACCCTTCTAATTTCTTCCTCTTCATCGACAGGAGTGTATCCGGGCCTTGTAGACTCTCCTCCCACATCTATTATATCTGCTCCCTCTTCAATCATCTGCAAAGCTCTTTCAATCCCTTTTTCCAAAGTATTGTATTTGCCTCCGTCTGAAAAGGAATCAGGAGTCATGTTCAAAATACCCATTATGTAGGTCCTTTTGCCAATCTCTAAAGTTTTATCCCTGCACTTTAAAATCATAGCCTTCCCCCTATCTCTTGGAATTTATCAAAGCCATCACTTCCGCTCTGGCTTTAGGGTCCGTTCTAAATATTCCCCTTAGGGCAGAGGTAACAGTTTTAGAGCCCGGCTTTTTAACCCCCCTCATAGTCATGCACAGATGCTCTGCCTCTATGACAACAGCAACTCCCAAAGGATTGACGGCTTCCATTATGGTATCCGCAATTTCACTAGTGAGCCTTTCTTGGAGCTGAGGCCTTTTTGATAAAACGTCTACTATACGAGCAACTTTTGAAAGGCCTAAAATTCGCCCTTTTCTTGGAAGGTATGCCACATGGGCAACACCTATAAAAGGAAGAAGATGATGCTCACACATAGAGTAAAGGGGAATATCTTTTACCAGGATTATCTCTTGATGCTCATCTTCTTGGAAAATTTTTATAACATCTTTTACATCTGTGTGAAGTCCAGAAAAAATTTCTTCGTACATCCTGGCTACTCTGTCAGGAGTCTCAAGGAGCCCCTCCCTATCGGGGTCTTCGCCTATGGCTTCAAGTATCTCTCTTACAGCTTTTTTAATCTTTTCTTTGTCTATCATTTTTGATACCCCTTCTTTTTTGTTGTGCACAGCTTTAATTATATTACTTTTTGCGAAAAAAAGCCAGCATATAAAAGTTAAAAGCAGTCCTGCGACTGCTTTTAATCTTTGGGTTTCATTGTAGGGAAGAGTATTACATCCCTTATAGAATAAGAATCTGTCATAAACATGACAAGCCTGTCTACACCTATACCCAAACCTCCTGTAGGTGGCATACCTACCTCAAGGGCATTTATAAAGTCCTCATCCATCATGTGAGCTTCTTCATCTCCCGCTTCTCTCTGCCTTAACTGTTCCAAAAATCTCTCTTTCTGGTCAATCGGGTCATTTAGCTCTGAAAATGCGTTTGCAACTTCTCTGCCGTAAATGAAAGCTTCAAACCTGGAAGTAAAAGCAGGGTTGTCGCGCTTTCTTTTAGCCAAAGGAGAAACCTCCACTGGATAGTCCATGACAAAAGTAGGCTGTATAAGGTGCTTTTCTACCAGTTCGTCAAAAACAAGTGCTATTACTTCTCCTTTTTTCATATCAGGCTTTTTCAACTCCAGATTTAAATCCTTTGCTATTTTTCTCGCTTCTTCATCTGTAGCAACTTTTTCAAAGTCAATCCCCACATATTCTTTTATAGCATCCACCATGGTGATTCTCTTCCACGGCGGCGTCAAATCTATTTCAGTGCCCTGATAGATTATTTTTGTGCTGCCATTTACTTTTTCAGCCACATACGCAAAAAGCTGTTCAGTAAGTTCCATCATACCGTGATAATCCGTATAAGCTTCATAAAGTTCCAGGAGTGTAAACTCCGGATTGTGCCTTATATCCATTCCCTCATTTCTAAAGACTCTGCCTATTTCATAGACCTTTTCAAA
This sequence comes from Caldanaerobacter subterraneus, assembly GCF_004345675.1. GTDB lineage: Bacteria > Bacillota > Thermoanaerobacteria > Thermoanaerobacterales > Thermoanaerobacteraceae > Thermoanaerobacter > Thermoanaerobacter subterraneus. The sequence continues at coordinate 28,483 of NZ_SLWU01000026.1, read as the reverse complement.
TCCCCCGACAATTAACCTCTTCAAGTGAAGCTCCAGCGCAATTCGTAAATACATGTCTATGTCTAAAGCGTTGTGATGGGTGATAAAGGGCCTTGCCGCTGCTCCACCTGCGATTGTGTGCAAAACTGGAGTTTCAACTTCCAGAAATCCTCTATTGTCTAAAAATTCTCTTATTGCTTTTATTATCTTGGTCCTTTTTAAGAATACTTCCCTTACGCTTGGATTTATTATTAGGTCTACGTATCTTTGCCTATACCTTAAATCCGGGTCTTTTAAACCATGCCACTTTTCAGGGAGAACTTGCAGTGACTTGCATAAAAGCTTAAAGTCTTTCACGTTTATAGTAATTTCTCCGGTCTTTGTCTTAAAGACTTCTCCTGTAACCCCTATAATATCACCTATGTCAAGGAGCTTAAAGATTTCGTAGTTTTTTCCTCCGACATTATCATATCTCACATAAATTTGAATTCTTCCGTCCCTGTCCTGTATATCTGCAAAAGAAGCTTTTCCGTGGCTCCTCTTGGTCATTATCCTTCCTGCTAGAGTTACAGTTTTCCCTTCAAAATTTTCGTAATCGTTTTTAATGTCTGAGGAAAGATTAGTTCTTTCAAACCTATCTATGCCATAGGGCTCTATCCCCATGCTCCTTAAGATATTGAGTTTCTCTCTTCTCACCCTTAAAAGTTCATTCAAATTCTCAAGGTCATTCAAAATGTTCTCATTAGAATTACTCATATTATACCTCCATCACCCTTTACCTTCGTATTTCGAGTATTTTGAGTTTAATAACTCCCGCAGGCACTTCTACAGAAATTGTTTCTCCAACCTTTTTGCCTAAAAGCGCTTTTCCAATTGGAGATTCATCAGAAATCTTGTTATTCATAGGGTCTGCTTCCGCCGACCCAACTATAGTGTACTCCACTTCTTCGTTGTAAGTCTCATCAAATACTTTAACGGTACACCCTATGCTTACTTCGTCAAGCTTTATATCTTCTTCGTCAATTACTTTTGCGTTTTTAAGCATGGCTTCCAGTGTGGCAATTCTTCCCTCAATGAAGGCTTGCTCGTTCTTTGCTTCATCGTACTCTGAGTTTTCACTCAAATCCCCAAAGGCTCTTGCCTGTTTTATTTTTTCAGCTACTTCTGCCCTTTTTACTGTTTTTAAATACTCAAGTTCCTCTTCTAATTTTTTAAGTCCTTCATAGGTCAAAATCACAGGCTTGCTCATAGGCATTCTCCTTTTTCTTAAAATATTTTAAAAGGTATTTTTATTCTTATGTAGGGTTTAAAATTTTTATGTATTCAATATATTAATACACAAGCACTGCTTCCGCAGTGCTTGTGTATTTTTCATGTGGAATATTATAAACCAGGTAGCAAATAAAGTCAAGTCCAAATTAAGCGAATTTCCACGTCTCTAACTTCTTTTTAGCGTTTTTTCTCACAGTTTCTATCTTTTCCATCGTAACTTCTCTTTCAAAGCTCCTGAAACCTGCCAATTTGAATCCGTGTTTTTTTGCAAGCCTTGCTATTTCATCTACCTGCTCGACTGTAAGGTCTCTTCCTAAAGAGTAATTTTCAATGCGCCCCTCCATAGCCAAAATCATTGTCTCTGCCATGCAGGCATAATTCGTCTTGGGTGGAAAGCCAAAATTAAAGTGAAAATCTACGTCTCCCGGTACTTCCACTACTCCTCCTTCTATCACAAGCACGTCATCCCTTTTGTCTGCAACTTCTTTTGATACATCTCTTGGCCTTGCCACATCGCATACAACTGCCCCGGGCTTTAAGTATTCTGGCTTTATTACAGTATCCACTGCGCTTGTCACAGTTATTATTATGTCAGCATCCTCAAGTGCCTCTTTTACGTCTGAAGTTATGTGAGCAGACATTCCTGTTTTTTGCATCAGGTAATCTCTGAAATTCTGCAATTTTTCTTTGTTTCTCGCAACTAAAGTCATGTATTTGGCATCCCTTGAGAGAATTTCAGCGCAAACCTTCCCTATGGAGCCTGTCGCTCCGATGACCACTACATGAGAATCTCTTACATCCTTGCCCATTAGTTCAGCTGCTTTTATGGCCCCCTCTATAGCTGTTGCTACTGTGTAGCTGTTGCCAGTTGTGACTGCAATGTTTGAATTTTTTGCAATTGTAATTCCTGCATCTCCTACAACAGAGGTCATAGCACCCAAACCTACAATTTCTGCCCCTAAATTTTCAGCAATCTTTACTGCTTTTATTATTTTCTTTAAAACATAATCTTCAGGCAGTTTAAGCATTTGTTCAGAAGTCAGAGGAACCGCTACAAACCATCCTTCTGTCTCGGCATATTCGCTTCTTACCCCTGTAATTTCAGATACCTTCATCGGCGGAAGGAGCCTTGTGAAGCCCTCCACCACCCATTTAGGGAATTTTTGCATCACTTTAAACTTGCGACTTACATCCTCGTATTCTATAGGATGAATTATAAAGCCGAATTTATGCACTCTCATTACCCCCCTTTTTTTTGTAAATACTCTACTCTCGGCTCAAAGCCTATTTTGTCCAAAAGCTCCTCATAATCTTTAGTCGTCATCTCCTCCTGCTTTTTACCTGCTATTGCCACAAGAACTCCTTCCATCACATTTGTACCGAAGGATCTCCCATTTATATTAGGGGTGGTGGTAATCAAAATTTCAACCCCTCTCTGCCTCAAAGTTTCAACATCTTCTGGAGTTACAGTATTTGTAACTATGACCTTCCCTTTTAAATCTTCAGGCATGAACCTTTTTATAAACAAAAAGTCGCCTGCTATTATGTCCGCCTCTTTATAAAATCTTTCATATTTTTTGCTGTCCATTTTTAATTGCTTCTCTCCAGTAGGATATATCATTTCAAAGGGCAGACGAACCACTACTGGAACGATTATAAAAGAGAGAAAATAGACAAGCCTCAAGGAATGCAAAGGAATAGGCACATTGAGTGCGAACATCAGGTCCCCTATTATGAGGGAAGCCCCCTCTTCTTCAAAAGCCTTTGCCATTCCGTATCTATCCATTGCACTGGTGATAAGCACTTTTTTCCCTCTTAAGTCAACTATTCCTTTTTGCTGTATGTATTTTATTACTCTTCTTTCAAGGGTATTCTTAAGTCCCGAACCATCTACAATAGGGGTAATTTTCGCAGCATTCTTTAAAGGCAGAGCATCTCTTATCACATACCTCTTGTTTCCTGCAGAAAGATATAAGTCTATTCCACCCATACCAAAAGCGTCCACTTTTCCGTCAAGCTCTTTTATCATCTCTACAGCCTTTTTTAAATCTCCGTCAGTGCCAATTCTTTCGATTATAAACTTTTCCCCCAAAATCTCTATCTCTGCTTTTTTGTTCCTAGTAGAAGACCCTAAACTTATGCTTACGACCCTCTTCATTTTTTCACCCTCTCAAAGAATCTAATATGTCTTTTATTACCTTCGGATCTACATACACATCTTCTGTAAGCGGAGAATGTCCAATGTTTACAGTTATTATGTCTTTGTCAAAAATGGCTTCCATAAGCTGGCTTCTCTTGTCTGACCCTAAAAATATTATCACGTCATGAGACTGAACCTTAGCAATAAGGTCCATCACCATGTTAAAGAGCTCTGCACCGCTCATGCTTTCAGCTATGCTAAGCCTTTCTTTTTCCGATAAGAGAAGAGTAAAATTAACCCCCCATTCTTTCAAAAGCTCCTCAAGCTCTCCCTTGTTTTTTATTGGGAAACCAACCACCGCAATATTTCCGCCTTTTCTTACCTCTGCTAGATTTTCAAGACGTGATATAAAGCTTCTGTCCACTTTAAAGCGGTCTGCCACCTCTTGCTGCGAAAAACCGTTCTGCCGCATTTCAATCATCTTGTCTATGATGCTGTGAAGTTTGTTTAAATTAATTATTTTGTCCCCCACTTTTACAAATTTCATCTCACAACCTCCGATGTGCACATTTTGTGCTCACACTGATTACAATTTTACTACTTTTTAAAAAAAATTTCAAGGCAGATTCACTGCCCCCAAAATTTTTCTATAGGCTTTAGAAAAAAACTTATTATGCGATTTGCAGGAATAATCTGTATATTTAGGACATAGAAAAGATTGAGCACATACCCAGCTATAAGGAATATAAAAAACACTACGACTTCTTTTAGTCTTTTTTCTCTTAAAAGCCTTGGAACTTCCAGCATAGAAAAAAAGATAAACAAGAGAGTCAAACCCAAAATTTTAAAAGCCATCTATATCACCTCGGATGTATTGGTTTGGATGAAAGTCCAGAACGGCGGATGTGCGTCTTAACAGTTACATTAAATTTTATATCAGGGTAAATATTTTCCCAGTCTTCCACAACTTTTTTCCACACTTTAGGCTTGCTTCTGTGAAGAATTTCTACAAATCCTACTACATCTGCATTGTATTTTTTTTGAAGTATGTTCAAAGCTCTCTCTATAGCAGATTTTATTTTACTGCTCACAATAACTTCTAATTGCTGTAGTTTTTCAGGCTCTGTGATGTCATACTTGGTCTCCTGTTCATTTAAATAAGCTTCTACATTTACTTTTATGTTAAATGAGATTTTATCCCCCTCAACTACAGGCTTAATCTCTGTTTTTGCTTTGGTTATCACAAGGGAGATGTGAGCTTTTTCGCCTTTTAATCCTTTATCAAGTGTTAAAGTGCTCCTTTTTAACTTGTTCATTAGCACAGTTACAGCTTTTGTATCCTGCTCTTCTAAAAAGCCTATGAGCTTATCATTGTCAAAAACTGCTGAACCTACAAGCCTTACTCCCACAGCTTTGCCATCTTTCTTTACAATCTCAAGCTTACCTGTGATAGGGGCTTTTTTAGGTATTTCCAGTGTCTGGATAAATTCATTTAAGTCGCATACATAAGAGGAAGAAGTGTTTGCCTGATTTGATATAATCCCAAGGACTTCTTTATAAGGATACCTTTCCAAGGTACTTGAAGAAGGAATATTAAAAAGCTCGTGTATGCTGCCTCCTGTGACAACTAAAATGTACGCCGTTCTTCTAAACTCCGGATTTCTCGTCATAAAGTCAAGAGTCTGATATATGCCTGATCTAGCAAATTTTTCATCTAAAAATATTATCTCGTTATACTGCATAAACAAAGAGCGGGGAAGCTCGTCATTTAAATTGGCAAAAGCCTTGGCAAAGTCCACTCCATTTGCTTGAAAAACAGCGTAAGGCTTTCCAACAGCGCTTCCTCCCCCTGTTCCACCTCCAGGTCCTCCGCCGCTCGCTAAAAGCCCAGGTTTTAAAATCTCCACTACAAGGTGAATCATTCCATCTTCTCCTTTTTCAATTCCCAAACCTTGCACAAAGGCCAGCTGATTTATCTCTCTTTTATCCCAGCATCCCTCAATAACGAGTAAAGTCGTCAAAAGAATTAATATCATCGCTACAACTTTTTTCCCTCTCATTATCCTCTTTTATCCTCCTGCCTTATTATGTTTTTCCTCTGTATAGTTCTAGGCCTTAGTATTTTTGCCCACCACGGTACTCTCATAAACACATCAGTCAGTTCCTGAGATCTGCACGGGGTTATTGGTGAAAGATAGGGAACTCCAAAAGATTCTAAAGAGGCCATGTGAGCCAGCACCATCATTATCACCATTATTATCCCAAAAAAGCCCAAGGTCCCTGCCGCTATCATTATGATAAACCTAAGAAGCCTAAAAGTTATAGCTACATTAAAGGCAGGTATGGCAAAGGAAGCAATACCTGTCATAGCCACTACAATGACCATGACAGGGGAGACAAGGCCAGCTTGAACAGCTGCCTGCCCTATCACAAGGCCCCCGACGATGCTCACTGCTTGACCTACCTGCATTGGAAGCCTGATTCCTGCTTCCCTCAGTATTTCAAAGGTGACCTCCATAAACAAAGCTTCTAAAAGGGCCGGAAAAGGAACTCCTTCCCTCTGGGCAGCAATTGATATGGCCAACTGCGTTGGTATCATCTCCTGATGAAATGTGGTTTCTGCTATGTATATAGAAGGAAAAAGGAGAGCTGTTATCATGGCTATTATCCTCAATACTCTGAGGGCAGAAGACAAAAAATATCTTTCGTAGTAGTCTTCTCCTGCCTGAAAAAATTGTGCAAATACAGCCGGAACAGTCAATACAAAAGGTGAACCGTCCACAATTATAGCTACTTTTCCCTCTAAAATCTCTGCGGCTATCCTGTCTGGCTTTTCCGAATGAGCGATCTGGGGAAAAGGAGAAAACGGATTATCTTCTATAAATTCCTCAATATATCCGCTGTCAATTATCCCATCAATCTGTATCTTCTTAAGCCTTTTTTTGACTTCTTGAAGAACTTTATCATCTGCGATTGATTTTATGTAAGCGATTGCCACATCTGTCTTTGAGTATTTTCCTATTTTCATGTCCTCAATCACAAAATCAGGGTGCTTTATCCTCCTTCTTAACATAGAAGTGTTAATCCTTAAGGTTTCAACAAATGCCTCTTTAGGTCCCCTCACATAGGACTCAGTAGTAGATTCGCTTATATTTCTCCCTTCCCAACCTTTTGTGGAAAGGATTAATGCTTTTTTAATTCCATCGATTAAAAGGACAGTTTCTCCAGACAGCAGGTCATCCATCACATCGCCAATCTTGTCTTTTACATTCACCTCTCCTATAGTGACAAAGAGTTCTCTTACCCTTTCAAAAAATTCGTCTCCTGTTCCTGGGTTTTCATCAATTTTCTGAGTCTCAATCATGAGGGGAAATAAAACATTGTGGGCAACTAAGGACTTGTCTGCCAATCCATCTATGTAAATAAGACAGGCAGGTATCTTTCTCCTCCCAATTTTTATATTTCTAAAAACCACATCGTTATTGCCAGCTAAAAGCGTGTTAAAGATGTAAGTATTTTCTTTTAAATCTTTTGTCAAATACATGTACTCGTAATTGTCTCGAATGTACTGGGGGTCCGGCAGTTTGCGAGCCATTTTTTCACCTCCAAAGATTATTATTTCATTTTTTGGAGAATATTATGTTTTTTTGATGCAAATAATATAAAAAAAGGCACAGAGGGCTGGGATATGCTTAAAGGAATGGAACAATTTGAAAGGACAAGCGAAAAGAAAATATCGACAAAACAACTGGTATTTTTCCTTGTCACCACAGTTATATCTACAGCAGATGTATTCTTGCCTTCTTTTGTAGCATTGGCTGCAAAGCAGGACTCCTGGATTTCTGTAATAATTTCCTTTCTTGTCTCAAGCGGTATTTTTGTATTTTACTACAAGCTTGCAATGATGTTTAAAGAAGAAATACTTTTTTCTTATGTTGACAAAATTGTAGGAAGTTTTTTAGGGAAAGTGATATCTTTTCTTTATCTCCTTTTTATACTTCACGGAATTTCCCTTGTGATGAGAGAATTAATAGAAATAATGGTAAACGCTTTTATGCCTCATACCCCACCTATAGTGTTTTACGTAGTTTTAATGGTGTCAGTTATGTATACTGTATCAAAGGGATTTCTCGCGATAGTGAAATTGAATGAACTGCTCTTCCCTTTTGGAATGCTTCTTTTAGCTTTTGTAATAGTCCTTGACCTCCCAAAGGTGGACATGAGAAATTTTCTCCCAATACTTGAAAACGGGATAATGGCTCCCATAATCGGTTCTGTGCTCATAACGCCTTTTATGCTGGAGACAGTGATAATACTTTTCATCTTCCCACATATCTCTCAAAAAGAAAAAGCTCTAAAAGGAGGAATTATAAGCCTTGGAATACTTGCTCTGAGCATGATGCTGGGGGTACTAGCTATAGGCATATTCGGGGCAAAGACGGCTGCCAATTTTCAGTTTACAGCTCTCGAAATGGTGAGAAATATAAGGATAAGCGACTACATCCAGAGGTTTGACTCTCTCGTTATGGCCATGTGGCTTATGGGAATTTATATAAAGATCGTAATATTCACCTATCTCTTTGCTAAAGGATTAGCCGAGACCATTAAATCTACTGATTACAGGTTTATACTTCTCCCCCTTGCCACATTGTTAATACCGCTAGCCGAAAATGTATCCGAAAGTTTGGATGGCTTGTACACATATTTTCAGAGGTGTTTCCCCTTTGAGGGATTCTGGTTTGAGGTGTTCTTCCCCCTACTCCTTTACACAATTGCAAAAATTAGAAAAATAAAATGAGAGGAATTATTCTTTATTCCTCTCATATATAATCCTCAATCCCTCTAATGTGAGCATTTCATTGACTGTATCTATTGTCTTCGATTCCTCTGCAATCATATTTGCAAAGCCCCCTGTTGCCACTACATAGGCAGAAGGTGCAAATTCTCCCTTCATCCTCGTGACTATGTAGTCCACCATTCCCACATGCCCGTAGATTATACCTGATTGCATGCTGGCGACAGTGTTTCTGTTTATAACTGTGGGAGGTTTTGTAAGGTCTATCTTCGGAAGCTTTGCAGTCCTTTGGAAAAGCGCATCTGCAGAAATCATAAGCCCGGGAGCAATTATTCCTCCTAAATACTCCCCTTTTTCTGATATCGCGCAAAAGGTGGTAGCAGTTCCAAAGTCTATGACTATTACAGGTCCACCGTAGAGCTCGTACGCCGCCACAGCGTTAACTATCCTGTCTGCTCCAACCTCTTTTGGGTTGTCGTATTTTATGTTTATCCCCGTCTTTATTCCCGGACCTACTACTATAGGCTTTGTCCTGAAGTACTTCAAAGACATGACCTGCAGAGTATTCATAAGGGGTGGAACTACTGAAGAAATTATCACATCATCAATTTCCGTAAGACTTATCCCGTTGTAACCGAGAAGCTGGTTTACCAGCATCCCGTATTCATCGTAAGTTTTATTTTTGTCTGTCGAAATCCTGAAGGAGTGAAGGAGCTTTTTCCCTTTAAATACGCCCATGACTATGTTGGTGTTGCCCACGTCAAAAGCTAAAAGCAAATTTATCACCTTCTTTAATTAAAATTAAGCAGGCAAAAAGCCTGCTTTTTATCTATTGTACGCTTTTTTAACTGACTTTACTACAGCAGTTACAAGGAGAGAAGCAACAATTATTTCTGGTATCCCATTCCTTAAAGCCACAAAAGCTGCTACCTGCCAAGGCAGATATTTAAAAATTACCGCCAGGCTTAAAACACCAATAGTATTGGTCAATGTACCGGCTGCTGCAGCAATGGCGCTGTTTTTAGTCCACCTGTAAACGTAGTAAGCTACAACACCTATGAATATTCTCGGCAATATGGCCACCACAGGGTTTGCAAAAAGAGGCGTATTAGCTCTTAAGAAACTGGTTATGCCGAATATGAGCCCGACAAAAGCGCCAACAATTGGTCCTTCCAGTACCCCTCCTATTATAGCTGGAATATGCATAGTAGTGGCACTGGCAATGCCTAAAGGAATATAGCCTAAGACTGTGGTGGACAGCACAATAGCAATTGCTGAGAGCATTCCCGCAACAGCCATCTGCCTCAGCGTAAGCTTCGCAAATACCTGCTTCTCTCTTAAAGTTCTGATCTGCACATTCCACACCTCCGTTCCGGTTCCTTATTAAGGATACCGTTCCGAACGCATGACAATATTAAATTTTTAAAAGCTGTCAGGTTCGAAACCGATACCCGCAGTTTTCATTTTACCATAAAAAATGCTAATTTATCAAGAAGTTTTTATTCCATAGTGACAAGGACATCTCCTGTATTTACAGAAGCCCCTTTTGACACATTCACACTAGCTACAATCCCATCTTCAGGAGCCATTATCTCGTTTTCCATCTTCATGGCTTCTAAAATCAGTAGCACATCCCCTCTTTTTACTCTATCTCCCTCTTTTACTCTGACGTCTAGAATTGTACCAGGCATAGGAGCAGAAACTACTTTAGAGCCTTTTCCTGTAGAAACTTTCTCCTCCTGTTTAGGAACCTCTTTAACCTCCACTATTTCCTCTTTTTTGCTTAGCTCTTTCTCTTCTTCTGCCTTCATCTCTTCTACCTCTACTTCATAAGTCTTGCCATTTACTGTAACTTTGAATTTCCTCATCAACAATACCTCCTTAAAAACCGTGCTTGCATCTGCTCTACTCTTCCAACTACAGACCACAGAGGAACTGCCTCTGAGGTCTCCCGTATAGACCTTATGTAAAAGGTCGTCCCTTCATCCATATAATAGGAAATAGCAGCCATAATCGCTGCGACTACTTCGTCACTAAGTTCATCCTTTACCTCTTCTCTTTCTTCTATTTCCTGCTTTTTTTCTTCTTCAAACGCCTTTTTAAAAAATTTTAAAATCCCTTCCATATTTTATCACCCTATAGAGGAATATTGCCATGCTTCTTAGCTGGCCTTGTTTCTCTTTTACTTCTTAACATCTCAAAAGCAGAAATGAGTCTCGGCCTTGTCTCAGACGGAATTATCACATCGTCCACATAGCCTCTTGCTGCAGCCCTGTAGGGATTTGCAAAATTTTCTCTGTACTCCTTTATTTTCTGCTCTCTTACTTCAGCTGGATTTTCCGCTTCGTTTATCTCATTTTTAAACACTATATTAGCTGCTCCTTCTGGACCCATAACTGCAATTTCAGCAGTGGGCCATGCAAAAACTATATCTGCTCCTAAATCCTTACTGCACATAGCAAGATAGGCTCCGCCATAGGCTTTTCTCACAATTAGAGTGACTTTTGGAACTGTGGCTTCTGAATACGCGTAAAGCATCTTAGCCCCATGCCTTATTATTCCGCCGTACTCTTGATTTGTCCCCGGTAAAAAACCTGGAACATCTACAATGCTCAATATTGGAATATTGAAGGCATCGCAAAACCGTATAAACCTCGCTGCCTTGTCAGAAGCATTTATATCAAGTACCCCTGCTAAAACCCTAGGCTGATTGGCGACAATTCCAATGGTTCTGCCGTTCAACCTCGCAAAAGCGGTAATTATATTTTCTGCGTACATCTCCTGTGATTCAAAGATTTCGCCTCTATCCACTATCTCCCTAATCAATTCCTTCATGTCATAGGGTTTATTAGGATTGTCTGGCACTATTTCCATAAGCCTTTCTGAAGTCCTGTTGGGATCGTCTCCCGTTTCATACCGAGGTGGGTCTTCCAGATTATTTGAAGGGAGGTAGCTTAGAAGCTTTCTGACCATTTTTAATACTTCTTCGTCATTGGGTCCTCTAAAATGAGCAACTCCGCTCACTCTGTTGTGAGTGATAGAACCACCTAACTCTTCTGGAGTAACCTCTTCTCCTGTAACAGCTTTTATCACTTGAGGGCCTGTTATGAACATCTGGCTGGTTTTGTCTACCATGAATATAAAGTCAGTAAGGGCTGGAGAGTACACTGCTCCTCCTGCACTGGGGCCCATTATTACGGAAATCTGAGGTATAACTCCTGAGGCCAGAGTATTTCTGTAAAATATTTGGCCGTAGCCTGAAAGAGCATCCACACCTTCCTGTATTCTGGCTCCTCCCGAGTCATTTAGCCCAATTAAGGGTGCTCCCATTTTCATAGCCATGTCCATGACTTTTGTTATTTTCTTTGCGTGGTATTCTCCCAAAGACCCTCCTAAGACGGTAAAATCTTGAGCATACACGTAAACGAGCCTTCCATCAATCGTTCCGTACCCTGTCACAACTCCTTCTCCCGGGTACTTTTGTTTTTCCATTCCAAAGTCATAGCAGCGGTGCTCCACAAAAGGGTCCAGCTCTACAAAACTTCCCTTGTCAAGGAGGATATTTATTCTCTCTCTCGCTGTGAGCTTCCCCTTTTCGTGCTGCGCTTTAATTCTTGCTTCTCCGCCGCCCTCTTCTGCTTTTGCCCTCCTCTTTTTCAGCTCTTCTATCTTTTCCTGGACGCTCATCAAGACGCCTCCTTAATAAAATAAAGTTTTAGTAGCAGTTATTATTAGTACCTACTATAATATAACATACTAGAAGAAAAAGCTCAACAACTTTCACTTCCTCTCACAAAGCTCCAACAATACTCCATTTGCGCTCTTTGGGTGGACAAAGGCAATTTTCGCCCCTCCTGCCCCATACCTTGGCACTTCATCTATGAGCTTTACTCCTTTTCCCTTCAACTCCTCTAACGCCTTTTCAATGTCATCTACCTGAAGTGCTATGTGGTGTATGCCTTCCCCTCTTTTTTCTATAAATTTAGCAACAGGCCCATCCTCTGATGTGGACTCTAAAAGCTCTATCTCGCTCTCCCCAACTGGAATAAAGGCCGTCTTTACCTTCTGCTCCTTAACTTCTTCTATCCCTGTCACTTTCAAGCCCAGCACTTCTTCATAAAACTTTCTCGCTTCTTCTATGCTCTTTACTGCTATCCCTATATGGTCTACCTTTTTAATCACATCATTCCCTCCTCTCAAGTATTTGCCTATAGAGAGCTTCTGCAACTGTATAAGGGTCAATTTCTTTAGCCATGACTTTTTGAATTTTCTGGTCAAATTCTTCGTTTCCCATTTTTGCAAACACGTCTTTCATAAGCTTATTTTTTACACTTTCTGTTATTTCCATTTTTATTCTGTTTTTTCTCCTCTCTTCAAGCTGACCGCTTGAGATGAGGTACTCTTTATGAGAATGAATTTTTTCAAGCACCTCACCTATACCCTTTCCCTCCTGTGCTACTGCTTTTACAACAGGAGGTCTCCACTCCTTTGGCATATCTAAGTCAAGCATCATGTTAAGCTCTAATACAGTTTTATCAGCTCCTTCTCTGTCGCTTTTGTTTACAACGAATACATCTGCTATCTCCATTATTCCAGCCTTTATGGCCTGTATATCATCTCCAAGTCCGGGCGCTAAAACCATCACCACTGTATCAGCTATTTTTATTATGTCTACCTCTGATTGGCCTACTCCTACAGTCTCAACAAACACGTAGTCCATCCCTGCTATATCTAAAATTCTCACCGCCATATAGGTTCCTTTTGAAAGCCCTCCGAGATGTCCTCTTGTCCCCATGCTCCTTATGTAGACATTGGGATGTGTGGTCAAATCCTGCATCCTTATCCTGTCGCCAAGTATAGACCCGCCAGTAAAAGGACTCGTAGGGTCAACAGCTATTATTCCTATTTTTTTCCCCTCTTCCACCAAATTCTTTACCAATCTGTCAGTCAAAGTGCTCTTGCCAACCCCTGGCGGTCCGGTAATGCCAACTATATAGGCATTGCCGGACCTTTTGTAAAGTTTTCTTATTATCTCCCTGGCTTTTTCTTCGTCGTCTTCAGCGTAGGTTATGGCTCTTGCTATTGCTCTTTTGTCTCTATTAAGAAGCAGCTTTTCTAATTCCATCATTTTTTTGCCAACCTCTTAACATTGGCTTTTATATATTCAATGACTGCTGAAGTGGGAGTGCCAGGGGTGAATATCTCTGCTATGCCGTGCTCTTTCAAAAAGGGAATGTCTTCTTCTGGTATCACACCTCCGCCTATCACCAATATGTCCTCTGCCCCTCTCTCTTTTAGAAGCTTTGTTATTTTGGGAAAAAGTGTATTGTGAGCACCTGAGAGTATACTCAATGCAACTACGTCCACGTCTTCCTGTATGGCTGCCTCCACTATCTGCTCAGGTGTCTGCCTTAATCCTGTGTATATCACTTCCATGCCGGCATCTCTTAAGGCTCTTGCTATCACCTTTGCGCCCCTGTCATGCCCGTCCAAGCCGGGTTTCGCCACCAGTACCCTTATAGGCCTTTCCATGCTTATAACCTCCTATTTCAGAATATTATCTGCTGTTGATACTCACCAAAAACAGACCTTAAAACATCTGTTATTTCCCCTAGCGTAGCGTATTCTCTCACTGCATCTAGTATCCATGGCATCAAATTGTCATCGCCTTCTGCCGCCTTTTTCAAAGCCTTTAAAGCTTTTTCCACCCGTGCATTATCTCTCATTTCCTTTACTTTCTTTATCTTTTCCCTCTGCACTATTTCCACTTGAGGGTCCACTTTCAAGAGATTCTTGGGAGGTTCCTCTTCCATCTGGAATTTATTAAGCCCTACTATTATTCTCTTCCCTGACTCTATTTCCATCTGATACCTGTAGGCGCTTTCCTGAATCTCCCTCTGCATATACCCGAGGTCTATCGCTTTTACTGCTCCTCCCAGTTCATCTATCTTTTTTATATACTCAAAAGCTCTCTTTTCTATCTCATCCGTCAGGTATTCGACATAGTAAGATCCCGCCAACGGGTCTGGCGTGTCACAGACGCCACTTTCATAAGCTATTATCTGCTGCGTCCTTAATGCAATCCTGACAGAATCCTCCGTAGGAAGAGCTAGCGCTTCATCTCTGCTGTTTGTGTGAAGTGACTGAGTTCCGCCTAATACTGCAGCCAAAGCCTGAATGGTCACTCTTATTATGTTGTTGTCAGGTTGCTGGGCAGTCAAAGTAGACCCAGCCGTCTGAGTGTGGAATCTCATCATCATAGAACGGGGGTCTTTAGCGCCAAATCTCTCCTTCATTATTTTTGCCCACATTCTCCTAGCGGCTCTAAATTTAGCCACCTCTTCAAACAAATCGTTGTGAGCGCTGAAAAAGAAGGAAATCCTCGGTGCAAACTCGTCCACATCTAACCCTGCTTTTATTGCTGCATCTACGTATGCTATTGCATTTGCGAGGGTGAATGCAACTTCCTGTACAGCTGTCGCTCCTGCTTCTCTCATGTGGTAACCGCTTATGCTTATTGTATTCCATTTAGGCACATATTTGGAGCAGTACTCAAATATATTGGTGATGAGCCTCATAGAAGGACCTGTAGGAAAGATGTAAGTACCCCTTGCCACATACTCCTTTAATATGTCGTTCTGTATAGTGCCATTCAGTTTATCAGGAGACACCCCTTGCTTTTCAGCAACCGCAATGTACATGGCAAGAAGTATAGCGGCTGGAGCATTTATGGTCATGGAAGTGCTGACTTTGTCAAGTGGGATCCCGTCAAACAGTATTTCCATGTCGTAAAGTGAATCTATCGCTACTCCTACTTTCCCCACCTCTCCCTCTGCCATAGGGTGGTCTGAATCATATCCTATCTGGGTCGGAAGGTCAAAGGCTACGCTTAACCCCGTCTGCCCCTGCTCTAAGAGGTATTTAAATCTCTTATTAGATTCTTCAGCAGTGCCGTAACCGGCATATTGCCTCATTGTCCAAAATCTTCCTCTGTACATGGTGGGCTGTACGCCTCTGGTGTACGGATATTCCCCCGGGAACCCCAGCTTTTCAAGGTAATCTATACCCTTAACGTCCTCCGGCGTATAGATAGGCTTTATCTCTATCTCTGAAGATGTCTTAAACTCTTCTTTCCTCTCAGGGAATTTTGCAATAGCTTTTTCCCTATGATTTTTCTCCCAATCCTCTCTTTTCATTTTTATTTCCTCTAGCTTCTTTTCATCGTACATAACGCGAATTCCCTCCTTTAATTTTCCCCTCTACATTATAGCATAATTTTTAACAATTGTTTACCTTTTCAAAAAAAATAAAAAGAAAAGCGGCAAAAGTCTGCCGCTACTTAGACATTTCTCTTATAACTTCTTCTAATTCCTTCACTATTTCGCTTATTCCAAAATAGCTTTTTTGCATTTTTAGCTTGGAAAGTAGCCTTCTGTACTGCTTGAGAGTCCCCATTATAATGACATCTGAACTATCTACACTCATGTTCACACAGCCTCTTGCAACAGCAGCTTCTCCACCAGCCGCCAGCATCTCCTGTTTTACAATGTTAGCGGCAGCAGGGTGGACATCGTAAAGCTTGACCACCCTGAAAACTGCCTTTGGAGCCATTATATCAACAGAAATCTCTTCAGCTTTTATTTGGCTTAGCTCTCTTTTGGCCTCCGATAAATTATCTATCTTCAAAACTTCTCTCCTCATTTTCAGTCCCTAGAACAACCCCTTTATTCTACCATTTTCATCTATATCTATGTTCTCAGCGGCAGGGTGTTTTGGAAGCCCTGGCATTGTCATTATGTCACCTGTCAGAGCAACTATAAACCCGGCACCTCTAGAAATTCTTAATTCTCTTACGGTTATCTTAAATCCTCTAGGACGCCCTAAAAGCTTGGGGTCATCTGACAGGGAATACTGGGTCTTAGCTACTACTATAGGCATCTTGTCAAGTCCTAATTTCTCTATATTAGCTATATCCTTTAAAGCACTTGCAGTATATTCTACGCCGTCAGCCCCGTATATCTCAGTAGCGATTATGTGGAGCTTATCCTTTATAGGCAAGTTTACATCGTATAGGAATCTGAAATTAGAGGGAGTGTCCGCAGCTTTTATTACTTTTTCAGCAAGTTCTATTCCGCCTTCTCCACCTTTCTCCCAAACCTCTGCCACCGCCATATCTACACCTATTCTGTCACAAGCTTTTCTCACTTCTTCAATTTCTCTTTCTGTATCAAAGACAAATTTGTTAAGCGCAACCACCACAGGCACGCCAAATTTCCTTACATTTTCCACTTGCTTTTCAAGGTTTTCTATTCCCCTTCTTACTGCCTCTACATCCTCCTTCTGCAAATCCTCCTTCTTCACTCCCCCGTGCATCTTCAAAGCCCTTACCGTTGCCACAACTACAGCAGCATTTGGAGTGAGACCTCCAAACCTCGCCTTCACATCGAAAAATTTTTCTGCTCCCAGATCTGCTCCAAAACCTGCTTCTGTCACCAGATAATCTGCAAGCTTTAACCCATATTTTGTCGCAATCAAGCTATTGCATCCGTGAGCGATATTTGCAAAAGGACCTCCATGGACAAAAGCTGGAACGTTTTCAATCGTCTGTACCAAATTAGGCTTTATAGCATCCTTTAAAAGTACTGCCATTGCCCCGTCTGCTTTTAAATCCCTTGCAGTTACAGGATTTCCATCTTTGTCATAAGCTACTATTATATCCCCCAGCCTTCTCTTTAAATCCATTAAATCGTGAGAAAGGCACAGAATTGCCATTATCTCCGAGGCAACAGTTATTATAAAGCCGTCCTGCCTTGGATAGCCGTTAGCTTTTCCTCCTAGCCCTACTATTATTTCCCTTAAAGCCCTGTCATTCATGTCCATTGCTCTTTTCCACGTTATAGTCCTTATATCGATATTTAGCTCATTTCCATGGTGAATGTGATTGTCAATCATAGCAGCCAGCAAATTGTGAGCCGCTGTAATGGCATGTATATCTCCAGTAAAATGCAAATTTATATCTTCCATAGGTACTACCTGAGAATAACCGCCTCCAGCTGCTCCTCCTTTTATTCCAAAGGAAGGACCTAAAGAAGGCTCTCTCAAGGCAATCATGGCTTTTTTCCCTAATTTTGCAAGAGCTTGCCCCAGTCCTACAGTCGTCGTGGTCTTTCCCTCTCCAGCAGGGGTGGGAGTTATAGCTGTAACTAAGATGAGTTTTCCGTCTTTCCTGTCTTTAATTTTATCCCACAAAGCGGGGGAAATCTTAGCTTTGTATTTGCCGTAATATTCCAGATAATCCTCCTCAATGCCCAATTTTGCTGCCACATCTCTTATGTGCAGCATCTTGGCTTCCTGAGCTATTTCAATATCTGATTTCATAAGAAATCCCCTCCAGCTTTTTATTTTTCTCCCAAAACGACCTTTACAAGAGTTCCTTTCCCTTTCTTGCTGTAAATTTTAAGGTCTCCGTTGTATATATCAGCAATGCTCTTACAGATGGCAAGCCCCAATCCTGTCCCATCTTTCTTAGTAGTGAAAAGCGGTTCTATCACTCTTTTTAAATGCTTTTTCTCTATACCACCCCCGTTATCAGCTATTCTCAAAATCAGTTTCTTTAAGTACGGGCTGTATTTTGTGCTCAATACTATTTTACCATTGTTTTCAACAGCATGCATAGAGTTTTGAACAATATTTAGTATGAGCTGTTTTATGTGATTTTTGTCTATCTTCATAAGAGGTACATTTCCAAACCTCTTTTCAAGTTTAATCCCTTTTTTGACCATTTCCGCTTCAAAAAGAAGCAGATATTGATTTATCACCGCATTTACATCTATCTCTTTTTCTTCCTCCCCTTCTTCATTGCTCTTTATTATCCCCAAATAGTTTCTGATAAGCCCTAGAACTCTGTCCACTTCGTCTAGTATAGTCTCATAGTAGGTAAAACTATCGGGATGCTTCACTTGCAAAAGCTGTATAAACCCTTTTATGGAGGTTAAAGAATTTTTTATTTCATGAATAGTAGTAGCTGCAAACTCCCCTGCAATAGTGTATTTCTCCGTCTGCTCCATCAATTTTTTATACCTTAAATCTTCAGTGATGTCTTTTGCAATAATAATCTTCCAATGATTGTTCATAAGTTTTCCGTATTTTAATAAAAGCACCCTTTCTTCATTCCCGTCACGAGAAGGTACAACAATTTTATCTCCCCTCAAAAGGCTTATTTCCGAAAAATCAGGTTTGTATCTTTTGATGAGGTCTAAAAATTTGGTATTTATAAACTTTACGTACTTTATCCCAAAAAGCTCACAGGCCTTGTTGTTGACATAAACTACATTAAACTTTCCATCTACTACTATTACCCCCTCTTCTGTCACCTCAAGCACATTTGCCGAAGCCTTAAACAAATCGAGCGGATAATCCAAACGTCCCTTTACATAATCCCTTAACTTTACAAATCCCAAATAGGCTACTTTTTCACCAGCAGTATTTGTAATAGGACTGAACTTTATCCCAAAAGACATGCGTATATTGTATTTTCCAGTTAATTCTATTATAAGCCCTTCTTCATAAGGGCCTATTTCCTTATATTTCAACACGCTGTGAAAAAAATAGTCGTAGTCCTCCACATCCTCATGGGTATAGCCCAAAATTTCTAACAACCTGGTATTTATGTGAACTACTTTTCCTTTTAAGTCTTTTAAGACAAAAAAATCATGAGCATTGTCAAGAAGATTGCATATCCACTGCAGCGAATTTTTCTGTGTAGAAGATGATTTATGGCTTTTCATGGCTGTTCCCTCCGCTTTCCTCCCTCATCTTCTGTAGGAAAAACGCTTCTACTAATTATATTAGACATAAACAGGCAAAATTCCTTCTTCTTTTCAATAATTTTTTTATTGTTAACTAAAGTTTTTATAAAAAAAATTGTATAAGTCTTGCGACTTATACAATTCAGGCAAAAGAAACCCCTTCTATTTCTTCTCCATTAAATACTTTTTCAAACTCTTCTCCATTGAGCTTCTCTTTTTCCATAAGGGCCTTCGCCACTCTGTGAAGTTTATCTATATTCTCTTGTAGAAGGCTTTCCGCTCTCTTATAGGCTTCCTCTATTATTCTCCTTATCTCTCTGTCTATCTCTGCAGCCACTTCCTCACTGTAGTTTCTCGTCCTTCCCAAATCCCTTCCTAAAAACACTTCTTCGCTTTTTGTGCCAAAAGTCATAGGACCTAATCTGTCGCTCATTCCATACTCTGTCACCATTTTTCTGGCAATATTGGTAGCTCTTTCTATATCATTCTGAGCGCCAGTGCTTATATCATTTAGCACCAACTTCTCAGCAGCGCGCCCTCCCAAAAGGTGAACTATTTCATCCATCATCTCTGACTTTGACATGTAGTACTTGTCTTCTTCAGGGAGAAGCATCGTGTAACCTCCAGCTCTCCCTCTTGGAATGATGGTAACCTCGTGAACAGGCGGAGTCGTGGGCAAAAGCTTTGCAACAACAGCATGCCCTGCTTCGTGATAGGCTACCAATTTTTTGTCTTTTTCAGACATGATTCTACTCCTTTTTTCAGGCCCAGCTACGACTCTGGTGATAGCTTCCTCCAATTCTGCCATGGTTATCTGCTTTAAACCCTTTCTTGCCGCCAGCAGAGCTGCCTCATTCATCACATTTTCTAGGTCAGCCCCTGTAAAGCCCGGCGTCCTCCTGGCAATAACTTGAAGGGACACGTCAGGCGCCAGAGGTTTATTTCTAGCGTGGACTTTCAAAATTTCTTCTCTCCCTTTTATGTCAGGAATATTGACCACAATATGCCTGTCAAACCTCCCAGGCCTTAAAAGGGCGGGATCCAGTATATCAGGCCTGTTTGTAGCTGCAATTACGATTATCCCTTCATTTACACTAAATCCGTCCATCTCAACCAATAACTGGTTCAACGTTTGCTCTCTCTCGTCATGCCCTCCGCCCAGACCTGCCCCTCTCTGCCTACCTACAGCATCTATCTCATCTATAAACACTATACAAGGTGCGTTTTTCTTCGCCTGCTCAAAAAGGTCTCTTACTCTCGCTGCACCCACACCCACAAACATCTCCACAAAGTCAGAACCGCTTATGCTGAAAAAGGGAACCCCTGCCTCTCCTGCAACAGCTCTTGCCAGAAGAGTCTTCCCCGTGCCCGGTGGCCCTACTAAAAGCACTCCTTTAGGAATTCTCGCCCCTAATTCAATAAATTTTTTTGGATATTTCAAAAACTCTACAATCTCTTGGAGTTCTTCTTTTTCTTCATCTGCACCCGCCACATCATTAAAAGTAACTCTTTTGTCCTTATCTGTAACCATTCTAGCTCTGCTCTTGCCAAAAGACATCACCCTGCTTCCTCCCCCGCCCTGTGCTTGCTGCATAAATATATACCAGAAGAGAATGAGCACACCTACCAAGAACAGGGAGGGAAGCATCTGAACCCACCAAGGCGGTCCCACCTGGGGCTCATATTTAAAATCCAGTTTGCCTTCCAATATATACGGGTCCACAAAAGACATAAAATTGGTTATATCAGGCACACTGCTTTCAAACTCGGTGCCGTTTTTGAATACGCCTTTCACCTGATTGCCCGAAAGAGTAATACTTTTTATCTGATTTGCACTTATATACCTTACCAGCTCTCCGTAGTCTATCTTGGTCACCTGCGGCGTAGCTTGGGAATAAAGCTGTACCATCGCATATATAGCTATGAAAATGAGGAGATAAAGTACCATGCTCCTGAAAATTTTATTGTTATCTTTCAAATAAGGCCCCTCCTTCAAACAAGTCCCACTACTTTAATCTATAATACCATATAAAGAACAAAAAACCAAATCATTTATAAAGCTCTGGCTTTAAAACCCCTATAAAAGGAAGGTTTCTGTACTTCTCCGCGTAATCAAGGCCATACCCTACGACGAACTTATCAGGGATCTTAAAACCGCAGTAATCCACTTTCACATCTGCCTCTCTTCTTTCAGGTTTATCTAAAATCGTGCAAATCTTTAGGCTTCTCGGTTTTCTTCCCAACAGTGTCTCTCTCAGATAAGCAAGTGTTAATCCGCTGTCTATTATGTCTTCCACTATCAAAACGTCCTTCCCCTCTATATCTATGTCATGGTCTTTTATTATTTTCACTATGCCAGAAGACTTGGTAGATGACCCATAGCTTGATACAGCCATGAAATCTATTGACAAAGGCAAATCAATGGCACGAGATAAATCTGACATAAACATTATTGCTCCTTTTAAAACCCCAATTAAGACCAAATCCTTACCCTCATAGTCTCTGGTTATCATCTCGCCAAGTTCTTTAACTTTCGCCTTCAACTGCTCTTCTGTTATCAAAATTTCTTCTATGTCTTCCATAGGGCTTGGCATAAAACTACCTCCTCTTTCATTCTTTAGTATATTCAATTACAAGCACCTTTGAAGTATTTTTGTCTACCTTAAACTTCTCACTCATCCTGTAACCTACAACCCACACAATTTCCTTTCCTATAGCTACAAGCGGGATGTAATCCCTCTCTTCTCTGGGTATTTTTTTATCAATAAAAAACTCTTTTAATTTTTTCGTCCCTCTCATGCCAAGAGGCGAAAACCTGTCCCCATCTTCTCTGCTTTTTACAACTATTTCCCCTTTTATTTTGTCATAATCGAAAAATTTTATATACTCCCCCTTGTTAAAATCATCAACCTGTGAAATATCAACTACATAAGCTTTAAATTTGCCAATTCCTTCTATAGTTGTAACTCCAGGAATCTTTAGCACCTCTTTAAATTTTACCTTCTCTTTCGCCTTCTTTTTTCTGATTACAAGATTATTATACATTTTTAAAGCCTCAATTTCAAAAGGTAAATCAATTTTTGATGACGTAGGTTTATCTAAAAGATTTAATACATCTTCCACATGCCCATATTCCAGTCCATCAGTTTCTCCCTTCACATAAAAGTACATCCTTCTCACCAAACGCCTTTTAATAGCCGTATGTTGTGACTTTAAAGCATCTACATCTACTTTTATCTCTTCCCCATTTATTTCGCATATTTGATTAAAAACTTCTTCACACTTAGCTTCCAAATAATCATCTTCCTCTAACAAAATCGCCGCCATCCTAGAGAGATTTTCAACCAAATCTATCTTAAACACCTCTTCAATATACGGAATGACCTTTAGCCTTATCTTATTTCGCGTATACAAATCTTCATAATTGGTATGGTCAATCCTGGGATGTAAATTTTTATCCTTCAGATACTTTTCAATTTCTCTTCTCTCAATCTCAATGAGAGGCCTGATAATATTGCCATTTACAGGCTTTATACCAATAAGTCCCCTAAGCCCCGTCCCTCTCAGGATGTTTAATAAAACTGTCTCTGCTACATCATTTTTGTTATGGGCTACAGCTATTTTGTTTCCTCCTACTCTTTTCAATGTTTCCTCAAAAGCCTTGTACCTTACGTATCTCCCAGCTTGCTCTTCGCTTAATCCCATCTTTTTAGCCAGATAAGGGACGTTTTCTTCAAATAAAAAAAAGGGAAGATCTAAGTCTTTACACAGCTTCTCCACAAACTCCGCATCCTTTTTGGCATCTTCTCCTCTTATCATGTGGTTTACATGAACAACATACAATTTCAAATTAAATTTTCCTTTTAGATTAAAAAGTACATCCAACATGCACAGGGAATCAGGGCCTCCTGATATTCCCATTACAATTTTGTCATCTTTTTCTATCATATTGTACTTCTCAATGGTCCTTAAAACCTTCTCAATCATACCAAACCCCTGAAAACTCATAGTCACGCTATACTATGATTATATACTATAGCTCGCTTTAAATCAAACATAAATCTTCTTCCAAATTTTTGCCACTATCACTGTCATGTCGTCTTTAGGTGTATTTTCACACCTTTCTAAAGATTTTTTCATTATATAATCCGCCATCTCCTGGGGACTTATAAAATCTGCTTCGCTTATTACCCTCAAAAGCTCCATCTCTTTTTCTCCCTCAAAGCACTCCAGCACCCCATCCGTAACTAATATCACAAAATCTCCTTCTTTTAACTTCTTTTCATGAAGGTCTGCCTCAATGTCTTCGAGAATTCCTATAGGAAGCGAACCGGACTCTATAACCTCTACTGAAGCTCCTCTCTTCACATAGCTGGCACAAGCTCCAATCTTTATAAACTCAGCTTTTCCAGTGAACTTATCTAAAAACATGATGTCCACAGTGGAAAACATCTCTTCAGCTGACCGCAAGGCTAGAATGGAATTTAAAGTCTGGATGACAAGTTCCCTGTCAAACCCCGCTTCTATAAACTTCTCCAAAAGTGAAATGGCGGTTGTGCTTTCTGCTGCGGCTTTGTATCCAACTCCCATGCCATCACTTAAAGCCACCACATATTTTCCATTGTTAAGGTCCATAAAAGAGTAGGTATCCCCCGAAATCCTGTTTTTCGCCTTGCTCACTTTGCTAACCCCAGTGATGACCTGCAAGCTTTCTGCCTTGGCAAAAGAAAGAACGCATCTTCCCTTAGAATCTATCCCGTAAAGTCTATCTTTCCTTTCATACCTTTCTCCCATTACTTCTGATATTACAGAGGCAATCTTTTTCTCCAAATCCTTTGACAAATACCCCTCTTCTCTGTACACTTTTACGCTTGTGCTTCCGCCATCTGTTTCGTACACCAGCACATCTTCCACCTGTATCCCATTTTTATCTAACTCCAATAGAATGACCTGTTCCAGCTCATCTTTAAAGGATATGTTCATGTTTACCTCCTTTGCAATGTCAGAAATAGCATCAGCAACACCTTTGAGCTGAGCCGCAATAAGTCCTTTTGCATCCTTTAGCCTCTCTCTCCACTGCATGCTTATTTTATAGATTCCAAGATAATATTTAGTAGTTGACATGAGCTCAGAAAATCTAATGCACTTCCTATAAAGCCTATTATCATTTATATCTTTCCTCTTCTCTAAATGCTCCACTAGTTCAAACATAGATTTATAAGTGCTGTAAAAATCTCTGTCCCAGCAGTTTTTATACATAATACATTGAGAACAGGTCTTATTGGCAATTTCCTCAAACAAATAGGAAATATCTTTATGGTCCAGTATTTTTTCATTTGACTGCTTAAAGGTCTTAGAAAGTTCCTCAAAAACTCCCGAGTACTCTTTCAGTTTTGCTGCAATTATTTCCTTTAATTTTCTGCTGTAATCTCTGTCATTTAAGTTTTTATTTCCTTTAATCAATTTTTCAGCTTCTTGAATATACTTCTTCGGAAAAGCTGCAAAGAGCAAAGCCGCCAATCCAATGCCATAAGGGTTTAAACTATTGCCGACTTTAAACCCTGTATAAAAAGCTACTATTGCCGCTCCTATTACAAAACCTGCAATAGTCCCAATCCTGTGCAGTTTGCGAAAACTCCCTCCCAAAAGCCCTCCAAAAGCTAAAACACCTACAATTGAAGGCGCTTCCGCATATGCAAGCACATTCAATACCCCTATAGTCGTCCCTATCGCAGAACCAGCCCCACTGCCTCCCAGATAGCTTATAAAAAGCACCGCAAAGGCTATTGCTATACTATTTAAACTAAATTTCCAAATGCTTAAATTGTGAAGCCCCAGTATAAAAACTGCAGTAAATATCCCTAAAGAAACCAATTCCTCGTTGGAAATTACTTTCCTTGTGCTTCTGTTGACAATGAAAGAAAGAGAGTGGTTAAAAATAAAAACTAATAACATCGCAATAACTGCCTCATATGAACTTAAAAAAACATCAAAATATAAAAAATTGTATGAATAGCTAAAAATCAGCCCTGAAGCGAAAAGAGAAAAAAGAGTGATAAAAGAAGCCTTTAAAGCATTAGTAGGCCTAACCCTCAAAAAAAGTTCCAATAGAAAAATTATAGCCATGCTGAGAAGATACTTAGCACTATTTACTCCTGGCACTGTCAATAACGCCAGCCACACCCCTAGACCTACAAAGAAATACTTTTTCTTGTAAGCGACTAATGCCGCAAAAAAAGCTATCCCAAAAGGAAAAAGCACATAGGAAATGGAAGCTCTTCCTAGTATAAAAGCAAAAATCAAAAACAAAACTGAATTTAAAACATTTTTATAAAAACCCTTGTCGACATTTTCACTTAGCTTTCCTTTCAAAGTTTTCTTGTAAGGAAACACATTTGCGCTTTGCATACCTCCACCACCTTCTATTTTTTCTAAATTATACCATAAAGGTGGTGGATTTATTTGCTATTTTTTGTATCTCACTTATTTTTGTTTTCGACATAAAAAAATAAAAAGCCTGTAAAGGCTTTTTTGCAGAATAAAAAATGGTGACCCCGACGGGATTCGAACCCGTGTTGCCGCCGTGAAAGGGCGGTGTCTTAACCACTTGACCACGGGGCCCCAAAGCCATTTTTTATTTTATCATATTTTTTCTTGTTGTCAACATTAAAAATTTCCTCTAAAAGCTTATATTCGTAGCTATGTAGATATCTGTCCTTTCAGAAGGTTTTATCTCACCTACTATCCTATACTCTTTTTCAAGATAAGAAGACAAATCCACGATGCTAATATTTGCCTCGTGATGGCTACCTCTCTTCCTGTGACTCTCCTCCACAACTTTTTTGCCGTATTCGTTGAGTTCAGATATGACAATTTTCCCTCCTTTTTTACATACCCTCACCATCTCATCCAAAACCCTTTTATAGTCCCTCATATGATGAAGCGCATTGTACGTTGCCACGACGTCAAAGGTTTCGTCCAAAAAAGGAAGGGAATGTCCATCCCCAACCATAAGAAGGACTTTCTCCTCCACTCCGCTTTCCCTTATGAACTCCCTTGCCCTTTTTAAAGCTTCTAGGCTTTCATCCAGAGAAACCACATCATACCCGTACTCAGCAAGCCCTGAAGCCATTCTGCCTCTCCCTGTCCCTATATCAAGAGCAAAGCCTTTACCTCTTCCTAATATTTCCAGTGCATCTTGTATATCTCTTTCCATCTTATCACCCCAAATTTTAAAAATTTTCTTCAACAAACTCAAAAAACATGATATAATATCAACATGCGAGGCTAATTCCAGCCTTGCATAGTCAAAAGCCAGAACAATGGTGTGCATAAGAAAGTCAACCATCGAGTAAAAGAATTAGAAAGTATTCCCCGCGTACTAATAAAATCACTCCTCCATAATTTAAATGCGGTATTTTTGTACCGCATCCTTTTTTCGCCACATCGATATGCCCCCGTATGGTATAGGGTTCTGCCAAGAGTAGTATATCACAGCCCTCCCTTCTTTGTAAATACCTCTATCAATGGATTTCTTCAGACAAAGCCTTTACCTCATACGCTTTTCCAAAATAATTCGTACCCCATACTCCTATTAATATCATAATCGCCCCAACTACATGGTACCAGTAAAAAACCTCATGCCTT
The DNA here is from genome assembly GCF_004345675.1 of Caldanaerobacter subterraneus. GTDB lineage: Bacteria > Bacillota > Thermoanaerobacteria > Thermoanaerobacterales > Thermoanaerobacteraceae > Thermoanaerobacter > Thermoanaerobacter subterraneus. The sequence goes on along the minus strand of NZ_SLWU01000026.1, from coordinate 1,842 downwards.
ATAGTCACTCCTGCTATAATGGAAATCACTGTAGTCAAATTAGCAAAGACAGAGGCTTGAGAAGCAGGAAGCTTAGAAAGCGCATAATTATTGAGAAAATATGCAACGATTGAGGATAAAATCCCCAAGTAAAGTACTGGAATTAACACTTTATAATTAGCCACACTTGAAAAGTAACTTGAAAGGCTATCCCCTCTTATCACTTTCTCAATTAAATTCAAAATATTAAAAGAGATAGCCCCAAACCACATCATAACAAATGTTATCTCTATAGGAGAAAAAACAGAGGAAAATTTCCTTGCCAGAATCGTGTAAAAAGCCGCAGACAAAACCGCTCCCAGCAAAAATAAAAATCCTAAGAGAGAACTTTTCCCACCTTCTGACCCGGTCATAAAAATTATGAATATAACGCCTGCTACAGATAACAAAATAAACAAAAGCTGGTACAAAGAAGGCCTTTCATTTAAAAATATCACCGCAAGGATTGTGACTGCAACAGGAATCAAGGCTATCATCAGCCCCGAAAGAGAAGAAGAAGTATACTTTATCCCATAAGTCTCAAAAACAAAATATATAAAAGGTTCTGCCAAAGACAATAAAAGCAATGGCTTCACATCTTTCCCTCTGTAATTTAACTTAATTACACCAAAAGCCCAGAGAAGCGTTATGACAATAGATGCTAAAAGAAACCTATATGATATAAGCTCCAAAGGAGATGCCACTTCAAGCCCCATCGCCGTAAACATAAAAGAAAAGCCAAAAATTGATGCCATACCTATTCCTGCTAAATATGGATAATAGCCCTTTATCCTCTCCAATTTAACACCCCCGCGTTTTTTTAAAAACACCGATATAATTATATAACACTTCCCCAAAAAATAAAACCCAGACAAAGGGGACGGTTCCTTTCGTCTGAAAAATTCAGACGAAAGGAACCGTCCCCTTTGTCTAAAAAGTTTTTGTCACAAAATTGATTTCAGATGTGTTATTATTAGTGAAAAGGGACAGGGGAGGTGTTAAAAATAGAGGAGAGTTTCAAAGATATCTTTGAAAGGTATTATCCAAAAGTCTTAAAACAAATCTCCTGGGTTGTAAAAGATGAATTTAAAGCAGAGGACATTGCGCAGGAGGTATTCATAAAGTTCTTAAAAAAGCCTCCCCGGCACAATGAAAATATAGGAGGTTGGCTTTCAAAAGTAGCCATGAACCATGCATTAAACTATCTTCGAACAGAAAGAAGCGCAAGAGTAAGAGAAATAGAAGCCTTCCAGCAGAATGAAGAAAAACTTTTGGAAGACCCCGAAGAAATAGCTATAAAAAACTTTGAAAAGTCAAAGGTGAAAGAAGTTCTATTAAAAATGAATAAAAGAGACATGATGTGTTTAATACTTAAGCATTCAGGTTACAGTTATGAAGAAATAGCAGTCGCTTTGGGAATTAAAAAATCCTCCGTAGGAACAACCATTGCAAGAGCTCAGAAAAAATTCAAGGAATTATACGAAAAGGAGGTGTGAAATGTGTGCTACGATGAAGGAACCCTTCAGGCGTATTTAGATGGAGAATTGGACGAACTCACCTCAAAAAATATAGAAGAACACGTAAAAACCTGCAGCACATGTAGGCAAAAATTAGAAGAACTAAAGTTTATAAATGAATTTACAGCAAATGCCTTAAAAACTTCCAATATAGATTTAAATGACGCATGGATAGCCTTTAATGAAAAGTTGAGCAAAGAAAATAATAAGAGAAAGACAAACGGTAAAATGTCAAGGGGGTAATTAAAAAATTTTTGAGGCATTTAAAGGGCAAAAAGACAAAAAAATACCCTTCTTCCAACATGCC
>NZ_SLWU01000025.1 GCF_004345675.1 Caldanaerobacter subterraneus | reverse complement strand
AAAAAAAAAAAAAAAAAAAAAAAAAAAAAAAAAAAAAAAAAAAAAAAAAAAAAAAAAAAAAAAAAAAAAAAAAAAAAAAAAAAAAAAAAAAAAAATATTAGATAATTCAAAAGGATTTTATCGAATTTTGTCGAATATAAATAAAAAAAGAGGATTAGGTTATTTATGGGGAGGGTTTATTGCATGGGAGAAATCCCATTTGAGCAATCATATGCGATTAAAGATTTGGGTAACGAGTTAGAGAAGTTAATGAGAAAAATTAATGGCTTAAATTTACCTCTTTATGATGAGAATTTTGCTCTAATTTGTGAACTACAAATAGACATGCCACAAAACAAGCACGAGGAAGAGTTCATAAAGAGAAAAACAAAAGATTTTTTAAGAAATGCGTTAGATACACATTTTCTTTTTACTTTACCTAAAACCGATGAAATATTATTATTTCTTGGGTTTGATAGAAATAGATATGAAAATCGGACATATAGGAATATGTTAAGAGAAGTTTTTTGTAAACTGCAAAGAGAAATACGCACTTTAACTTCACATTTCAAATTAGTAGTAGGAGTCAGTTCATCAATAAAAGGGGAGTTTTCCTTTAAAAAAGCCTATACTGAGGCTCATGTAGCGAAAGAGGTAGGAAAGAGGATTTACAAGGAAGAAACCCTTACTTTTTATGACGATTTAGGTATATACAAATTTTTGCGTTTTGTTGATAGAGAAGATATTTTGAAAGACGAAAGTATCCGTTGTATTTACGAATATGACAAAAAGCACAATACAAATCTACTAGAAACCTTAGAAGCATTTATGGATAATAATGGAAGTATAAAGAAGACGGCTGAGAAAACTTTTATGCATCCAAATACGATTAAATATAGGTTAAATAAAATAAAGGAATTGGCAGGAGAAGATATACTAAAGGACGAAAGTAAGAGATTCTACTACTATCTATTGACAAAAGCAATAAGACTAATTTTGGATTGAGTAATGTGTTTACTATTCATAGCAAAAAATACACAACATGCTATTTTTTTTGTCCTTTTAAGACATATGTTTTTTCCAATACTGTTATTATAATTAAATTTAAGCGAAAGCTCCAAAATTATAGGAGGTGAACTTTAGATAGCATAAAAGCACAAAAGAAAAAATGTTAAAGGAAGGTAGAGCATGACATCTGACGTTACTCATTCTTTATTTTACATGCTACTAGCAAGAGATAGAGCAACAGCCATTCATTCTCGAAATGTGGCAAAATACGCTATGACGATAGGCGTTGCATTGGGCTTAGATTCAGAGGATATGAAAGAACTATATATAGCTGCTCTATTGCATGATTGCGGCAAGGTTGCATTGCCAGACAAGCTTTTAAAAACGTCTAGAAGCTATACACGTTGGGAAAAACAAATGATGCAGCAGCATGTAGTAATAGCAAAAAAGTTGTTAGTAAATCTCGGTTTCCCCAAAAAGATTATTGACGGCATTTATTATCATCACGAAAGATACGACGGTATGGGTTATGTGGAAGGTTTAAGGGGTGAAAGCATACCACTTTTCGCACGAATAATTGCTATTGCAGATGTATTTGACGCGCTTACAAGCAAAAGACCTTACCGAGATCCGTTATCCATTCAACAGGCTATTGACGTATTAAAAGAATCAAAAGGACAGTTTGATGAAGAATTGTTGGACATTTTTTTAAGATATATTAACAAATCATATGTCGATACTGTTAAAAATATTTAAATTCAAAAATTTTACAATATTATGGGAGGTTTAAAATATGGCTGAAAAAAATCATAAGACACTTGCTCCTTTGAGCGGAGAGACCACAAGTACAACTAGCATAAATACAGCCATGGAGGGGGTAGATAAAAAGCAAATTGAAATACAAAGGAAAAAGGCGCGCACCTTTGCAAAAAGGCAACAGGCAGCGGAAAAAATTGCAGCAGCAACAGAAGAGCTTTCATCTGGAGTTGAAGAAGCTTCAGGAGCAATTGAAGAATTGAGATCTTCTATGGAACAAATTGCTAGCGGGGCAGAGGAAGCAAGCAAAGCAATTCAGGAGTCACTCGCAGCAATTGAACAAGTAACCAAAGGAGCAGAACGTTCAGCAGAGAATGCCCAGAGGGTATTGGATAGGGCTAAGGCTATTCAGTTACTTGTAAAAAAGACAGCTGAAGACATAGAAAAGCTTGTAGAAGGTGTAAATAAAGCATCGGCTAAAAATGAAGAATCAGCAAGACTTGTAGCACAACTAGAAAAGCAAGCAGAGAATATAGGTGATATAGTCAAGACAGTTGGGAGAATAGCAGATCAAACTAATTTACTGGCATTGAATGCAGCCATAGAGGCAGCACGGGCTGGAGATCACGGCAGAGGATTTGCCGTAGTCGCTGATGAGGTAAGGGTACTTGCTGAAACTTCGGAAAAGGCGGCTAATGATATAAGAGAAGTAGTAAACCAAATTCAGCAAGAAGTTAAGGTGGTAGTAGATGCCATTAATGGAGCAGCAGCCAAAGCACGTTCACAGGTTGAAAGAGGGAAAACTATAAGTGAAGGTCTTGTTTCTATTCTCACGGCAATGGATGAGGTAGTAAAAGGGGTGTCTTTGATAAATGATCTCAGTCGTCAATCGTTTCAAGCTGTACAAGAATTCCAAAAAGGAGCGGAAATAATAGCAAGCAATGCCGAAGAGCAGGCTAGTGCTACAGAAGAGTCACTTCAAGCGATAGAACAACAAGCAAAAGCTCTCGCTGATGTAAGTCAGGCGGCTGCTGAACTTGCTGAGATGGCAGAAGATTTAAGGACGTCCACTGATACTCAAAAATCGGCTGAAAGCTTTGCAGCTGCGGCAGAAGAACTTTCCGCTGCGATAGAAGAATTAAGCAAATCAGCAGATCAAATAATGGTTGCACTTTCCCAGATATCCAAAGGTGCTGAACAGCAGGCAAGTGCAGCAGAAGAATCTTCCAGCGCTGTTGCTCAGGTAGAAAAAGGAATGAAGACGATTGGCGAGCAGGCGCAGTCGGCTTTAAATAAAGTGATGGAACTTTCAAGGTTACTTGAAACCAACAAGAGCAATGTAGATCAGCTTATTGCTGGTATTGAAGATGCTCTTAATGAAAACAAGCTAAATATAGAAAAAATAAAAACGTTGGAGTCTATGGCTAAACAGATCAATAAAATTGTGGATACTATTGTCACAGTTGGTATTCAAACAAACATGCTTGCGGTAAGCGGAGCTATAGAAGCTGCAAGAGCAGGAGAATACGGTAAAGGCTTTGCAGTTGTTGCATCGGACATAAGAAATTTGGCGCAAGATAGTACGAATAATGCAGAGCAAATCAAAGAACTGGTAAGAGCTATACAGGAGCAAATAGAAATAGTGCTTGAAGATGCAGAGGCAATAGGCGATTCTACTGTTGAAGAGGTAGAAAAAGCTAGAAGTACTTCAAAAGATTTGGAGCAGATAGAAAAGGATATGAAGGAAATGGTAAAAGCTAGCGAAGAAATTGCAGAAGAGGCTAATCAGAGTATATTAGCGATAGGGCAAATAAGGGAAGGAATAGACCAGATTGCATCTGCAGCCGAGGAGGCTTCAAGGGCTGCACAAGAAGCAGCTGCAGCCGGTAAGCAACAAGCAGCGGGTATAAGGGAGTTAGCACAAGCTATTGAAGACATTGCAGCACTAGCCGATGAAATGCAACAGCTTTAAGATTTAAATATATTGGTTAAGGTGATGGTTTTATGGAACTGATAAACACAAAAGATGTGGCAAGGAAAAATGGCCTTCAGTGTGTTACATTTCATTTGGGCGATGAAATATATGGCATAGATATGCGATATCTCCAAGAAATAATAAGGGTTCCTGATGTAGTAAAAGTTCCCGGCACTCCTTCATATATTCGTGGTCTTGCCAACTTGCGAGGTACAATCTTACCGATCGTAGATTGCAGACTACGTTTGGGACTCAAAAGAAATGAGGATACTGAGGCAAGTCGTGTGATCGTGCTGACAGCGGGTAACAAGAAATTAGGGTATGTGGTTGATCAGGTGGTTGGAGTAATATCTATCCATGAAAAGGAAATAGAAAAGGGGTCTGGCTCAGAAACTGCTGCAGACTTTGTTGAAGGTATTGCCAAAATTGAAAAAGGCAAAAAGTTGATCATGCTGCTAGATGCCAAGAAACTTCTAAATTTCCGCGATGGAGAAACTATCAAAGAAGAGGTGGAAGTTAGTAAGAACAATATAATTGACATAGTTCAAGAAAGCGAAAAGAAGAACACAGATGCTAACGGTGAACAATTGGAGATGATAAGTTTTAAGATAGGAGAGGAAGAATACGGTATTGAGGTAGGCAGTGTACAGGAAATTGTTCGTTTTTCTGGTGAAGTTAGTGAGGTCCCCAATACACCACCTTATGTCCTTGGTGTTATTTCTCTTCGAAATAAGGTATTACCCATTGTTAGCTTACGACGATTGTTTAATATGGAGGAATGCTCTTTTGATGAGAGGTCGAGAATAGTAGTTACAAGTATAAGTGAAAATGGTTTTACATATGCTGTGGGGCTTAAAGTTGATTTGGTTTTGGAAGTGTTGAGAATAGATAAAGTTGCGGTTACTCCTGTGCCACCTTTATTAAAGACAAAAGATAGTGAAGAAATAAGTGGTATATGTAAGCTGAATGAAGGTAGCCGCCTAGTTTACATACTTGATCCCAAAAAGCTATTTTCATATAGGTTAAGAGAAAGTGCTGATATATTGAGGGCACAGGGTGGTGATGAAGAGATGAAGGTTGTTGATACGAAGGACGAAGAGGAGCAACTTGTAACTTTTTTGGTAGATGGTATAGAATGCGCATTTTCTATAGAGGATGTAAGGGAGATAATAAGACCAACAGAAATAATAGCGGTTCCTAAGGCACCGGATTTTGTGGAGGGTGTTATAAACCTGCGAGGTACGATTGTACCTGTTATCGATCTTAGAAAAAAATTTGGATTAAAAGAGAAAAATCGGGATGATCGCAATAGGATAGTGATCGTTGAAATTTCTGGAAGGCACACCGGTCTAATCGTTGATTCAGTTAAAGAAGTAGTAAAAATTGGACATTCTCAGATAGAGGATGCGCCAGAGATTCTGATGGATGAAATAGACCAAAGGTTTATAAAAGGAATTGCGAAGTTTGATGAAACGAATAGAATGATTATTTTGCTATCTGTGGAAGAGGTGTTGTCAGGAAAGGAGAAAAAAGAACTAATGGCAATAGAGGAAGCAGATAATTGACGCAAGGGTTTGATAGGAGAGAAGTGTTAATTATGAAGAAAAAAATTCGCGTACTCGTAGTGGATGACTCTGCTTTTATGCGGAGGTGTTTAAAGGATATACTTGAAAATGAGGAAGACATGGAAGTAATTGATACCGCTCGTGATGGCAATGAGGCAGTAAAGAAGGCAGTAGAACTTCGCCCTGATGTGATAACTCTTGATATAAATATGCCAGTAATGGATGGGCTTACTGCGCTGCAGTACATAATGTCTCTTGCGCCATGTCCTGTTGTAATTATTTCATCTCTTTCTACAGAAGGAGCTTTAACCACATTTGAAGCTCTCGAACTTGGAGCTGTTGATTTTGTGGCAAAACCAGGAGGCACAGTTTCGCTGGGAATAAAGCAGCTTGCAGACGAAATTGTATCAAAAGTGAGGATAGCTGCCTTATCTAATAAGGAGCTACTAAGTTCTTCAAGAAACTTTAAAAAGTTATTGAAACGTAGAAATCAGGAAGTAACTAGGAAAGTATATGAAAATAAAATTTCTAAAAAAGAAATTGTGGTAGTAATTGGAGTTTCTACAGGGGGACCGAAAACATTGATGGAAATTTTACCTTATCTTCCTTCAGATTTTCCGGCAGCTGTGTTGGTAGTTCAGCACATGCCGCCAGGTTTTACCCAATCTTTTGCTCAACGTCTAGATCAAAGCTGCAATTTAAAGGTAAAGGAAGCGGAAGACAAAGCGTTTATAGAACCTGGAACAGTTATCATTGCAAAAGGTGGATGGCACCTTGTGGTGGAAAGAGATTCAAGAAGTTCTAAGCTTATTACTAGATTAACTCAGAAGCCTGAAGAGACACTTTATAAGCCTTCTATTAATGTTACCATGAAATCGGTACTTGAAAATGTAGATGGCCGGAATATTATAGGTATATTTTTGACGGGTATGGGTGACGACGGTGCAGATATGATGGTTGAAATAAGAAAACGAGGTGGATTAACTATTGCAGAATCACAAGAAACTGCTATAGTATATGGTATGCCAAGAGCAGCTGTAGAGCGTGGTGGGGCTGAGATAGTAGCACCTGCTTATAAGATAAGTGATATCTTGTTAAAGAAGGTGAATGAATATGCAAGAACCTCAGAATATTAATGAATTAATCAGGCTAATGAAGAATGGCAGAAATGAAAGCGAACGCATCGCGGCAGCACTCGATTTGGGGAATTTTAAAAGCAAGGAGGTAGTAGAAGCCTTGGTGGAGCAACTTTGTATAGAGACAAGTAGAGCAGTACAAGAATCAATAGTGAGTTCTCTTATAAAAATAGGAAACGAAAATGTTGCAGAGCTTGCTGTAGAGTTACTTAAAAGCGATGATGCTTATCTTAGGAATGTTGGAGTAGAAATATTGGCAACCATAGGGGATTCGGCTCTTGAGGTTTTTGAAAGAATGATAATGCATCCTGATAAAGATGTGCGACAGCTAGTGGTTAATGCTATAGGAGAAGGACAATTGAAAGAAGCTGTCATGATTTTAAGAAAAGTTGTAGAGGAAGATGAAGAAGAAAATGTTGTGGCGGCAGCAGTTGAATACTTAGGCGAGATTGGCGGTAGTGAGGAGGACAAAAAAGCAATAAAGCAAGCTTTAAATCGATTTTCTAGTCCTTTTTTTCAATATGTTGGAGAAGTTGCGCTAAAAAAATTGGGAGGATAGAAATGAGGTGTACAAGTGACAGCTGAGGAATTCATCAAGTTAAGAGATTTTATTTACCGTAAAACAGGAATATATTTTGAAGAACAAAAAATGTATTATGTCAAAAACAGGGTAGAAAGCCGGATGGAAGCTACCGGATATGAAAATTTTAGGAGCTATTTTACTTGGCTGCGATTTGATGTAACGGGTCAAGAACTTCAACAATTGCTTAATGCTTTAACAATCAATGAAACATATTTTTTTAGAGAATATTATCAATTGAAATGTTTTGCAGAAGAAGTTTTGCCTGAAATTTTGGAGAGAAAACGTAAAGAAAACAGCCGAAAAATTAGAATCTGGTCTGCAGGTTGCTCCACGGGAGAAGAACCGTATACACTTGCCATAATTATGAAGGAAATGCTTGAAGATGTAGATGATATAGACTGGGAAATTTATGCAACAGATATAAACACTGAGGTTTTACAAAAAGCCGAGAGAGGATTATATTCACAAAGAGCTGTTCGACTTGTACCAGAAGAGTATAAAAAGCGCTATTTATATAAAAAAGGAGATTTTTATGAGGTAATACCAGACCTTAAAGAAAAAATTATATTTTTTCAGTTAAATTTAATGGATGCAGTGGAAATGCGAAAAATGAGGAATTTTGATGTGATTTTTTGCAGAAATGTACTCATTTATTTTGATGATGCATCTCGAAGGCAAGTAGCAATTTATTTTTATGAAGCTCTTGTAGAAGGGGGTTATATATTTTTAGGCCATTCAGAGTCAATGAGCCGTATTACACCTATCTTTAAACTGCGAAAATTTAAAAATGCGTTTGTGTACCAGAAATGAGGTGAAAAGAGTGAATCCCAGCGTATTAATTGTGGATGATTCTGCGGCAGTGCGTGGTTTTCATGGCTCGATACTTCGGAATGTTGGCTTTGAGGTCGAAGAAGCTGCCAACGGTTATGAGGCTTTAGAAAAGTATCTTGCCAAAAAATTTGACCTTTTATTAGTTGATGTGAATATGCCCAAAATGCATGGATACGAGTTGATACGGCAGATAAGAGAACAAGAGCTTCATGGTTTTGTGCCAGTGATTGTTATATCTACAGAATCAGGAGAAAATGACTATTTAGAAGCGTTTCGAGTTGGGGCAAATCTTTATTTAGAAAAACCGGTTGATCCGATATGCTTGCAACTTTCTGCAAAAATGCTTACAGGGATAAGGTAGGGATGACTGAAATGAAGAATGAATCCAATGGATTTATAAAGAATGCAAAAAAATTGCTTGACAATATAGGCTTTTTTGTGCTTGGGTTAGAAGATGCTTATGAGAAAGATAAAGCAGCTGAAGAAATTTTAAGCAGATTGAGTGAGTTATTGCAATTATGCAAGTCCTATGATTTTAATAAACTGAGTTCTTTTATAGAAAGTTTAATAAAACTGATTAAGGAAATAGCACAAAAAGAGAAATTTCTCGATACGGAGATAAGTGATTTTTTACTGGATTCTTTTGAGAGGATAATAAGTTTAGTTGAAAACGCTGAAAAAGAAGGACTTGAGACATTAAAAGCGCCGGAGCTAAAAGAATTTGAAGGCAGAATATCAGAGTTTTTGGATGAAATGGATAAAATGCCTCAAGCTTCTGTGATACATACAGACGACATGTTACGCACTATTTCCAAAGACAAAAAGATTTTTTTAAATGAATTAATACAAAAAAGCGAAAATGTTTATGAAATACTACTTCAAGTAGTAGGTACAAAAGCTGTAGAAATTGATGTAACGGAATTTTTTGACAAATTAAAAGAAATTGGAGAGGTTACACATATTGATGCTGATACGCGAAAATTACCTTTACTAGAAGAGCTTGATCCTTCTATCCCTTATATATCTTTGACTTTTGTATTGATATCTGATAAAAATGCCCAAGAAATAGAAGATACACTGTATAAAGTAATAGGAACAGATACTGATGTAAAGGTACTTGTGTCACCGGTATTTCCTGATGCAATTGAAAAATTTACGACATCGAAAGGCGATTCTTTATCAGCTATGTCGGCTGGAGAAGACAAGGTACAAGAAGTCATGGATATGATAATTTCACAGCAGGAGGAGTTCTATAAGATTGCAGAGACGCCAGAAGACCGGCGCTGGAGAGGAAACATGGTTATAAATGTGCTTCAAAGGATAGCAGAATACATGGGTTGGGTTACAAAAAGTGGAAATTTAGTTAAAATGATTAAAACAAACAAAATCAAATTACCAGAAAGATTTGTAAATCTTGTGAATCTTATAATAAACAACGACAAAAAATTGCAGGAAAATGAGTCTAAAGATAGGGGAGTTTATGCAGCAAGAACTGAGAATGAAGGAATAGAAAGGCGTGAAATTAAAAAAGGTGAAGAGAAAATCTTGCAAGAGTATAATGAAAGTATTTCCAGAGATATGACGAACAATAAAGGTTTTTCAGAAATCGAAACTACGAAGACACTGAAAGTAGACCAGACTAAAATCGATGAGCTTATGAAGTTAGTAGGAGAACTGGTTGCAGTCAATAATGGACTTTCGTTTATGATAAAAAAAATCGAAATGGAATATGGATCAACAGATGTAACAAAAGAATTAAAAGATAAGCAGGTTTTGTTAAAGAGGATAGGAAATGACTTACAGGACATAGTAATGAGCTTGAGACTTCTTCCAATAAAATATATATTTGATCGTTTTCCCAGAATGATTCGCGAGATTAGCAGAAAACTTGACAAGAAGGTACGTCTTGTTACCGAGGGGGAGGAAACCCAGATAGACAAGAATATTGTAACGGCGCTTTATGATCCAATGTTACACATTATAAGGAATGCAATCGATCACGGAATTGAGAAGCCGGCAGAACGGTTAAAAAAGGGAAAATCCGAAGAAGGTTTGTTGGTTCTAAAGGCACAAAAAATAGGAGATAAGGTTATTATTGAAGTCAGAGATGATGGACGTGGCATCGATACTGAGGTAGTAAAAGCGAAGGCAGTTCAAAAAGGTTTTGTATCTGCTGAAAAAGCAGCGACGATGGATGAACACGCTGTTTTGGAACTTCTGTTTATACCTGGTTTTAGTACTTCAGATGACGTAACGGAGTTGTCTGGTAGAGGTGTGGGAATGGATGTCGTTCGTGATACAGTGAGAAGACTGGGTGGTAATGTACGTTTGATGAGTAAAGCGGGAGTAGGTACTTCTGTATACCTGGAACTGCCTGTGACAATGGTAACATCCAGGGTACTGTTATTTACTTTGAAAGAGCGCCGTTATGCCTTGCCCCTTGAAAGTGTGGGAGAACTAGTAAAAATAAAGGTTGAGGATATAAGAAAGATGAAAGGAAAAGAAGTAGTAGTATTGAGGGGAGAAATAATGCCACTTTTGAGACTAAAGGAATTTATGGGACTTCAAAATGATGCGGAAGAAAAATTTGATACAGAATATTCACTTGTTGTACTAAATAATGGCGTGGCGGTGATGGTAGATGAATTTATTGGTGAACAGGAGATCATTATAAGGCCACTTCCGGAGGAACTATCTTCAGTATATTTTTTGGGTGCGGCTATATTGGGAGATGGGGATATTGTTCTTGTTCTAAATCCTGAAAAATTAGGAGGAGGCATTTAAAGTGATGGTGGACTATCTTGATGCCTATGTTGAGGAGACGGAAGAACAGCTTTCAAGATTGGAACAGCTTTTTTTGGAAATAGAGAAAAATACCAACCAAGCAGAAATTTTAAATGAAATTTTTAGGATTATACATACAATAAAAGGTTCCTCAGCTACAATGGGTTTCAGCATGGTGGCAGATTTTTGCCACAGATTAGAAAATCTTTTTGACAAGCTGAGGAAGAGTGAACTTGGCATAGATGACTATTTGATAGATATACTGTTTAAAAGTTTTGATACTTTGAAAGAAATGGTGTTAGCATCTATAAAAGGAGAAAACTATGATAGCTATAGAGTAGAAGAGTTGATTAACGCTATAGATAGTTTTAAACAAATGAATGCCAATAATAATGGTAAGAACATAGAGGTTGAAAAAAAAGAAAACCAAGTAAATAACAATATTTTGGAAATATCAGTTGAAATAAGCAAGGATTGCATAATGAAAAATGCACGGGCTCTTATAATTGAAAAATATATTGAGGAAATGGGAAATGTGATAAGTTTTGAACCTTCTGTTGATATGCTACAAAGAGAAGAAGTTGTAGGTGAAAAGATAACGGCAATATTGGAAAGTCGGCTGAAAATCGAAGATGTAGTCTGGAAGTTACAAAATATACCAGATGTTGTTAACGTAGAGGTGAAGCAGGGCTATAGAAGCAAAGACGTTGTCAAAATAAATATAAGTACGCAGAATAAAATAGAAGATATTATGCATTTAAAAGAAGTTATGATGAAAGCTAACGCGGTAGAGCTCGAATTTGAAGAAAAATCCAAGATGAGTTTTGTATTATTGCAGCTTATACTTGCTGCGTATAGAGAAAATAAAGAAATTTATTATAAAACAACTAGAGGCAATGTGGCAAAAATGCTTAATTTAATGGGGATAAGGCCGCAATTTGCACTATGTGAATGAATTTTCTATTACTCCCATCATAAAGACTTCTTTCTCCTTTTTTGTTTTTTTTTATTTTTGCCAACGGTAATTTCTTTTGAGGATAGACTTTATTGTTATTTCCGCTTCCTTTTAAGCTATATTTTCTATAAAAGTACGAAAATAAACGGCTATATCTAAAGACAGTTTTTTTGCTTCAGAGATGATAAGATTTTCTAATTCAGGAGAAGTTTTTCTGGGAGAATTTTTATGTTTTCTTAATTTATCATGTAAAGGACCCATTAATGGCTCTACGAACAGTGTGATTTGAGATACTCAATATTTTTGCTGTTTACAACTTCTCTAGTTTTTTCAGGGGATATTTTTTAAGGGCATGGTATGTTATAATATTCATCGGCTGATATAATGTTTTCTTCACTGTTTTTGTAATTACGAGGAGTGGGTACGGTGAAAGAGACTATTATTTATAATTTAAAAACGCTTGTAGAAGAAATAGCAGAATCAGATAATACTAAAAAAGAATGGGAGGATTTTTTGATTAGTCTCGCAGATGCCTTTGGCAGTGAGGATATGAAAGGAAGGATAAAAGAACCTCTCAAAAATTTGCTGAATTTTATTGATGTAAGTGCTCTGGTAAGAGGGATGGAGCTTTTGAATGCCAGAATTGAAGGGTTCCCCCTTCCAGAAATGTTAAAGGTCGTAATCGAAGTATTGGACGAGATAAAAAATGATAAGGAGATGCGCATAAGAGAGCTGGGACACGTACTTGCCGAACTCGCAACCCCTATAATAAGGATATGGCGTGATGTACTCCTGGTACCTCTTATTGGTACACTTGATAGCCACCGAGCACAGAGCATGGCTGAAAAACTTCTTGAAAGAACAGCAAGTACTAGGGCAAAGGTGGTTATTGTGGATGTGACAGGAGTGCCAATGATCGATACGATTGTCGGGGGATTTTTAATAGAAATGTTTAACGCAGTAAAATTGCTTGGCAGTGACGTAATTCTGACAGGTATAAAGCCGGAGATAGCTCATACTCTTGTAAAGCTGGGTGTCGATTTCAATATGGTAATTATAAAAAGAGACTTGGAAAGCGCTCTTAAACATGCAATTGAGATAACATCTGATAACAGAGGAGGAAGATATGGACAAAAAAGAGGGAGCGACTATGAAGAATAAAGTAGTGCCAACCATTAAGCTTTATGATTATCTACTTGTTCCAATACAAATTGAACTTGATGACAATACAGTTGAGAGACTGCAGATGCAGATACTCCATGAGATACATGAGAAGGAAGTTCGGGGGATAATAATCGATGTTAGTATGGTCGATGTAATCGATAGCTATATATCTTTTGTTCTTTCGGAAACGGCTGGCATGGCTAAGGCTATGGGATGCTATGTCGTTATATGCGGAATTCAACCTCAGGTAGCGCTTACACTATCCCAGATGGGCATCAAACTGAAAGACATAATCACTGCCCAGAGCCTTGAGGATGCTATAAATATTCTTGATAAATTGGAATAAGAGATACTTTTTTGATGCTTTTTTGCTTTTAAAGGGGTGATACTAGGTGATAGAAGTGAATCCCCAGGATTACGATATAGTATTGAAGATAAAAGATGAAAGCGATATTGCGGTATCAAGGCAGATGGCGAAAAATTTTGCACAGAAAATGGATTTTTCTCTGGCGGATGTTACCAAAATAGCTACGGCCGTGTCGGAACTGGCAAGAAATATATACAGATACGCAAAAGAAGGATATATTTACATCAGGAAAAAAGAAGGAGGTTCAGAAAAAGCGCCCGCCATAGAGATTTTGGCGTGCGACAGGGGACCTGGGATAGAAAATGTGGAACTAGCCATAAGCGGAGGATATACGACTTCGGAAAGAAGCCTGGGGTTGGGTCTTGCAGGAATTAGAAGACTTATGGACAGCTTTCATATTGAATCTGAAGTTGGAAAGGGAACGGTTGTTATTGTTGAAAAAAGGAGGCGCGTGTTTTGACAGAAAAGCTGGAGGTTGATATTGCTGTTGAAGCTGATCTTTTTATTCTCGAATACCGTCTCAAGAAATTTATGGAAAAATTCAATATAGATATTCCTTCCGCTTTGCTCGTGGCCAGAGAACTGGCCACTAATATTTTGAAATACGGTAAAAAAGGTTTTATAGAGGTAAAGTTAAAGGAAGATGGTTTATGTCTCGTGGCTGAAGACATAGGAAAAGCTGACGTGGATAACGGCGAAAAAAGGCCGGCCGGAGGACTTGGAATAGGACTTGAAGTGGTAAAAAAAAGTAGCAATGAGTTTGAAATCGAGCGAAAACCTGGCGGGGGAACAAGAGTGAAAGCTACTCTTAAGGCATCTAACCAAAAGGGGAAGAATTTTGTTTTGCAAGTCGGGACGGCATCAAAACCGCATTATCTTGAGGAAGAGAGCGGAGATGTATGTGTGTGGAAGAAGATGGGCGAAAAATATATGTTATTTGTAGCGGATGTCTTGGGCCACGGAAGAAAGGCGTACGAAGTTGCAAAAGTTATCGAACTTTACGTAAAGAATTCAACCGAAGGAAATATAGATAAGATATATGCGGATCTTGAAAGGCTTGTAAGGGGTACGCGGGGCTGCGTTGCTTTTGTTGCTCTGGTTTCTGAATCTATGATAGAATATATAAACGTGGGCAATATAAAGGCTTGGATTGTCGATGCTGGGACTGTAAGGAGAACAATGGGAGTGAGCGGTGTTATTGGTAGGATGCCGATCAGCCTAAAAATATTTAAAGAACCGATATCATTGCTTCATTCTACATTAGTGGTCTGTACCGATGGAATAAAGAATCAGTTTATTCCATCGCCTGATATGGATTGGATAAGAACATTAAGTCCTAGAGACGTTGCTTTAAAAATAATAAAGGAATTCAGCATAAAAGAAGATGATGCTACCGTACTAGTAGCAAGGGGGGAAATGGGGTAATGACAAATCTCAAAGGTTTTATGATGGAATATAAAAATTACCTTTCAGAATACATTTTAAAAGGCGGACAGGATGAGATACTGTTTGAGGCATACCAGCACCTTATAAAATTATTGGACGATTCTTCAGCTCAAGCCGCAAATATTTTAGATATTCATAATCAAGTTCTGAAAGACGTTCTTAATATAAAGCAGGATAACGATATGGTACAGTGGATTTACATTGAAAGAGCCACAGAATTTCTGGCCCAAATACTTATAGCAACAGACGCTTTACTCCTTTCTCTGAAAGAGAGTGTAGAAAGAGATCCATTGACAGGGCTCTACAATAGATTGGCTATTGATAGAATTCTCTCGAAAGTTTGGCTGAATACAAATATGACCAAAACACCTCTTACAGTAGCCATGCTTGATTTGGACGATTTTAAACATGTTAATGATAAATACGGACATCTGATCGGCGACGAGTTGTTGAAAGAAGTGAGCACTGTTATAAAAGCTTGCCTCAGGGATAAGGATGTGGTTATGAGGTATGGAGGCGAGGAATTTCTCATATTACTGCCAGAAACAGAAATTGAGGGTGCCAAAAAAGCTCTTGAAAGGGTAAGAAAAAAAATAGAGGAAGGGATTTTTACAGAAGCCAAGATTAAAGCTACTGCCAGCATAGGTGCGGCAGTATATCCGGATGATCGTCCTTTAAGTATGGAGGAGATCGTAAAATTTGCAGATGCAGCGCTGTATGCGGCTAAAACAAAAGGCAAGAACAGGCTTGTTTTCTATAGCCATCTGAACAAACAAAAAGATTAGAGGGGTGTAATTTGATGGAAAATATAACTATAGGCCGATATATTAATTTACCTGTAGTTTCACAGGATGCCGATTTAAGAGAAGTTGCAAGAGTAATGCTTGAAAGTAAAGAAGGCGTGGTTATCGTAGAAAAAGAAGACGGCGCAAAGGGGTACATTGACTATAACGTAGTACTAAAATGGTTTCTCATGGGAGATGAAGCTTCAAAGTTTAAGGCTAAGGATGTTGCTATCTTGATAAAAGACGAAGATAGAGTGGAAGCGACCCTGAATATAGAGGATCTTGTCAAAAGTGTAATTACACACAAAGACTGTCGGTTATTTACCAGCACAAATGGAGAAGTAATAGCTAGACTTTCTCTTGAAAATTTAATTGAGGAACTTGCAAAGTTGCGTAGTGATGAAAAGGAAAAAAGGGAAGGGCTGGAACGCTTAATAGGGATGATGATAGACCTCTTTCCCTTTGGAGTAGCGCTGGTTTCGGAGGTTGGTGAAATCATACGGGCGAATAAGCTTGCGATGGAAATAATATCAGAAAATCCAATAGAAGTTGAAGAAATAAGGAAAATGATTAACGATAATCGAGGAAAAATATTAACAACCAAGGCAGGAACCTATTATAGGATGAGTACGAATATTTTAGGTGAGACAAATGACTTTTTAGTTACATTTACCGATATAACAGCGGAATACAATATGATGCAAAAACTGAGAAGTAGTCAAAATGAAGTAGAAATGGCATTTTCAATTATGCTTCCGGACCAGCGCATAGAGACACGATTAAAATCCATTCCAGAGTATATGGATGAGTACGACGAAAGTACAGGCATGGTGAAGATAACCGGTATAATCAGAAATGGTGGCTTCAGGCACGTGGTAAACATGCTTAAATTAATTGCAGATGCTTTTAGACAAGGTCTGATGGAATTGCCTGGGATGGATAAGAATGCACTTGTACAGGCAGCTGTTCTGCATGATATTGGGAAAGTACAGCCGGACTTGAAGATAGGAGATATAGTAAATCCGAAAGAAGTGTTTGAAAAGGGTTATTTTCATGCATTTCGAAGCGCTGATTTAAGCAAGGCGTTATATAATATAGACGATAAGGTGTATTATTTGATAAAGTATCATAATCATCTTGAAAACGAACTGCCGTCCGACTTCCCTGAGGTTCTATTGCCAATGTACAGATTTTTCAGATTAATTGATGGTCTTTCAGCTGGAATCACTCGCAGAGGTTCTAAAGTATTGATGAAGATAAACGGTACCAGAATTTATGTGAAGGAAGAAAGTAGTTTTCCATCTTACAATCAGGAAATTGAAATGGACATTTACACTGGACTTTTCAATAGCAGGAAGTTGTAAAGTGCAAAATAATATAGGTATGTTGAGTTACTATTTATAATGCATATATTGAAAATGCTCAGATGCTTTTAGAAAAACTTAAATCTAATACAACTATTAATGCTCAAGAAATAGCAAAGCTTGTTGAACTTACATCAAATACACAAAATAATATAGAAGCTTTAGTCAAATTAAATGCTGAAACTGCAGCAAATGTTGTAGATAAAGCAAATTTAGCATATTCTAAATCAAAAGTAATTTTTTTAGTAGTCTCTATTTTACTTACAGCAATATCCGTAATAACGGCACTTGCAATAACAAGATTACTGAGAAATTATATGAAGCAAGTCAACATTCTTGCTGAGAAATTATCAAAATATGATTTTACAGCTGAAACTGATGATGAGGGTAAAAACGAGTTTACTGAAATGAATGGATCATTAAAAACCGTAATTGAAAATATAAAAGAAGCAATAAGAACAGTTAAAAAATGTAGAAACTTTAAGAGCAAATTCAGAAAACTTATCAGCAGTATCAGAAGAATTAGTATCATCTTCGCAAGAACTTGCAGAGACTATGCAACAAGTTGCAGAAGGGACATCTACTCAGGCAAGTGATCTTCAGGATATAGTAGGTTTAATACATGGTTTAACTCGAAATGTAGAAAATGTTTATAAAGAACTTCAAAACGTTAAAAATAAAACAGACAATACAGCAAATAGGGCTAACAATGGTAAAAAAGAGATGGACAAGCTTGTTGAGTCGATATAGTTATATCAAAGATTAATAATCTTACAAAATCAATTAAGGAAATTAGCAACATAACCAATGTAATAACATCAATATCAGAACAAACAAACCTTCTAGCATTAAATACGACTATCGAAGCAGCCAGGGCTGGAGAAGCTGAAAGAGGATTTGCAGTGGTTGCTGAAGAAGTTAGAAAGCTTGCGGAAGAATCTAAAAAATCAACCAACGAAATAATTGAACTTATATCTTCAATCCAAGTAGATACGGAAGAAGTAATAAAGACATCAAATGAAGTAGATAACTTTATAAAATCTCAAACAAATGTAGTAGAAAACACTATTGAGGCATTTGGCAAAATTTTAGAGTCGGTTGAAAACATAGCACCGCTTATGAATAGGACTTATAAAGGAATGGATGAAATAGTAAAATCTAAAGATGAAATATTATCTAAAGTAGAATCAGTAAGTGCCGTAACACAAGAGAACTCTGCGGCATCAGAAGAAGTGGCCGCTTCATCAGAAGAACTTTCAGCATCATCAGAAGAAGTGGCTGCAATAGCACAGAACTTACATTCAATGGCTATACGCTTAGCAAATGTGGTAGATAAATTTAAAGTTTAAATTAAACTAAAATTGTGTTAGGTAGTAATGACTGATTATTACTGCCTCAGACTGTAGACAAAGTCTACGGAATCCCGTGTAATAAAAAGGATTCCGTAGTTTTTTATCTTCATATGGAAGAACAAAAGATAAGGGAGAGAAAAAGTATTCAAAAATGACCCCTCTTTCATTAATCTTGTAGATAAATTGCAAAAAATATTTTTAAGCTCCAGTGAAGAAACAGGTTCCATCAAGCTTTTTCCAGAAGATGTTTCAGAAGGGATTATTAAAAACTGGGGATATATTGTGTATAGAAAACTTTGGGAAGAGCTTGAAATAGATAGATTTCTCAAACAGTATAGCTCCCAAAATTCCAAGATAAAGTTTGACATTGATAAAGTGGCATTAATTAGCATATGAAAATAATGTAGTGACAAATTTCACGCCCATTTTTTGTCAATACCTGTATTCCCAAGCTTTTTGGGTTTCGAACTGACAAAGTCAAGAAAAAATGGGCAAATAAAAGAAATTATAGAATTAATAAATAGTACTTAAATTTACTGCAGTTATAAAATTTTCAACATTGATTTAGAGGTTTTTAAAGAATGAAAACCGTTTTTATATACGGAATGAAGTAAATTATTATAGCTAAAATTATTGTAGCACAAAACAGCTAAAATATGATATAATAATTATAGGCAATACACGGGGGTGTTCAAAGATGATACAGGTTAGTTCCACAGAATTTAAAAACAATGTAGGAAAGTTTCTAAAACTCTCAGAAAAGGAGGACATTTTAATTTTAAAAAACGGAAAGCCTGTAGCAAAGCTCACAGCTGTATCAAAAAATGAGAAAGAAATTGCTTATGATAGGCTTTTAGAAATGATAAAAAAGAGTAAACCAGTTACCGAAGAAATTGATTTGAAAGCAGCAAGAGAGGAGAGACTGAACAAATATGATAGTGCTACTTGATACAAACATTTCTCTCGATTTTTTACTCAGAAGAGAACCATTTTTTGAACCAGCTAGTAGAATATTAGAAATGGTTAAAGACGATAAAATAAAAGCTTGTATAACTGCTTCGTCAGTTACAGATATTTACTATATTATGAGAAGATACAAAAGTCAAGAAGAAAGAGTGCTTATGTTGTCAGAATATCTTAAACTTGTAGAAATAATAAGTACTACTAAAACAGATATTATAAAAGCTTTAAAGATGAAGAACACAGATTTTGAAGATGCTGTTATGTTTCAAAGTGGGAAACGAAGAAAAGTTGATTATATTGTAACTAGAAACAAGATAGAATTTACTGACAAGACAGTTGAGATTGTTACCCCGGAGGAATTTTTGAGAATTGTTAGAAAATAACAATAAATTAAGAATTAACACATACAAGAGGTGGAGCAACCGCCTCTTTTTTATCGATAAAAACTAGAACGGAAAGAAGAATGCGATGAATCCTATAAAAGAAGCTGCAGAAGCATTAGGGGTATCAAGGGATGTTATTTATTGTATGGTTTACCGTGGAGTACTTCCCCATAATCGGACCCAGGGTAAAGGAAAAAAGGGTAAAATACTCATTCCTAAAAAAGCTTTAGAAAAGTGGCTTATGGGAAAACAAAAGATAGAGCAAAAGATAAAAAAGAAATAAACGATTTAAAAAAGCTTCTTTTTTATTTAAAACCAGAATGATTAAACGCTTTTGAAAAATAATTTTGCAAAAGGGTAGAAGAAATGTCCAAGATCCTCACTGTAAAACAGGCAGCACAAGAATTTTTTGGTGGCACAATATCACAAGAAATGATTTATGTTCTTGTGAGACAAAAAAAGATACCTCATGTACGCCTAGGAAGCCGTATCCTTCTGGATGAAGAGGTACTACAACGGTGGTGGGAAAAAGAATTAGCTAAAAATCGACAAACATAAAAAATAAAAGAATAAAAAGTAACATGATAAAATATAAAATAGTCTTTCAACGTTAGTAGATAATAAATAAACCTGTAGTTTAGCCCTGTTTTTATTATGTTGGAAATTTTTTTGATATTGATTGGGAGTTTTACTATTTTGCTGCGAGTTTTAGATAAGAAAGAGACTTTGCAAATAGCGTGCTGATTTCATGGTAATGTAGTAATGCAGTTAGTAATGCAATAACGTTAAAAAAACATTAAAAAGACTTAAATTAACGCGTGTCAATAGCGGATTTAAATTGACCCATTTTCAACGATTTTAAATTGCTCCACCAAGCTTTTTAAAATTAAGTCTTGATATGCAGGTTACCATATAGGCCAGTTCTTAACCTATCCTTCAGGTGGCAGCTGCTTGTATTAATAAATACTTTGTGTCAAAATCAAAACTTATTTCTCCTACAGTGCCGGCATTTAATAACAACGAAAGCAATTCACGACAGCAATCTACGTCTTCTGGTACACTTTAGATATGTGACGCTTTTTATAGAAGGCAAAGTCTTTGCAGAGGAATTTGAAATAGAACCCAAGTTGGTTAACTGGTTGTGTAGACTCAGTACTAACAATTGCAGACATCAATCTACCAGATCAGAATGGCTTTGAATTTATTCGGAACTTGAAATCAGAGGAAAAGTACAGACACATTCCTGTGATAATTTTGAGCATAGATGCTACCGTACCCTCAATTAGACGGGCAGTGGAAGCCGGTGCAGTGGATTATCTTGTTAAACCCTTTAAAGCAGAAGAACTTGTGAAGCGGGTAGTAAAATTAGTAGGGAGTGTCAAAAAAGAAGATCGCTATCCCGAACTTAAAGACCTGCTGAAAAAAGAAGTAAACCGTGCCAGAAGAGGTAATGTCAATCTCTCGCTGGTTCTGGCACATTGCGAAGGAAAAATTGCAGGTCAAATTTCAAAAATAGCAGAGAAGATAAGAAGTAAACTTCGCGATATAGTGCGGTATTTGAAATTAACGAAAATACTCTGGTGCTTGTTCTTCCTGTGACGGGAAGAAAAGGCGCGGAAGTTGTAGTGAAAAAGATTTAGGGCGAACTGTGTGGCAGCTGGCGTTATGCCATAAGTACATATCCTGATAATGGGAAAGATGAAGAGGAACTTATCAATTTTGCAAAAGAAAGCTTGATGAAGGGAGAATCAAATTCATCTCAGGAAGATGATAAAGAAAAAGAGGAAAAATAAAAGCAATTGGACTTAAAAAGATATTCATAGTACCAGATAGGTACTTTTTATTTTTTATCTTTCTTAAAAGAAGGAATTTGAAGAAATATGTAGAAATAAACAATACAGGCTGGGAAATTGAACTTTGTAAAAGGCAAAAGGATCTAGGCAATTGCACGAGAAACAGGTAAAACGCAGGGTGGGTCAATTTAAAAACCGTTGAAAATGGGTCATTTTAATCTGCTATTTGACACTGATATTGATGAATCACATAGTTATATCACAATAGGCATTTTAAAAATTTTATTCCTGCAAATGTTTTTCCTTAGGGAAAGAAGAAGAAGGCAACAGCCCATCAAAAAACGATAGAAAGGACGCGTTAATAATTGCAAGACTAATAAAAGAAAGGGAAATTTCTAAACTGTCTTTTACCTCAAAACACATATGCAGATTTAAGAAACCTTTCAGTTGCAAGGAAGCAGTTAATAAAGAAACTTAAACAGTGTAAAGAATAAAATTATTGCAATATTAGACGAATACTTTCCTGAATTTGAAGAAGTATTCAAGAATTTGTGGGGAAAATAGCCTTATGGGTATTGAGGAACTGTCCATTTCCCAGCATAATCCTTAAACTGAGCAAAGAAGAAATAGCAGGGAAGCTAAAGAAAGCCACTAATAACAGGGTAGGCATGAAAAGGTCAGAAAAGCTCATTGAAAGAATTTGAAGAGCAGCATTTCTCAAAAGAAGATACCGAGCGAAAAGCAGGGACATAAGGATGAACCCTTTCAATACCTTTTTCAATATTTCAATTCTATACCCAACAATGGAGGGATGAAGTATGGATGTTGTAGGGTTTGTAAATGGAAAGATTTATACACGTTTTAATCCAAAGAAGATCGTAAATGCGTTAGTAGTGGTAAATGAACGAGTGGTCTATGCAGGAGAAAATGAAAAAGCAAAGGAGATTGTAAAATTTCTAAATGGGGAAGTAGTTGATTTGGAAGGCAAAACCGTTCTACCAGGCTTTATAGACTCCCACATGCATCTTGACGAACTAGGAATGTACCTGAATATGGTTGACTTAAGAGGGGTTAGAAGCATAAAGGAGCTGAAGAAGAAAATCGGGGATTATGCCGAAAAAGCGCAAACTACTTGGGTTATCGGGCATGGTTGGGATCAAGAACTATTTGAGGAAAAGAGCTGGCCAACAAGATGGGATTTAGACGAAGTTGTAAAAGATAGGCCTGTTATGCTTTCAAGAGTTTGCTTACATGCAGGTGTTCTTAACACTAAGGCAATGAAACTCACTGGACTTTTAGAAATTGACTCTCCTGGAGTAATAAAGAACGAGGATGGAGAACCTACTGGGATAGTTAAAGAAGAGGCATTTGAACTTGCGAGAGAGAAATTCAAGGAAACCTTGACTTTAGAAGATTATGAAAAGTTCTTTAAAAATGCAATGAGCTTTGCTGCCTCCCAGGGGGTAACTACAGTAGGCTTTGTAAGTTGTGATGAGAAATCGATACAAGGACTTAGCAGACTAAAAGAAAAAGTGAACTTCTTAATAAGAGTTATAGTTTATCTAGAGCCGGGCAGAAGAGAAGTGAGCAATAAGGGAATGTACGGGAACAAAGATATTTTAGAGTCACTCAAAAAGCTTGGAACTAAGAGAGGGTTTGGAGATGAGAAGCTCAAGATTAATGGGATTAAAATTCTTGCCGATGGGAGCTTAGGGGCTAGAACTGCCTGGCTTTCCAAACCGTATAGTGATGAACCATCTACAAGCGGTTATCCAAACATTGATAAGAAAACATTAAAAGAGCTTATTAAAGAAGCACATGAAGCTGGACTGCAATTGGCGATTCACGGAATCGGGGATAAAACAATAGATATGATCCTCGACGCTTACGAGAATCTTGGAGATATTAAGAATGGAAGGCACAGGATAGAGCATGCGTCGATTTTGAGAAAGGACCAAATCAAGAGAATAGCAAGACTTGGAGTGGTAGCTTCAGTACAGCCACGCTTTGTAATAACTGACTGGTGGGCAAAGAGCAGGGTTGGAGATGAAAGGGTTAAGTGGATTTATCCATTTAAGAGTATGCTTGAGAATGATGTAAGCATTGGCTTTGGAACCGATTGCCCTGTTGAGGTCCTTAACCCATGGGAGACAGTTTATGCAGCGGTAACTAGAGGAAAATACGAAAATGTGCCCTATTATGAAGACAGTAAAGAGGAGTGCTTAACATTAGAAGAAGCTCTCTATGCCTACACGTTTGGTTCTGCCTACATAATGTTCGAAGAGGTCAATCTGGGAACTCTCGAAGAAAGAAAGCTGGCGGACTTCATAGTCGTTGATAGAGATCCCTTTGAAGTCGAGGAAAATGGACTGAAAGGAATAAAAATCTTGGAAACCTATGTTGGAGGTAAGAGAGTATTTTAATTCCTTGGTCAGGTCCAAATTTTTGTGTAAAATTCCTCTGGATAGAATATGAATGTTCTTTTATTACCACCGTTCAATTCATTGTACTGCCTCCGCCCCCTGGTGTCAAGGATACGCTACGCCGGGCTTTCGCCCGTCCTTGACACCACGGTCCTTCTCTAAGAATTTAGCTGGCTTTTCATTTTTAGCTCCTTTTACACAAAGGTAATGCAAAATTTCAGAATCTATGGTAATATTGTATTGAGCCATTTCTCATCCCGAAAGAATGGTTTTTGGTTTTGTTTCCACTTTTATTCTAACTACAGGGTGGGGGATGGCTCAATCCCTTTTTACACAATTATATTGATTTTCTTCAGACAAAATAAAAGTAACCACTTATATTGCAAAAAAAGAAAACGAAATACCGAAAGGAGCTCTGTTTTTGTTTTCTGAAAATGTTTAAAGAAGTTAATGGTTAATGATAAAACAATAGACATAAAAGCAGATGAAAATCTAATTTGTCCGTGTAAAGTTTAAGTAGGTAAGGAGTTGACGTTTTGCACAGGAGAAGCGACTTGGCAGAACAGTTACTAAACTTAGCAAGACCGACAGACGAAGGCATGGCCGGAGGCAAGGATGCCGAATGGGCCCGAAACCCCGTGTGAGTCCGAGGTCGAGCGTTAGTTTAGTCTGCTATGTCACCGGAGCAAACTGTGCAAAATATCAGCTGAATGAATCACCTCCTAACTCTTGACACGGACAAAAATGGTTTAGGGGGGGTGAAAAAACAATGAATATGGAGAAGTTTACACAAAATCTTCAGAATGCATTATTAGATGCTCAAAATACTGCAATTTTATATAAACACCAAGAAATAGGTATTGAGCATCTGCATTATGCACTTGTCAATGAAGATAATAAGCTTATTGCAAAGATATTAAGGAATATGGGTATTAATCTTGAGCTATATAAAAAAGATTTAGAAGATCAGCTCAAGAAAATTCCAATGGTGTATGGGCTAGGTGCAGCGGCGGTCTATGTAAATAGAATTGTGAATGAGATCTTATTAAAAGCTGAGGATGAAGCAAAAAAATTTAAAGATGAGTATATAAGTGTTGAGCATGTCTACCTTGTTATAATTGATTATGATCATCCGTCGATAAAGGCCATATTGAGAAGATATGGGGTCACTCGTGAAAAATTCCTACAACAACTTTATAAAATCAGAGGAAATCAAAGAATAACAACTCAAAATCCAGAAGAGATATATGAGGTTCTCAAAAAATACGGAAGAGATTTAACAGAGCTTGCAAGAAGAGGAAAGCTTGACCCTGTGATTGGTAGAGATGATGAGATAAGAAGAGTGGTTCAGATTCTGTTAAGAAGGACCAAGAACAATCCTGTTTTGATTGGTGAGCCTGGTGTAGGTAAGACTGCTATTGTGGAAGGACTTGCCCAAAGGATTGTGAAAGGTGATGTTCCAGAAGGGCTAAAAGACAAAACTATTTTCGCGCTTGACTTAGGGGCGCTCATTGCAGGAGCTAAATACAGAGGAGAATTCGAGGAAAGGCTAAAAGCGGTTTTAAATGAGATAACAGCATCGGAAGGAAAAATTATTCTATTTATTGATGAAATTCACACAATAGTTGGGGCTGGAAGAGCAGAAGGTGCAATGGATGCCGGGAACCTCTTAAAACCAATGCTGGCACGTGGAGAGTTGCACTGTATTGGTGCAACAACAATAGATGAATACAGAAAATACATTGAAAAGGATGCAGCTTTAGAGCGAAGATTTCAGCCAGTTTTAGTAAATCCACCATCAGTTGAGGATACAATTTCCATATTGAGGGGTTTAAAGGAAAGGTTTGAAATTCACCATGGAGTTAGAATCACAGACAATGCACTAATTGCTGCAGCAAAACTTTCTGATAGATATATACCCGATAGATTTCTACCTGACAAGGCTATTGACCTCATTGATGAGGCAGCTGCACTTTTGAGAACCGAGATAGATTCAATGCCAGTTGCCTTAGATGAGATTACAAAAAAAATTATGCAGTTCAAAATAGAGAAAAATATATTGCAAAAGGAAGAGAACGAAGATGCAAAGCAAAAGATTGAAGAGATTGATAGGGAGATTGCAGAATTAAATGACAAAGCAAATCAGCTTTCAGCCCAGTGGAAGTATGAAAAAGAACTAATAAAAGAAATTCGAAGAATCAAGGAAGAAATTGAAGAGGTTAAGATACAAATAGAAGAGGCTGAAAGAAATTATGATCTCAATAAACTTTCAGAACTAAAATATGGAAAGTTATTTGGGCTTCAAAAGAAACTTGAGCAAAAAAGACAGGAGTTTGAAAAAATTCCGCCAGATAAAAGACTTTTAAAAGAAAAGGTTACAGAAGAAGAGATAGCAAAAATTGTATCTAAATGGACAGGTATTCCTGTTACAAAGCTTATTGAGACAGAAAGGCAGAAGATTTTAGAGCTTGACAAGATACTTCACAGAAGGGTTGTTGGACAAGACGAGGCAATTGAAGCTGTTTGTAATGCTATTATGAGAGCACGAGCGGGGATGAAAGATCTACGAAGGCCAATAGGTTCGTTCTTGTTTTTAGGGCCAACAGGTGTTGGTAAAACAGAGCTTGCAAAAGTATTGGCTGAGGCTTTATTTGATTCAGAAAACAATATGATAAGAATTGATATGACAGAATATATGGAGAAACATTCTGTATCTAAATTAATTGGTGCACCGCCTGGGTATGTTGGATATGAGGAGGGTGGACAGCTTACTGAAGCTGTCAGGACAAAACCATATTCTGTTGTTTTATTTGATGAAATAGAAAAGGCACATCATGATGTTTTTAATATTCTCCTTCAAATAATGGATGATGGAAGGCTCACAGATTCTAAAGGAAAAACGATTGATTTTAAGAATACTATAATTATAATGACATCAAACTTAGGTAGTGAGTATTTATTAAATGCAAATATTTCTAATGGGGAAATAGACAAAAAGACAAAACAGCTGATAGACGGGGAACTGAAGATGCATTTTAGACCTGAATTTTTGAACAGATTAGATGAAATAATAATTTTCAAACCATTGACAAAGGAACAGATAATGAAGATTATTGACTTGAGAGTGGCGGAAATTCAAGAAAAGCTTATCGAAAAGGGAATTACAATTACGCTTACACAAAAAGCAAAAGAATATGTAATAAAGAATGCATTCGATGTGAACTTTGGAGCGAGACCAATCAAGAGATTTTTACAAAAGAATGTAGAAACTTTGATTGCAAAGGAGATATTAAAAGAGAACATCAAAGAGGGCGATAGTATTACTATTGATATTGCCGATGGCAAATTTGTAATTATAAAGTAAAAGGGGCTACTTTGTTAGTTTTTTAAAAAAGAGGTAGCCTCTTTTTTTGTTCAAGGGCAGTGTAAAATTTAAGTAGGTGTTTAAGAAGGGAAAAGGCACTTAAGTGTCGAAAAAAGACCTCACTGCCAAAAAATCACTAGCGGAAGAGGCGCTGGGGTACTATACGATGAAAAAACCTCGTAGACAGTCTGAGCTGCTAACTTATTCTTCTTCCGCAATAAGGGCAAAAATTGAAGGAGGGGTCGACGTAACTTCCGCATTCCGGACAGTAGTTTCCGTGGCCGAATACCTTGTGAAGCCGTGCGGCATCCAGGTCGGCCCCTCTTTTTAGTTCTTCGGCGTATTCTTTATCTACCGAAAAAATTGCTGGACAGCACCGGAACTTCACAAAGTACCTCCTGTTCCATTGAAAAATGGGAATGAAGAAAAAGTGGAAGTATGTGAACACTTCTATTAGTTCGGCCCGTGAAAGTCTGCCGCAGGACGGACATATCGTTGCGTCGAAATCTCTTACGTGTTTCTCCCTATCCTGAATTCCGAAAATACCGAAAAAGAACATCACATTCCTCCCCACTCTAAAAGTTAGAAAAAGGCTACAGAATTTATTATAATAGAAAAAAGCGGCACTATCCAGACCGAAAGTTTTCGTCAACTCCAAATTTTTGTGTAAAATTCCTCTGGTTAGACATTCAATGAACCTTCTTTATCACTCTGTTCAATTCATTGTACTGTCGCTGTCCCTTGGTGTTAGGGATACGCTACGCCTGACTTTTGCCCTCCTTGATGCTAGGTTATTAAAAAATAATTGGGCAGTAGTAAAGAAGGTTATTTTTCTGAAACAACCCTATTATTTACTTTTCTCATAATTTCTTTTTAATACTCTAAATGTGATAGTTTTCTGGTTTGAGTTCTTTTTATCCTAAGGAGAAGACGTAGGAGAAGGGTTAAGAGTTTCATTACCGATACTGGAAGGTCCATTTGCGAGCAAGCCATGGATAAAATACGTTTTAAAAGTTATTAGCGGTGAAGTCAGCTACAAAAAATTTTTATCTACGACATCTTGACACGCACAGAAAGTTAAAAAGTAGTTGATAATTTATTAAGTTTGAAGTACAATGAAAGTGAGAAAAATCTTATTTTCAATGCGTAAAAGAGGGATAGTATGGAATTGGCAAAAGTGACAACAAGAGGCCAAATTACAATTCCTAAAGAAATACGTAAAAAATTGAACCTTAAAGAAGGAGATAAAGTAGTTTTTATTGAAGAGAATGGGAAAATTATTATAGAAAATTCAGCAGTGTTTGCACTTCGTCAAATACAAAATGAATTTAAAGGGGAAGCAGAAAAAGCTGGTTTAAAAAGTGAACAGGATATAGTTGATTTAGTTAAAAAGATCAGGAAAGAAATGTGTGAAGAGCAACATGCGAATAATGGTTGATACAAATGTTTTAATTTCTGCTATATTGTTTCCCAATACACAAATGGATGAAATAATGAAAATTATAGTAGAAAAGCATAGGTACAAGGGATAAAGATCTTCTTGATGTTAAAATTGAAAAACCATTAATTTTGACACGGCGCAGTTTTTAGAAAAGTTTGGCTAAGATGCAATACATTTATAATTTTGCAATTATTCTAGCTATAAAAATTACACGGATTTTGTAAGGAGCTATGAAAAATAATTAAGAAAGAAGGTTTCGAAATTGAAAAAGATTTTTCTTGCTATCGCGATGGTGTTGGTTTTGTCAGTAGTTTTTACGGGCTGCACTAGGAAAAATCAAAGCCCCGAAAGTAGTTTATCCAAGGAAGAAATAAAAGTGACCGATTACTTTCCGGTTTCGGAAAATCTTTATTGGGAATACAAAGGTATCGGCAATGAATTTGCAGGCGGAAGAGTGGATATAGAATTTATTGAAGGAAATAAAGTTCAGTTCTCTCATGAGAACGGAGGTACTGTTGTAGCAAAAGTTTTTGAAGTAAGTAATGAAGGTGTGAAGGTGATTAATTCTATCGAAGAAAGTTATTACAGGATAAACTATCTTGCAGAAGAACCTACCTATGAAGAGTATTATTTAAAATCACCCATAAAAGAAAAAGTCAGCTGGCAAGACGGTAGCATTGTCTGGACTATTGAAAGCTTAAATGAGAAGGTAGAAGTACCTGCAGGAGAATTTACATGTATTAAAGTTGTGGGCAAGTCTGGAGATTTTGTATTAGAAAGATATTTTGCAAAAGGTGTAGGGCTTGTCAAACAAAGATTTGTATCTGATAACATGACTGTCGAAGACAATCTTTCTAAATTTGGCGATGCTGAAAAAGACAATTGCCTGCCTGCAAAAGAGCTGACAATTTATTATCCTTCAGAAAACGTGGATAAATTGCTGGAAGATAGGGTAGTAGAGAAGTTTAAAACCGGCGAAACTCTTGTGGAGAGGATAACTGAACTTTTGAAAAGCGAAAAGTACAGAGTACTGAGCAAAAACACACGACTCTTGGATATAAAAAAAGGAGAAAATGTTCTGAGGCTTAATTTTTCTAAAGAACTTATCACTGAGATGAATGCCGGCTCGGGATATGAGGCGCTACTTATAGACAGCATAGTAAACACTTACGGCTATAACTTTGGAGTAGAAGGTGTCATCTTAAATGTGGAAGGTAAGGGATACGAGTCCGGGCATTTTGTCTTCGGCAAGGACGAAGTTTTGAAGGTAAACAGGTAATTGTGCTGAGGATTTCAATATAAGGCGCAAAAAATTGTCTAAGATAGTGTAAAATTTCAGTAGGTAACGAAGCAGGAAAATGAGGTATGAGTGCAGAAAAAAAGACCTCACTGGGGGAAAATCAAAAATCAAAACAAAGGGGAAGGTGAGGTCCGAGATGAAATAAAAAAGATAATGCAGCTGACAAAGCAGGAGGAAAAAAGAAAATACGCGGAAGAAGACATAGAAGAATGGTTAAGAGTTTCATTACCGATACTGGAAGGTCCATTTGCGAGCAAGCCATGGATAAAATACGTTTTAAAAGAATTAATACGAGCAAATGGATTAGCAGTAGGTATTTGAGGAGTAAACAACTAGTATATTATTTTTACATTAAAAAAGCAAAAAAAAGAAAGCGGATATTTATGAATTGTTGAAGTAATAATTTAACATAATTAGCAATATATATAAACTACTAATTTTAAACTCCTAGATTTTTAACGGTGAGGTCAGTTATAAAAATTTTTTACCTACAGAATCTTGACACAGACGTGGATGGCAAAATGCTTTTAAACCCTTTTAAAATGTGGTATAATAAAATCAATTCCGGCAAAGTAGATAGAAATACTCAAAACTTGCTTTATGACAGGAGAGTTTAAAATGAAAGTGAAAGAGATTTTAGAAAAAGCGTATCATGAGAGCAATCTCACAAAGGATGAGATAAAGTTTTTGCTGATGGCAGAAGGTGAGGATAAAGATCTTCTTTTCAAAACAGCAGACAGGGTAAGAAAAGAGCACGTGGGCGACGAGGTTTTTTTGAGGGGACTTATTGAATTTTCAAGCTATTGCAAAAACGACTGTTTCTACTGTGGACTGAGGCGCAGCAACCAGAATGCTCAAAGGTACAGAATGCAGGAAGATGAGATAGTAGAAGTTGCAAAAAGAGCATATCAAATGGGGTACCGCACTGTGGTGCTGCAGTCTGGTGAGGACATGTATTACACCAAAGACAGGCTGTGTTCAATCATAAAGAAGATAAAAAGGGTGGTTGACGTTGCTATAACACTTTCGATTGGTGAAAGGTCGTATGATGAGTACAAGGCGTTTAAAGATGCCGGGGCGGACAGGTTTTTGATGAGGTTTGAAACTTCAAATGAAAAGCTATATAGAAAGTATCATCCCGGTATGAGCTTTGAAAACAGGATAGAGTGCCTTAAGTGGCTCAAAAAACTTGGGTATGAACTTGGGACAGGTTTTTTGATAGGCCTTCCAGGTCAGACGTTGGATGATTTGGCACAGGACATAATTCTTGTAAAGGAATTGGATGCAGATATGATAGGCATTGGACCTTTTATTCCTCATCCCCAAACGCCTCTAAAAGATGCAAAAGAAGGTTCAGTTGATTTGACGCTCAAGAGCATTGCCATTTTGAGGCTTTTGATTCCAGATGCTAATATTCCGGCAACAACTGCACTTGGCACTTTAGACCCGCTGGGAAGACAAAAGGGGCTCATGTGTGGTGCAAACATTGTAATGCCGAACGTCAACAGGCTTGAGTACAAGCTCAAATATGAACTGTATCCTGGCAAGATTTGTATAAATGAGGATGCGACAAAGTGCAGAGGATGCATTGAGTCAATCATTGTTTCGCTGGGCAGGAAGGTCGGGCAGGGGAAGGGAGAGAGCAGGCACTACAAAAGAGCTTCTGTTAATCGAAAATAAGTTTTTGAACGAGTTTTCTTTTGCGAGAAGTGGCATTGCCTCCAAACTCTGCTCCGTTATCTGTCTGGAAGAAAAGTTGATGTTTTACACCGAAAGCTCTAAGCCAGGCTGCCACAAGCAGCATGAAAGTCAGACCGTTTTTGAAATCGAGGGAATCGGCATACGCGATAAAGCGCAACCTTGTTTTAATATCAACAGCAGTGAACTGATAAAGAGGCAGCTTATTTTTAAAAATAGAGGCATATGCTTCTGGAGGCAAAGCCGATTGATCGGCTATATGCTTTGAATCGATCTGCCAGAACTGCAAAGGTTCGAAAGCGGAGAAATCCGCGGCGAAACGGCGAGAGCCTGTAATTGTTCTATGTTTCTGGCATTGGATGCCGTAACGTCTTCTGATATTTCGGATGGTAAAAGGAGAAAGTTGAATATTGAAGGTATTTTTAATGAACAATGTCAATCTTTTAGAGCCTAGATTAGTTTCTTTTGCGAGAGTAACGACCAAATTTTCGATATGCTCTGGAGTTCTGGTAGGCATGCGGAATTTAGGTCCTCGTTTTTTGATACAGGCCGATATATCGCCGTTAGAAAGCCTGAAACGCTCTTTTAATTTATACACCCATCTTGGAGTAACACCCAAGATTTTAGCGGTTTCTTTAACGGAATGAGATTCAAGCAAAGAGATAGTGATTTGAGCTATAGCCTGGGGATTACCCGAAGCTTTAAGTTTTTGGTATAATGTCATTGGGTGGGATCCCTCCTTAGTGGGTTTTTGTTGTGCCATATCCATAATACCCCAGGGATACCCACCCTTTGCAATGTCTTTTTCACTTTATTAAAGTAGTGTGAACGAAACTGTGGCTCATCTATAATCCAAAGCATGTTATGTCCTTGACAATTTAAAGAAAGACATTTAAACTTATACTTATAGATAAGAAGATTTGCTTACATAAATCGCCATATTGATGATATTTTTACACAGTTAAAGCTGGCATAGGCAAAGTTTAACTATGTGATAGTAATATTTGTTATTGAATTTTCTCATCTATAGGAAAAATTTAGAAGAAGAGGAAGAAAATAAACTTGACATATGCTAAAAGGCAGAGGAGTAAAAAAGTAAGGTAAAAAATGATTTCTATCCCTGCCAGGCTGCCGAAGCATATGTCAAGTAGGTATATCCCCATGTTGGCCCAAAATACAGGCTGTTTGAAGGTATATCTACTTAGACAGAAGGCACCTGGTTATGATAATAATACTAGGTGCTTTTTGTTTTGTACAAAAAAGAAAATTTGATTCTAGTGTAAAAACCCCTTTTCCTTTCCCACAAAGCATAAATATACGAAACAGCGAATAAATAAAATTCATTGGATACATAGGTTGTATACAAATTTTCCCAAACTTATGCTAAAATTAAGGAAGAAAAAACCACAGTAAATAGGGGTGTTACAATTGTTCAGAGAAAACAATCATAGCTGCAAGAAACATTATTTGGAAGCACCAATTTTATGGACTCAAGAATAAAGACCGAACTCGAAAAATCATGGGCACCCATATTCTATAAATACGTGTTCTGCAACATCGATGAAAAACCCTTTTCAGTCTTATACAGTGATACAAGAAGGCCTAATTTCCCGGTTAACATACTCCTTTCCCTGGAATACATAAAACACCTTAAAAACTACTCTGATGATGAACTTATTGAAAACTTCAACTTTAATTACCCTGATAAATTACGCCGTAGGAATAAGGACATTAGGAGGCATGAATCTTTCAGAGAAAACCCTGTATGACTTTAGAGCAAGGATATACCAATACCTCATAAAACATCCTGAACAAGAAGACCTGATATTCGGGCAGTTTTTAAATCTTACCAGGATTTTTGCTAAAGAAGCAGGCATATCCATGAAAGAACAGCGCATGGACTTTACCATGTTCATGTCAAACATCAAAAAAGCAGGAAGAATTGCTCTTGCCTTTGATGTACTTTACAGGGCAGTAAAATCCATCCCTGAGGATAGACTTTCAGAGAACCTGAAAGAAGTCCTTAACCCTGAATTCAAAACAGAAGTGATACATAAAACCAAGCCTT
Source organism: Caldanaerobacter subterraneus (assembly GCF_004345675.1). Lineage (GTDB taxonomy): Bacteria > Bacillota > Thermoanaerobacteria > Thermoanaerobacterales > Thermoanaerobacteraceae > Thermoanaerobacter > Thermoanaerobacter subterraneus. The sequence goes on along the minus strand of NZ_SLWU01000025.1, from coordinate 2,906 downwards.
CAGAAAGCGAAAGCAGGCTCGAAATGCTCTTGAATCTGTGCCAGGAAGCAAAGGAAACAATCGAAAACATTCCCGGACTTGAAAAATCCGATGCATATAGAATCCTCACAAGATTCCTGTCAGAACAGGCATAATACGACGAAAAAACCAAGAAGCTCAAGGCCAAGGACAGCAAAAGCATACCCAGCGACTCCCTTCAGTCAGCATACGATGAGGATGCTACCTATCGCAAGAAGGGGAACAAAGCTGAAAGCGGATACGTTTTAAACCTCAGCGAAACCTGTTCAAAAGAAAATCCCTTCCAGCTCATAACAGACTATACGGTAGAAAAAAACATAAAAAGCGATGTAGAACTTTTAAAAGAAAGACTACCTATTGTAAAACAAAATACCGAATGCCAAGAAGTCTATGTAGATGGTGGTTATTACTCCGAAGAAGCAGTGCAAATTGCAAAAGAAAACGGGGTGGAGCTTCACTTTACCGACTTAAGCGGTAGGAAGCCCATCTCTAGGATATCAGTGACCGAATATGAAATAGATGAAGAAACGAAAGTGATAACGAAGTGCCCAAAGGGAATAATACCCATCCATGCCGGTGTTAAGAAGGGGCAGACGGTGGCCCATTTTCCAAAAGAAGCCTGTGCGATGTGTAAATTGAAAAATCAATGTTACTGTAAAGAACAGGAAAAAGATTACGTGGTAAGGATAAATCTAAAATCGATAGAAGCAGCCAAACAGCGGGAAAAGATAGAATGTAGGCGTGAGGAAGACAAGAGCAAAAGAGCTGCAATAGAAGGTACCAATTCAGCCTTGAAGAGGGGTCACGGTTTTTCGAAGCTTCGAGTAAGGAGACTTGTAAAATGTAGAGTAAACGTAGGCTTAAAGGTATTGACCCAGAACTTTAAGCGTTTTGCAAGATATATGTTGGAGCGAGCTAAAAAAGCTATTCCAAAGATCCAAGGGGGAAGCGTGCCCATATTGGCCCAATAAATGGTAATAACGTATTATAAAGGTAAAATATAAGCTTTTCTTGGTAGACTTTACACTGGATTTTTGTTATCATAGGTGCAAATTACCACAATTTACCTAAATAAATTTGTCAAAGTACAGAAAAGCAGATTCTAAAATTGAGTTTCTACACTACTAGAATCATTATTAAAAAATAAAAATTTTAACGAGAGGAATCATGACTGTTTCAGGAACATTTTATTTTTGTGGTATTAGTGAAATGTGTAACAAATAGGTTTATAACAAAGCAGATAAGAAGAGCATATTCCAAGATATGTTAATAGAGTAAGCTGCCATTCAAATACCTTATGCTTTGATACTGAAAAATATGAAAGGCCATGTGGACAATATTTATGTACCCTGTTTTTTCATAGAGGCCATTAGGATGTGAAATTGGTACAAATAGTGATTAATTGGGTAAGTAAAGTTGTATTTAAAAGGCTATTTAGTAGATAATTGGGGAATTAGATTAGGAGGCGGAAAAATGTCTTACGGATTACGAAAAATCCGCGTTTTTTATGAAAACGGTGACTTATCATCTTATTTACAAGAAATACAAGAAGCCTTAAGAAAAAGCATTTTTGAGGAATCAGAAAACTATTTATTGAATGTTAATGAAGTAGAATACATTGAATACAAAGTTAATGAATATAAAATAGAACCTCTTAGACTAAAATACGAACAGGCTTATGCAGAGCAAAAAGAAGAGCTTATTCCAGCAGAGTTATTTCCTAACGATTTTTTTGTATATGCGGGTAAATCTTATCCCAAAATGGTAATTTATTTCCATATACCAGTTGAAGGAGAGCTAAAACTTCTTACTTATACACCAAGTACCAGACTTTTATGGACGGAAGAAATGTTTATAGACAAATCAGAATTAATTTTTCGAAGAATTCAGTTTAGAGATAGTATTGAAGAAATTAATAGAGATTACGAATCAACCGTAGAGAAATTAAGAACAATGGAGGCTCATATTAACGAAGAAGTAAATAGCTTTAATAATACATTACGGACAAAAGTAAAAGAGATTTTCAGGAGTCGAAAACAGGAGTTGTTGAAAAGGCGAAACTTACTTTCGAGTTTAGTTGTTCCAATCAAACGTTCTGAGAATGTTCCAGAAACTTTTGTTATTCCTCCCCCAGGAGTAAAAAAGAAAATTGCAGTAAAGCCTCAAGTTTTTGATAAGGGATTTACTCCAGAACCAGCACTTGATATGCAAACATATAGAGATATTCTTAAATTAATCCATGAAATGGGAAAAGAGTTTGAAAGGAAACCGTCCGTTTACTCAGGCAAAAGCGAGGAGCAATTGAGGGATCATTTTTTAATGCTGCTTGAGCCTCATTTTGAAGGTTCAGCAACAGGGGAGACTTTTAATAAGAACGGAAAAACAGACATACTTCTGAGATATGAAGGTAGTAATGTCTTTATTGCGGAATGCAAATTCTGGAGAGGGAAGGCTGCTTACCTCAAGGCGATAAGTCAACTATTAAGCTATTTGACGTGGAGAGATTCTAAGGCAGCGATAATTTTGTTTGTAAAAAATAAGACTATATCTGATATATTAAGAACGATTGAGGAGGAAACGCCTAAACATAAGAACTACCTTGGATTTGTTAATAAAGAAGATGAAAGTTGGTTTAATTACCGTTTCCATATAAATGGTGACCGAAACAGAGAAGTGAAATTAGCAGTAATGGCATACCATCTTCCATGAACTGACGCATATTTTTATAATAACTAATTGAGTTTTTTATAACCTTGGCATTGAAAAACTTCAAGAAATAAAATGATTTTTGCCAGGTCAAGTCCAAATTTTTGTGTAAAATCCCCCTGGTTAGAACATGAACCTTCTTTATCACCACCGTTCAATTCATTGTACTGCTTCCGCCCCAT
>NZ_SLWU01000024.1 GCF_004345675.1 Caldanaerobacter subterraneus | reverse complement strand
CCTCTAAGTCATAATAGAATCCATCCATTTTTTTACACACCACCCAGAATCAATTCGGGTTGAAATTGTTTAACTTACCATATATTATATAGGTAGGAGAAGGAAAAGTAAAGGGAGGCAAGGAGGGGGCATGAAGAAAAAATTATTAATTGTTTTTTCCATAGTTACTCTTTTACTGTCTTCATGGTGTTTTAATGTGATAGGAAATGTCAAAAGTATAGGACCAATGGGAGAAAAGGATATAATAGATTGGCATTCAGTAGTTGTAGATAAGTAAAAAGATGCAAAGCCAAGATAGATTTCAAGCAGGCCAAAGGCACATCTTAAAACTTTTATGTAAAAAGTTTTTGAGATGGGCTCAGCGTAAAAATTCTTTAAGGGGAGAAAGAAAATGAAACCGTCTAGATATAACTTTTTCTTTGACTTTCCTGAAGAGCCGGAGAAAATAGTAGCTTATAATTCAAGAACAGGAGCTTTAGCCTTAATGGAAAAAAAGAATCACGACAAATATAAGAATTATATAGAAAAAGGCATTTCAATTGATGACAATAAATTAATAGAAGACTTGAAAAAAGGGCAATTTATCATAGATGACAATGTTGATGAACTCCAGTTGTTACGTTTTAATCTCTGGCGGAGTAGATTTAATGACAAAAATTTAGGTTTAACTATTGCACCTACACTAGGGTGTAATTTTGCCTGTGTATATTGTTATGAAAAGGATAGTCAGAAAAATGTATTTATGAGTGAAGAAGTACAAGATAAAATAGTTGAATATATAAAGCGGCAGATAAAGTATTTGCAGAGTGTAAATATTGTTTGGTATGGAGGAGAACTGCTGTTGGCTTTTGATATTGTTAAAGATATGTCAGAAAAAATTATAAAACTCTGTGATGAAAATGAAGTTATATATGGTGCATCTATTATAACAAACGGGTATAACTTGACAAGGGAAATAGTAGAACAATTTAAGAACTTGCGATTATCATTTATACAAATAACATTGGATGGTCCCCAGGATGTACATGATAAAAGACGTCCTTTAAAAAGTGGACAGGGAACTTTTGAAAAGATACTAGTTAACATAGAAGAAAATATTGATATAATGCCAAATATTTCTTTAAGGATAAACGTAGACAAAGAAAACGTAAACAGAGTTAATGAAATATTAGATGGGTTGGAAAGAAGAGGATTGAAAAATAAACTTAGTGTTTATTTGGGATATGTAGAACCTACAAATGATTGTTATGTACCAAATAAGTGCCTATCTATGCATGAATATTCTAAGGTTACTTATATGTTTGAAAAAGTGTTAAAAGAAAGAGGTTTTTCGAATAATTTAATGCATAAATATCCCTATTTAAAATACAATTTTTGTGGAGCAGACAGGGTAAATTCAATGGTGATAGACCCGGAGGGATACATATACAAGTGCTGGTCTGATATAGGTATGGAAGAGTATAGGGTAGGAAATATATTAAACGATACGTCCTTAATTTCTTTGAATGTTGATAAGTTCATGGAATATCTTCTTTATGACCCTACGATAGACGAGATGTGTACTGATTGCAAGCTACTGCCAATTTGTATGGGAGGATGTCCAAGGAGAAGAATAGAGAGAGTGACAGAAAGATGTGGAGATTATAAATATGTTTTAGAAGAATATTTGAAGGATATAGCAAAAGAGCTATTAGAGAAAAAGCCAGACAAGGTTTAAACCAATTTGAGTGTATATTTCAGACATTTTAATTGTGATTAGAATGTGCGCACATTCTATATAAAAATAAAAAGAAAGGGGGTAGGAGGAAATGGAATATTTAATAGAAGGATATAATTCTATGAGTAACAGTATATGTGATTGTTTTATTAAGATCTGCAACGTTGAGATACCAGAAATATGCGTATGTAGAGATAATTCAACGCTTTGTGCTTCCTATTGTGGAGATTGGACATGTTTATGTAGAGGTGGCAGTAGAATGGAACCATATATAAAATAGCAGATATAATTTTCTGGACTCGCTAGTCTAATACTATGCTATCAGACTAGCGAGCGTTATTTCCTAAATAATACGTGAGGAGATGTGGTTAGTTTTGAAGAAGGGATTATCAATCTTTGTTTTTATATCACTGTTTTTAATGGCATTTTCAACAGGATTTTTTGCTGGGATATATACTTCAAACACTCTATTTGCATCAATAGAATTAAAAGATTTAACAGAGAAAGAAAAGATAGAAGATTTTGAGTATATGTATAACATTTTAAAAGACAATTACGCACATTTTTATGAAGTAAAAAAAATGTACGGCTACGACTGGCTAGCCCATAAGGAAGAGTTTATAGAAGAGATAAAAAATACAAGGAATAACATTGAGTTTTATAATAAATTAAATGAAATTTTAGGGAAATTGCATGATGGACACCTTTATGTAGCAAGTCCCAGCTATTTTAATTACATTTTAAAATTAATTGAAGATGAAACGATGAGAGATTCTATTGAATTTAAGCCTTTTATAAAAATATTTAAAGATTCCAAGAAAAATTATGAAAAATGGAGTGAATTGCTAGGAAGTGTAAATTCCAGTTATAATAGTAGCTTTTTTGTTCAAATGAGGAGAGGACAGAAAAATATAAAAACAGAAATTTTAGAAGAGGATAAAATAGCCTATTTAAGAGTTAATTCTTTTTTGATAGATAAAGATCAGAACAGTAAAAATTATCAGGAAGAGAAAAAAGAAATATACAACTTTTTAAAAAGTATCAAAGATTATCCTTATTTAATTATAGACATTAGTGGAAATGTAGGAGGTTCTTCAGAATACTGGTTAGATGCTATAGTAGCTCCACTGATAGGAGAAAGAGGTTTGGAATATTTAAAATTAAAATATTTAGAAAATAAGGATAAAAATACATATTTTTCTTTATCGCGAAAGGGGAAATATACGAAAAAAATTTTTGAGAGGTATGTAATATTTTATGATGAAAATAAATTCAGAGAGAGTCCTATATACGATAAACTTTCAGAAGAGATGAAAAAAGATTTTACAATCTGTGAATTTAAAGAAAACCTATCTAAACAAAAAGAAAACTACATAGAAAAGTTTTTCAAATCAAATGAATATATAAATTTTAAAGGAAAGATATTTCTAATAATAGACAGAGGAACTTTTTCTGCAGCCACAGAATTTGCCAAGTTTTGTAAAGAAACAGGTTTTGCTACATTGATAGGAAGAAGTACTTCAGGAGATGGTTCACTTACTTCATATATGAGGCTTCCTAACAGTGGATTGATTGTGAGATTTGAAGCCGGCACAATTTTAAACCGAGACGGGGGTTCATTTTTTATAGAAGGTGTGAAACCAGACATAGAATTAGACGTTCCAGATACAAATGCTGGCTATCCAGAAGTAAGAGCAGAAATATTGAAGCAAAAGACAGTCGAATTGATTAAATCTTTAGGAAAAGAAAAAAGCAATTTCTAAAAAATACAAGAGAGTTGATCAATATGAAAATATTTAACTTTGTTAAAAAATTCATATTTAAGTACAAAAGCTCCCTGATAGTATTTCTATTTTTTAGTATCATTGGATGGCTCATGTCAATTATAGTACCTTACATTACAGGTAATTATATTGACCTTCTATTGCAGAGTAAAGATTTTAAAGTAATTTATGATTTTACAGCAAAGATAGTATTAATTGGAATAATCACTATAATTAGTTCTTTTGTAATGAACTACACCTATGTTAAAATTCAGACCAAATCAATGACAGACTTAAACTTTTACGTATTGGACCATGTAACTAAATTGCCTATTCTTTACTTTAAAGGGGTAGACAGTGCATATCTAAATCAAAGAATAAACTTTGACAGCAATACTGTAGTTTCTTTTGTATTAGCCAATATGCTAGATATTCTTACTAATGCTTTAACTATTATTTTCTTGGCTTATATTTCCATGAGAATAAATGCCAAATTGACTTTAGAATTAATGGCTTTGATTCCCTTATATATATTGCTTTACTTTGTGTTTAGAAAACCTTTATATATACGAGGCTATGAATTAAAAGAAAAACAGAACGAATTTTTTTCAAAAATGAATGATAATTTGCAAAATGTAAAAGTTATAAAACTAAATGCGACTTTTAAGGAAGAAAGGGAAAGATTAAATAGCGCATTTGAAAAAATGTTTAATTCATTACTAAGATATACAAAAGTTTCTTATCTTTTTAATAGCAGCAATTCAATGGTGACTACTATTGCAAGGGTAATAATATTTTTTGTTGGCGGAATGGAAATAATAAATGGAAATTTGACAATAGGAGATTTTACGATAATTAGTAGTTATTTTTCAATGATGATAGGAAGTGTAGGATACTTTTTAAACTTAGGTAAGTCATATCAGGATGCTTTAATTTCCTATGATAGATTAAGACAAATATTGGATGAGCCCCAAGAGATAAATGGTACTATTAGATTAGAGGGTATAGAGACTATTGAACTTAGAAATGTTTCCTTTGCTTATGACAATTCTAAAAAAATTATACACGATTTCAATTATGAATTTGAAAAAGGGAAAATATACTGCATTGTAGGTGATAATGGAGCCGGCAAAAGTACTCTCATTAATGTAATTCTTGGGATTTTAGTAAATTACTATTCAGGTGAGATATATTACAATTCAATAGAAATTAAGGAACTAGACATGTATTACATAAGAAGGAAAATTATTGGAGTCACAGAACAGGAACCAAAATTAGTTAATGACACAATTATAAATAACTTAATATATGGGGTGGAGGTTTACGATTATAAAACTATTGATAAACTGCTAAAAGATTTAAATGTAGATATAGATAAATTTCATGAAGGATTGAATACAAAACTAAATGAAGCCTCCAGCAACATTTCAGGAGGAGAAAAATTAAAGATAGCGATTGCCAGGACATTTTTAAAAGATCCAGATGTCATAGTGTTAGATGAGCCCACGTCTGCCTTAGATGTTGTTAGTATTGAGAAATTAAAATCTATGCTAACAGCACTCAAGAAGGAAAAAATAATTTTAATTGTTACTCATAACCAAGAGTTTTTAAATATAGCGGATGAAGTGATAGATTTAAATAGAATTTCTAAAAAGGTGGAATATTTGGTGTAATAAGATGTCAATAAATGGCTTTTACATTTGGGTTGTAGCTGAAATTGTAACTTACAGTTACAAAATTAAAATTTTGCACTGGTGATATATGAAAAAATGAGAAAAATGAAGGGAAGTATGGATAAGTTTACCAAAATGAAATATCAGGAAAGTTTATAGACATTTTTGATATTTTACTGGGAGAGATAAGAATGTTAGGATAAAATTGAAAAAGTTGTGGCTTTATTGATGATATTGACTTTTTTGTTTGAGATTTTGAGATACTGACATATATTGCACAATTTCAGCTTGTATAAAGAACGAATTATCTTAATCTATAGGGGAAAATTTGATTTGATATTACAAATCTCATTCTATGGAGGTCGTATAAATGGAGACGATAAAGAAGTACATCTTAAAATATAAGCTTTTAATTCTGATAAACGCTATACTTATAATTTTTGTATCAGCCCTTAAAGCCCTGCAGGCAATACTTTTTAAAATAATCGTTGACACATCTGTTGGAAATTTAAATTACAGCATTTCTACGTTAATATGGTATTCAGTAGGCTTTCTGATAGCAGTATTTACAGCTGAGACCTTGTCAAAGGCAGCTTCGGCAGCTTTTAACAAGAAAGTATTGATAGACTACAAACAATCCATTATAGAAAGCTTCATAAACTCTAGAAGAAGAAAAATTACAAGTTCAGAATTGATATCTTTACTTAGCAATGATGTGAGGATGATAGAGACTAATTACCTCACCAGTTTGATTAACATTATGGAAGACGTTTTACTATTTATTGTGTCTTTATATCTAATACTTCGAATAAACGTTTATCTCACTATAGTCATTTTCATTTTTGGCTGGGTTCCAGTGATTGTGCCTCAGCTTTTCACAAAAATAAATCAGGAACTAAAGGGGCAGTACCTTAAAAAGCTTGAGAGGTTTACCAACAGGATAAAAGAGATGGCTCAGGGATTTGAAGTAATAAAAGCCTTTAACATAGAAAATAAAATTCTCAATATGGCATCAAAAGACAATAAAGATGCAGAAATGGCGGGGTATAAATCTGACGCATTTCAAGGATTTCAAGGAGCTTTATCTATCGTGTCAGGATTTGCAATGTTTTTTGTAAATATACTCGTAGCCACATATTTGGTCTTGAGAGGTTATATCACAGTAGGTTCTATGATTGCTGCTGTACAGCTTATGAACTACATAGTAAATCCTTTAATTTCTGCATCTGTATATGCTACAAAAATAAAATCTGTTGAAAAAATAGCGGATAAAATCCAAAAAGAAATAATAGAGGTAGGCAAAGAGGAAGTCTCACAGGGAGATAAATCTTTTGAATTTAGAAATTCCATAGAAATCAAAAACCTAACCTTTTCTTATGATGGCAAGAGGAATGCTTTGTCAAACATAAACATAAAGCTTGATAAGGGCAAAAAATATACGTTGGTTGGAGAAAGCGGTTGCGGGAAGACCACACTGCTTAGAGTTTTATTAAATCACATTACAGATTATGAGGGGCAAGTTCTCATTGATGGAGTAGATATAAGAGAATTTGACCCTGCCTCCTATTACAGGAAAGTTAGTATCATACAACAGGATGTCTTTATGTTTGGTGACACATTAAAGAATAACATTTGTCTGTATAGTGAATGCAGTGAAGAGGAACTCAATGAGGCATTGAAACAATCTGGTTTAATTCAGGTTGTTGAGAAACTCCCCAAAGGACTCGATACAATAGTAGGGGAAGGGGAAGTAGAACTATCGGGAGGAGAGAGACAGAGGATAGCAATTGCAAGAGCGTTAATCAAGAAAGCTGAAATACTGCTTATAGATGAAGCTACGGCGGCTTTAGACAAAGTTACGGCGAGCGATATAGAGAGGACACTTATAAATTTAGATGCGACAGTGCTTGCTGTAACCCATAAGTTAGACCCAGAGATACTTAAAAGGTATGATGAAATATTTGTAATGAGAGATGGGGAAATCATTGAAAGAGGTACATTAGATGAGCTATTAGAAAAGAGAGGGTATTTCTATTATATGTATAATTATGGGATTGATGAGAAAGAAGAGATTGAGACTGTAGAAGAAACTGTATGAAAAAGAATTTGTGTGAAATGCCAGAGAAACGAAAAAGAAAGATATTTATAGTTTAAAAGGTGCACTAATATAGGCTGTAAGAGATCTAGATTGGTGTGTTTTCTGCACAGATGAAAGATGTGCAATTGAAGAGAAGAAGAGCCAGCAGTAGTTGGATGGTTAAATAGAACAACTCGATTTCATTACATGAAAAAAACTTTGATATACCTAAAAGACAGGTTATTTAGAGCAATCATTAAAAAGGATGTGGAACATTTTAATGAAGTTAATACAGGTAAGTACATTTCAATTATTTCAAATGATGTAAAGATTGTAGAAGAGGATTATTTTAACAATTTCTTTAGGCTTTTAGGCAGTGCAGTAGGATTTGTGGCTGCATTAATTTCTCTATTTATATTAAGTTACAAAATAACTGTGATGATAATACTCATGGCAATTCTTAGTGTAATAATTCCTCGCATTTTTGATGATAAGATTGCTAAAATGAGAAACGATTATTCTGAGAGCTTAGAACTTTTTACTATAGAATCTAAAGATACTCTTACAGGACTTGAAGTGATAAAGAGCTTCGGGATAGAGGATAAAGTACATGAGAAGTTTTCAAAAGTTAATGAAGATGTGGAAGATAAAAAGCTTAAATACAGCGTACTTTTAAATACCTCTGACACCATGTCAGAAATTTTAAGTAGCTTTATTTTCCTCTCTGTATTTGCAGTAGGTTTATACTTTACCATAAAAGGAGAGATGACTTTAGGAACGATGATTGCCTGTGTACAGCTTACCAATAACATAATTATGCCAATATACAGTATGGGTCAAAATCTCAACAGGATACTCTCATTAAAGAGCATATCACAGAAGATAAATGAAGTATTACAGGAAAAGGAAGAGAGGAATGATTATATACCAGTAAAATCTTTTAACGACTCAATAGAATTTAAAAACGTATCTTTTAGCTACACAGGGGAGACAAAAGCTTTGGATAATATAAACTTTACAATCAAAAAAGGAGGAAAGTACGCATTAGTAGGGACAAGTGGAGCAGGGAAATCCACAATACTCAAGTTATTGTTAAAACAATATGAAAACTATGAAGGAGAAATAAAATTAGATGGGATAGAATTAAGAAGAATAGACAAGAAAGACTTATTCAAGATAATAACCCTATTACATCAGAATGTATTCATATTTGACGGGACAGTAAAAGACAACATAACCCTATTTAATGACAGATACACGGATGAAGAAGTAGTAAGAGCGGCGAAGATAGCAGGATTAGGGCCGTTATTAGAGAAATTGCCAGAGGGGATATTAAGTGATGTAGGAGAAGGGGGAAAACTTTTATCGGGAGGGGAAAGGCAGAGGATAGCGATAGCGAGGTCAGTAATAACAAATGCGTCAATATTGGCTCTGGATGAGGCGACAGCGGCACTGGACAATGAGACGGCGTATTTGATAGAGAAGACGATACTGGATATGGACATAACGGCGATAGTGGTGACACACAGATTGTGGGGTGAGCTACTCAAAAGGTATGACGAGATAATAGTATTAAGGGATGGAAGGATTGTGGAGAAAGGGAAATTTGACGATTTAATAGAGAAGAGAGGGTACTTTTACAGTTTATTCAACATAGAGAAACTGGATAAGGCGGATGAGCCAATAAGAGAAGAGGGAATATTTGTGGTGTAAAACAAAATCTTTTTTGATTTTATTGTTAGGTACTTAACAAAGATTTTATAACAGGCAAGGTGTGATGCCTTTAATATGAACAACTTAAAATTAGACAAAAGGTACAATTCCTTTTGTATGAAATACACAGGGCTTACTCCTTCTCAGTATAGAGACAGCCTTTAGGAGTTTTTATTTTTTTGTGCTATAATATTTTTGAAAACATTTTATTAGGGGGCGTTTTTGATGGAAAAACTTATGCTGGAGGATTTTACAAAATTTAAATTTTTATCAGGATTAAAATTTTCTCCAAGTGGTAGTCACGCAGCATTTGTGGTACATAGAATGGATGTTGAGGAGAACAAGTATTTGTCTAACATATGGGTTTTGGATACAAAGACTAAAAAATATTTTCAGCTGACTTCCTTTAATGAGGAGAGAGGATTTGTATGGCTTGACGATGATTACATACTTTTTGCAGGTAGCAGAAATCCAAAGGACAAAGAAAAGGCAGAAAGTGGAGAGGAATTTACAAAGTACTACAAGATTAATATACACGGAGGAGAAGCTGTTGAGGCTTTTGTGATACCTAAAAAGGTTACAGAGATTTTGCCTGTTGATGACGATACTTTTCTCTTGATTGCACTTTATAATGTGAATAAAAAGGATTTGGAGGGTTTGAGTGAGGAGGAGAAGAAAAAAGAGCTTGAAAGGAGAAAAGAGGAGAAAGATTACGAAGTATTTGATGAGATTCCTTTTTGGGCGAATGGCGAAGGAGTCATCAATAAAGACAGGGGAAGGCTCTATGTTTATAAATTAAGTGATAATAAATTGCAGCCTATAACAGATGAATACACTGATGTGTATTCTTTAAAGCTCAACAAAGATAAGACAAAAGCTGTGTTTATAGGAAAAAGTTATAAGGGCAAAATGCCTTTGACAAGTGATGTTTATATATACAATTTAAAGGTTGGAGAACTTAAGAAAGTGAATAAGGATTCAGATTTTTCCTATAGGTATGTGGATTTTTTAGGAGATAAGATAATATGCGCTGGAACAGATATGAAAAAATACGGTATAAATGAAAACAGCAAGTTCTACATTTTAGAGGAGTCAGGCGAAAGAAGGTGCATAACCCCTGAGCTCGATATGAGTTTAGGAAATTCTGTAAACTCTGATGTGAGGTACGGTTCAGGCTTTAGTTTTAAAGCAGAAGGAGATTATTTGTACTTCATATATACAGAGAGGTACAATGCTTATCTTAACAGGATAAATTTAGAAGGGAAAATAGAAAAAGTGATAGATAAAGATGGATCTGTGGATATGTTTGATGTATGTGGCGATAATATTTTTTTTATCGGTTTTAGAGGATTAAAGCTTTTGGAGCTTTATGAGTACAAAGATGGGCAGGAGATACAGATTACTGACTTTAATGAGTGGGTGCAGAAGGAAAAGAAACTTTCAAAGCCTGAAAGAGTAGAGGTAGAGACGAGGCCAGGGCATTTTATAGACGGCTGGGTTATAAAGCCTGTAGACTATGAAGAAGGGAAGAAGTATCCTGCAATATTAGATATACATGGTGGTCCTAAAACAGTATATGGTGAAGTGTACTTCCATGAAATGCAGTACTGGGCTTCAGAAGGGTATTTTGTGTTTTTCTGCAATCCGGTAGGAAGCGATGGCAGAGGAAACGAATTTGCTGATATAAGAGGAAAATATGGGACAATTGACTATGAAGATATAATGAAATTTACAGATTATGTGCTTGAAAATTACAAAGACATTGACCCCGAAAGAGTTGGGGTTACAGGTGGATCTTACGGTGGATTTATGACAAACTGGATAATAGGGCATACAGATAGGTTTAAGGCAGCAGTATCTCAAAGGAGCATATCAAACTGGTTTACAGAGTTTGGAACTACAGATATAGGTTATTACTTTGTGCCAGATCAGGTGGGCGGTACTCCCTGGGACAACTTTGAGAAATACTGGGACAATTCTCCGCTTAAATATGCTGATAAAGTGAAGACTCCGACATTGTTCCTGCATTCTGATGAGGATTTTAGGTGCTGGCTTGCTGAAGCTCTTCAAATGTTCACGGCCCTTAAGTACTTTGGTGTAGAGTCAAGGTTGGTGATCTGTCATGGTGAAAACCACGACCTTTCAAGGAGCGGAAAACCAAAGCACAGGATAAGAAGGCTTAAAGAGATAACTGATTGGTTTAATAAGTACCTTAAAGGATGAATAAAAGAGGCATCTTGAGTGGTTCAAGATGCCTCTTTTTATGCAAGTAGTGCAGCCACTACTCCGACTAAAAATATTCCATCAAATATCCCCGCACCACCAATACTTATGGCATAAGAGTGCAAATCTTTAAAATGAGGTATGTTTAAAAGGTCTGCTCCAATTAGTGTTCCTAAAACTCCTGAAATATATGCAACAGGTGCCGCATTGTGATAAGACAGTAAAATTGCAGAAGCAGCTGCCACAAGAGGCGGTATAAAAGCAGGAAGAGTAATGCCTACTCCAGGAACAGGCTTTGCTAGAGCTTTTGCTACAATTGTTACTATTATGGTAGCTATTATAGTCGGGAGTAGTGGTGTCCTTGGCAAAAGGTACAAACTGAGAATGACGGGGACTACAGCTCCTCCTACATTTACTGCAATTACTTGTTCTTGTACGCGGGGAGGATAGTAAAAAAGGAATGGGGAAAAATACCGTTCTTCTTCATGGACAATAATTTTTTTTCGAGATATAGGAATGTTGATTACACTTCCTATTAAAGATAAACTAAAAACAAAAACTGCCATTTGGGGAGATAATCCCAATTTTGCAAAAGAAAAAGTTGTTGCGTGTACAAAAAAACTAAATATAAAAAAAGGAAACAACAGTATTAGAAAAAATATCCAAATTAAAGGCATTTCAAGAACCTCCTTAGAATTTGCTACTATATTGTTATAATATCATAAAAGTGATGAATACATCCATTATTTTATAAAATTCTTTTGTTTTTTATCAAAAAAGAATATAATATATTTGTCAATACTTATTTTGTGTGCTCTGTGCAAAACTTTGGAGGTAAACTGTGAACATTTGGCACGAAGCGACTGTGATAAAGGGGTGATAAAATGATAACCAAAGAGATGATTGACAGGATAAATTTTTTATATCATAAATCTAAAAGTGAAGGACTTACAGAAGAGGAAAAAGAAGAACAAAGAAGATTAAGAGAAGCCTATGTTAAGGAAATTAAAGAAAGAGTGAAAAGAGAGTTAGACAATCTATTTGCTGATGCTTCTCATCATCACCATCATTGCCATCATCATGGGTACTAAGTAAGGGGGAGAGGAAAATGGATGAAAAAGTAAAAATAAAAGAGGAAATTCCGGAATACATTACTTTGGAGGAAGCTTTAACTTTAAATAAAAATCAAGTGAAGGAAAATTATAAGGAGTATATAAATTCAGTTTTTGTGTCAATGCTTTCTATGCTTCAATTTGATAAACTTTTTGTAAGAGCCAAAGGGGTTTCTGTATGGGACAGTGAAGGAAATGAGTATTATGACTTTTTAGGTGGGTATGGTGCCTTAAATTTAGGGCACAATCCTGATGAGGTAATTGAAGCAGTTGAAAAAGTGAAGGACATGCCTAACCTTTTGCAGGCTTCTATAGGGAATCTTCCAGGTGTTCTTGCTCACAACCTTGCAAGAGTTACCCCAGGAAATTTAAAGAGGAGCTTTTTTTGCAACAGCGGGGCAGAAGCAGTTGAAGGAGCTTTAAAGCTTGCCAAGATTGCATCGGGGAAGAAAAAGATAGTTTACTGCGAGAACTCTTTTCACGGAAAGTCAATGGGGGCCCTCTCTGTAACCGGTAGAAGAAAATACCAAAAATATTTTGAGCCTTTGGTGCCAGAGACTGTAGCTGTTCCCTTTGGGGATGAAAAAGCGTTGGAGGAAGCTTTAAAAGAGAAAGATGTAGCTGCTTTTATAGTTGAGCCTATTCAGGGGGAAGGTGGGGTTATTGTACCGCCTGAGGGGTATTTAAGAAAAGCAAGAGAGCTTTGTACAAAGTACGAAGCATATCTCATTGTGGATGAGATACAGACAGGTTTTGGAAGAACAGGAAAAATGTTTGCTTGTGAGCATGAGGAAGTTGTGCCAGACATAATGACTCTTGCAAAATCTCTAGGTGGAGGAGTTATGCCAATAGGGGCATATATTACCACCGATGAGATATGGCAAAAAGCCTATGGTACAATGGAAAAAGCATTACTGCATACTTCTACTTTTGGCGGTAATACCTATGCTTGTGCAGCTGCGATTGCTTCAATACAAGCTATTATAGAGAAAAAACTTCCTGAGGCTGCCAAAGAAAAGGGTGAATACTTTTTAGGTCGACTGAAAGAATTAAAAGAAAAACATCCAAAACTTATAAAAGATGTTAGGGGAAAAGGGCTTTTGATAGGAATAGAATTTAATCAGCCGGAAGGAGGGCTTTTAGATAAGCTTTCAGGAGGAGCTATTTCTAAACTTTCAAGTGAGTATATAGGCTCTTTGATTGCGGCAGAGCTACAGAACAAGCATAGAATTATAACGGCTTATACTTTAAACAATCCAAATGTTATAAGATTGGAACCGCCTTTAATTGTCACGAAAGAGCAAATTGACAAAGTGGTAGATGCTTTGGATGAAATTTTAACGCGCAATAGCAGTTTCTTGGGGATAACTGTTTCAGGTGCAAAAACAGTGTTAGGCTCTTTATTTAAAAGACAGTAAAGGAGGAAAGCTCTTTGAGCTTAAAAGATTTATTTGAAAAAGGGCTTACTTTTGATGAATTTATAGAGACTTCTGAAGATGATATTACAAGACAGCGTATCAGGGAAAGATATGATAAGACTGTTTTAGAAAAAGATGTGGCGCAGAAGATTGCTTCTTTACCTAAGGTAAATATTTTGGCCTTTGCTGAAACCTGGTGTCCAGATTCTCAAGTGAATGTGCCTATTGTGGCTAAAATTGCGAGTTATAATAAAACTTTTGAACTTAAAATTGTCAAGAGAGAAGGAAATGAAGAGTATATGAAACCTTACTATGTGGAAGGAAAGCCTAGGATACCTACATTTGTGTTTATGGATGAAAATTTTAAAGAATTTGGCCACTGGATTGAAAGGCCTCAAATTGTTAGGGAATTGGAGAAGAAAGAAGTCGCCGATTGGAGGAGAGATTACCTGAAAGGGAAGTATGATGGTGAAATAATTAAAGAAATTATATATATTTTTCTCCGGCGTTAAGCCGGACTTTAAATTTTTTTTCTGGGTTTAATTTAATAAGATTTTAGACGAAATTTAATATAAAAGGGCAAAAAAGAGTTTTTATTTATTGCATTTAGAACTTGCAAAAAACACAATAAAATGTATAATAGAAGACGTCGATATACAAAATATTGTGTTTTACACAAAGGGAGGTAAAATAAATGCTTCCAGCGTGGAACGAACAGAGGGAGAAGGTTTTTTTGGACAGGTATGCCTTAAAAGACAGAGAGGGCAAACCTGTGGAAAAAAAGCCCGAAGAAATGTTTAAAAGAGTCGCAAAAGCTATTGCTACGAATGAGAAAGAGGAAGAGATATTTTATAAGGTGATGAGCGAATGGAAATTTATTCCTGGTGGTAGGATATTGGCTGGGGCGGGGACTGGCAGAGAGGTTACATATTTCAACTGCTTTGTAATACCCGTGGAAGCAAATGACCCTAAGAAGGGGAATGACAGCCGTGCCGCTATAATGGATACAATAGCTAAAATGTTGGAGATTAATTCAAGGGGCGGCGGCGTTGGAATTAACTGGAGCACATTAAGGCCCAGAGGTGCGTATGTGAAAGGGGTAGGGGGAACTTCATCGGGAGCAGTTAGCTGGATGCTAGCAGCCAATGAAGTTGCTACACAAGTTGAGCAGGGTGGAAGTCGTAGGGCAGCTTTGATGTTCATGCTCTGGGATTGGCATCCAGACATAGAAGAGTTTATAAAAGTAAAAAAAGACCTTACAAAGATGCAGCAGGCTAACCTTTCTGTGGCTGTTTCTGACGCTTTTATGGAAGCAGTAGCACAGGACAAGATGTGGAAGCTTGAGTTTCCAGATACTTCACATCCCAATTACGATGCCGAGTGGAAAGGAGACCTCAATGAGTGGAAAGCTAAGGGTTACCCTACTGTAGTATATAAAGAGATTCCTGCAAGAGAGCTCTGGAACAAAATTGTGACTGCTGCGTGGGAGTCTGCAGAACCGGGAGTAGTCTTTTTAGAAAGGTATAATAAATTGAGCAATACTTACTACATCACGAAGATAATTTCTACAAATCCTTGCGGAGAATTAGGCCTTGAACCTTACGGTGTTTGCAATTTAGGGGCTATAAACTTAGTTGCATTTGTAGAAAATGGGAAAATTAATTTTGAGGAATTAGAGGAAACTGTAAAGATCGCGGTGAGATTTTTAGATAATGTGCTTGATTTGGGAGCATATGTGCTTCCGCAAAACAAAGAGATGGCGCAGAAGCTTCGCAGAGTGGGATTGGGCTTGATGGGGCTTGCGGATGCTTTAATTCTTATGAACTTAAGGTATGGAAGTGAGGAATCCCTGAAGGCGACAGAAGAGATTGTGAGGAGAATAAGAGATGCGGCTTATAGGGCTTCTGTAGAATTAGCTAAAGAAAAAGGGCCTTTTCCTGAGTTTGTGGCTGATAAGTATTTGAAAGGCCAGTTTATACAAAGATTGCCAAAGGACATAAGGGATGAAATTGCTAAATACGGCATAAGAAATGCTACTATTCTCACACAAGCTCCTACTGGTACCACTTCCATTCTTGCAGGAGTGAGTTCGGGGATAGAGCCCAATTTTGCGAAGGAGTACGTAAGGAAAGACCGTACAGGTACTCATACAGTAAAGCACTGGTTGGCGGATTATCCTGCTTTTGTAAGCGCTCATGAAGTTACTCCAGAAGAGCACGTAAAAATGCAGGCCGTACTGCAGAAATACATTGATTCAAGCATTTCTAAGACTATAAATCTGCCAAGAACCGCCACGGTTGATGATATAGATAATATATATAGACTAGCTTATGAACTTGGATGTAAAGGGATAACGGTTTACAGAGACGGGTCAAGAGAAGGAGTGCTTGTGACAGATACTAAGCCTCAGGAGAAGACAAAGATAACTGAAAGGCCACCTGTGTTAAAGGGAATTACAAAGAGGATAGAAACTCCTCTAGGAAGAGCGTATGTGACTATAAACTTTATAGACAACAAGCCCTTTGAAGTATTTGTAAATATTGGACGAGCAGGCTCAGATGTGGCGGCCTTTACAGAAGCTATAGCAAGGCTAATTTCTCTTGCGCTAAGGGGAGGGGTAGCAGTAGAAGACATAATAGAGCAGTTAGTAGGAATAGGAGGAGCGACGACCATAGGCTTTGGAGAGAATAGGGTGCTCTCTGTTCCTGATGCTATAGGAAAAGCTCTGAGAAACGGATATGAACAGCAAGGAAATTCTGTTAAAGTGTCAGCTACAAATGTGGATATATGTCCTGTATGCGGCATGGCTACTTTTGTGTACACAGAAGGATGTAAGACCTGCCTTAACTGCGGTTATTCCCAGTGTTAACAATTGGGTCCCCTTGTCAAGAGGGGACCTAAATTTTTTTACACATGTTACACAGTTCGACATATTGCGATGGGTATTTGTGGTACAATTTCCTGTGACAGATGTCGTAAACAATTGTAAGCGTAAGAAGGATTTTTAAAATAAATGTAGAATACTTATATAATTCGGAAAAACGAGGGGATTAGTATGGGAAAGTACAGAGAGTACCTTTTCAATACTGCTCTAATTGCCACAGGTGGGTTGGTTTTTGCATTTGCGCTTTATCACTATGGATTAGGGATAGATTTTAGACTTTTTTTGATACTACTCTTATTTGCTATAATTTTAAACAATCTTGGCATAATGTACACAGATATTAAGCTGTCTTTAAGCCCAAGTGTTGGAATTGCAGCCTTTTTGATTTTTGGTACAGTGGGTGCGGCTACTTTAATGGTGACCTCTGTAATGTTTGATACCATCGTAATGAGAAGGAAGATAAAAAATGGCTTTTTAAATGGAGCGATGTTTGCGCTGTCTTACCTTCCTGCTGGATGGTTATATGAATTCATGGGGGGAAAAATAGGCGAAATTTCTATTGCACAGGTTAAGTACATTTTAGTTTACGTGATTGTGAGCTTTTTGATAAACAATTTTATACTCTATTATGCTCTTAAGGTGCAGGGGAAAATATTGTTCAAAGAGTACTGGAATGAGAGTGTATTTTTAGAACTTGGCACATATGTGTTAATGGTGCCAGCAGCTATGTTGCTTGCATATGTGTATTTTAAACACAGCTTAATGTTCTTTGTATTGTCCCTTACGCCCCTCGTATTTATAGCTTATGTATTCAGAATGGTTAGAGATTTAGTTAAGGCAAATAAAAGGCTGAATGCCATATACGAAATGGTAAAAATGATAAATTCAAAGCTGGAGCTGGACCAGATATTAGATACTATCGTAGAAGTTATATCTCAAGTTGTAGCTGTTTCCGCAGCAGCTATATACCTCACAGATCCTAACGGAATTGCTACTTTAGTCAAAGCTGTTGGCGGTAAAGGGAAAGAAGGGTTTAGAGAGAGCTATTTCAAAGGAGAGGGCTTGATAGGCAAAGTAATATCTTCTAATAAGATAGTTGCCATAAAGAATTTAAAAGAAGATAGAAGCCTAGATAGAGAAAAGATTTTTGCCAATTACGGAAGCTTGATTGCTGCACCGTTAAGAAGTTCTGGAGTACCTATAGGATGCCTTTTGATATTGCATGTTGAAACGAATGCATTTGATGACGATTCAGTAAGAATTATAGAAATCATTGTAGATCAGGCTTCTGTCGCAATAACAAACGCTAAAAAGTATTACGAAGTAACGAGAAAGTCTATAACTGATCCCCTTACAAAAACTTATAACAGGCGCTACTTTAACGACGCTCTTATGGAAAATATAATGAGGGCAGATGAAAACAATGAGCCTGTAAGCCTTATAATGTTTGATTTGGACAATTTTAAGCAGATAAACGACACATACGGGCATTTGATTGGCGATGAGGTGTTAAAAGAAGTGGCAAGGCGCATAAAAAACAATGTGAGGAGCAATGACATTGTAGCGAGATTTGGCGGAGAAGAATTTGCTGTGATTTTGCCAAAGCTTACAGCAGAGCAAGCCTATATGATTGCAGAAAGAATCAGGACAGAGGTTTCTTCCAAGCCTATAAAAACTGAAAAAGGAGACATATACATTACAATAACAGGTGGAGTTGCTGATTACCCGAGTAAAGCTGATTCTGCAGAAAAGCTTGTAAGCCATGCAGATAGAGCTTTATACGCGGGAGGAAAAAGCAAGGGCAGAAATAAAATTGCCATATATGAAGTCTAGAGGCCAGGGAATTTTTTCTTGGCTTTTTTATTTTACCTTTGTGCAAAAGTTTCGCATTGAAGTGAAAACTGTGCTATAATAAACCTTAGAACTAATTTCGGGGAGGTTTTTTCAAATGTTAAAAGGAGTTGCGGCATCGCCTGGAATAGCTATAGGCAAAGCTTTTTTGTATACCAAAGAAAAAGTGACAATAAATGTAGAAAAAATTGAAGAATCGAAAGTGGAAGAGGAAATTGCGAAATTTAGAAAGGCTTTGGAAGTTACACAGGAGGAGATAAAGAAAATCAAGGAAAAGCCTTGGAAAAATTTGGAAAAGAAAAAGCAGAAATTTTTGAAGCCCATTTGATGCTGGCAAGTGACCCCGAACTTATTGAAGGGGTAGAAAACATGATTAAAACAGAACTTGTAACAGCTGATAACGCAGTTAATAAGGTTATAGAGCAAAATGCTTCTGTGATGGAAAGTTTGAATGACGAATATTTGAGAGAGAGAGCTGTTGATTTAAGGGATGTGGGCAATCGCATAATAGAAAATTTATTGGGGGTAAAAAGTGTCAATCTTTCTGACCTTGAAGAAGAGGTTGTGGTCATTGCGAGAGACCTTACTCCTTCAGATACAGCTACTATGAAGAAAGAAATGGTTTTAGGGTTTGCTACAGACGTGGGAGGAAGGACTTCACATACAGCTATAATGGCTCGCTCTTTGGAAATCCCTGCAGTTGTGGGCTTAGGCAATGTGACTTCTCAGGTCAAAGCCGGGGACCTCGTTATAGTAGACGGATTAGAAGGGATTGTAATTGTAAATCCTGATGAAAAGACTGTAGAGGACTACAAAAGCAAAAAAGAGAGCTATGAGAAAAAGGTGGAAGGATTAAAGCAGTTAAAAGATTTGCCTGCAGAAACACCCGATGGAAAGAAAGTCATGTTGGCAGCAAATATAGGGACTCCCAAAGATGTAGCCTCAGCGTTAGCTAATGGAGCAGAGGGAGTAGGGCTTTTTAGGACAGAATTTTTGTACATGGACAGAAATAGCCTCCCTAGTGAAGAAGAGCAATTTGAAGCTTATAAGGAAGTTGTAGAAAAAATGGGAGGGAGGCCTGTCACTATAAGGACACTGGACATAGGAGGAGACAAAGAGCTTCCTTACCTTGATATGCCAAAAGAGATGAATCCTTTTTTGGGATACAGGGCTATAAGGCTTTGTTTGGATAGACCGGATATTTTCAAGACTCAATTAAGGGCTATTTTAAGAGCAAGCGCTTACGGAAATGTACAGATAATGTATCCCATGATTTCGTCTGTAGAGGAAGTGAGAAAAGCGAACTCTATTTTAGAAGAGGTAAAAGCTGAGCTTGATAGAGAAGGAGTAAAATACGATAAGGAGATAAAAGTAGGCATAATGGTAGAAATTCCTTCTGCGGCTGTGACGGCAGATATTCTTGCTAAGGAGGTAGATTTCTTTAGCATAGGGACTAATGACCTGACGCAGTATACGCTTGCGGTAGACAGGATGAACGAACATGTAAAAGAATACTATCAGCCCTTCCATCCGGCTATTTTGCGACTTGTAAAAATGGTGATTGACGCCGCCCATAAAGAAGGGAAGTTTGCCGCTATGTGCGGGGAAATGGCAGGAGACCCTCTTGCGGCTGTCATTCTTTTGGGATTAGGCCTTGATGAATTTTCCATGAGCGCAACTTCCATACCGGAGATTAAGAACATAATAAGAAATGTGGAGTATGAAAAAGCGAAAGAAATTGCAGAAAAAGCCTTAAACATGTCGGAAGCGAGAGAAATAGAAAAAATGATGAAGGACGTGATAAAAGATATTGACTAAGTCTCTGGCTCTGCCAGAGATTTTTTATTAAAAAATTATCAAAAAAATAAAGGAAAATCTCAAAATGTATAGAATAATAAATATTAAAGACTATTTGCTAAAGAACAGGGGGATAATTATGAAGGATTACAAAACTAGCCAAATAAGGAATGTAGGATTAGTTTCCCATGGGGGAGCTGGAAAAACTACACTGGCAGAAGCACTTCTTTTTACCACAAAGGCCATCGATAGAATGGGAAGAGTAGAGAATGGCACAACGGTTTCCGATTACGACCCGGAGGAGATTGCAAGGCAAATTTCTATTTCTACTTCTGTAATTCCCATTGAGTGGAAAGACTGTAAAATTAATATATTAGACATGCCGGGATATTTTGACTTCTACGGGGAAGTGATGAGCGGTTTGAGGGTTTCAGACAGCGTAGTGATACCTGTGTGCGCTGCATCAGGAGTAGAAGTTGGAACAGAAAAAGTTTTTGACCTGGCCAAAAAGAGCAAATTGCCTATCATGTTTTTTGTAAACAAGATGGATAGAGAAAATGCGGATTTTTTCAAGACTCTAGACCAGTTGAGAGAGAAATTTGGGAACAAAGTAATTCCTCTAGCGTTTCCTATAGGGAAAGAGCAAAGCTTTACAGGATATGTTGACGTTATTACTCAGAAGGCATACGTTTACGACGAGAAAGGGGTAAAAGAGGCGGAAATACCTGCTGACTTAATGGATAAAGTGCTGTCTGCCAGAGAAGAATTAATTGAAAGCGTTGCTGAAAACGATGAAACTTTGATGGAAAAGTATTTTAACGGCGAAGAATTCACTTTGGAAGAAATAAAAGAAGGGATTAAAGCTGGTATTAAAATGGGAGATTTGATGCCTGTACTCTGCGGTTTTAGCCTTAAGAACATAGGTGTAGATAATTTGCTCAATGCAATAGTGGAGTTTCTGCCATCGCCTTTGGAGATAGAAAGAGAAGGGGAGAAAGTTAAAGAGGATGGCCCTCTCTCTTTAGTAGTTTTCAAAACAATAGCAGACCCTTATGTGGGCAGGCTTTCAATATTTAAAGTGATTTCTGGGGTTTTGAAGCCAGATACAGTCCTTTTTAATTCTAATAAAAAAGCTCAAGAAAAAATTTCACAGATATTCTTTTTAAGAGGTAAAAAGCAAATACCTGCTTCTCAAATAGTTGCTGGAGATATAGGAGCAGTCTCAAAGCTACAGGTCACTCTCACAGGAGATACTTTGTGCGACCCATCTAATCCTATGGTTCTCCCTTCCATCGAATTTCCCGTCCCTAATCTGGCTTTAGCAATTGAACCGAAGTCTAAGGGAGATGAAGAGAAAATAAGCAATGGGCTTCAGAGATTACAGGAGGAGGACCCCACTTTTAAAGTAGAGAAAAATCTGGAGACAGGGCAAGTGATAGTTTATGGCATGGGTGAACAGCACATTGAAGTGATTTCCAAAAAGCTCATGAGCAAGTTCGGTGTAGAATGCACTCTTTCTGACCCCATTGTTCCATATAGGGAGACTATTAAAGGGAAAGTCAAAGTTGAAGGAAAGCACAAGAAACAGACAGGTGGACACGGTCAGTACGGCCATGTGTGGATAGAGTTTGAGCCTAATCCCAACAGCGAATTTGAATTTGAGGACAAGATTTTTGGCGGAGCGGTTCCCAAGCAGTACATCCCAGCGGTAGAAAAGGGTTTGAGGGAGAGCATGAGAGAAGGAGTGCTGGCTAGATACCCTGTTGTGAATATTAAAGCTACACTGGTGGATGGGTCTTATCATCCAGTAGACTCTTCAGAGTTGGCTTTTAAGATTGCAGCCTCCATTGCGTTTAAAAAAGGTATGGAACAAGCAAATCCAGTGCTTTTAGAGCCCATCATGAGAGTCGAGGTGATAGTGCCTGAAGAATATATGGGAGACATCATAGGGGACCTGAACAAGAGAAGGGGAAGAATACTTGGAATGGAAGCCCATGGAGGAATGGAGATAATTACAGCAGAAGTGCCTTTGGCAGAAATGAATAGGTATGCGACGGATTTGCGGTCTTTGACACAAGCAAGAGGAGATTTTAGAATGAGTTTTGCGCGCTATGAAGAGGCTCCGCCTAACGTTGCTCAGAAAATAATAGAGGAAAGGAAAAAATTAAAAGAAAAAGAAGAAGACTAAGCCTGCTTAAGCAGGCTTCTTTTTTCTTGAGGGAAAATAAGGTATAATATAAGAAAACCCTTTTTATTAAGGAGGATTTTATGGATCTTAAAAAAGAAGCATTAAAACTTCATAGAGAAAATAAAGGGAAAATAGAAGTTGTAAGTAAAGTACCTGTAAAAAATGAGGAAGACCTTTCTTTAGCTTATACTCCTTATGTAGCAGAGCCGTGTAAAGAAATTGAAAAGGATAAAGACCTGGTCTATGAATATACTGTGAAAGGACACATGGTAGCAGTAGTTACAGATGGTTCTGCGGTGCTAGGGCTCGGCAATATTGGACCTTACGCGGCGCTCCCTGTCATGGAAGGGAAAGCAGTTTTGTTTAAGGAATTTGGCGGTATTGATGCTATTCCAATATGCCTTGCGACACAAGATGTAGATGAAATCATAAGAACAGTGCTAAATATCGCTCCTACTTTTGGAGGAATTAACCTTGAGGATATTTCTGCTCCTCGTTGTTTTGAAATAGAGAAAAGACTCGATGAAATGCTGGATATACCTGTATTTCACGACGATCAACATGGGACAGCTATAGTGACTTTCGCAGCTTTAGTAAATGCCTTAAAAATTGTAAAAAAGTCTCTTTATGAAATTGTTGCGGTAGTGAATGGAGCTGGAGCGGCAGGTGTTGCTATTTCTAAATTTTTAGTTAATGCTGGGGTAAAAGATGTAATAGTTTGCGACAGAAGTGGCATCATATATGAAGGAAGAAAAGACCTGGATTCTTCAAAACAAGAGATTGCTAGAATTACCAATAAAAAGAAAATTAAAGGGACATTGAAGGAGGCTTTAGAAGGTGCTGATGTTTTCATAGGAGTATCAGGACCTAATCTCTTGACAAAGGAAATGGTAAAAAAGATGGCTAAAAAACCTATTGTCTTTGCACTGGCTAATCCAGTTCCCGAAATACACCCTGAAGAGGCAAAAGAAGCGGGAGCTTATGTGGTGGGGACGGGCAGGTCTGACTTTCCTAACCAGGTCAATAATGTGCTGGCTTTTCCAGGAGTTTTTAAAGGTGCTTTGAGGGTAAGGGCGACTACTATAAACGAAAGGATGAAACTTGCAGCAGCGTATGCTATAGCTAATACTATCTCAGAAGAGGAACTTTCGAGTGAATACATACTACCGAAGCCTTTTGATAAAAGGGTAGCTGAGAATGTGGCTTATGCTGTTGCAAAAGAAGCAATTAATACAGGTGTTTCTAGAATTACTAAATTTGATTAGAGGTGTTGTGGTATGAAGAAAGGTCAAAAATTTTTTAAAGGCAAACTTTACAAATCCCTTCGCTCAGGTTTTTTTGAAGAAGAAGTCTATGAAGTTTCGAATAAAAAGGCATTTAAGAATAAAAGCAATTTTTCTAACCTCCTAAACCAGGAAGAGGTGCAGGAAACCTTGGATGAAAGGGAAGAAAACTATGAAAATGAATGAAAATTGAAGAAAATTTTAGAATGAAAGAGATATTTTTATTATTCGATGAAAATACTAGCAAAAATGGCTTGTTTTAAGCCAAAAAAGAAATTGACGGGGGAGAGGAAAAGTGAAAAAATATAAGTGAAAGTCAAAGAAAGTCAAAGTAAAATACGCAGGAAATGTGGTGATGGGGATGGCGAGGCTTAGTGACTTGATTGAAAATTTCATTAAAGAGTTGATGGAGGAAGCAGGGAAGCATTATGTGGAAATTCAGAGGAATGAATTGGCAAATGTGTTCAATTGTGCGCCATCTCAAATAAATTATGTACTGGAAACGCGCTTTACTATAGACAAAGGCTACATCATAGAGAGCAAAAGAGGTGGCGGCGGATACATCAAAATCTACAAAGCTTCTGTTTCAAATAACTGGATAAATCAGGTTATAGAAAATGTAGGAGATAGCATTTCTGAGAGCAAAGCCAAGTATTATATTGATGCACTGCTGGACCACAATTTCATAACGGCCAGAGAGGCTAGTTTAATGAAAGCTGTAATGAATGATAAAATTCTTCCTTTTTCGCAGGAAGAGAAGAACGCCTTAAGGGCAATACTTTTAAAGGCCTTTTTAATGGAAGTTGCCCGCCACAAGTAAAGGAGGGATTCTTATGATGTGCGATAAATGCAAGATAAGGCCTGCTACTGTTCACTATACTAAGATAGTAAATGGCGTAAAGACAGAAATGCATCTTTGTGACCAATGTGCTGCTGAAGAGGGAATTTTGAATACAGAAGTCTTCTCCAGCTTTACTCCGTTTTCAGTGCAAAACCTCCTCTCCGGGTTGATGGATTTTCTGCCCGGAATAGAGGATTTTACGAAAAAGCCTTTGAAGTGTAACTACTGCGGAATGACTTACGAGGATTTTAAAAAGATTGGGAGACTCGGATGCAGCGATTGTTACACAGCTTTTGCAGAAGAATTAAATCCTCTTATACGCAGAATACACGGTAGCACTGAACACAGAGGGAAAATTCCTAAAAAAGCCGGCGGTAAGATGAGAGTAAAGAGGCAGATTGAGGAATTAAGGCAGCAGCTTGAAAAAGCCATAAAAGAAGAAGCTTATGAAAAAGCGGCAGAGCTCAGAGATAAAATAAGAGAACTGGAAAAAGAACTAGGAAAGTAGGTGAGAACATGCTACAATATGATAAAGACGTAGTGTTATCCAGTCGAATTAGGTTGGCCCGCAATGTAAAAGATATTCCTTTTCCAACTGTCATGACTGAAGAACAGGGCAAAAAAGTCATTGAGCTCGCCAGGAAGGCAATTCTAGGCAGCAATACTATCCTATCCACCCAATTTACGGAGTATGAGATGAAAAAGTTGACTCCTTTAGACAGGCAGGCATTGGTTGAAAAACACCTTATAAGCCCTGACCTTTCTCAAAATATAAAAACCGGATATGCTCTTATAAAAGACGATAATACTGTGAGCATCATGGTAAATGAAGAAGACCATTTGAGGATACAATGCATTCTGCCGGGTTTGAAGCTTGATGAGAGCTGGGATATGGCTGACAAAATTGATGATTTAATTGAAGAGACGATTGACTATGCTTACGACGAAAAGATAGGATACTTAACTTCATGCCCTACAAATGTCGGCACAGGGATAAGAGCTTCAGTTATGGTACATCTTCCAGCTTTAACAATAACCGGGCAGATAAGCAATATTCTAAATTCTGTTTCTAAAATAGGGATGGCAGTAAGGGGTATATACGGAGAAGGCACTCAAGCTTTAGGAGATATATACCAGATTTCCAATCAGGTAACTTTGGGGCAGAGTGAAAAAGAGATAATAGAAAATATCGAAGGAGTTGCTAAACAGATAATTTCAAGCGAAAGAAGAGCAAGGGAGGAACTTTACAAAAAACAAAGAGTTCAGATAGAGGACAGAGTAGGAAGAGCATTTGGTATCTTGTCTCATGCCAAAGTGATGTCCACCAAAGAGTACATGACTTTGATGTCTGACGTAAGGCTTGGGATTGTTTTGGGAATATTAAGTGTGGACCTTGATAAACTCGACAGACTCACCACTCAAATACAGCCTGCTAATCTCCAGAAGATTTACGGCATGCAACTTAACCCTTATGAGAGGGATGTGAAAAGAGCTGAATATGTGTCCACTCAGTTAAATAAAAAAGAATAATTTC
Source organism: Caldanaerobacter subterraneus (assembly GCF_004345675.1). Taxonomy (GTDB): domain Bacteria; phylum Bacillota; class Thermoanaerobacteria; order Thermoanaerobacterales; family Thermoanaerobacteraceae; genus Thermoanaerobacter; species Thermoanaerobacter subterraneus. The sequence continues at coordinate 10,517 of NZ_SLWU01000024.1, read as the reverse complement.
GGGAGGTGTTAATATGGCCATGTTTGGCAGGTTTACAGAAAGGGCTCAAAAGGCTCTTTATCTAGCTCAAGAGGAAGCAAGGTCTTTTTACCATAACTATGTTGGAACAGAGCACATCCTATTAGGTTTACTTAAAGAGGACGAAGGGATTGCAGCAAGAGTTTTAAAAAAATTGGGAGTGACTTATGAGGCTACAAGAGAAAAAGTCCTTTCTTTAATTGGAATGGGGAACATTCCTGGAGATGTAGTAGGCTATACGCCGAGAGCTAAAAGGGTTCTGGAACTTAGCTTGAGTGAAGCCAGGAGATTTAACACAAGCTATGTGGGCACAGAGCACATTTTGCTTGGGCTTTTAAGAGAAGGAGAAGGAGTTGCCGTAAGGATTTTAATGGAGCAGGGAATAGATTTTAACAGAGTGAGAGAAGAGATTGTAAAAATGCTAAGCGAGGAACCAGCAGCTGGGCCTTCTAAAGTTTCAAAAGCTAAAAACACCAATACTCCTACTCTCAATCAGTTTGGAAGAGACTTGACTGACCTTGCAAGAGACGGAAAACTTGACCCTGTGATAGGAAGAGAGAAGGAAATTGAAAGGGTAATACAGATTTTGAGCAGGAGGACAAAAAACAATCCTGTGCTCATAGGAGAGCCGGGAGTTGGTAAAACTGCCATCGTAGAAGGACTGGCTCAAAAAATTGTCGAGGGTGAAGTTCCTGAGATATTAAAGGATAAAAGAGTGGTTACCCTAGATTTAGCTTCACTGGTTGCTGGAACTAAATACAGAGGAGAATTTGAAGATAGATTAAAAACTGTAATAAATGAGGTAATAAAGGCAGGAAATGTTATACTTTTTGTAGATGAGATGCACACATTAATAGGTGCTGGAGCTGCTGAAGGTGCAATAGATGCTTCCAACATCTTAAAGCCTGCTCTGGCAAGAGGAGAAATTCAGGTAATTGGTGCTACCACATTGGATGAATACAGAAAATATGTGGAAAGAGACCCGGCTTTAGAAAGAAGATTCCAACCCATAATGGTAGAAGAGCCTACTGTAGAAGAGACGATTGAAATACTAAAAGGGCTAAGAGACAAATATGAAGCTCACCACAGAGTTAAAATTACTGATGAGGCATTGGAAGCAGCAGCAAAGCTTTCTCACAGGTACATCACAGACAGGTTCCTTCCAGATAAGGCGATTGATTTGATAGATGAAGCTGCCTCTCGAGTGAGATTAAAAACCGTCACTGCTCCTCTTGAGATAAAAGAATTGGAGGACAAGATTAACGACCTCATAAAGGAAAAAGAAGAAGCTATAAGGACTCAGGAATATGAAAAAGCTGCTAAAATAAGGGACGAAGAACAGAAATTGAGAGAACAGCTGGAGGAATTAAAAGCTAAATGGCAGCAGAATTCTCTCTCTGAAGAAAAGAGCGTTGGTCCAGAAGAAATAGCCCAAGTCGTATCCATGTGGACTGGAATACCTGTGAAGAAGCTAGCAGAAGAGGAGTCAGAGAGACTCTTACACTTGGAAGAAATACTGCATGAAAGAGTAATCGGACAGGACGAAGCAGTAGAGGCAGTGGCAAAGGCTATAAGAAGGGCAAGAGTAGGGTTAAAAGATCCAAAAAGGCCGATAGGGTCCTTCATATTCTTAGGACCTACAGGTGTTGGTAAGACGGAGCTCAGTAAGGCTTTAGCAGAAGCTCTGTTTGGCGATGAAAATGCCATGATAAGATTAGATATGTCAGAATACATGGAAAGGCATACAGTTTCAAAACTCATAGGCTCTCCTCCAGGTTATGTGGGCTTTGAAGAAGGAGGACAGCTTACAGAAAAAGTAAGAAGGAGACCTTATTCAGTGATACTCTTGGACGAGATTGAAAAAGCGCATCCAGATGTTTTCAACATTCTCCTCCAGATACTTGAAGACGGAAGGTTGACTGACTCTAAGGGAAGGACTGTAGATTTCAAAAACACAGTTATAATCATGACATCAAATGTCGGTGCAGAACTATTGAAGAAGCAGACTACACTTGGATTTATGCCACAGGAAAAAGAGGACAAGGCTTCTTTTGAGAAGATCAAAGAGACATTGATGGCAGAGCTTAGAAAAACCTTCAGACCAGAGTTTTTAAACAGGGTAGACGAAATAATTGTCTTCCATCCGCTTTCTAAAGAGCACATTGAGAAGATTGCCGACATAATGATAAAGGAATTGAATAAGAGGTTAGAGGAAAACAACATTAAGCTAGAGTTTACTCCGGAAGCTAAAGAAGAAATCATCAAACAAGGTTACGACCCCAACTACGGCGCAAGACCTTTGAGACGGGTTATACAGAGGATTGTAGAAAATCAGCTGTCTGAATTGATGCTTCAGGGAGAAGTCAAACCAGGTGATGAGCTCATCGTCACAGCTGAAGATGGAAAGATAAAGTTTGTCAAAAAGGATGTGGTTCAAAAGGCTTAGCCGACTGGCTAGGCCTTTTTTATTTTTTTGCACAAGGACAAATAAAAGCACCTTCTCAAGCTGGGCTTTTGGAATTGCTCTTTTGGCGTCAGGTTTTTCTTCCTCTGCAGTAGGGACTATGGCAGGACAGACGATAATGAAGGGATTTGTAGGTCTTAATATTCCGCTTAATGTAAGAAGGCTTGTCGCAATGGTTCCAGCTATTACAATAATTGCTCTGGGAATTGATCCGTTGAAAAGTTTGATAGTGAGTCAGGTGGTATTAAGTTTTGAACTGCCTATGGCTATCATCCCTCTCCTTCTTATTACCTCTAATAAAAAATTTATGAAGGAATTTGCTGATACGCCTTTGGAGAGGATTATGGGAGTGTTAGTGGCCTCTTTTGTGATGATATTGAACGGGTTATTTCTTTATTTCACTTTAAAGGGAGAAGTTTAAGTGGTATAATTTAGACAAGCAAAGCATTTTTGAAAGATGGTGGAGAGATGAAGAAGTCGACCACAAAATTTGTATGCAGAGAATGCGGATTTGAGAGCAGTAAATGGCTGGGCAGATGCCCTAATTGCGACAGCTGGAATTCTTTTGATGAAGAGATAGTAGGGGATTTCAAAGAAAAAAAGGTTAAAAGCAGGAATAGCAAAAACTTATACTTGTTAAGAGAGGTTGTATCTTCTGAAGAAGAGAGGATAAAGACAGGTATTGAAGAATTTGACAGAGTACTAGGGGGCGGCATTGTAAGAGGTTCCTTGGTGCTCATAGGAGGAGACCCAGGGATAGGGAAGTCAACGCTTTTGCTTCAGGTAGCTGGAAATGTTTCAGAAAAGTTTACGGTGTTATATGTATCTGGTGAGGAATCCCCCCAGCAAATCAAGCTGAGGGCTGATAGAATTTTAAAAGAGAGGCAGGATTTATACCTTTTGTGTGAGACGAATATAGATGTGATAGAGGAAAAAATTGAAGAGATACGCCCGGATTTTGTGATAGTAGATTCTATTCAGACCATGTACACAGATGAAAGTGAGACAATACCTGGCAGCATTTCTCAGGTGAGATACGCTTCTCAAAAGCTTATGGCTATTGCGAAAGAAAAAAATATAAGCGTTTTTTTGATAGGGCATGTCACAAAGGAAGGAGCTATAGCAGGGCCCAAGGTTCTTGAACACATGGTGGACACGGTTCTCTATTTGGAGGGCGATGCCAGCCATTCTTTTAGAGTGTTAAGGGCTGTTAAAAATAGGTTTGGAGCAACTCACGAAATAGGAGTTTTTGAGATGCAAGATAAAGGGCTTGAGGAAATCCGCAATCCCTCTGAATTTATACTGATGAGCAGGCCTAAAGGGGTTGCCGGTACAGCGATTGTGTCTTCTCTCCAGGGGACGCGCCCTATTTTGATGGAAGTTCAGGCGCTTTTGAGCTACACATCTTTTGGTATGCCGAGGAGAATGGCGACAGGTTTTGATTACAACAGGTTTATTCTGCTTCTTGCGGTAATGGAAAAAAGATTGGGGCTTAATTTTTCAAATTTTGATGCGTATGTAAATGTGACAGGGGGGATAAAAATTCAGGAGCCGGCAGCCGATTTGGGCGTAATAGCTGCTTCTTTGTCAGGATATTATAACATCCCTTTGCCAGAGGATGTTTGTTTCGTCGGAGAAGTAGGTTTAGCTGGAGAAGTAAGGGGTGTTGGCAATATTGACAAGAGAATCAACGAAGCTAAAAAAATGGGGTTTTCTAAGGTTTTTATACCTCATATGAAAGCCAAAGAAGAAGGGATTGAGGTAATAAAGGTCAAAGATATAAAAGAGGTAATGGAATTTGTAAGAGGGTTGTAAAAAAAGCGCCTTAAAAGGCGCTTCTTATAACATGTTAAAAATTCCTAGAGTATTTAGCTCTTTGTGCTTTTTAAGGAGTATGTCGTAAAAATTAAGGCCTAATACATTGCATAAAGCGATTATGTAGAAGATGTTATTGCCTATTTCAGCTTCCAGCACTTCTTTGCAATTTTCACAGAGCTGACCTTCTACATGGGTTTTAAAATATTTGCGGGCATCCTCTAAAGTGGCATCAGGAGGAGTTTCCTGCTTACTGGCATTTATTCTTATGCAACCGCATTCGGTCACCGACTTCGCTACTGCTCTGTTTATACGGGCACTGCTTTCTTGAATTTTAGTGAGAATGTCTATTATGCTTCTGTGGCGCAAAAGATATTCATCTACTGTGTTTTGGAGGTCGTCTACAATAATGTCTTTCATTTTGGTCCACTCCCGTTCTTTTTAGGTTTTCTTGATTTTATTATAGACTCAAAGATGATGCATGTCAATATTTAGAATGGCATTTCATAGTATTAATTGCAATTTTAATCATTTGTATCTTAACACATAAATTGACAATTGCTCCACATAAGTAGTATACTGAAGGTAAGCCCTTCATTATTCATGTAAAAATTTTGGCAAATTTTCTTCCAATTTGCTTATAATATTTAAAAAAATAGCCAATAATATAGGATAGGAGGTGAGATGGTGTTTTATAAAATTGCAAGAGGAGTTATAGGTATATTAGGATTAGCGTTGGGCTTTGAATTGGTAAAATTTCTATTGAGTTTAAGCGTATTTCAAAGTTTTGTACCAAGTAAATTGCCTTACCTGACTACCACGATAATTTATGGGGCAGGAACTCTTATAGTCGGAATTATATTTTATATAGTGTCACCTGTTTTCATAAAGTGGGCAAGAGACTTTGAGCAGTGGCTGGAAGCGAAATTGCAGAATATGCCGATTGACGAGATTTTGATAGGGGCTTTTGGCTTGATAATAGGCCTTATCGTGGCGAATTTGCTGAGTGCTCCCTTGTATCCGATTTTCATAGTTGGGAAAATAGTTCCTATACTGCTGAATTTATTTCTTGGTTACCTGGGGATAAGGATTTCTCTCAAGAAAAAAGAAGAGCTTTTGAATATTTTTTCTTTCATGAAAAAATTGGGGTCTCAGAAGGGCAATAAAAATGAATACGGTGGAATACCCAAAATTTTGGATACTAGCGTCATTATTGATGGGAGGATATTTGATATATGCAAGACTGGGTTCATTGAAGGGCCGCTCATCATACCGTCTTTTGTACTAGAAGAGTTGAGGCACATCGCTGACTCTTCTGATACTTTAAAAAGAAACAGAGGAAGAAGGGGATTGGATGTACTAAATAGGATACAGAATGAGCTTAACATAAAAGTGGAGATAGTGGATAAGCATATAGATGCTACAGAAGTGGATACAAAGCTTTTGAAACTAGCTCAGATGCTGAAGGGCAAGATAATCACAAATGACTATAATTTAAACAAAGTGGCAGAATTTCACAGAGTACCTGTCCTCAACATAAATGAGCTTTCCAATGCAGTAAAACCCATTGTGCTGCCGGGAGAAGAAATGGTGGTGCAGATAATAAAAGATGGCAAAGAAGCAGGGCAGGGAGTGGGTTATCTAGATGACGGAACCATGATTGTGGTGGACGGAGGGAAAAAATTTATTGGAAGCACTATTGAGGTGCTTGTGACAAGCGTTTTGCAGACTGCTGCAGGAAGAATGATATTTGCAAAGCCAAAGCAGGCAGAACAGGAAAAAGCGATTTGACACAGGGTTTCCTGTGTTTTTTTGTTTAGAAAATGGTATAATTGGTTTGTAGAATATTTTATAAGAGGGATAGTAAATGAATGTGAGCGCTGTAATAGTAGCCGCTGGAAGAAGCACTAGAATGAATAAAAGTTTGAATAAAGTTTATCTTTCAATTGCAGGTAAACCAGTGCTTTATTACTCTATTAAGGCATTTGATGAAATTGAATGGATTAAAGAAATAATTGTGGTCACTTCTCCAGAAGAGACGGAGTATTGTCAGGAGAACGTCTTGGAGAAATTTTATTGGAATAAGCCTTTTAAAATTGTAAAGGGGGGTGAAGAAAGGCAGTATTCTGTTTACAACGGAATTTCTGTGGTAGATAAAGATTGTGAAATTGTCGCTATACACGACGGAGCAAGGCCTTTGGTGACTAAAGAGATTATAATGGAAGCTATAAAAGCAGCTTATCTTTACAAGGCTGCAGCTGTTGGAGTTCCTGTGAAAGACACCATAAAAGTGGCAGATGAAGATAATTTCATTTTAGATACTCCTGACAGGAGATACCTGTGGGCTATTCAAACTCCCCAGGTATTTGAAAAAGAATTGATAGTGAAAGCTCACAGGAAAGCTCTTGAAGAGGGCTTTTTGGGTACAGATGACAGCGTTTTGGTGGAAAGGATGGGATTTAAAGTTAAACTAGTGGAAGGGGATTATAAAAATATCAAAATAACTACTCCAGAAGATTTGGTCGTGGCAGAACTTTTTTTGAGAAAATAACCTTTTTTGAGTTTCCTCATATAATTTAGTAGGACTGTTACCTACTAAATTGTATGAGGGTGATATCTATGAATAATCCTGTGGTTTTTTTACACGGAATATTTGGATCTATTTTTACTCCAACGCCTTTAGGAAAGATATGGAGCTTTGGGCCAGCGGCTAACATATATGCACCTTTTATAGAAGATTTGCAAAAGATAGGCTTAGTAGAAAATAAGAACTTATTTGTATGCTACTATGAATGGTGGAGAAAAATACCTGATGCTGTTGATAAGCTTATACTGGCGATTGAGGAGGCAAAGGCAAAGACAGGAAGCAGCAAAGTAGACCTCGTCTGTCACAGCATGGGTGGGCTTTTAGCAAGAAGTTACCTTCAAAGCGATAAGTACCAGTTTGACGTGGATAAGCTGATACTTTTGGGTACGCCTAATCTCGGCGCTGCCAATGCATATTATGGTTGGGAAGGCGGAACAGTACCTCCAGATGATGAGGATTTTGTAAATATGCTCTTTAGAGGATTTTTGTGGATTTTTTCTAAGATTAAAGGAGAAAAAGATGCGGTAACTGTGATAAGAAAATACATCCCATCAATAAAGGATTTGATGCCCTCTAAAGAGTACGGCAGTTATCTTTTCATGTATCCTGTAAGGTATGAGAAGATATTGTTTAAAAATATCGAATACATGAAGGTGATTAACGATTTTTTAAATGACCTCAATGAGAAGGCGGACATATTGTATGAAAGGGTGAGAAGTGTTTATCTTTTTGCTGGAGAAGGCGTTTATACTAATAAATTCATTCAGGTGGAAAAGTCTGAGAGCGAAGTGGTGTGGCCAGATGGAAAGCCTGTCGGGGTTATAAGGGATGACAAAGGGGATGGGACAGTTTTGACAAAAAGCGCCTTGGGGATAAACGGCGAGGAAATTGTGCTGAAATCAAGTCACATAGGAATCTTGAAAGATTCTGTCTCTTATTTGGGGGAGATTTTGGGTATTAGAGAAAAACCTTCCATATCTCTTTTGGAGAAGGCTATTTCATACTTGAGCATTATAACGGATAAGAAGATTGTTGTGCTTGATAGAAGCAAAAAAATAAAAACTTACGATGTGTTTGGAAAGTACAATTGGCATGTGTGCTTTGAGCCGGAAGGAGTTTATAAAATTTCAATAAAGGAGCCTGGGATGTCTGAATTTTATATTGAGACTAATAAAAAAACCGTAGAGAAAAAATTTAAGTCCTCTCGCCTGTCAAGAGGGGCAGAATTTACTTTAGAAGTGGATGAGGAAGGAAACTTTAAAATGAGGGATGGGTAAAATGAGAGTAGGGATAGGATATGATGTCCACAGGTTTGAAGAAGGGAAAAAATTGATGCTCGGAGGGATAGAAATCCCCTTTGAAAAAGGGTTAAAGGGGCATTCTGATGGAGATGTTCTTATTCACGCTTTAATTGATGCGATTTTGGGAGCTGCGGGTTTGGGAGATATTGGAGAACATTTTCCTGATACAGATATGGCCTATAAGGAAGTAGACAGTAAAATACTTTTAAAAAGGGTGTTGGAATTGGTGAGTGAGCACTATGTTGTGAACAACGTGGATTGCATAGTTGTAACCGAAAGGCCCAAGCTTTCTCCTTATAAAGACAGAATAAGGACAAGCCTTGCAGAATTGCTTGGTGTTAGCAAAGAAAGAGTGAATGTCAAAGCAAAGACGGAGGAAGGATTGGGATTTACAGGAAGAGAGGAAGGCATAAAGGCTTATGCTGTAGTATTACTGGAGGAAAGGTATTGACATATAACCTGCCGTAAAATACAATCTACTTAAAAAATCTCGTACATAGGAGGGTAAAGAGAGTGAGACTGTCACAGTTACTAATGCCGACTTTAAGAGAAGTTCCTGCTGATGCTGAAATTCCAAGCCATGTCCTTATGTTAAAAGCAGGACTGATGAGGAAATTAGCAGCTGGAATATATGTGTATCTGCCTTTAGGAAAAAGAGTGCTAAAGAAAGTGGAAGAGATAGTCAGAGAAGAAATGGACAGGGAAGGAAGTCAGGAAGTCTTGATGTCTGCTTTGATTCCTGCAGAGCTTTTTAAGGAAACGGGAAGATGGGATGTGTTTGGACCCGAAATGTTTAAGCTTAAAGACAGAAATGAGAGAGATTTTTGTTTGGGGCCAACTCACGAAGAAGTCTTTACAGACCTTGTAAGAAATGAAGTGAAATCATATAGACAGCTTCCCCTCATACTTTACCAGATTCAAACTAAATTTAGGGACGAGAGGCGCCCGCGCTTTGGAGTGATGAGGAGCAGAGAGTTTATAATGAAGGACGCTTACAGCTTTGATGCTGATTGGGAAGGACTAGACGAATCTTTTAATAAAATGTACAGGGCGTACTGCAGAATATTTGACAGGTGTGGCCTTAAATATCTGGTGGTGGAAGCCGACCCTGGAGCCATGGGAGGAAGAGATTCAAAAGAATTCATGGTGATATCCAGTGTTGGAGAAGCGGTGATAGCTTACTGCGACAGCTGTGGATACGCTGCCAATGAGGAGAAGGCCGAGTGTTTAATAGAAAGTCGGGATGAGGAGATGCTTGAGATTGAAAAAGTTTATACTCCCAATGTGAAGACTATAGAAGAACTGGTAGATTTCTTAAAAATTTCTCCTAGCAAATTTGTAAAAACTCTCATATACAAAGCAAAAGGCAAAGTTGTAGCTGCTTTGGTCAGAGGGGATAGGGATATAAACGAGACAAAGCTTTTGAATGTTTTGGGCATAAGGGAAGAGGAACTGGAATTGGCTGATGGACCTTTAGTGGAAGAAGTCACAGGGGCGAAGGTGGGCTTTGCTGGTCCCTTGGGATTGAAAGGAGAAGTGACTTTAGTTGTAGACAGCGAAATACCACAGTTGAGGAACTTTATCGTGGGAGCCAACGAGACAGATTACCACATAAAAAATGTAAATTATGGCAGAGATTTTAAAGGCGATATCGTAGCAGATATTAAAAGCGTCGTAGAAGGAGATAGGTGCCCAAGGTGTGGTGCTCCTCTTAAAATTGCTAGAGGAATTGAGGTTGGTCATATTTTTAAGCTAGGCACAAAGTACAGCGAGGCCCTAGGAGCTACTTACACAGATGAGGAAGGGAATGAAAAGCCAATTGTAATGGGATGCTACGGCATTGGAATTAACAGAACTGTAGCTGCAATCATAGAACAGCACCACGATGAAAAAGGCATAATATGGCCTATGAGTGTAGCGCCTTATCATGTCATTGTAGTACCTGTGAATGTATCAGATGAAGAGCAAAAACAGATTGCAGAAAAGATATACAATAAGTTGCTTGAAGAGAAGTTAGAGGTTTTGATTGATGACAGGGATGTAAGAGCTGGCGTTAAATTTAATGACGCAGATTTGATAGGAATACCTGTAAGGGTAACTATAGGCAAAAAGGTAAAAGAAGGAATTGTTGAAATAAAATTAAGAGAAAGAGAAGAAGTGGAAGAAGTAAAGGTGGAAGAGGCGGTAAGAAGAGTAAAACAAATTGTAGAGGAGAAGTTGAGAGAGCTCTCATGAGCTCTCAGACTGTTGACAAAATATCGGGAACCCGTTATTATGAGAAGGGTTCCTTGTTTTTTATGAAGCAAAAGAGGAGAGGAGAAGGAAGATGTTA
>NZ_SLWU01000023.1 GCF_004345675.1 Caldanaerobacter subterraneus | reverse complement strand
TGGAGTTTTAAAGAAAATTTTATCCAGATATATACAGCCCCTGCTTTCGGTACTAAGAAAACAGGGGCTAAAATTTTGCTTTGTCAACAAACTGAGACCTTCGTTGAAGGTCTTTTTTTTATGTGATAAAATATTAATACGAAGTTTTTTACAAGGAGGGTTTTGCATGCGAAAAACTCTCCTTACAGTAGATTGGGACTACTTCATTCCTTTTAAAAAAGAATGGTTTTTTTCTTATATAGAAAATGAGAGAAATTCTCTTCAGCTCTGGTACAAAAGGTATATAATGGCAAAATTGCAAGGAGAAGATTTGGAAAAAAGCGTAAGGGCAAGTTCTGAAAGGCTAGAGTTCTGGAAAAGTATAAAAAATATTCTGCCTTTTTACAAAGGAGTAAAGGTATTTGTATCTGAGTCCCACAAATTTGCTTATTATTTAGCAAAAAATTTTAACTGTGACAGAGTTATATCTTTTGACAGCCACTCTGATTTAGGATACAGTGGTTTGGCTTCTTTGGAATTTGAAGTAAACTGTGCCAATTGGTTGGGAAAACTTTTTAAAGATGATATAATAAAAGAAGCCATGGTTGTGTATAGCCCTTATTCTTTAGAAAAACCTTCTGATTTTGAAGAGTTCATAAATTTATACAGAATAGACTTTGTGTTTTCAGTGGACAAGTTGCCAAAAGATAGCTTAATAAGCGTAATTCACATCGCTAGGTCTGGAGCTTGGACTCCTCCGTGGCTGGACAAGGATTTTGTGAGATTTGTGAACAGTTTGGGATTGCTTTATCATGAGGTGGGAATAAGTCCTAGAGAATGGAAAGTATCTAAGCTTTCCTATGGAGACCAAATCTTTTATCTTAATTTTGCATAACTGGGAGGAAATGAAAAGTAAATGGTTACAAGACTTTATATAGCAAGGCACGGCCAGTCAAAGTGGAATTTAGAGAGCAGAATGCAGGGTATGAAAGATATTGAACTGACCCAATTAGGGTTGGAACAGGCTGAATTGCTTGCAAAAAGACTGAAAGGGGAAAACATAGATTGTATATATTCTAGTGACTTAAAAAGAGCTTATACCACCGCAGAAATAATTTCAAAAGAAATAAATGCCCCCATAGTAAAAATAGAGGAATTTAGGGAAATGTCCTTTGGAGTTTGGGAAGGGCTTACTGCGAAGGAGATAGAAGAAAACTATCAAGAACTTTATGACCTCTGGAAAACAGACCCTAGACATGTCCTTATAGAAAATGCGGAAACATTAAAAGAGGTCCAAAAGAGAATGCTCACAAAGACAAAAGAGATTGTAGAAGAGAATTGGGGAAAAAATATTCTAATTGTATCTCATGGCACTTCTATTAAAGCTCTAATTTTAGGATTGCTGGAAATCGATTTGAGCTTTTACCCTAGCTTTAGAATGGATAATGCTTCTCTTAGCATAATAGATATAAAAGAAAACAAAAAAGCAGTTCTAGTTTTGTATAACGATACCTGCCATTTAGGAGAGAGGAAGTAGAAATGAAAAAAGTATTCGTAATAGGCGGCGGAGCTGCTGGAATGATGGCGGCACTGGCAGCAGCAATGACAGGAAAAAAGGTGAGCCTTTTTGAAAAGAACAATATACTTGGCAAAAAATTGCTGGTTACAGGACACGGCAGATGCAATATTACAAATTTCGCGGAGAAAGATGCTTTTTTTGAAAACATTCCTGGAAACGGTAAATTTCTTTATAGTGCCTTTAGCCAGTTTTCCAACAGAGACCTCATGGAATTTTTAGAAAATAATGGGCTCAAATTGAAAGTAGAGAGGGGAATGAGAGTTTTTCCAGCATCTGATAGAGCGATAGATGTGAGAGATTTTTTTAAAAACCTGCTTGAAAAGAACGGAGTAAAAATTTTTTATAATTCAAGAGTTGAAGAAATAATAGCAGAGGATGGAAAGGTAGCCGGTATAAGGGTAGGGGATGACTTTTTACCCTGCGACAGTGTGATTTTGGCAACAGGAGGCTTGTCTTATCCTGCCACCGGGTCTACAGGAGACGGATATGCGATGGCTGAGAAGCTGGGACACACCATTGTGAAACCTTTTCCTGCCCTTGTACCTATAGTAACTCAGGAGAATGTGAGAGAGATAATGGGCGTTTCTCTTAAAAATGTAAAAGTTTATGCTATACAGGGCAAAAAAGTGATAAAAGAGGAATTTGGAGAGATGCTTTTTGCTCATTTTGGGCTTTCAGGCCCTGTAATACTTATTTTGAGCAGATTTATTTATGATTACCTTGAAAAAGGTGAGGTTTTTATAAAAATTGACTTAAAACCAGCTTTAACAGAAGAAAAGCTGGAAGAAAGAGTTTTAAGGGATTTCGGGAAGTACCCGAATAAAGATATAAAAAACGCTTTAAAGGATTTGCTCCCTCAATCTCTTATTTTATACATTTTGAAAAGGTCTGATATAGACCCTGATAAAAAAGTGAGAAGTATAACAAAGGTGGAAAGAAAACAGCTTGTAAAAACCTTAAAAAATTTGACTTTTAAAGTGAGAGAGTTAAGACCAATAAGAGAGGCTATTGTCACGGGCGGAGGAGTTTCTGTAAAAGAAATAAACCCTTCAACTATGGAGTCTAAAATAATAAAAGGGCTCTTCTTTGCCGGAGAAGTTATAGATGTAGATGGACTTACAGGAGGATTTAACCTTCAAATTGCTTTTTCTACAGGATATGTAGCAGGGGTTAATGCGTGAAAACCATTTTTCCTGCATTTTTTTGTTTACAGGGCATAATATATAGACTAGAAAAGGAGGGGTGGATGTGGGGAAAAGGAGAAAAAGGACTTTAAAAAGGTATGTAGACAGCGAAGTAGTGCTGGCAATTCTTATAATGATGGGCCTTTTGAGCATTGCAATTGCCCAGCTTTTTATTGGAAAAGAAGATGCTCACGTCTTTTTAGATTCTAATTTATCTCAAGAAGGAAAAGTCACAATTGAAGTAGTAGAAAAGGACAAAGCCCCAAATTCTTATATTCTGGTAAATGGAGAGCCAGTTTCTAATTTTTATAAGAAATCTATAACAATTAAAGTAAAGCCAAACCAAATTTTGGAGATAGATGGGACGAAAGAGAGCGAACCTCTCCACTTTAAAGTAACAGCCATAAGTGACAATGTGATTGAGCCTCAAAATACTACAGTGGTAAGGGTAGATAAAAATGTACAAAAAGTCTGCATGGTTAAACTAAAATAGCGTTTATGGTATAATAAAACTGAAGAAGCAGAAGAAAGGAGAATGTGCTATAAAGGTTATAAGAGGTGCTATCACTACTGAAAACACAAGAGAAGATATTTTTAAAGATACGGTTATTCTGATAGAAGAAATTATGAGAAGGAACGGGCTAAAAAAAGAAAACTTGATAAGCATTTTTTTTAGTGCTACAAAAGACCTAACTGCTGCGTATCCAGCAGAGGCTGTGAGAAAAGAGATGGAATTTGATGACGTTCCCATGATGTGTTTTCAGGAAATGGAGGTTAATGGAAGTTTACCTAAGTGCATAAGAGTGGCAATTTTTACAAATATAGATGAAAAACAGGAAGTAAAACATGTATATCTTAAGGAAGCAAAAAATTTAAGACCTGATTTGGCCTGAGGTGATAAACTTGACTGTAAAAATAGCTATTGATGGTCCTGCAGGGGCAGGAAAAAGCACTGTAGCAAAAAAACTTGCAAAGCTTTTAGGTTTTACCTACATAGACACAGGTGCAATGTACAGGGCAATTACTTTAAAAGTTTTAAGGGAGAACATTTCTCTGGAGGATGAGGAAAGAATAGTTGAAGTAGCTCGTAAAAGCGATATTTCTCTCGATGGAGAAAGGGTATTCTTAGACGGGGAAGATGTTTCAGAGGAGATTAGAAAGCCCATCATTTCACAAAAAGTCTCCGTTGTGTCGCAAATACCTGAAGTAAGAGAAATTCTAGTGAAGAAACAGCGAAAGATTGCAGAGGGAAAAAATGTCGTAATGGACGGCAGAGACATCGGCACTGTCGTGCTCCCAGATGCCCAGTTTAAATTTTTTCTTACAGCTTCTCTGGAAGAGAGGGCAAGAAGGCGCTATGAAGAGTTGAAAAATAAAGGTACAGAGGTAAAATACGAGGAAGTGTTAGAAGAAATAAAAAAAAGAGATAGTTTGGATTCAGGTCGCAAGACTTCTCCTTTGACAATTCCAGAAGGCGCAATCCTAATCGATACTACTGACCTTACAGAGGAAGAAGTTGTAGAAAGAGTTTATGAAGCAATAAGGAAGAATACAAAAGGGGAAATCTGATATGTTTTATTATTTTGCGAAAGTCATAGTGAGAGCAATTGTAAAAGTCATATTTCGGATTAAGGTAAAAGGCCTTGAAAATATCCCTAAAAAAGGGCCTGTCATAATATGCCCTAATCACATAAGCCTGCTGGATCCGCCAGTTGTCGGAGCACTTTTAAACAGGCGCATATATTTTATGGCGAAAGAAGAGCTTTTTAGAAATCCTTTTTTAAAGCTTCTTTTAGGGACAGGCCTTGGAGCTTTTCCTGTAAAAAGAGGCACTGCGGACTTATCCGCCATAAAAACTGCTTTAAACCATTTGAAAAAAGGAAGGGCAGTGGGAATTTTTCCTGAAGGGACGAGAAGCAAAACAGGCAAGCTCCAGAGGGCAGAGCCAGGGGTGGCAATGTTGGCCATAAAGTCAAAGGCTCCTGTTGTACCTGTAGGAATTAAGGGGAGATACGGACTGTTTTCAAGAGTTATTATAAATATTGGCAAGCCAATGACTTTTGAGAAATATTATGATTCCAAGCTTTCCTCCCAACAGTTAGCAGAAATTGGTGAAGAAATAATGAAAGAGATTGCTAAATTAATTTAGGAGGATTGAGATGGAAATTTTAATTGCTGAACACGCGGGATTTTGTTTTGGTGTAAAGAGGGCAATTGAAATAGCTTATGAGGAACTAAACAAACAAAAAGATACAAGGCTATACACCTTAGGAGAAATCATTCACAATCCTCAAGTGGTGAAAGACTTAGAAGAAAAAGGTGTAAGAGTTATAGAAGAAGAGGAGCTAGAAAAGCTTTTAAAAGGGGATAGGTTGATAATAAGGAGTCATGGAATTTCAAAAAAGTTGTACGAATTCCTAGAACAAAAGGGTGTAGAAATCATAGATGTAACTTGTCCTTTTGTAAAGAAAGTGCAGAACATAGTTGAAGAGTACTATAAAAAAGGGTATGATATAGTGATTGTGGGAGATAAGAACCATCCAGAAGTTATAGGGGTAAATGGATGGTGTGAAGATAAAGCTTACATAGTAAATTCTGTAGAGGAAGCAGAGAATTTACCTTTTTTTGAAAAAGCTTGCGCAGTATCTCAGACTACCCTGATTGAAAAGCACTGGGAAGACATACTTGAAGTTTTAAAAAGCAAGGCCAAAGAGCTGGTTTACTTTAACACAATCTGTAATGCTACACAAAAGAGGCAGGAAGCAGCAGATGCCCTTTCTAAAAAGGTGGATGTGATGTTTGTGATAGGTGGCAAACACAGTTCCAATACTCAGAAGTTGCGAAAAATATGTGAAAAGAACTGTAAAAACACCTATCACATAGAAAGGGCCGATGAAATTACTTTCGAAATGTTAAAAGGGCATGATATTATCGGCATAACCGCTGGAGCTTCTACACCTGATTATGTGATTGAAGAAGTCATAGAGAAAATTAAATCATTAAAAGGAGAAGATGAGAATGAATGATTTTTTAGAAGGGTATGTTTTTAGGCCCATTAAGGCGGGAGACATTGTGAAAGGCAAGGTAGTAAAAGTACTGGAAGATGGAGTTGTTGCAGACATAGGATATAAAGGAGAAGCCTTTGTGCCCAAAGAAGAACTCTCTTTAAATCCCGAATTTGACGTGCTTTCTAATTTTCATGAAGGAGAAGAGCTTGATTTATATATAGTGATGGTAGAAAACGAAGAGGGAAGCGTTGTTGCTTCAAAGATTAAAGCAGAAGAGAAATTAGGGGAAGAAAAAATTGAGAAAGCCTATAAAAATAGAGAGATAGTAAAAGGGGAAGTTGTTAAGGTTGTAAAGGGAGGAGTTATTGCTTATTCTTTAGGTAAAAGGCTATTTATACCTGCTTCCCATCTTTCAACAAAAAGAGTGGAAAATTTGGAAGAGTACTTGGGAAAAATATTAGAACTTCTAATAATTGAATATGTTCCTGGCAAAAAAATTATAGCTTCCCGCAAAGAAGTCATCAAATTAGAAGAGGAAAAGATGAAGGCTGAGCTTCTTGAAAGGCTTGAAGAAGGGGATGTAATAGAGGGGAAAGTCAGCAGGATAATACCAAAGGGAGCTTTTGTGAATTTGGGAGGAATGGATGGATTTATACCCATAAGTGAGTTAGGGCATGGAAGGATTAAATCTCCTGAAGAAGTAATAAAACCTGGTGATAAAGTGTCTGCATATGTGCTTAAAGTGGATAAAAAAGAAGGAAAGATTACTTTAAGCCTTAAAAAACTTCTACCAAACCCATGGGAAAATGTGAAGGAAAAGTATCACGAAGGAGATATTTTAAAAGCCAAGATTACTCGGATTATGCCTTTTGGCGTATTTGCAGAACTAGAGCCTGGAGTTGAAGGTTTGGTGCACAAAAATAATTTAGAAAAAAGTATCAAATCTTATTCTCCAGAGGATATTATAACAGTAGAAGTATTGGAAGTATCCTCCGATAGAATAAGCTTAAAAGAAGTGCCTCCTTTTGAAGGGGAAGATGATATAAAGCAAACTGAATACCAGGAATTAACAATAAACTTGGGAGAAATTTTGAAGAAAAAATTTTAGTTATGTCATGTAAAAAGCCTTGACAAAACAAAAAAATCTGATAAAATTAAACTGTCATGTAAAAAGCCTTGACAAAAGAGAAAAATTTGATAAAATTAAAGTCATTGAATGGGAACAAAATTTTAGTAAAGGAGGCACGATACAAAATGAATGCTTTGGGTCGCCACATTTTGGCAGAAGTTTACGGTTGTGACAGCAGGATTTTAGACGATGTGGAAATGATCGAAGATATCATGGTCCAAGCTGCAATAGCAACTGGCGCAGAAGTCAGAGAAGTGGCTTTTCACAAATTTAATCCCCAGGGCGTAAGCGGAGTAGTAGTCATATCAGAGTCTCATTTAACCATTCATACGTGGCCAGAACTGGGCTATGCCGCGGTTGACGTATTCACGTGCGGTGACCATGTCAACCCGTGGGATGGCGTTAATTATATAGCGAGAATGTTAAAGGCAGAGAATATGACTGCAACAGAGGTCAAGCGGGGGGTATTTGAGAAACCAGTTAAAGTTGCTAACTTCTAAAATATAAGATTTTCTAATCCTGTGTGGCTTTTATAGCCACTTTTTTCTATAATTAGGAGTGAAGATATTTATGGTAGGCTATGAGGAATTTGTTAAAAAAGTATACAAACTTACTGGAATCGACCTATCCCTCTACAAAGAAAAGCAGATGAAAAGGCGTTTGGAATCTCTCATTGCCAATAAAAAATTTAAATCTTACGACGAATACTATAACGCATTGCTCACTGATAAAGTATTATACGATGAATTTTTAGATTATATAACCATAAACGTCACGGAGTTTTTTAGGAACCCAAATCAATGGGAAATTTTAGAAAAAGATTTGCTGCCTACAATTGTAAAAAAAGGATTTAGGGTTTGGAGCGCTGCTTGTTCTACTGGAGAAGAGCCTTACTCCGTTGCAATGCTTTTGACAAAATTCATAGATTTAAAGGATGTAACGATAATTGCAACTGATATTGATATAAGGGCATTGGAAAAAGCAAAAAAGGGCATTTATTCTGTGGATGCGGTAAGTAAAATTCCTTATCCGGAGTATGTAAAAAAATTTTTTAAAAAAATAGACGAGAAATACTATCAAATTTCTGAAGAAATAAGAAAGGCAGTCCGCTTTGAAAAGCATGACCTTTTAAAAGACGAGTATCCAAAAAATATTGATTTGCTAATCTGCAGAAATGTGCTAATATATTTTAATGACATTGCTAAAGATAAAGTGTATAGAAAATTTTATGAGTCTTTAAATGAAGACGGTATATTTTTCGTCGGAAGTACCGAGCAGATAATATTGCCTTATAGGTATAATTTTGAACCTGTCAGGACTTTTTTCTACAAAAAAATCAGTTTTCAAAAATGAAGAGGTGTCATAAAGATGCGTAATTCCTACTATGTTTCTGAAGAAGAGCTAAAAAAACAGAGAGAAATAATGGAAGAAATTGCTTGGGAAAACAGAGGAAAAGAAGTGTATTATCACATTGAAACTTACGGATGCCAGATGAATGTGCACGACTCTGAAAAATTGGCTGGTATGCTGGAGGAAATGGGCTATAAATATACAGAAGATTTAGAAAAAGCAGATGTTTTACTTTTTAATACTTGTGCTGTGAGAGAACACGCGGAGGTAAGGGTATTAGGAAGAGTGTCCCAGATAAAGGAACTAAAAAATAGAAATCCCAATCTCATCATTGGTATTTCTGGATGTATGATGCAGGAAAAGCATATAGTGGAGGCTATAAGAGAAAAGTATCCTCATGTAGATATTGTTTTTGGCACTCACAATATTTATAAATTCCCGGAACTTCTATGGCAAGCCTTAAATTCTCGTGTGCAAGTGATAGATGTGATTGAAAATACTCAAAATGTAATTGAAGGGTTACCTATAAGAAGAGATAGCAATCTTAAAGCGTGGGTCAATATAATATACGGGTGCAACAATTTTTGCACCTACTGCATAGTTCCATACACGAGAGGAAGAGAAAAGAGCAGAAGGCCTGAAGACATAATAGCAGAGGTAAAAGAACTAGCAGAAAAAGGGTACAAAGAGATCACATTATTGGGTCAAAATGTAAATTCATACGGAAAGGACCTGGGGGGAGACATCAATTTTGCTAAGCTCCTTTATATGTTAAATGACATCAAAGGGATAGAGAGAATAAGGTTTATGACTTCCCACCCAAAGGATATTTCAGATGAATTAATATACGCTATGAGAGACCTCGACAAAGTATGTGAGCACCTCCATCTTCCTGTCCAGGCGGGCAGCAATAAAATATTAAAAAGGATGAACAGGCGTTATACTAGAGAGCATTACCTGGAAATAATTGATAAAGTCAGAGCCAATATTCCTGACATAGCAATTACAACAGACATAATTGTAGGATTTCCTGGAGAGACAGAAGAAGATTTCTTTCAGACTCTTGATTTGGTAGAAAGAGTAAGGTTTGACGGCGCTTACACTTTTATGTACTCTAAAAGGGCAGGGACTCCAGCAGCCTCCATGCCAGACCAGGTAGATGACGAAGTGAAAAAAGATCGTTTGATAAGGCTTATAGAGCTTCAGAACAAAATAAGCCTTGAAAAAAGTGCAGAACTCAAAGGGAAAGTAGTAGAAGTCCTTATAGAAGGAGTCAGCAAAAGAGACCCCAATAAGCTCACTTCACGCACTAGAACAAATAAAGTCGTCCATTTCATAGGAGACGAAAGTCTTATTGGCAAGTTGGCAAACGTGAAAATAACCGAGACTAAAGCCTGGACAATGCAAGGAGAATTGGTAGAAGTTCTAAGATAAAACTGCGCTCTAGAAAGAGCGCAGTTTTATGGTATAATAAAGAGGAGTCGGAGGTGCTAAAAATGTCTGTAACTCCAATGATGGAACAGTACCTTAAAATAAAGGAAAAATACAAGGATGCGATACTTTTTTTCCGCCTTGGTGACTTTTATGAGATGTTTTACGAAGATGCAGAAATTGCAGCAAAAGAACTTGAAATTGCTTTAACTGGCAGAGATGCAGGAACAGAAGAAAGGGCTCCCATGGCAGGAGTTCCATATCATGCAGCAGATTTCTACATTGATAAGCTTGTAAAAAAGGGATATAAAGTCGCCATATGTGAGCAATTAGAAGACCCATCAAAAGCAAAAGGCTTGGTAAAAAGAGATGTGGTGCGAATATACACTCCAGGGACTATAATAAATCCTGAGTCCATGGATGAAAAATCTAACAATTATCTAGTTTCTGTATATAGAGAAAAAGACAATTACGGTATTTGTGCCGTTGATGTGACAACAGGAGAGCTTTATGCTACAGAAATTAAAAACTGTAAAAACGGGAAAAGAATATACGATGAAATAGCCAAATACAGTCCTTCTGAGATAATTTCCAATGAAGAATTTTTAAAAAACAATAAATACATAAAAGTATTTAAAAACAACAACTGTGCTGTCAATGCCTATAAGCCTTTAAACTATGAGGCAAGTTCTGAGCTCATTGAAAAGCAATTTGACAAAAAAGTAGAAGAGTTAGAGCTTGAGGATAAAAAATTTGTAATTCATTCCCTTGGAGCCTTACTTTCGTATCTAAAAGAGCTTCAAAAAACTTCTTTAAAACACATAAATAAATTGACTTTATACCAGGATAATTCCTATATGGGCCTTGACAGTAACGCAATACGCAATCTGGAAATTCTGGAGTCTAACAGAAACAAGTCAAAAAAAGGTTCTCTCTTAGGAGTGTTGGATAGAACTGTTACTCCTATGGGAGGCAGGCTTCTAAAAAAATGGCTAGAAGAGCCTTTAATCGACAAAGATGAGATAGAAAAAAGGCTTGATGCAGTAGAAGAACTTTTCAACAATTACAGAGAGAGAATTGAGTTGAAAGAACTCCTCAATAAAGTATACGATCTAGAAAGGCTAGCGAGCAAAATAGTGTATCAAAGTGTTACGCCTAAAGATTTCATTTCTATAAAGCTTTCTTTACAAAACTTGCCAAAGATAAAGAATATTTTATCAAAATTTTCTTCCAGGCTTTTAAAAGAAATTTATGAAAAATTAGATGTTTTGCAAGACGTATATGAACTTATAGATAAATCTATAAAAGACGACCCTTCCAATCAGTTG
Source organism: Caldanaerobacter subterraneus (assembly GCF_004345675.1). Classification (GTDB taxonomy): domain Bacteria; phylum Bacillota; class Thermoanaerobacteria; order Thermoanaerobacterales; family Thermoanaerobacteraceae; genus Thermoanaerobacter; species Thermoanaerobacter subterraneus. The sequence goes on along the minus strand of NZ_SLWU01000023.1, from coordinate 30,227 downwards.
AAAGAGGGAAATATCATAAAAGACGGATACAATGAAATGGTAGATAAATTGAGAAAGGCCTCAACTGAAGGTAAAAACTGGATTGCAAATTTAGAGGCTGATGAGAGGGAAAAGACAGGAATTAAAAACTTGAGGATAGGCTATAATAAGGTATTCGGGTATTACATTGAAGTTACAAAGTCAAACATTCCTCAGGTACCAGATAGGTATATCAGAAAACAAACACTGGCTAATGCAGAAAGGTATGTGACGCCAGAGCTTAAGGAAATTGAAGAGACAATACTGGGAGCGGAGGAAAAGCTAATTGAGCTGGAATATGAGCTTTTCAATGAAATAAGAGAAAAAGTAGAACTTCAGATAGTGAGAATTCAAAACACTGCAAAATACATAGCTATAATAGATGTTTTAATATCTTTCGCAGAAGTAGCTGAAACAAATAAATACGTGAAGCCGATTGTGGATTATGAAGACAGGATTGTCATAAAGGAAGGCCGTCATCCTGTCGTTGAGACGATTTCTGATGAAGGATTTGTGGCAAACGACATAGACATAGGGCCAGAAAACCCAATCATGATAATAACAGGCCCTAATATGGCAGGTAAGTCTACTTACATGAGACAGGTAGCTCTTATAGTTCTCATGGCTCAAGTTGGGTGCTTTGTACCGGCTTCCTACGCTAGGATAGGGATAGTAGACAAGATATTTACAAGAGTAGGGGCTTCTGATGACATCTTTGCTGGCCAGAGCACATTTATGGTAGAAATGTCTGAGGTGGCAAACATACTTCATTCTGCTACAAGTAAAAGCCTGATTATTTTGGACGAGGTTGGAAGAGGTACTAGCACTTACGATGGGATGAGCATTGCACAGGCTGTGATTGAGTATATCCATGAAAAGATAAAGGCCAAAACTTTGTTTGCTACCCACTACCATGAGCTTACCAAGTTAGAAGGCAAGTTAAGAGGAGTGAGAAATTTTAATGTATCAGTAGAGGAAAGGGAAGATGACATAATATTTCTTCACAAAATAGTCCCAGGCGGTTCAGATAGAAGTTATGGGATACAGGTTTCGAAATTAGCAGGGCTACCTTACAGCATAATTGAAAGAGCTAAAGAAATCCTTGAAGCTTTAGAAAGGGATAAAGCAGTCAAAAACGAGTTAGAAGAGGCAGTCTCTCAGTTTGCTTTTACTCAGATAGACATATTTTCTTCTGCTAAAGATGCTCTGATAGAAGAGATTGCAAATTGCGATCCTGACAATATGACTCCTCTTCAGGCATTGACTTATCTTTATAAGCTGAAAGAGAAGGCTGCCTCATTAAGGAGCGGAGTGATATGAATAAAATTCATCTTCTCGACGAAAAAACGGTAAACAAGATAGCTGCCGGAGAAGTGGTTGAAAGACCTGCCTCAATTGTCAAAGAGCTAGTAGAAAATTCTATTGATGCAGGAAGTAAAAACATCACAGTAGAAATTTTAGAAGGAGGTATCCCTTATATAAAGGTTACGGACGATGGATGCGGAATGAATGAGATTGATGCAGTTCTGGCTTTTGAAAGACATGCTACGAGTAAAATAAGATCCGATGAAGATCTTTTCAATATAACAACTTTGGGGTTTAGAGGAGAAGCACTCGCCAGCATTGCAGCTGTCTCAAAAGTTGTATTACAGACGAAGGAAGAAAATGAGACTTTTGGCACTAGATTAGTAGTAGAGGGTGGAAAAATATTAGAAAAGACTAGATGTGGATGCCAAAAGGGGACTTCTGTTGAAGTAAAAGATGTGTTTTTTAACACGCCTGCGAGAAGAAAATTTTTAAAAAGGCCCTCTACAGAAGCGATGTACGTAACAGAAGTGGTTACTAGATTGTGTCTTTCAAACCCTGGCATTTCTTTTAAGTACGTGAAAGACAAAAAGGTACAGTTTATCACTTCTGGAAATGGAAGTATAGAAGACGTAATTTTGAGGCTTTTTGGCAAGGAGGTACATTCTGCCCTTATTTTTTCAGAATTTGAAGCGGAGGATTTGAAGGTAAAGGCTTTTGCCACAAAGAATTTTCTAAATTATTCTAACAGAAATATGCAGTTTTTTTATGTAAATGGCAGGTACGTAAAAAACAAGACTTTGTCGGCAGCTGTTGATGAGGCTTTTAAAACTTATGTGCCTTCTGACAGATATCCAGGGGTGTTTTTATACCTTGAAATAAATCCTCGCTTTATAGATGTCAATATTCACCCTTCAAAACTTGAAGTTAAATTTTCTGACGATAGAAGAATTTTTGAGTCTGTGTACAGGACCATAAGGGAAGCTCTCAGAGAAAGCAACTTAATACCAGAGGTAAAGCTGGAAAAAGACTTAAAAAATGAGGAAGGGCAAATAGGAGAGCAGGTAAAATTATCTTTACCTCTTTTTGAAGTAAAAGAAAAAACTGATGATGGAGCTATTTTTGTAAGAGAAGAGGTAAAAACTGAAGAAAAGATTGACAAAGCGCCTAAACATGAGAGTTCTTCTGACAGTGAAAGAAATGTAAAAAGACTCAGCGATATAAGGATAGTAGGGACTCTCTTTTCTACTTATGTGATTGTAGAAAAAGGTGATGTATTTTATATAATTGACCAGCATGCTGCTCACGAGAGAATTTTATACGAAAAGTTAGTCTCTCAATACGAAAGAGTGCAGTCAAGACAGGTGACTTTCCCAATTGTTGTTGAATTGCAGCCTGGCGACATGGAAATTGTAGGCCAGGAAAGGGAGCTTTTATACAAGCTAGGGTATGTTTTTGAGGAATTTGGGAATAATTCTGTTGTGTTAAGAGAGGTTCCTGTAATCTTAGGTCAACCTGAGGCTAAAAAACTGTTTGTAGAAATTGTAGAAAGGCTGCGGGACAAAGATTTTTCTAGTAAGGTTTCTTTTAAAGAGGAAGAAATAGCGACAATGGCCTGCAAGGCTGCAGTAAAAGCCATGGACACCCTTTCCGAAAATGAAATCTATAAGCTTTTTGAGGATTTAAAAATAGCTGAAAATCCTTATACCTGTCCACATGGCAGGCCTGTCATAATTTCCATGACTAAGACCCAGCTTGAGAAGATGTTTAAACGAATCAAGTAAGGGTGATGGGATGGCTATACAAATTGTTCTTATTGTAGGGCCTACTGCCACTGGAAAATCAAGATTGGCTGTTGATGTAGCAAAGAGATTTAACGGTGAAGTAGTCTCTGCTGATTCCATGCAGATTTACAAATACATGGACATTGGCACAGCGAAAATTACAAAGGAAGAGATGCAAGGCATACCTCACCACATGATAGACATAGTGGAACCTAACGAAGAATTTAGCGTAGCAGAATATGAAAAGAGAGCAAAGGCTATCATTAAAGACATCCATGAAAGAGGAAAACTTCCCATAATTGTTGGAGGCACGGGACTTTACATAAATTCCATCGTTTACATCATGCACTTTTCTGATTTTGAAGGCAGCAAGGAATTTAGAGAAAAGATGAAAAAACTCGCTGAAACTTACGGTACCAGTTATTTGTATGAAAAGTTAAAAGAAGTGGACCCAGAGGCAGCGAGGAAAATTCATCCCAATGATTTAAGGAGAATTATAAGGGCCTTAGAAGTGTACGAATTTACGGGAAAACCTATTTCTCATTATCAGAAGATGAGCGGAATGCGAAAAAATCCCGAATATGATCCGATAATGATAGGGTTAAACTATAAAAACAGGCAGCTTTTGTACGAAAAAATTAATAGAAGAGTAGATGAGATGATAAAAAATAATTTAGTCGAAGAAGTGGTAAACTTGCTAAAAATCGGGTATAATAAATATGGCACTTCAATGCAGGCTTTAGGTTACAAAGAAATTGTCGAGTATTTAAATGGGGAAATTTCTTTAGAGGAAGCCGTAGAGAAAATCAAAAAGGGGGCAAGGAGGTATGCGAAGAGACAGATCACGTGGTTTAAGGCTTATGACTTTATCAAATGGTTTTTTGTAGATGACTATAAAACCTATGAGGAACTTCGAGAAAATATTTTTGAATACTTGGCAGGAAAATTGAAATTTTGATAGAATATAACTAAATGATACATATTAAAGAAGGGGGATAAAGATGGCAAGTTCAAAAGCAGCTATTAATTTACAAGACATCTTTTTAAATCAAGTGAGAAAGGAGCATGTACCAGTCACAGTATACCTTATAAATGGGTTTCAGCTCAAAGGTACAGTGAAAGGATTTGACAATTTTACAGTTGTGTTAGAATCTGAAAGCAAACAGCAGCTTCTAATTTACAAACATGCGATTTCTACTATCTCTCCTCAAAAGCCTGTCATCTTCTCAGGTTCTGAGAAAGATGATAAGAAGGAGGAGTAAGATCAAAAAAACAGTATTAGGCCTAACTAATACTGTTTTTTTGAAATAATTTAAAAAACAGGGGAGTTTTAAAGGATGAAAATTGGCTTTATAGGTGCCGGGAACATGGGCATGGCCCTTATAAAGGGTATTTTGAAGTCAGACTTTGTGGAAGCAGAAGACTTGATACTTTATGACCCTGTAAGAGAAAAAGTAGAAGGATTGGAAAGAGAGTTTGGGACAGTTACTGCTAAAGACAATCTAGAATTAACTGAAAAATCGGATGTAGTAATAGTAGCGGTAAAGCCAAATGTTTACGATGAAGTGCTCAAGGAAATTAGAGAAAAAGTGACAGAGGAAAAAATAATAATCACGATAGCTCCAGGGATTACTATAGACCATGTAAAAAAGCTTTTGGGCAGGGGGAAAATAGTTAGGACAATCCCTAATACTCCTGCGTTAATAGGAGAAGGCATAACGGCCGTTACATATTCCGAAGAAGTAAAAGAAGAAGACAAAGAACTTGTGCGAAAGATTTTTAGCACTTGTGGAGAAATAGTGGAGATAGAAGAAAAGTTAATAGATGTGGCAATGGCCGTGTCAAGTTGCAGCCCAGCCTTCGTATACATGTTTATAGAAGCCTTAGCAGACGGAGGAGTCCTGCTGGGATTGCCAAGAGATGTAGCTTATAAACTGGCTTCTAAAGCGGTATCTGGAGCGGGAAGCATGGTATTTAAGACAGGCTTTCATCCAGGACAGTTAAAAGACATGGTCACTTCTCCGGGGGGAACTACTATAGAAGGCATAAGAGTTTTGGAAAAAAGCGGTATGAGAAGTGCGGTGATTGAAGCTGTGATTGCAGCTTATCAGAAGGCAAAAGGGCTGAAATAAAATGAAAAATAATAACGAAATAGTAGAAATCTACACAGATGGGGCTTGCAGCGGCAATCCTGGACCAGGCGGCTGGGCGGCAGTTTTGATATATAAAGGAATAAAAAAAGAAATATCAGGGTTTGAAGAAAACACCACAAATAACAGGATGGAATTAAAGGCAGCCATTGAGGGTTTAAAGGCTTTAAAAAGGCCTTGTAAGGTGAATTTATATAGCGACAGCAGTTATTTAATAAACGCTTTTAATGAGGGATGGATTGAAAAGTGGCAGAAGAACAACTGGCTTAAATCTGACAAAACTCCAGTAGAAAATCAGGACTTATGGAAAGAGTTATTAGAAGTTTCTAAACCGCATCAGATAAACTGGATTAAGGTTAAAGGTCATTCTGATAATGAGTACAACAACTTGTGCGACAGACTGGCCACAGAACAAATAAAAAAACACATAAAAGAGAATCCCTAAGTTTTGGGATTCTCTTTTAGTTTTTGTGCTTGATTTTTCCTTGTTTGTGTGGTACCATAGATTATGTAATTATACGAAATATCTATTTCGTATAATTAGATTTTGGACTATAAAAAGAAAGGAGCTTTCATTTATGGAGGCTTTAAAGTATCCCCCTATATTGGAAGAGTTTCTGAACTACTTCTCCACTGTAAAAGCCAGGTCACCTAATACTATAAAGGCTTACGCTTATGACCTTATTTTATTTTTCCGCTTTTTAAAGAAAAGGCGCGGAAAAGTAAGCGATGATATTCCCTTTGATGAAATAAACATTTCTGACGTTGATATCGACCTTATAGAGTCTGTTGATTTAAACGACCTTTATGCCTATCTTTCTTTTGTGACAAATGAAAGGTCTAATACTCCCCCTGCTCGCGCAAGAAAAGTTGCAAGTCTAAGGTCTTTTTACAATTACCTTTACAGAAAAGCAAAAGTCATAAGTAAAAATCCTACACAGGAATTAGAATCTCCTAAACTTTCAGTAAGGCATCCTATTTATCTGACCTTAGAAGAAAGCAAAAAGCTTTTAAACTCTATAGATGGTCCTTTTAAAGAAAGAGATTACGCTATTATAACTCTTTTTCTAAACTGTGGTTTAAGGGTTTCAGAGCTTGTAAATATAAATCTTGATGATATAAAAGAAGACAAATTGACTGTCATAGGAAAAGGAAATAAGCAGCGGACTATCTACCTAAATGAGGCTTGTATAAAGGCTATAAGCGATTACCTCAAAGTAAGGCCCAAAGAAGGCGTGAAAGACAAAAAGGCCCTGTTTTTGAGTAAAAGACTGAAGAGGATAAGCGTAAAAACTGTTCAATACTTGGTTAAAAAGCATTTAAAACATGCTAATTTAGAAGGCAAGAAATACTCTGCTCACAAACTTCGCCACACAGCAGCTACTTTAATGTACAGGTACGGAAACGTAGATATACGTACATTGCAAAAGCTTTTGGGGCATTCTAACGTTTCAACCACGCAGATTTACACACATGTGGACGACTCACAGCTTAGAGAGGCTGTGAATAAAAACCCCTTATCTCAAGAATAAATTCTGCTGAGAGCTATGGATATGGCCAATTTAACTTGAGGATAACTCAAGCCTCCCTGTACATAGGCAGTATAAGGCTCTCTTATAGGCGCATCGGCGCTTAGCTCTATAGAAGAACCTTGAATAAATCCGCCTGCTGCCATTATCACCTTGTCCTGATAGCCTGGCATGTCCCAAGGTTCGGGAAGTACATGAGCATCAACATAAGAGCCCAACTGTATTCCTTGAATAAAGGATATGAGCTCTTTCTCTGTTCTAAATTTTACAGCCTGTACTATATCTGTCCTCTCTTCATTGTATTCCGGCAGTACTTCATAACCCAAATCCGACATGACTTTTGAAAGAAGTACTGCCCCCTTTAAAGCTTCTCCAACTACTTTTGGAGCAAAAAACAGGCCTTGAAGTATCAGTCTATTAAAGCCAAGGGAGGGCCCTACTTCTTTTCCTATTCCTGGAGCGTAAAGCTTATAAGAAGCATTTTCCACAAGTTCTTTTTTACCCACCACGTAGCCTCCTGTAGGTGCAATCCCTCCTCCTATGTTTTTTATGAGAGAACCAGCTACGATATCAGCCCCTACTTCCGTAGGTTCTTTTTTTTCTGTGAACTCACCATAACAATTATCTACAAAGACTATTATGTCCTCTTTTACTTTTCTTATCTCTTTAATCACTTCCCCTATTTCCGCTATAGTAAAGGACTTTCTATAATCATATCCCTTTGACCTTTGAATCATTATCATCTTTGTTTTTGAAGTTATGGCCTTTTTTATGCCTTCTACATCCATTTCCCCATTTTCAAGAAGAGGAACTTCCTTATAAATAATACCGCACTCTCTTAAACTTCCCCTCCCCTCCCCTTTTATACCTATCACCTCTTCTAATGTATCATAGGGCTTTCCAGAAGCCGAAATTAGCTCTTCATTTGGTTTTAAATTGCCGAAAAGTACAATTGATATGGCATGGGTTCCAGAAACGATTTGAGGCCTTACTAAGGCGTCTTCTGCTCCAAAAATGCCAGCATATATTTTTTCTATCACATCTCTTCCAATATCGCCGTATCCATAACCTGTGGTTCCATTAAAGTGAATATCGCTCAATTTATTCTTTTGAAAATGGTATATCACTTTGTACTGGTTGTACTCGACTATTTCATCAATTTTTTTAAATATATCTAAACAGCTCTTTTCAGCGCTTTCTATCAATTCAATGACTTTTGGCGGAATATTAAAGTTGTTTTTTAAAAATTCCTGCGATGTCATTTTATCAACCTCTCTCTAGTCTTAAGTTTACAAGCAATACTATTATAGCACTCAAAAGAGTTTGTGAAAACACGAAAAGGTGATATAATTTATCTATAAAAGCAATTTACCAAGAAAAGAAGGTGTGTATGTGAGAATAGATTCCCATGTACATATATTGCCTCCAGAATTTATAAAGAATATTGATAAAAACATGGAGAGGGATGAACATTTCAAACTGCTGCACTCAAGCCCTAAAGCAAAATTCGCAACAGCAGAAGATGTGTTGGAAGAGATGAAAAAGGCTGGTATAGATAAAGCAGTGGTTTTTGGTTTCTCCTGTTTGGATATGGGGCTTGCAAGAGAATTTAATGATTATGTGATAGAAGTAGTAAAAAGGTACCCAGATAGATTTATAGGTTTTGCTGTCGTACCTTTAAATCACAAAGACACAGAAAAAGAGATCATAAGGTGTGTTGAAAAAGGACTAAAAGGGGTTGGCGAGATAATTCCCGAAGCTGTGAGGGTGGATATAAGCAAGCAAGATGAAATAGGCAAATTTGCTTCTATCTGCCGCGAATTAAATCTCCCAATATTGATGCATGTAAATGAGCTGGTAGGACATTACTATCCAGGAAAAGGTAAAATGGGCCCCGAGCAGGCTTATTCCTTTGCTTTAAACAATCCAGACAATGTGATAATTTACGCTCACTGGGGCGGAGGACTTCTTTTTTATGAATTAATGCCTGAAGTTAAAGAGACTTTAAAAAATGTCTATTATGACACTGCTGCTTCTCCTTACCTTTATATTCCACAAATATACCGTGCAGTAAAAATAATTGGAATAGAAGACAAGATTTTGTTTGGGAGTGACTTTCCTTTGCTCTCTCCTTTGCGCTATTACAAAGAATGGGAAAAAGTAGATTTAGAAGAACAGCTAAAAATAAAAATAGAAGGCGAAAATGCCTACAGGATCTTTTTTAAGACTTAATCTTCACGTATGTCAATGCTGTCTATTGTTATTAAATCTTCCTTTGTTATATTTACTTTATTCAAAACCCTCACAGCCTGCTTTCTTATTGCTTTTTCAATGATATTTCTCACCATTCTGGCATTCCCCATCTCTCTAGAGGCATCATTTTTTATCAGTATCTTCATAAGCTTTCTCTTTGCACTTTCTGTCAGTTTGTACTGCCTGTTTTTTACCATAACTTCAGCAATCTGCAGGAGTTCTTCAATTGTGTAATCTGGAAAATCTATTTGTATCGGGAATCTGGACCTTAAGCCCGGATTTGTGTTCAAAAAATATTCCATCTCGTATTTGTAACCTGCCAGAATTAAAATGAATTTGTTTCTATTGTCTTCCATTTCTTTTACTAAAGTATCTATGGCTTCTTTGCCAAAGTCTTTTTCTCCACCCCTTGCCAGAGAATACGCTTCATCTACAAACAAAATGCCTCCCAAGGCTTTTTTCATATTTTCCCTCACCCTATGGGCTGTATGTCCTATGTACTCCCCCACAAGGTCTGCTCTTTCAACTTCTACCACATGCCCCTTCTCCAGCACACCTATGCCTTTTAAGAGCTTCCCAAGAATCCTCGCCACAGTGGTCTTCCCTGTCCCAGGATTGCCTTTGAAAATCATATGAAGCACTATGGAGTCAGTGGCAAGGCCTTCTTTTTTGCGCTTCATCTGAAGTTGAGAAAAAGCGTAAATTTCATAAATAATCTCTTTCACTTTATGAAGCCCTATGAGAGAATTTAATTCTCTTAAAGCCTCTTCCTGCAGCTTTTTCTCATCCACCTGTTCCAATTCCTTAGATATCTCTTTTTCTGCCTTCTTTTCAATTCTATACCCTTCAAAAAATACGGGCCATATTCCCATATCACACCACATCCCAATATCATTTTCAATCCTATTTTATGATATTGGGATGTGGAAAGTGAAAGTTTTTAAACTTCTACTTTGACTTCTATGTCTTCTATCCCATCAAGAAGAGGTCTTACATGGTCTTCAATAAATTCCTTTACCTGATTTGCAGATCTGCCTGTAAACTTTCTTGGATCAGTAAGGTCAAGAATTTCCTCATGAGAAAGGCCAAATCTTTTATCCTGCTTGATATACTCAAGCAGTCTATTGTCTTCGCCATTTTTTACTTCTTCAGCAGCCTTTAAGGAATATACTCTTATGGCTTCGTGCAATTCCTGTCTATCTCCGCCCTTTTTCACAGCCGCCATTAAAATTTTTTCTGTAGCCATAAATGGAAGTTCTCTTTTTACGTTTTTCTCAATCACTTTTTCGTTCACTTTCAACCCGGAAGCTATGTTTATATAGAGATTTAAAATAGCGTCTGTTGCCAAAAACATCTCTGGAATCACTATTCTTCTATTCGCAGAATCATCCAGAGTCCTTTCAAACCACTGATTGGAAGCTGTAATGGAAGAATTGAGCAATGTTACAATCACATATCTACATAAGGCCGCCATCCTCTCACTTCTCATGGGATTTCTTTTATAGGCCATAGCAGAAGAACCAATTTGCTTTTCTTCAAAAGGTTCTTCGATTTCCCTTAAATGTTGCAAAAGCCTTATGTCGTTGCTAAACTTGTGGGCACTTTGAGCTATCCCACTTAACACAGATAAAATCATAAAATCGTACTTTCGAGTGTAAGTCTGACCTGTTACAGGAAAGGATTTTTTATACCCCATCTTTTCTACAACCAACCTGTCAAGCTCTTTTACCTTTTCCTCATCTCCATCAAAAAGTTCCATAAAACTAGCTTGAGTACCTGTCGTTCCTTTTACTCCTCTCAGCATCATGTTTTGACGCCTGTATCTTAAATCCTGAAGGTCAAGGATCAGGTCCTGTATCCAGAGACAGGCTCTTTTACCTACAGTTGTCAGCTGAGCAGGCTGAAAGTGAGTATAACCCAATGTTGGTAAATCTTTATATTTTAGTGCAAATTCAGAGAGGACTTTTATCGCTTTTAAAAGCTTTTTCTCAATTAGCTGAAGCCCTCTATCCATTAAAATAATATCCGTATTGTCATCTACAAACGCAGAAGTTGCGCCTAAGTGAATTATAGGCTTTGCTTTTGGGCATAAAAGACCATAAGCGTGAATATGAGCCATTACATCGTGCCTGAATTCTTTTTCGAACCTTTCCGCATCTTCATAATTTATATTTTCTATATTTTTTTCCATTTCTTCTATTTGTTCATTAGTTATATTAAGACCTAATTCCTTTTCACTTTTGGCTAAAGCCACCCACAATTTTCTCCAGGTTTTAAACTTCTCATCATCAGAAAAAATTTGTGCCATTTCTTTACTCGCATACCTTGTGACCAAAGGTGTTTCATAAACCTCTCTCATATTTCCTTCCTCCTGCTTTTAAAATATTTATTAAAGCCCCTGTAAGATGTAAAAACAGGGGCTTTTGTTTACGTTTTTATTCGCTTTATTCAGCTTTTACTTAAAAAATCCTCAATTCTGTCAAGGCCCTTCTTAATATTTTCAAGAGATGTAGCGTAGGACATCCTTATATAGTTGTCCATTCCAAAAGGCAAAGCAGGTACCACAGCTACATTTGCTCCGTCAATCAAAGCACTTGCAAAGTCCAAAGAACCGTTTATTGTCTTTCCATTTAACTCCCTACCAATGTATTTTTCTATATTTACCATCACATAAAAGGCTCCTTTTGGAGTAGAACATTTCAAATCTTTTATTTTATTTACCCTCTCCACCATATAAAGCCTTCTTCTGTTAAATTCTTCTTTCATTTTTTCTATTTCTTCTTCTCCTCCTTGTAAAGCAGCAACGCTAGCGTACTGGGCAATTGAATTGGGGTTTGATGTAGTGTGACTTTGAATATTTGACATGACTTTTGCAACTTCTAGTGAAGAAGCCGTATAGCCTATTCTCCATCCAGTCATGGCATAGGCCTTTGACATGCCATTAACTACAATTGTGAGTTCTTTAATTTTTTCTCCAAAAGAAGCGATGCTAACGTGTTCTCCTTCGTATATGAGTTTTTCGTATATTTCATCAGAAATCACAAAAATATTTGCTTCTTCAACTACTCTGGCAATTTCTTCTAACTCTTCTTTAGTGTAGACAGCTCCTGAAGGATTGTTTGGGCTATTTAAAATTATAGCTTTTGTCTTTGGAGTTATGGCATTTTCTAACTCTTCAGCGGTTATTTTAAAATCATTTTCTTCCTTTGTATGAACGAAAACAGGTTTTCCGTAGGCTAATCTTACCATTTCAGGATAACTGAGCCAGTAAGGTACAGGTATTATCACTTCATCGCCAGGATTTAAAATTGCAGAAAGAGCATTGTATATCGAATGTTTTGCGCCGTTTGAAACCACAATTTGTTCGGGAGTGTAACTAAGTCCGTTATCTTTTAGCAATTTTTCGCATATAGCCTTTTTTAACTCGGGAATTCCTGATGAAGGAGTGTATTTAGTATATCCTCTCTTTATAGCGTCAATAGCAGCTTCTTTTATGTAGGAAGGAGTATCAAAATCCGGTTCACCGACTCCAAAGTCTATGACATCCACTCCTTGGGCTTTCAGCTGTTTTGCTTTTGCCGTTATCTCTAAAGTCATTGAAGGAGTAATTTGTAAAGCATTTTGAGATAAATTCAATTTTTACACCTCCAAATTGTCATATGAATCACAATTATTATTTTAACTTATAAGTTTTCAAATTTCTATCCAAATTTCTAGCTTTACTTTTTAAAATTTCTACGTTTTTATAATCCAGTTTTACTGTACCTAGTAAGTCTCTTCCATCAACTTCTATCCCGTGAAAATCTGAACCTCCCGTGATGATTAAATTGTATTGCTTTGCTTTTTCAAAATATTTCTCAACATCTCTTTCTGTGTGTTTTGAATGAAACACCTCAATACCTACAAGGTTTCTTTTTACCAACTCTTCAATGACACTGTCATCAGAAAGAAGTCCTGGATGAGCGAGTACAGGCACTCCTCCATTTTCCAAGATCAAGTCTATAGCCTCCATAGGAGTGATGCGGTATCTTTCTACATAGGCAGGGCCTCCAACTCCTATGTACTTCTCAAAAGCTTCTTTTACACTTCCCACATAATTCTTCTTCACCATGGCCCTTGCTATGTGAGGTCTTCCTATAAACTTTTCACTTGTAAACTCCAGCACATCTTCGATAGTGATTTTAATCCCTAAGTCGTTAAGTTTTTTTAATATCGCTCTTGCTCTGTCATTTCTAAGCTTTTTCATCTCTTCAAGTTTGTCAACAAAGCCTCTATCTTCATAGTCTATGTAGTAGCCTAAAATGTGCACTTCCTGGTCTTTATAGTAGCAGTTAAATTCAATACCAGGGATGACTTCTATGCCAAGTTCAAAAGATGCTTCTATTGCTTCTTGAAGGCCGTCCACTGTATCGTGGTCTGTCAATGCAATACATGAAAGTCCATGCGCTTTTGCTAATCTAACTACTTCGCGAGGAGAGTTTGTGCCATCTGAAGCTTTTGAATGCATGTGCAAATCGGCAAACATTTCCTCCAACCTTTCTTTTAGCATAATTTTTTCTAAAAATTTAAAATAACCTGCGAAGCGCAGGTTATTCCTCATCTAGGTTCAACAATCAATTTTATTGCTGTCCTTTCTTCCCCGTCTATCTCAATATCTGTAAAAGCAGGAATGCAAATTAAGTCGATCCCGCTGGGAGCCACAAACCCCCTTGCAATTGCGACAGCTTTTACAGCTTGATTTATTGCCCCTGCCCCTATAGCCTGTACTTCTGCACCACCCCGTTCTCTTATCACTCCTGCCAATGCCCCTGCTACAGCATTTGGATTAGATTTTGCTGAAACTTTTAATACTTCCATTATTTTTTCCCCCTTAAAAATAATTTTCTCATGGTTTAAATATTCTACACCAATTTAAAAAATCCTTCTTTTTTATGTACAAATTTTATTAATTCTTTCTATGCTCAAAGATTTGCCTGTATTTTCATCCACCTCAATCACTATCCCATTTATTTGCGCAGGACCTTTTGCTACTTCAAAGCGGAGAGGTACAGAAGAAGTAAATCTCTTTATTATCAGTTCTTTATCTATTCCAAGGACAGATTCATAAGGCCCTGTCATCCCTATATCAGTGATATAAGCAGTGCCATTTGGTAAGATTTTTTCATCGGCTGTCTGAACGTGAGTATGCGTTCCAAAAACGCAGCTCACTTTTCCATCTAGGAAATAACCCATCGCTATCTTTTCCGAAGTAGCCTCTGCATGGAAATCCACCAGTATAATGTTTGTCTCGGCTTTTAATTTTTCTACCTCTTCTATTGCCACAAAAAAGGGATTTCTATTGCAGGGCATAAATGTAGTCCCTTGAAGGTTTAACACGCCCACTTTTACTCCATCGAGGTTTATCACAGCAGAACCTCTGCCAGGAGTCCCTTCTAGATAGTTGGCAGGTCTTAAAATTCGAGGTTCCTCATCTATGAACTGAAGTATTTCTTTCTGGTCCCATACGTGGTTTCCAGTAGTTAAAAGAGAAATTCCCATTTCAAAAAGTTCGTCAGCTACTTTTCTGGTTATTCCATTTCCTCCTGCTGCATTTTCACCATTTGCTATTACCAAATTTACATTATAAAAGTTTTTTAACTCTTCTAGATGTTCTTTCAAGGCATTTCTACCAGGTCTTCCAACTATATCTCCTATAATGAGTATTCTCATTTTCTACCTCCGAGTAAAATTTTTTAGAAAAACTCCTACCAATTATTATTGCACAAATTTATAAACTTTTAAAGCGTGCGAAACGCACGCTTTTTTTCAAAATCTTTATTTTGCATAATCAATAGCCACCGTCTCCCTTATGACTGTCACTTTAATCTGTCCAGGATATTCCACTTCTTCTTCAATCTTCTTGCTTATATTTCTAGCCAATATCACAAGTTCGTCATCGCTTATAGCCTCAGGTTTTACCATTATCCTTATTTCTCTTCCTGCCTGAATAGCATAAGCTTTTTCCACGCCTTCAAAAGAATTAGCAATTTGCTCTAACTTATCAAGCCTCTTTATATAAGCCTCTAAAGCCTCCCGCCTTGCACCCGGTCTGGCCGCCGAAATCGCATCAGCTGCCTGAACCAGAACTGCTTCAATCGTTTGAGGCTCAACATCATTGTGATGAGCCATAATCGCATGTACCACTGCGTCAGACTCGTGATATCTTTTTGCAAGCTCTGCACCTATCATCACGTGAGGGCCTTCCACTTCATGGTCTACAGCCTTTCCTATGTCGTGCAAAAGCCCTGCTCTTTTAGCAATTGAGGCATCTGCCCCTAATTCATAAGCCATAAGCCCAGCAAGATGAGCAACTTCTATGGAATGCTTGAGAACATTTTGACCATAGCTAGTTCTGAATTTGAGTCTTCCCAGAAGTTTTATGAGTTCAGGGTGCAATCCGTGTACGCCTACTTCAAAAGCCGCTTCTTCTCCAGCCTTTATTATCATGTTGTCTACTTCTTTCTTGGCTTTTTCTACCATTTCCTCTATCCTTGCTGGGTGTATTCTGCCATCTTCAATCAACTTCTCAAGGGCAATTCTCGCTATTTCTCTTCTTATCGGATCAAAACCAGAGATTACTACTGCCTCAGGTGTATCGTCAATTATTAGGTCAATTCCTGTAAGAGTTTCAATTGTCCTTATGTTTCTACCTTCTCTTCCAATAATGCGTCCTTTCATCTCATCGTTGGGCAGTGTAACTACTGAAACAGTTGTTTCTGCCGCATGGTCAGCGGCACATCGCTGTATAGCTAATCCCACGATTTCTCTTGCTCTTCTGTCTGCTTCTTCTTTGGCTTTGTTTTCCATTTCTTTAATCATTACTGCCATGTCATGCTGTATTTCTTTCTGTACACTTTCTAACAGTATACTTTTCGCTTCTTCCTGAGTAAGACCGGAGATTCTTTCCAATTCCTCCAGTTGTTTTTTGTGAAGCAGAGTTATTTGTTCTTCTAGCTGTTGAATTTCTTTTTGCTTTTGTTCTAATAAGATTTCTTTTTGTTCGAGACTTTCGGCTCTTTTTTCAAGTATCTCTTCTTTTTGGAGAAGCCTTTTTTCAAGTCTTTGAAGTTCACCTCTTCTGTCTCTTACTTCTTTTTCAAAATCGGATCTTAAGCGGTGAATTTCTTCTTTGGCTTCCAGTAAGGCTTCTCTCTTTTTATTCTCAGCGTCCTTCTTAGCGCTTTCTAGAATAGTCCGCGCCAGGTTTTCGGCACTTTTTATTTTAGACTCTGCAATGACTTTGCGTGACAGAAAACCTGCTAGAAAGCCGATTAGTATTGCAATAAGTGCTGTGATTATCAATCCAACATAGCTTATACTCCTACACCTCCTTAGTAGATGATTCATATTCTATTTTAGACCCTTTACAAAATTATGTCAAGTTCAATGCCTTTTCAATATTTTCAATTTCAAAGCCATTGGTATAGAGATATTTTTTTAATTTTTGAATTTCTCTGTGGGAGTTTTTCTTTTTCTCCACAATCTGCCTTATTACTTCCACTTCTTTCTCGTGAGGGTAAATACTTTCTAATACCTTTTCTATTATCTCTTTCTCTACGCCTCTTTTCAAAAGCTCATAGTATATCCTTCTTCTGCTGTACAGACTTTGCATTTTTTCTTCCACAAAAAATTTAGCGTAATTCTCATCATTTACATAATCGTATTCTTTTGCTTTTGATACTGCTTCTCCTATTGCTTCCTCAGAAAAGCCTTTTAATTTGAGTTTATCTGCAAGCTGTTTTTCTGTAAGCATTTTTCTCGAAAGGAGTCTAAAAGCGTGGTTTTTAGCTTCTTTAGCCTCTATGTAGTTTACATAATATTTATACTGTTCACTGGTTATCTCTTTTCCTTCCTCAATTCCCAGCATAAAGAAAGTTTCAGCATCGCAGGTAAAAGCATATTCTCCGTCAATAAATACATCGTACTTTGAACTTTTTTCTCTCTTTATGATTCTAGTAATTAGCATACTTCTTCACCTTTTAACAAAATAACCCCTTACAGGGGCTATTCTACTATAGCATCAGGAGCTGATTTGATCTTATTGTAAGCAAGATTGAAATTTTCCCTGATTTTCCTCTCAATCTCTTCTGCGATCTCCTTATTTTCTTTTAAAAACTGCTTTGCATTTTCTCTTCCCTGGCCCAGTTTTATGTCTTTATAGGAGTACCAAGAACCGCTTTTCTCTATTATATCAAGAGCTGTTCCTAAATCAAGTATGCTTCCCTCTCTTGATATTCCTTCTCCGTACATGATGTCGAATTCAGCCTGTTTGAAAGGAGGTGCTATTTTGTTTTTCACCACTTTTACGCGGGTCCTGCTTCCCACAATTTCATTGCCCTGTTTGATGTTATCCACTTTTCTTACATCCAATCTTATGGTAGCGTAAAATTTTAGAGCTCTTCCACCAGGAGTAGTTTCAGGATTGCCAAACATTACACCCACTTTTTCTCTCAACTGGTTTATGAACACAACAATTGATTTCGACTTGCTGGTAACACCTGCCAACTTCCTCAAAGCTTGTGACATGAGCCTTGCCTGAAGACCTACATGGCTGTCTCCCATTTCTCCTTCTATTTCAGCTTTTGGCACCAAAGCTGCAACAGAGTCAATCACAATTATGTCTACTGCTCCGCTTCTTACTAAAGCTTCTGCTATCTCTAAAGCTTGCTCTCCTGTGTCAGGCTGGGCAACAAGTAGATCGTCAATGTTTACCCCGAGATTTTTTGCATATACTGGATCAAGTGCGTGCTCTGCGTCTATGAAAGCACCTGTTCCTCCTATTTTCTGAGCTTCTGCTATCATGTGAAGTGCTAAAGTGGTCTTACCAGAAGACTCAGGTCCAAAAATTTCTATTATTCTGCCTCTTGGTACTCCTCCAACTCCCAATGCAATATCTAATTCCAATGACCCTGTAGGAATAACTTCTACGTTTAACTTTGCAGTATCGCCAAGCCTCATAATAGCGCCTTTTCCAAATTGTCTTTCTATTTGACTAATGGCCATTTCTAAAGCCTTTTGCTTTTCAATCATCAACCTTTTACCTCCTGACCAAATTAATTATTTTATACTCCGTATTAAAATAATTATACTAATCAATTTGCCTTCCTTCAAGGTACCTCCTCACCATGTCAAACGCGTGAAGCATTGACCTTGTACGTATTCTGTCTCTGTTACCGCTTAACATTAATTTTTTGACATAAGTTTTTTCCGGAGTTGCAAATCCCACATATACAAGTCCTACAGGTTTCTCAGGGCTACCTCCTGAGGGCCCTGCTATGCCCGTGGTAGAAAGGCCCAAATCGGACTTCGCTAATACTCTTACATTTTCAGCCATTTCTTTTGCTGTTTCAGGGCTTACTGCGCCGTGGGCATCTAATGTGCTTTTTTTCACTCCCAGCACCTTTTCTTTTGCTTCATTGCTGTATGTCACAACTCCTAGATTGAAGACTTTTGAAGCCCCAGGTACATCTGTTATCTTTTTCGCCAGAAGTCCTCCTGTGCAGGACTCCGCGGTAGCCAGAGTAAATCCCCTCTTTTGAAGTAACTTAATCACTATCTCTTCCATCTCTTCATCGTCTACAGCATAAATATACTCCCCTAAAATCTCCCTTATTTTTTTCTCTACTTGGCTTATCATCTCATAAACCTCTTCTTCTTTTCCTTTTGCGGTTATCCTCAAAGTCACATATCCATCTCCTACAAGAGGTGCCACAGTCGGGTTACTTCCTTGAAGTAGGGGTCTTACCATTTCCTCCACTTTTGATTCCCCTAAACCAAATATCTTTAAAACTCGCGACTTTATTGTTTCACTGGTAAATCTTTTTAGGTAAGGATAGACGTGTTCCTCGAACATCGGTATGAGTTCGGAAGGAGGTCCTGGAAGGACCACAAAGATTTTTCCTTCTTTTTCAAGTATAAAGCCGGGAGCAGTTCCATTCTTGTTTGGAAGGATTTTTGAACCTGCAGGGAAAAGAGCTTGCTTAAAATTGTTTTCTGTCGGCTTCTGTCCTATCCTTTCAAAAAAGTTGATTATCTCTTGCTTTGCTTCCTCACTTTCTACAAGAGGAAGATTTAAAAATGAAGCAATTGTTTCTTTTGTTATATCGTCTACAGTGGGACCTAGCCCTCCTGTGGTTATTATCAACTCTGACCTCTCATAGGCGATTTTAAGGCACTGCTTGAGCCTCTCCTCATTGTCCCCTACGTTTGTGTGAAAATAAATGTCAATTCCCAAAAGGGCAAGTCTTTCAGATAGATACTTGGCATTTGTATTTACAATTTGCCCTAATAAAAGCTCTGTGCCTACAGAAATTATTTCTCCTCTCATACAAACACCTCTTTTTCAATCCTTAAAAAGGTCTTTTGATTTTACAATGTAGTCCACACCCGAGTAAATTGTCAAAATTAGCGCTATATACACCATTATCTTGTCAAATGGGAAGTTGACAAGGCTAAAAGGATAATTGTTCAGCATCAAAGCGATAACTGCAATCATCTGAGAAGTCGTCTTGTATTTTCCGTAGTTACTTGCTGCTATTACAATTCCTTTGTCTGCAGCGACTGTCCTTATGCCAGTGATTAGAAACTCTCTTGCAATTATGACTATGACTATCCAGCTTTCAATCCTTCCCATCTGAACTAAGGCGATTAGAGCAGAAGTGACCATTATTTTGTCAACCAAAGGGTCCATAAATTTGCCAAAGTTTGTTATTTGTTTATATTTTCTTGCAATATACCCGTCCAACTTGTCAGTTAAAGCCCCAATGGCAAAAATAGAAGCAGCTATGAAATCTCCATACGGAATTTTTACCAGCATAAATACCATAAAGACGGGTATTAAAAAAAGTCGCGACATAGTCAGTTTATTAGCTAGGTTCATCAATATTCCCCCACAAGGTCGTATTCAAACGCATCTACTACTGTTACTGTAACAAAATCGCCTGGAAAGAGTTTTTTGTCGCTTCTCACATATACAAGACCGTCAATCTCTGGAGCATCCATGTAACTTCTTCCGTAATACACCCCATCTTCAAATCCCTCAATTAAAACCTCTAACTTAGTTCCTATTTTTGACATATTGAATTCGTAGGAAATTTGCTTTTGAATTTCCATAAGTTCTTCTTGTCGCTTTAACTTAACCTTTTTTCTTATCTGTGGCTTCATGTAATAGGACTTGGTTCCTTCTTCTCTAGAGTAAGTAAAAACTCCTACTCTCTCAAACCTTTTTTCCTTTATGAAGTTTTTCAAGTCTTCAAACTCTTCCTCTGTTTCTCCTGGAAATCCTACCATAAAAGTAGTCCTCATAACCATTCCTGGTATACTTCGTAGTTTTGATATGACTTCTTCTATTTTACGCCTTGTTGTACCTCTGTTCATTCTTTTTAATACAGATTCACTAGAGTGCTGCAAAGGGATGTCTATATATTTTACTATCTTTTCATTGTTTTTTATCTCTTCTATCAATTCATCAGTTACGCTATCAGGATAGGCATAAAGCAATCTAATCCATTTTAGTTCTTCTATTTTAGATAATTCTCTTAAAAGTTGAGGAAGCATTAATTTTTTGTAAAGGTCAATGCCATATTTTGTTGTATCCTGTGCAATGATGATAAGCTCTTTAACACCTTTTCTAGCAAGTTCTTGAGCTTCTTCAATAATATTTTCCATTTTTCGGCTCTTGTATTTTCCCCTTAGTTTGGGAATTATGCAGAAAGAGCAGGCGTTGCTGCAGCCTTCTGCAATCTTCAAATAAGCGTAATAAGGGGGAGTGGTAAGAATTCGTGGGATTCCTTCGTCGTTTAAAAGGTCTGGATGTCCATATTTTAAAACTTTTTTTCCTTTTTTTACTTCTTCAATCACATCTACAATTTGCGTAAAATCTCCTGTTCCTATAACTGCGTCTAATTCAGGTAATTCTTTTATAAGTTCTTTATTGTACCTTTCAGAAAGGCATCCAGTAGCAATTAGATATTTTAATCTCTTCTTCTTAAGCTCCCCCATTTGGATTATATATTCGATAGATTCTTTTTTGGCATCTTCAATAAAGGCACAAGTATTTATTATTATGACATCAGCCTTTTTCTCATCATTTACTATATTGTACCCTTTTTCTTTCAGTAAAGCTAGCATTTTTTCTGAGTCAACGCTGTTTTTCGGGCACCCTAATGAGATAATTCCAATGTTTTTCATATCGACTTCCTTTCTAGAATCTTTTGTATTTCTTCTCTGGGCAGTATAATTTGCCTCGGTTTTGCTCCGTCGTATCCGCTTATTATTCCTTTTTGCTCAAGCTGGTCTATAATTCTTGCAGCTCTAGCGTACCCTATTCTCAACTTTCTCTGGAGGAGGGAAATAGAAGCTTGACCTGTCTCCAAAATTACAGAGACTGCATCTTCCAAGAGTTCGTCCTCTTCTTCATCGAGATTTTTCCCATTTGTTTTTTCTTCAACTTTTATTTCTTCATAATGAGGGCTGTAGTTTTCTTTCAAAAAGTTCACAACTGCTTCTACTTCCTCTTCCGAGATGAAAGCCCCCTGTACCCTTATAGGTTTAGAAGCTCCGATAGGGTCAAAAAGCATATCTCCTTTTCCCAGCAGTTTTTCGGCCCCTGCCATATCTAGAATAGTCCTCGAGTCAATCTGTGATGAAACAGCAAAGGAAATTCTAGAAGGAATGTTTGCCTTTATTACTCCTGTTATGACATCAACAGAAGGCCTCTGAGTAGCAATAACCAAGTGTATTCCAGCAGCTCTTGCCATTTGAGCGAGTCTAAATATATACTCTTCAACCTCGGCAGGAGATACCATCATTAAGTCTGAGAGCTCATCTATGATTATGACTATTTTATATAGCCTTTCTTCTTTGTACTTTTCATTGTAGCTCTCTATATCTCTCACTCCGTGATCTGCAAAAAGACTGTACCTCCTTATCATCTCCTGCACTGCCCAGTTCAAAACCCCTGCTGCTTTTTTAGGATCTGTAACTACAGGAGTTAAAAGATGAGGTATGCCGTTATAGACATTAAGTTCTACTACCTTTGGGTCAATTAGTATCATTTTAACTTGTTTAGGAGAAGATTTGTAAAGAAGACTCACTATCAGAGAATTTATGCAAACACTTTTACCTGAGCCAGTTGCTCCTGCAATTAAAAGATGGGGCATCTTGGCAAGGTCGGCTATCACGATATTGCCGGCAATATCCTTTCCTAAGCCGATGGCAAGTTCTGATTTAAAGCTTCTGAACTTTTTGCTGTCAATTACTTCTCTTAGATATACAGGAGTTATCTTTTCATTTGGAACTTCTATTCCAATTGCAGACTTGCCAGGTATAGGAGCTTCTATCCTTACAGAAGGAGCAGCTAGGCTTAAGGCTAAGTCATCTGTCAAACTCACAATTCGGCTTACTTTAACTCCTGCGCTGGGCTGAAGTTCAAAGCGGGTGATAGCAGGTCCTTTGGTTACCTGAACTACTTTAGCTTCTATGCCGAAGTTTCTTAAGGTCTCCTCTATCTTTTTTGCTTTTTCTAAAAGTACCTCGTTCTTTATTTTAGGAGAAGGAATTGCCTCCTTTAAAAGAGTAATGGGGGGAGGCGTGTATTCCCCTTCTTCCTTTTCTAAAAAAGCTTTTTCGTAAACTTTTCTTTCTTCTTCAACTTGTTCTACTATCTCAATTGGAACATCAATTCTTTCCTTCTTCTCGACTTCAACTAATTCTTCACTAGATTCTACCTCTTCTGCCTTTTTTTCTGCCCTTTTGTCTTGAAGTTTGTTTTTTGCTGAAACCTTCTTGCGGTCTTTTAACTTGTCATAAGAGCTCTTTATCAAACTGACAAGAGAAATATCTGTTATGAGGACTATAAAAATGGCAGTGAGGGATATTAATAATATATAGCTTCCAATTATGCCTACCATTTTAACAAGAAAATACACTATCAGGCTGCCGATTATTCCTCCGCCTGTGTTGTTAATTCCACTTATATATGCTACAGAAAGATAGTCCTTAAAATCAGTCAGCACAGGAAAATAGTACAGTTGATTTAAACTTATAAACATGAGGAATAACCCTAAAAGAGCCATCGAACGATGAAGCTTTATAAAGTTTTTGTTTGTAAATAAAAACATCAAGGCAAATACCAAAAGCAGGGCAGAGATTACATAGGAACCTGTCCCGAAAAAGCCTTTTAAAAAAATTCCTATGTGTTTGCCAATTATTCCTGTTGAGTCAGTATAGAGGCTTAAAAAAGAAATAAGAGTAAAGGCTAGAAAAATTATTCCCACAATTTCTTCTTTCACCGGCTTTTGCTTTTTATCTATCATCTCTTATCACCTAGCTAGCAATTTCTCTCCCTATAAAAATTTTAGTATTAATTATACAAAATAGCAACAAAAAAATAGATGAGGTCTGTGTCAAGATTTTGTAGGTAAAAATTTTTCAAAACTTTCCTCACCGTTAAAAATCTAGGAGTTTAAAATTAGTAGTTTATATATATTGCTAATTATGTTAAATTATTACTTCAACAAATCATAAATATCTGCTTCCTCTTTTTGCTTTTTTAACGTAAAATATATACTAGAATTGTGTACTCCTCAAATACCTACTGCTAATCCATTTGCTCGTGTTAATTCCTTTAAAACGTATTTTATCCATGGCTTGCTCGCAAATGGACCTTCCAGTATCGGTAATGAAACTCTTAACCATTCTTCTACGTCTTCTTCCGTGTACTTTCTTCTCTCCTCCTGCTTTGTCGGTTGCATCATCTTTTTTATTTCTTCTTGTTTTAAATGCCACTTTGTTGTATAGTTTTCTAATCTGCCATTCTCTTTTTCCGATAATATCCTATTTATCCTGTCTCCACTTTTTTCTGTCCATCTAGCTCCAACTCGTTTCATACGTCTTGCTATGTTATGCTGAACTTGGCTTTCAATAGCTCCTAATCTTTCCGCTCCTTCAGAACCTTTTATCCCCTCCTAATAAGTCTCTTCCGACGTTCTCCTTTCGTCTTCTTTACTGCTTCTTTGTCCTTTGCGTTTTTTCTAAGTCCCTTTTATAAATTGCTTCTCTCACCTTGCCATATGTGTCTTCGTCATACCACAGAGCCTCTAGCAAGTTTGACAAAACATTATTACTGTGTAAATCAAAAATAGAGGAAAACATGAAGTCTGTATTACTAGTAGCAATGTTTTTATCAATTTTTATTCTTTTTATTTTTCTTATTAGGATACGGTTCAAAAGCAGATTTTTTGGGGGCGATTTTTGTAGAAAATCTTATAACTGGATTTATTGTATCTGCTGGATTTTTTCTCGTTATAGATAATCTTTGGGTACAGTGCAATAAAGTTCTTAGTGATAATATGGATTGCTTTGTAAATAGTTTAAAGAAAATATTACCTCATAAAAGTAAGGAAAATATAACAGTAACAATAGAAAGCGTATTTCAGCATGCGTCCCACAAAAGTATTATCAATGTGTAAAGCAGCAGAAGAAGAAGACGCAGAGACTTTAGTAATAATAGTAATAGTAATGACTGTTACATATATTTTGTCATTAAAGGGCAGTTCAGAAGTAGATTTTTATTTGAGGATTTTTTAGGAAATCTTATAACTGTAGGTATTTCGTATGCTACATTTTATGCCCGTATAAATAAGCTTAAGCTACAGACCGGTAAAATTCTTAGCGATGATATAAGTTACCTTGTAGATAGCTTGAGCGAAATATTACCGCATAAGAAAGAGATAACAATATCAACTCAGGGAAAGAAATAACAATTTACGGCAGTGACTATTACAGTAATAATTAACGATTTGTATATAGCTTTTAAAGTTATCTATAAAAAAAACGACACCTTTTCATCTAATACAAATACCATATACATCTCTCCTTTTGTGTATCCCAGTAAGGGGCTTGTAACGCCGTTGCTGCACTGCAACAGGCTCTCCTCGCCAATGTTGTTCCTGCTTTTTACACTTACTGCACTGCCCTGCCCTTCGGACTTTAACAGTAAGCGAGAGTGCTCAACCACGTCTCTTTCGGCCGGTTCGGTTATCTCAAGCCTCACAACTTTACTGTCTGCTTTTGGTCTTAGACTGGTTAATCAAGGTTTACAGTGATTACTGCTTCACTCACCCGCCCAGGAGGTTGAAGCAATTCAGTGAACAACGTAGACCAGCGCGCCTATCTCCTGGTACTCCAGTGGAACCTCACCAATTGACCAGCCAGGAGATGTAGTTTCGAGATAAAAGTATCTGACCCCGTCCTTCAGGTAGTAAGCTCCCCAGCAGTTCGGACACTCCACCCCTACCGCCATGTGGCCGGGGTTACCTTCAAAAAGTAGGAGTGCAACCCTGTAGCCCATCGCCCTGAGAATTGCGGCAAGCAGGATAGACTTGTCTTCACAGTCGCCCCCATCCACCAGCGTTTCGACCGGATACCTGGGATATTCCTCCTCCTCCTCTATGTAGGGTATCGCTTCCTGAACAAAAGCCGCTGCAAATTCTATCCTGCCCTTGTGATCCCGGGGTGCTTGTTGGGCAAACACACGAGCTAAAGTTTTTACCAGTTCGTAGTTTCTCTCTTCTGTCACGTAAGACACGTAACCGTCGAGTATCTGCTGATATTTCGCTTCCCGGTACAGCCATTGCAGTTTCTGGTATTCCTGCAAAATCTGTTCGAGCTCGCGCAGGGCCTCGTTGTACTTCTGCATGTACATCTGATACTTCCACAGGGCTTCGTAGTAAGAGTCTCCCGGCAGAATCCTGTACTGCTGGTACCAGTAGTCCATATACCGCCGGAGTTCTTCCACCTGTCGTCTCAGAGCATCGAGCCGCTCCTGATATTCCTTCAGAATGCGTTCATGAATCCTGGGTTGACTCTTGTAGTACCGGTACATCTCTTCGGGAACAGGTACCCGCCACGTCCACTCAGCCCCCTGCCTGTCGTGCCACCTGTACTCCTTTACAATGTAGCCGGCAGCAAGCTTCTCAGGTGCCTCTTCCTGTCTGTCATCAGTTACAGGTGGGCTTGTTTCTGTAGACGGTCCTGCTTCAGTTGTTCTGTTTTCACCGGGAACTCTGATTGTGACGGTGCGGGATGCAGGGTCCCACTCCACGGGCACATCAAGGGCAACCGCCAGCCAGCGAATCGGCAGCATGACCCGGCCCGAGACTATTTCCGGGGCAACATCCATCGTGACAGGTGTCCTATTGAGGGTAAGTACCTTGCTGCCGATGACAAACTGAACAACGCGGTCACCTTTGATGATGGTGATTTCTCGCAATGCAGGATTCCAGGTGATGTTTTCATCAGCTACACCTACTGCATTTGCCGCGAACCGCAGGGGCAGGAATGTTCTCCCTTCCTTAACGTACGGTGCTACGTCCATGGTGACGGTTCTGCCGTTCAGCAAATATGAACTCTTGCCTACAGTGAAGACTGCGACACTTCCTTTGCTAGCCCAAGCGACAGGAGTAGCGAAAACAAAAAAAGCTAGAATAAGGATGAGAATGATGTCTCGCTTCATTTTCGCCCTCCTTCCCTGCATCTACTGTCCCTGCAGGTTCTGCAGTGCACCAGGGGCAAACTCTTCTCCGCTTGTTCAAAAAGTTCGCCTTGTTCACGAGAGGTTTTAGCAATTGTTCGCAGATAGGAAAGAATTTTATCGACACTAGCAGTCATAAGGAAACCAACAAACTGCCCCATGAAACAAAATTACTCAGTTACATCTACCTTCTGTACTCTTTTTATTATTTTGCGGGTTATTACGGTTTGCCCACCTTGCACGGCTCATACCCTGCCTTTATCGCTTCGTCGCGCAACTTAAAGTACACTCTGTTCCCCGGTGCTATCTTTTTGGCCCACTGACAGTCAGGGAGATGAAACTTTTTGCTGTTTTTATTGCCAATGTAAGAAAACAACGTTGCATTAGAAGATGCGGACTTTTCTTCCTTTACGTCCAGTCCCCAGAGACCTGCATTTTTCTCTCTTGCTTCCTGCTGGTATTTCCTTAAATACTCCGCATACTTCACATTCGGCGGTACTATCATGACCTGAGCATAGCCTTCCAGCAGGAGCACGGCATTGAACATCTTTGTCCTTATTTCTTCGTTGCTTTCCTTAGTAGGTGGGGACAACCATACATATGCCAAAAGCCTGCCGTATTTGTCCCGTTCCTGCACGTTCAGTTGCAGCCCCACGTCTTTCCCGAGGAGTTTCGACTTCGTGTAGGCCGCAGCTTCTTGACCATATGGCTCAACCTTTGTCGTGCTTTCAGGTGTGTTTACACCTATGAACCGGACTTTTTCTTCTTTGCCGCTTTCAAGTTTAATATCCAAAAACATGGATTAGCAAAACGGCCGTATATGCCAAAAAGGCTGCTTTTATGAGTTTCCTTACTACGGGAATTTTTACGGCAAACTCAACAACTTCCCTACTCCCAGGCTTTACTATTACGTTCTTCTCATACTGGCCCGGTACCAGTATGTCTTCTATTATTTATTATTGCCTCAAGCTGGACTTC
This sequence comes from Caldanaerobacter subterraneus, assembly GCF_004345675.1. Classification (GTDB taxonomy): domain Bacteria; phylum Bacillota; class Thermoanaerobacteria; order Thermoanaerobacterales; family Thermoanaerobacteraceae; genus Thermoanaerobacter; species Thermoanaerobacter subterraneus. The sequence continues at coordinate 2,638 of NZ_SLWU01000023.1, read as the reverse complement.
GCCAAGAATTCCCCTGGTCTTTATATTTGAAAGCACTTTCTTCAGGTCACCCACGTCGTTCACCAGGCTCTGGACTTCTCCGAGGCCATTGTGGACAAAAAGAAAAATACGATTCACAAAAAGTACTTGGAAAATATCGTATGAAGTAAGTGAACTACCATTCTGCTTGAGAAAATAGAGGCTTCATGAAAGGTTTGGCAGCCTCATGCCGCCCTTAGGCTACTTTCTTTAATATGTTCATTGCACTGTTTATATCTGCAATAAAAAAGGATAAATGTATTTTGCCTATCCCTTTGACACTCCTGCCTAATTCAACAACTTTTCTATTCCTTCTTTTGGTAATTCTGTAATTTCTGCAATTTCATCAATACTTATCCCTTTTTTTAACAGTTTTTTTGCTACTGCCAGCTTACCCTGTTTTTATCCCTCTTTTATTCCTTCCTTTATTCCTTCTATCTTTCCTTCTTCCTTTAGTCTTCTGTAAGTTGCAGACTTTTCAAGATCTAACATTTTTATCACCTCCGCAAATATCATGTTTATGACATCTTCTTGATAAATTAATTCTGCTAGTATTTTAGCTCGGGCTGCTATCTCTCTTTTCTTGTTTGTGTCCACAGGAGCATTTTTAATTGCTCTACACATTTCTTTAAATATCTTCTTTTTCTTTCTGCCGTTTTTCCTTATCCATCAATGGGAGCAGAGAAAACAACTCATAATAATCAGTTTGTGTTATTTCATCAAATTTTATTTGCCCTATATCAATTATTCTGTATCTGTAGCTCAAAAAATTTTCTTTTCCAAAGTTAAAATCAATCTTGTTAGCCATGTTCAAATCATGTTCTCCTATATAAATCACTGCCTGATAAGGTGCTAAATTATATTTCTCCATTATTTCAACCGCATACCTTAACATCCTGTAAAGCATTTTATTGTCATTATCCGACTGAAATTCTATATGTACAATAATGGTATTTCTTTCATTTGTACTGCACTTAAAAACCATATCGCTTTTTTTAGTCTCAACTCTGGGAAATTCTATATTAAGTTCCTCTATTTTAGTGTATTGTATTCCTAAAAAATAGCTTAATATATCATCTGTTAAATCGGAAAACATATTTTTTAGGGCTATATCGTATTTCCCCAGAACTTCTCCCTCCTGTAATTCCCTTATTACAATTATACCATACCTAAAAAGAAAGAGACAGACAATTTCTCAAAGTCTGTCCCTCAGCTACTTCTAGCTATATTTCTTATTGTAACTAGTAATTACAAATATTACCGTGATAACATCTCCTTTCCCCTTCTTCTGTTTTATACTACTAAAAAAGGAATCTTTTCCATTATAACGGGTTTCCGATATTTCCTTGACAGTCCGAGGTATTTCTCTTTAAAAATCAATATTTTTTTAGAATATTATTTCATAAAACAAACTTTAGAATACTTTCTAAATCTCAGCATATTCTAATTTAATTGCTCTGCCACTTTACCTCTACAGAATGGTTTATATACCTTGTTGTTCCATTCCCTAATTGACCGTAATAATTAGCTCCCCAAGCCCACACTATTCTTCATTCTTCAATGCTACTGTATGGTTTCCACCTGCTGCTATCACTATTACATCCCTTATTCCTTCTACCTGGATGGGTACAGCACTATTCTTTCCTGTCCAAAGGTGACCAAACTCATTTTTGCCCCATGCCCACACATGTCATTTCTCAAATTAATTTAGCCTAAAATCGAAAAATTTCTCAGATTTAAATAATCTTGTGATAAAATTAATGCTAAAAAGAATGTGAAAAAAATTTATCACATTCTTTTAGCATTAATTTTTTAATTGGAGAGGTTGCTTAATGAGAGTAGTAGCTTTTGCTACTCTCATTTTTTATTATACCTCAATTAACCCAAATTGCCAATAACAGATATTAACATATTTTGGTGGCAATGCTCTTGGAAAGTGAAAAAAATTTTTAATCAGGTTGTAATAATTTGAGAAAAAATACTTTTATGCACTTAAAAAATGCCATTACAATTTGAAAATTTTTGGAGATTTAATTTGAGAATTGACAGGGTGCAGTGCGGAAAGACATATAAGCCATGTATTTTCAGCAAGACTAGGCAGGAATCCATTAGGGTAGAGCAGAGAAGGATTAAAACTAATGGCGAAATTAAGGGTATTCAGCAAGAATGGAGGAGACTTAAGAGAAGCAGAATGGAGTAAGAAAAAGAATATCAATGCAGGAAGTTACAAATTAACGAAGAAGCAAATAAAAGAAGCGGTAAGGAAAGTTAAAACGTCTTACAAATGAAAAGATAAATAATATTACGATTTTGAATATAGGGAAAGTAACGCCAATATACAGGATTTTAAGAGCAATAAAATGCACGCAAGTCATATAAAGAACATGATAAGACGAAGCCCTGAATTAAGTAAGTTACAGGGGTTGTCTTAAAAAAATCCTACAGTATCTTGACACTATCTGTTATATCTAGTTACTTTATGTGATAATGGTATTATAATATAATAATAAAACCTTTTGGGGAGGGGTCAAGTCCAAATTTTTGTGTAAAATCCCCCTGGTTAGAACATGAACCTTCTTTATCACCACCGTTCAATTCATTGTACTGCTTCCGCCCCATG
>NZ_SLWU01000022.1 GCF_004345675.1 Caldanaerobacter subterraneus | reverse complement strand
GAAGAAGGTATAAAGCAGCTTAAGAGGTATATAGAAAGTAGAGGTTTAAAAGATAGAAAGGATGTAAAACAAGCACTTGTCATATTCATAGGCAAAGATGAGTACCAAGTAATTGAAATATAGCCTAAAATACCTATCTAGTTTTTGTTTCGAAAAATATTCTGCTTGTGTACATTTGTTAAAAACATCACAATTAGATTCGGTAATCGAAGTAACAGGTAATCCTAAAGTACAGGAATTATTGCGCACGCATAAAAATGAGCAGACGGTAATAATTGATGCCAATGCAGCTAGACTGATGATGCGTATTGTCGAAGCAAAAGAAGACATGGCAAGAAAGCTTTATCTACAAGTGCAAGAACTAGCCAGAGAAGCTGAGAAATTGAGCAATACTATTAAAGAAATTAAAAATGCGGCTCAAGATGTAGCAGGTGGTGCAGAAGAACTTGCTGTGCGAAGTTCAAATTTAAACGACTCTGCAAATAGAGCCAGAAATTATGCCCAAAACATAGGGGATGTACTTTCGTTTATAAAAAGAGTGGCTAGCCAGACAAAATTGTTGGGTTTAAATGCAGCAATTGAAGCAGCGCGAGCAGGTGAACAAGGAAAGGGGTTTGCTGTTGTAGCTGAAGAAGTTAGAAAATTGGCAGAAGAAAGCGCACAGGCGGTAGAACAAATTGGGAATATTTTAAAAAATATTGAAGGTTCGGTGGAAACAATTGTAGGAGAAATAGATAAGACAACCCAGATTGCTGGACTTCAGGCTGGTTCTACTCAGCAGATTGTTAGGGAAATTATGCAGTTGGAACATACAGTTAACAATTTAAGAAATGTGGCACAGCAGCTGATAAGTTTAGGTTTATACATTTTACCTCAAAGAGTTATAAAATTTTCCTTAAACAAGAAGGAAAATCTTATTTTTTGTCGAATATATATTAATTGGATTGGTTATCCATTTTTCTGACATGATCCAGCAGGGTTTATGCGGCTGTTTCGGCGCCCGTAGATTCTGCTGGTGGTAATAGAAACACAGGGAAGGGGAGGGTGTTTTTCAAAAACACCTAATCCCTAATAGAAGGCTATTACCTTTTTTCTTAAAATGATATAATATAGGTGAGAGATATTATGAAAAATAATGAAAATGGAGATTTTTTGAATGCTCCTCACGATAAAGGTTATAAATACTTGCTTTCTCACAAAAAAGTCTTTATTGAGCTTTTAAGAAGTTTTGTCAAAAAGGACTGGGTAAATGAGATAGATGAATCCAGTTTAATCCGTATAAACAAATCTTTTATACTGCAGGATTTTAAAAATAAAGAAGCGGATCTCATCTATCGAGCAAAATTGAAAGATAAAGATGTTTTCTTTTACATATTGATGGAGTTTCAGTCAAAAGTTGACTTTCAAATGCCTTACAGGCTGCTTCTGTACATAGTTGAAGTTTGGAGAGAAATCTTAGGAGATATTCCAATAGAAGAGCAAAAAAGGAAAGATTTCAAATTGCCTGCAGTTATTCCTATTGTGCTTTATAATGGAGTCAACAGATGGACTGCTTCTTTGAACTTCAAAGAAATAGTAGACTCATATCAATTATTTGGAGAGAACTTAATAGATTTCAGGTATATATTAATTGATGTAAATAGATATGATGAAGAAGAGCTTTTGCAGTTATCTAATTTGATAAGTAGTATATTCTTACTCGATAGGCGAATAGATAAAGAAGAATTAATTGAAAAATTGAGGAAAGTAGCGGATACCTTGAAGAACATATCTGAGGAAGAATTCATAATACTTAGAAATTGGCTTTTCTCAGTTGTATCGAGGTTTCTGCCGAAAGATAAAGAAAAAGAGGTAAAAGAGATTTTGATGCAAAGTGAGGGGGTGAAGGAGATGATTTCTAATCTTGAGCGAAGCTTGAGAGAAGAATTTAGGAAAACGAGAAGAGAAGCACTACAAGAGGGATTGAAAAAAGGAAAACTAGAAGGCCTAAAAATAGGGAAAATAGAAGGGAAAATAGAAGGAATACGTATGGTAGTGTTTGAACAGCTCAGAGAAAAATTTAAAGATATTCCGACAGAATATATAGAAGGTATTGCAAAACTGGATGACAAAACTTTGCTCCAGTTAGCAAAAGACATTTTAAAAATGGAAAAATTAGAGGAGTTGGGAAAATATATAAATTGAAATAAGTTTGAACTATTTTTTCACCTAAGGAAAGAAAAAAGCTAATTGTACGAAATCATAATTTAGTATAATTGGGTAGGTAAGGTTAAAATGAAAAATGAAGAGGTGAAATACTATGGATGTAGATGTATCGGTAATTACTCCTACATACAATAGAGCTACGCTTTTGTTAAGAGTATGGAATAGCCTTAAAGATCAAGATATAAATTTTGAGTGGATTGCTGTTGATGATGGATCTACTGATAATACAGAAGAAGTTGTGAAGAAAATTGACGATGAAAGGGTAAAATATATAAAATTTAAACAAAACAAGGGAGTTAATGCAGCAAGGAATGCTGGTGTCCATTTTGCAAGTGGGCGATATATCGTATTTTTAGATAGTGACGATGAGTTATATCCGAATAGTTTAAAAACGATGGTTGAAATTATGGATAATGCTGATTATAGTATAGGTGCAGCAGCATTTGCAACGGTTATTGCCAATACAGGCAAGCAAGTATCCCAATTAAAAGATGGTGAAATATTGAATGAATACGATATTGTATGTAAGAGAAAAATTTATGACGGCGAAAAAATATTTGTATATAGGCGTGAAGTATTTAAAGATTTTCATCTTCCTGAAGATCTAAAGGGATGTGAACACGTTTTTTTAAATGAAGTTTCAAAAAAGTGGAAGTTTATAACTATTAATAAACCATTAAGAATTATTCATCGTCAAGAAGATAACTTGTCAAATGCTGACAGTTTAATCAAACGTTCGTATGATATAGCAAAATCCTATGAACGCGTATTAATAAATCATAAAGAAGTTTTAAAAGATCAAAATGAAGTTATTTTGTTTTATCTAAAAAAAACAATCTATAGATACGGCGTTGCTGGTTCACGCAAAGATGTGTGGCGGGTGTATAAAAATATGATTAAATATTCGAAAAAAATCTCGGATTATTTTGAAGCAACTGGTTTGTTATTGCTTGGATTAATTGGTGCAAAATATATTGAGTTTTTAAGGATAAATAGAATTAACAAACGATTATTGGAGGGAAAATAAATTAAATGCTTTTAATTATTTTTTTGTTCATGTTAGTTTTATTAGCAATTCTAAACTATTATATAGGAAAAACGCTATTATACCCTCCGGTGGTTTTCTCTTTATGGTGGGCATTATTATTATTTTCTTTGGTTATAGCAGGAGATATATTCTATGAAATATCAGCAGAAACTTTACTTATATATTTTATGGGAGCTTTTGCATTTAGTTTAGGTGGAATTATTCCATTTTTAGTTGCGAGAAAAAATATTAAGTCTGTATATACTATACAAAAAGCCTTTGAATATAAATCCTTTCACAAAAAAGTTATTAATGCAGGTTTATTGATATCTTTGATAGTGTTACCTTTCTTTTGGTTTAAATTAAGAGAAATTGCAACTTTATCGCATATTGATAATTTCTGGGTTGCTATAAGATATGAAACTGTGTACGGAAGTGCTAATTTAGGGTTTTTTAGGTATTTTCTTGGAGTTCTTAATCTTTTTACCATATTTTCTTATCTAGAAAGTTTAGATAAGATATCAAAAACTGATAAAATAAAAGCTTATTTCGTGATAGTGATAGCAATAATTTATAATCTATTACTCATGCAAAGAATTGGAATAATTTTTTTAGTGTTTGCATTTATAGGAGTAAAATTCATATATGAAGGGGAAATTAATTTTCAATTTTTATTTAAATCCATAGCTGTTTTAGTTATTTTGTTTGGTATACCTGCAGTATTGTTAGGTAAAGGTGGAAGTATACATAATAGCTTCATAGAGAATATAAAAGGCGTTTCAAAAATGGTGGCACTGTATACCTTAGGTGGAGCGGTGGGGTTTAATAATGTGGTCATGAATCCTAGTCGTTATATAGGTACAGGCTTTACAACTTTTAGATTTTTTTATGCAGTTTTGGATAGAATAGGTTTAGCTCATTACAATCTGCCTAAGATGGTGCCTATATATACCGATACTCCTTTACCTACAAATGTGTATACTATTTATTATACATATTTTTTGGATTACGGATATTTAGGTGTATTTATTCTAATGTTCATAATAGGTATATTTTCTTCACTTGTATTTAAACGTGCTTATATTAAAAAAGAGAAAATTTATATTTTTTTATATGGCATGGTATTTGCTGGGCTTATAATTAGCTGTGCTAATGAGTTTTTTTTCACAACAGTTAGTTATTGGATTCAAGCAATAATTTTCTTATACATTATTTATAGATTTCCAAAATTATTATTACAACCAGTGAAAAGGTGTGTGGAGGGTAGAAGTTGAAAAAATTGGATATAGTTATAGTTAATTGGAACAGTGGAGAACAATTGAAAAGTTGTCTTGAATCTATTGTTAAAACAGATAAAACCGGGTTTGAATTAAATAAAGTTGTTGTTGTAGATAATGCATCATCTGATAATTCGTTGTTTGGGTTAGAAGAAATTGATTTGCCGTTAAAAATAATTAGAAATTCTACAAATCGAGGTTTTGCTGCAGCTTGTAATCAAGGTGCTAAAGAGAGTGATGCAGATTATTTATTGTTTCTCAATCCTGATACTGTTCTTTTCAAAGATTCTCTTTCAAAACCGATTGCTTTTATGGAAAAAGCGGAAAATAGAAATATTGGAATAGTTGGAATTCAGTTAATTAATGAAAATAAAGAAATTAGTCGTACATGTGCACGGTTTCCTACATTAGGACAATTTGTTTCAAAAATTTTTGGTTTAGATCGTTTGTTTCCTAAATTAAGTTATTTTATGGCTGAATGGGATCATAAGAGTGATAGATTTGTTGACCATGTAATCGGTGCGTTTTTTTTAGTACGTAGACAATTATTTGAAAAACTTAATGGTTTTGATGAAAGATTTTTTGTTTATTTAGAGGATTTAGATTTTTCATATCGAGCAAAACAATTAGGATATAGTTCTTATTATTTAACATCAGCTCAAGCATATCATAAAGGTGGTGGTTCTTCAGAAAAAGTTAAAGATGTGCGATTATTTTATTCGTTGCGTAGCAGGATATTATATGGATATAAGCGCTTTAATTGGATTTCAGCAACTTTTCTTACTTTTTGTACGTTAATAATTGAGCCAATAACAAGAATTGTTTTTGCAGTTATGAAGGGCGCATTTGTTGAAGTTATTGAAACATTAAAGGCATATAAATTACTTTGGTCTGATATTCCACGTTTGATATTAAAGGGGAGAAAGTTTGAATGAAGGTATTACTTTTAAGCCGTTATGGTAATCTCGGAGCCAGCAGTAGAGTACGAACGTATCAATATATTCCTTATTTAAAACAGGAAGGTATTGATGTCACCATTGCTCCCTTATTTAATAATGAGTATGTTGAAAGTTTATACGAAAAAGGCAGAAAAAAGCTGAGTATTGTTTTATCTTCGTATTTTAGAAGGCTATTCGATCTAACAAAGATAAGAAAATATGATTTATTATGGGTAGAAAAAGAATTGTTTCCTATGTTACCTGCATGGGTAGAAGAGATTATTGCAAAATTAAAAATTCCATATATAGTAGATTACGATGATGCAATTTTTCATAATTACGATTTAAATAAAAACCCTATAATACGTGTGTTACTAAGAAATAAAATAGACAGAATTATGAAAAATGCATCAGTAGTTATTGTTGGAAATGATTACCTAGCGGAACGGGCCCAAAAAGCAGGTGCGCGGCGAATTGAATATCTTCCAAGTGTGGTTGATTTAAATCGCTATAAGTTAAAAGAATGGGGGACTGACCCGTATAATAATGAAACTTTCAATATTGGATGGATAGGTTCACCGGCAACATCAAAGTATTTATTCCATGTATATCGACCATTAAAAAAATTCGTTAAGAATAAAAATGCACGCTTAATACTCGTTGGTTCAGGTAAAATTAATTTACCTGATATTCCATTAGAAATAAGAGAATGGAATGAAGAGAAAGAAGTTAAAGATATACAAGATTTTGATGTTGGCATAATGCCGTTGCCTGATAAGCCTTGGGAAAGGGGTAAATGTGGTTATAAGTTAATACAATATATGGCTTGTGGTGTCCCTATAGTTGGTTCACCAGTTGGCGTAAATAATAAGATAATCATTGATGGAGTTAATGGTTTTAGGGCAAGCACGGATGATGAATGGATATATGCTTTCGAAAAATTATATAGTTCAGCTGAGTTAAGAAAACAAATGGGATTAAAAGGCAGAAAAATGGTAGAAGAAAATTATTCTTTTCAAGTTACTGCACCCAGATTAATTAAAATATTTAAATCGATATTTTAAAGTTATGTTGAAAAGGAGGCAAATAATCAATGAAAACAGTATTAGTTACAGGTGGGGCAGGATTTATAGGAAGTAATTTTATCAGGTATATGCTTTCAAAATATGAAGATTACAAAATCATAAATCTTGATAAACTTACATATGCAGGAAATCTTGAGAATTTAAAAGATGTAGAAGATAATCCTAATTACACTTTTGTTAAAGGAGATATATGTGATAAAGAGCTTGTAGAAGAGATATTTTCACAGGATATTGATTATGTAGTCAATTTTGCGGCAGAATCTCATGTAGATAGAAGTATTATAGACCCTGAAATATTTGTGAAAACCAATGTACTAGGAACAGTAACTTTACTTAATGTAGCAAAAAAAGCATGGGAAGAGGGAGATAGTTTTAAAGAGGGGAAAAAGTTTTTGCAGGTATCGACAGATGAAGTTTATGGTTCTTTAGGTGAGACAGGCTATTTTACAGAAACTACACCACTTGACCCTCATAGTCCATATTCATCGAGTAAAGCAGCGGCTGATTTAATAGTCAAAGCCTACTATGATACATATAAAATGCCTGTAAATATAACAAGATGTTCAAACAACTATGGTCCATATCAATTTCCCGAAAAATTGATTCCCTTGATGATAAATAATTGTTTAAATAAAAAGCCTCTTCCTGTTTATGGAGATGGACTTAATATAAGAGATTGGCTTTATGTAGAGGACCATTGTAAAGCAATAGATTTGGTTCTTCATAAAGGAAAAGCGGGAGAAGTATACAATATTGGTGGCAATAATGAAAAGACAAATATAGAGATAGTGAAGTTAATTGTATCATATATTCACGACAATGTAGATCCAACTGTAGATGAGAGCTTGATTACGTTTGTAGCAGATAGAAAAGGACATGATAGAAGGTATGCTATTGATGCGACAAAGATTAAAGAGGAATTAGGATGGTATCCCGAAACCAAATTTGAAGATGGCATCAAAAAAACGATAGAATGGTATCTTCAAAACAGAGAATGGCTTAAAAATGTTACATCTGGAGAATATCAAAAGTATTATGAAAGAATGTATTCCAATAGATAGGGGGAAAAGCAAATGAAAGGTATAATTTTAGCAGGCGGGTCAGGTACAAGGCTTTATCCTATAACAAAAGCGATATCGAAACAAATTTTGCCTATCTATGATAAGCCAATGATATATTATCCTTTGTCCGTTCTAATGCTTGCAGGAATTAGAGAAATACTGATTATATCTACTCCTAGGGATATAAACACCTTTAAAGAGCTTCTGGGAGATGGAAGCCAGTTAGGATTGCACTTTGAATATGCTGTACAGGAGGCACCTCGTGGTATAGCTGAGGCCTTTATCATTGGAGAAGATTTTATTGGCAAAGACAACGTTGCTCTTATATTGGGCGATAACATTTTTTATGGCTATGGATTTACTGAAAGGCTTGAGAGAGCGGCAAGCAGAAAAGAAGGGGCTACTATATTTGGCTATTATGTAAGCAATCCAAGTGATTATGGTGTTGTAGAATTTGATGAAAACTTTAATGTTATATCAATTGAAGAAAAACCAAAACATCCCAAGTCCAATTATGCTGTACCTGGTCTTTATTTTTATGATAATGAAGTGATTGAAATAGCCAAAAATATTGAGCCATCTGCAAGAGGAGAACTTGAGATTACCTCAGTTAACAACGAGTATCTGAAGAGAGGAAAACTCAAAGTTGAATTGTTAGGCAGAGGGATGGCATGGTTTGACACAGGCACACCAAGCGGGCTTTTAAATGCTGCTAATTTTGTTGAAGCGATTCAGACGAGACAGGGGCTGTATATTGCCTGCATTGAAGAAATTGCCTATAGAAAAGGCTTTATAGATAAGGAACAGCTATTAAAACTTGCTGAACCTTTAAAAAAGGTTGAATATGGGAAATATCTTTTAAAATTAATAGATGAAGAGGAAAATGATGCAATTAAAGAAGTAGCGGCTACAAGTGAGATCTTTTAATAAAAGGAGTTGATTTGGCAGAATGAAGATACTTATTACAGGGGCTAGAGGGCAATTAGCTTTGCAACTTCGTTCAATTATAGAAAAAGGCAGAAGTGAGATTGGAGAAATAGATCCCATATATAAAGAGGCTGTAATAAAGTATACATCTCATGATGAACTGGATATTACTGATTTAACAAGTGTTTTAAGATTCGTGGATGAGTATAGACCAGATATTATAATAAATTGTGCAGCTTATACTAATGTAGACAAATGTGAGAGTGATATTGATACTGCCTTTAAGGTAAATGCTATAGGGCCAAGGAATCTGGCAATAGCAGCTCAGAGAGTTGGAGCAAAATTATTACATGTATCTACAGATTACGTTTTTAATGGAACGGGAGATATTCCTTTTAGGGAATATGACATTCCACAACCGATAAATGTATATGGAAAAACAAAATTTCTTGGAGAACAGTATGTAAGAGAGTTTTGCGATAGATATTTTATAGTAAGGACGGCATGGCTCTATGGGAAATACGGAAAAAATTTTGTGTACACTATCCTGAAAGCAGCAAAGGAGAAGGAATATTTAGAAGTTGTGAATGATCAGAAAGGAAATCCAACAAATGCGGAAGATTTGGCCCATCACATTTTGAAACTGGTACTTACTGAAGAATATGGAATATATCATTGTACAGGAAAAGGCAAGTGCAGTTGGTATGATTTTGCCTGTAAAATTGTAGAATATGCAGGAATAAATTGCACTGTAGTTCCTATTACTTCTGATAAGATAAATAGGCCTGCCAAAAGACCTTTTTATTCCTCTCTGGATAATATGATGTTAAGATGTACTATTGGGGATGAAATGAGAAACTGGGAAGATGCCTTAAAAGCTTTTATTGATGATTTTAAAAATACGGGGCAGGAGGATTTGTATGGGAAAGTTTAAGTTCATAGAAACAGAAATAGAAGGATTGTACATAATAGAGACAGGAGTTTTTGAAGATAATAGAGGATATTTTATGGAATCGTACAATTACAGAGATTTCAAAGCAGCAGGGATTGATGTAGTGTTTGTACAGGACAATCAATCAAAATCCAAAAAAGGTGTTTTAAGGGGATTGCATTTTCAGAAGAAACATCCGCAGGGCAAACTGGTGAGAGTTTTAAAGGGAGAGGTTTTTGATGTAGCAGTTGATTTAAGAAAAAACTCCAAAACTTATGGTAAATGGGTGGGGGTTATTTTGTCTGACAAAAACAAAAGGCAGTTTTATATTCCAGAGGGATTTGCCCATGGTTTTTTAGTTTTATCAGATGAAGCTGAGTTTTTCTATAAATGTACCGATTTTTATTATCCTGACGATGAGGGCGGGATAATATGGAATGACCCTGATATAAATATACAGTGGCCATTGGAGGGTATTGAAGAAGTAATTTTGTCTGAAAAGGATAAAAAATGGCCGAGATTAAAGGATATTGATATATAAAAATTTAAGTTTGTTGATTTTTAGTGAAAGTTAATCCAGCAGAGGGGATGTATAAATATGTCAAGTAAGTTGAAAGAAAGAATACAATTAAAAAAAGCTACTGTAGGAGTTATAGGTTTAGGCTATGTAGGTTTACCATTAGCTGTTGAATTTGCTAAAGGTGGATACAAAGTTATTGGATTTGATATAAATGACAGGAAAATACATACATTGTTAGAAGGCAAATCATATGTTTTAGATGTTCCATCAGAAGAAGTAAAAACCCTGGTTGAAAATAAGCAATTAATTCCAACCACAGATTTTAGTAAGATATTAGAGATAGATGCAGTGAGTATTTGTGTTCCAACGCCTTTGAGAAAAACAAAAGACCCAGATATTTCGTATATAATCGATGCTATTTCGAGAATAAAAAAGTATTTCCATAAAGATTTACTGATTATTTTAGAAAGTACAACATATCCTGGTACCACAGAGGAGTTAATCCAAAAAGAATTTGAAAAAATGGGGTATGTAGTGGGAAAAGATTATTATTTATGTTATTCACCAGAAAGAGTAGATCCTGGTAATAAAAAATACAATACAAAAAATACACCGAAAGTTATTGGTGGAGTTACTAGACAGTGTTTGGAATTAGGATATTTATTGTACAGTAGCGTGATAGATACTGTAATACCTGTTTCATCTACAAAAGTAGCTGAAATGGTTAAACTACTTGAAAATACATTTAGAGCTGTAAATATAGGACTTGTAAATGAGCTGGCTATGATGTGTGATAGGATGGGTATTGATATATGGGAAGTAGTTGATGCGGCAGCTACTAAACCTTTTGGTTTTATGCCATTTTACCCAGGACCTGGTATTGGAGGGCATTGTATTCCCTTAGATCCGCAATATTTATCTTGGAAGGCTAAAACATATGATTTTTATAATAAATTTATAGAGTTAGCAAGTGATATAAATGGTAATATGCCACGGTATGTAGTAATGAAAATTAATGAGGTACTTAATAGACATAAAAAATGTGTTAATGGTGCTTATATTTTAATTTTAGGGATGGCTTATAAGAAAGATGTTGATGATATAAGAGAATCTCCTTCGTTAGAAATATATAAATTGTTAAAAGAGCAAGGCGCTCTCGTAGAATATAATGACCCATATGTCGAGGAATTTATAGATGAAAATAATAATAAAGTTAAATCAGTTGAATTAAATTATAGTGACTTACAAAAATATGATTCTATAATTTTATGTACAGACCACAGTTGCTATGATTATAAAGCAATTGCAAATAATGCTAACATAATAATTGATACAAGGAATGCTTTTAGGGGCATTATTAAAGAAAATATATATAAAATAGGTGCTCCAACTTATGATAATATTGATATATATGAATATATAAAAGAGATAGCATCTACAAAAGAAAGGATGGGTATATAATGGCGACATTTTTAATTACGGGTGGAGCAGGATTTATTGGATCCAATATAGCTGAAGAGCTTATAAAAAGAGGTGAAAAAGTAAGAATTATAGACAATTTTTCAACAGGTAAAATGGAGAATATAGAAGAGTTTAAAGATAAGATTGAGTTAATAGAAGGCGATTTAAAGAATATTAGTGATGTAAAAAAAGCAGTTAAAGGTATAGATTATATACTACACCAAGCAGCATTATCATCTGTTCCCAGATCTGTTGAAGATCCTCTATCTAGTAATACTAATAACATTGATGGCACATTAAACTTATTGGTTGCAGCTAAAGAAGCAGGGGTAAAACGTGTTGTAATAGCTGCTTCTTCATCTGCATATGGTGATACGGAGATATTGCCTAAAAGTGAAGATATGACACCCAATCCATTATCTCCTTATGCTGTAACAAAATATGTTGAAGAACTATATGGAAAGGTATTTTATAATATATATGGTTTAGAAACTGTATCATTAAGATATTTCAATGTATTTGGTCCTAAACAAGATCCTAATTCGCAGTATGCTGCAGTAATACCTAAGTTTATAACCAAGATTTTAAAAGGTGAATCTCCTGTTATATTTGGAGATGGAGAACAGACGAGGGATTTTACATATATAGATAATGTAGTTGAAGCAAATATATTAGCTGCAACATCGAAGAATGTTGGACATGGTGAAGTGATTAATATAGCATGTGGTGAGAGAATTAGTTTAAATCAATTAGTTGACAAAATAAATGAAATACTTGGAACTAATATAAAGCCTTTATATGATAAACCAAGAATTGGTGATGTAAAACATTCATTGGCATCGATAGAAAAAGCCAAAAAACTACTTGGATATAGAGTTAGTATTAAGTTTGAGGAAGGGTTAAGGAAGACGATAGATTGGTATAAAAAGAGGTGAAAGTTTTGCCTAAGATATTACAAGTTTCTGCAGTTGATTATACAGTCAAAAATTTACTTCTTCCATTAATTGATAGATTAAAAAAAGAGGGATTTATAGTAGAGATTGCTTGCTCAGAAGGTAAGGAATCAAAAGAATTAGAAAAGCGTGGATATGTATTTAAATATGTAAAAATAGATCGAAAGATAAGTCCAATATCCAATATAAAATCGATAATTAACCTGTACAAAATTATGAGAGATGGTAAATATGATGTAGTTCATGTTCATACACCAGTGGCTGGTGTTTTAGCTAGAATAGCAGCAAAATTAGCACGTATTCCTGTCGTAATTTATACAGCTCATGGGTTTTATTTTCATGAAAATATGTCCTTTTTAAGTTATAAATTATTTGCTACGATAGAAAAAATAATGGGGAAGTATTTTACAGATTATATATTTACTCAAAGTCAGGAAGATTATAAGCTTGCACTGGATTTAAAAATTATAGACAAAGATCGAATAGCATGGATTAACAATGGAGTTGACTTGAATAAATTTAATCCTGAGAATATAAAAATTGATATAAAAAGTTACAAAGAGAATTTGGGTATTACTGTTGATAGTAAAGTTATATGTTTTATAGGAAGACTGGTAGAAGAAAAGGGTATTTTAGATCTTTTAGAAGCATTTAAATATCTGATTAAAGAGTATAACAATTTATATCTAATGATAATTGGTGATGCTTCGTTAGATGAGAGAGATAAAGAAACAAAGCAAAAAATAAAATCATATTTAGATGATACAAAGTTAAGAGAAAGAATTATATTAACAGGCTTTAGAGACGATATTCCAGAATTATTAAAAATAAGTGATATTTTTGTATTACCATCTTACCGGGAAGGAATGCCTAGGTCTATTATAGAAGCAATGGCTATGGGTAAACCTGTTGTTGCAACAAACATAAGGGGATGTAGAGAGGAAGTAGTGCATGGAGAGACAGGATTTTTAGTGAGTGTTAGTTCACCGAAAGAAATATATGAAGCGATAAAAAGATTGGTAGATAATGATGAATTAATAGCGGAAATGGGTGCAAAAGGCAGAAAAAGGGCTATAGAACTATATGATGAAGAAAAAGTGTTGGAGAAGCAAGTGAACATAATAAAAAACTTGTTAAAAATCGAAAATTAATTATCAAAGTTAGGTGAAGTATTATGAATAAAATATTATTCATAGCAACTGTAGAAAATCATGTATTAAACTTTCATCTACCTTTTATACAATACTTTCAAAACAAAGGATACAAAGTTCATGTAGCTACAAAATTGGGCGATAGGCAGGATGAGCTAAAAGGTTTAAATGTTATATGCCATAATATTGATTTTTCACGTTCTCCTTATTCTTTGAGCAATAAAAGAGCACTAAATCAATTAATAAAGAGTAATGAGAAAAAATAAATTTTCATTGGTTCATGTCCATACGCCTGTTGGAGCTTTTTTAGGAAGGTTAGCTGCAAAAATTACGACTAAAAAAGCTGTACTTTATACAGCACATGGGTTTTATTTTTATAAAGTGACTTCTTTAAAAAATTGACTTATATATTAGACAATGGAAAAAATAACTGCTCATTAGACAAATGAACTTATAACTATGAATGAAGAAGATTTTAATATTACAAAGAAATTTAAACTGAGAAAAAAAGATGCAGTGTTTTATGCGCATGGTGTTGGTTTAGACATTGATAAATATTGTATAAACGATGAAGAAAAAAGAAAAAAATTGAGAAAAGAATTAGGCTTTTCAGAAGACGATGTTTTAATATTGACTGTAGCAGAAATAAATATCAACAAAAATCATAAACAAATAATCGACACTATAAAAATCCTGAAAAATTACAGTAATATTTACTATCTCATTGTGGGTACTGGAGAAGAGGAAGAGAAATTAAAAAATCATGTTTTGCTTAATAATTTAGGAAACAGAATAAAATTTCTGGGATATAGAAGAGATATTTCAAAAATTTTAAATGCTATAGATATTTTTGCATTAACATCTTTGCGGGAAGGTCTTCCAAGAGCTATAATGGAAGCAATGGCAGCAGGTAAACCTATTATTGCTACAAATGTAAGAGGAAATAGAGGTTTGGTTGTAGATGGTGTTAATGGGTACTTAGTTCCTGTAAATGATGTAGAAGCAACAGCTAAAGCAATTACAAAATTAGCCGAAAATAAAATCTTGAGGACTAAGATGGAAGAAGATGGTGGAAAAATTATACAAGATTATGCTATTGAGAAAGTTTTAAGCGAAATGGATGAGATATATAGTTTGTATTTGTAATTATAATCATGAAATTTCCCAAGTAACTATTTGATATAAATTTTAATAGCAAAATATAGGAGATGATGTCTTTATGCATACGCATTTTTCATAAATTTTTCAAATTAAGCAAATTCATTGTCTTTATTACAGATTTACTATTAATCCATACAGGATTTATAGTTGCTTATATTATCAAATTTGGAACAAATCCTCCAATTGTGAACCTTGAGTCATATTATGAATTAATTCCCGTAATTACATTGTCTGCTATTATTTTATTTCATGGTTATGGTTTATATACTATTTCACGAAAAAGTTATGGAGATATAGTATTTTCTTTAATTCTTTCTTTATTGCTATTGCAGGTTATAATAGTAGCTTCAACATTTTTTATAAGACAGTTTGCATTTCCACGAAGCATATTTATTATAGCTTTTGTAATTTAGCTCATATTATTATCACTGTGGAGATATTTAGTACAAAATGTAAGAAAATATGTGCATGGCGAGAAAAAGATAATGATTGTAGGTGAAAAAGAAGTAGGAGAAAAATTGGCGAAGAACATGCCTGCTATTTAGATTTTGAGCTAAGGGAAAATTTATTTTTTATTCCTGGCATAAGGGTAGAGTGTAGGGGTAGATTTAAGTCGTTTTTCTTCCCTATCAACTCAAGAAGAATTTATCTGGGGAGGATTGGTTTTTTCCTCAAGATATAGTTATAACTTGCGTGGAGGAGATAAATGCCAACAAAAATCAGGAAATGCTTTTAAAAGCCTGAAAAAATGGCTCCTAAAGTATGCAAAAGGCATTTTGCTTTTAGTGAGGCAGGTTTTTTTAAATCACTTAAAAGATAAAGATAAAAGCTAGAGGGAAGGTCTCTCACGGGTGCAATTTTTATGCTACTGGTTAAATGTGCCTGAGATTTTATCTGTTAGCGATGTGGTGGTGTTGACTTCTAAACATGAGGGATTAGGGCCATAAAAGTCCATCATTAGTTCTACCTATGACGTCTATCAAAGATATCTGCACATGATCTAGGAAAATCACCAGAGATTATTTAATTCCCACGTGACTCGTGATATACTGGCATTGGGGGCAGTACTTTTTTGGCTGGTTTGTCTACCCCTGTTACATCACAGGTGGTTGAGGACTGCCACCTTCAATTTCCACAATTTTTGGAATAACGTCCTGTTGAAAATACAAGCTCTGTTTAGGAAGGAGAGGAATTCTTATGTCTCGAATCGAGGGGGTATAGGGGGGTATTATATGGAAAACCGGGCGGCTAGTGCTGCAATAGACGAAAACAAAAGGATAATCAAAATTGCTATAAAGTACCGATGCAAGATAAACTTTCGCTATGTTAATGAAAAAGGGGAAGAAACAAGACGCACTGTCCATCCGTGGGTATTGTTTCAGTACAGGACTTTTGGTAGTGGGGTAATATATGTGTATGTCGCTGGATTTTGTGAGTTACGCGGAGAGCTTCGTACCTTTCGCCTTGACCGAATGAGCGGAGTGACGTTGGTTAATGAATACATCTTCTTTGAAGACATTGATATTGGCTCTTTGAAGGATAAGTTTGATGATACCTTTATAGGAAAGGCAAAAATTCTCCAAAGCGTTTGCGAGTTAAATAATCAACTTTCAATCTCGCAGGATGGTAGTGCTAGGAAATCCTCTGTAGATGGAAAAGTATACGGCTACTATGGGTCAAAGCCGGTGTTACGGCAAAAACCATCCTGGGTTGACGAAGTGGGTGCAGATAAAGAATATCCAAAACTATGGCATTCATTAAAATTAACAAACTCCTTTGGTAAATGTAGATCGCCCCTGGAAGAAAAGGTGATGACTGCACTTGATGAAGACGATGAAGTTGTTGCCTATGAAATAGAACCGTTTAAGATTCGCTTTTGGGCAGGATCAGTTCAAAGCTTCTATATGCCAGATCTACTTGTTACATACAGTAACGGCAGAAAGGTAATTGTTGAAATAAAATCCAAGAGAGATGTTTCGTTGGCTATAAACCTGGCAAAATTTCAAGCGATAGAACAGTATGCTATTGAGAACGGATATACCTTTGAAGTATGGACAGTCGGACCCGGTGGCGTGGTAACTTCCATACCATGGAAAGACAGAGCCATTACGAGTTTCGAAGGACGGAGACGGGGGATAAGTTCGCAGAAGAAACAGGAATCTGGCTGCCTGACTGTTGTGATTATTTTCATTATAATCATATTTCTATTATGGGTGAGAGCGTAGACAGCTTTTTGCAAGTAGAAACAATTAGCAATAGAGAGATTAAACCACTTATGTATAACATACAAGACGGAACCATCAGAGTGTTGGCAAAAAAGATTGCTATACGTAGAAAATGTTCACGGATTACTGAAAGGGATTATTTGAAGTAAAACCTGATATTATTTTTTTGCATTCATCAAAAGCTGGATGGTTAGGCCGATTGGCTGCAAAGTGGTTGAAAATACCTGTAGTTTTTACAGCCCATGGTTGGGCTTTCACTGAAGGAGTTCCTAAGAGGCAACAGATAGTTTATAGGTGGGCAGAAAAATTAGCAGCTCCCTTTGCTGGTAAAATAATTACAGTTTCTAACCACGATCGTGAACTTGCTATAAGGTACAAAATTACCCACCCAAGCAAAATTGTTACAATTCATAATGGGGTGCCTGATATTGATAGTACTCTTTTTGCTAAACCTGAAGTTGAACCAGTACATTTAATTATGGTAGCTCGCTTTGAAGAACAAAAAGATCATATTTTATTGTTAGAAACTCTTGAGGAACTGAAAGATTTATCCTGGACATTTGAATTAGTAGGTGATGGGCCATTGATAGGAATAGTTAGAGAGAGAGCTGAAAAGTTAGGAATTTCAGATAAAGTTCAATTTTCTGGTGCTTGTGATGATGTGCCTTTTAGATTGGCAAAAGCACAGATTTTTATTCTAACATCAAAATGGGAAGGATTTCCACGTTCTATTTTGGAAGCAATGCGGGCAGGACTTCCAGTTATAGCTTCTGATGTAGGAGGAGTAAAAGAAGCGGTTATTGATGGACTAACAGGATACATTATTCCAAGGGGAGATAAAGAGGAACTGAAAAAACGTTTGAAGGAACTAATATTAGATTCTCATAAGCGTATTAGGTTTGGATTAGCGGGGCGAAAAAGATACGAAGAGTTTTTTACTTTTGAACGCATGGCCAAACAGACTATGGAAGTGTATCAAGAAGTCATTAGGCAAAAATCTAGCAAAATGTTATAATTTTACGAGGAGTAAAGCAAAATGCTAGAAAATTTTAGCAATAGGGAGTTAGCAATTGGTTTTTGGCTACTCATATTATTGGTTTTAGTGATCTATAAAAAAGATACTAGGCACTCGTTATGGGATCTTCTCAAAGCATTTTTTGACAGAAAATTGATTGGTTGGCATATAAGTATGGTTTTATATGTATCATTAACAGTTTTTATATTGTTTAAAATTGGACTCTGGGAGTTTAAATTATTAAAAGATACTATTATATGGTATATAGTTACTGCTATTCCTTCTACTATAAAATCGATAAACGAAGCTAAAGATATGAAATACTTTAAAGAGATGGCAAAAAATAATCTCAGCATAGGTGTTCTGGTGGGATTTATTGTGGATTCGTACAACTTTTCATTAATCTGTGAAATTATTTTAATTCCTTTGTTTGTTTTTTTATCTCTTATGCTAGGAATTGCTGAACACGAGGTAGAGTATGAAAATAAAGAGTACGAAGTAACAGCTAATCTGTTGAGATACACGACTGCAGGTGTTGGTTTGTTTTTAATATTTAGTTCATTAAACAGATTTTTAAGTGATATAAAAGATATTGTTCTTTTGGAATTTATAAAAGATTTTATTTTACCAATAACTCTTTCAATGATGTTTATTCCATACATATATTTTCTCGTGTTATATTCATCTTATGAAAAACTTTTTATGAGACTGAAATTAAAAAAGACTATTGATGATAAATATAGAACTTTTCTGTATTTGAAGATATTATTGTTCTGTAGATTTAATATTAATAAGGTAAATAATTTTATCGATTATAGTGAAATAATGAAAAGTTATGTCAAAAGCAAAGATGATATAAACCGGTTGTTTAAAAATTATAAGATAAATGCACGTACCCAAAAAGCTTTAAATCTGCAACGATAATTCTACCCAAGTGACAAATTATTTTAATAGGTGGTGTCTCTATGCATACTCATTTTCATAAATTCTTTAAATTAAGCAAATTTATTGTCTTTATTGTAGATTTACTATTAATCCACGTAGGATTTATACTTGCATATATCATCAAATTTGGAACGAATCCGACAATTGTAAATCTTCAACCTTATTATAAATTAATACCTGTAATTACATTGTCTGCCATTATTTTATTTCATGTTTACGGTTTATATACTATATCGCGAAAAAGTTATGGGGACATAGTTTTTTCTTTAATCATTTCTTTATCGTTATTGCAGGTTATAACAGTAGCTTCAACATTTTTTATAAGACAGTTTGCATTTCCACGAAGCATATTTTTTATAGCTTTTGGAGTTCAGCTTGTATTATTATCCCTGTGGAGATATTTAGTGCAAAATGTAAGAAAATATGTACATGGCGAGAAGAAAGTAATGATTATAGGTGAAAAAGAAGTAGCAGAAAAATTGGCGAAGAAATTAATTTCAAGTTCCAGAGGTTGGTTTGATATAAAGTACATAATAAGTCCTCAAAGATATGATGAGATTATTAATCACATTAATGAAATAGATGCGATATACATATCTAGTGGAGTTAGTGAGGACCTTAAGACCACTCTCTTTTACGATTCAATAAAATTTAAAAAACATCTTTTCATCGTTCCAAATTTAAGAGATATCCTTTTAGTGAGATCTCAATTTGTGCAATTTGATGATGTTCCTGCTATAAGTGTGAATTATCCTTCATTGACTAGTGAAGATAAATTGATTAAAAGACTTTTTGATATTATCTTTTCACTAATTGGCATATTGGTTACTTTGCCGCTAATGGTTATAATTGCTGTATTAATTAAAGTGACTTCACCCGGTCCAGTGATTTATAAGCAGCTAAGAGTGACAGAAAAAGGTAAGAAGTTTAATGTGTATAAGTTTAGGACGATGGTCAAAGATGCTGAAAAGATGACAGGACCTGTTTTAGCTACAGAGGACGATCCGAGGATTACAAAAGTAGGCAAGATATTAAGAGCAACTAGACTTGATGAACTACCACAATTATTTAACGTTTTGAAAGGCGATATGAGCTTTGTAGGTCCAAGACCTGAAAGACCATATTTTGTAGAACAATTTGAAAAGCAGTATCCTTCATACAAGTACAGGCATAATGTAAAGGCAGGGATAACAGGTCTTGCACAAGTTTTTGGAAAGTATAAGACAGATGTGGACGACAAATTGAGATTGGACCTTATATATATCACAAATTACTCTTTGTGGCTTGATATTAAGATAATATTATTGACATTAAAAACCATCTTCATAAAAGAAGCATCTTCTGGTGTAAGAAGGGAGATGGAATTAGAAGAGCTGTTGGAATCTTTGAACTATAATGTCTACAGTGAATTAGGAATCACAAAAATAGATAAGTAAGGAGATATATACGATGAAAGTTTTAGTCACAGGTGGGGCGGGGTTTATAGGCTCGCATATAGTAGATTTGCTGATTGAAAATGGATATGAAGTCGTAATAGTGGATAATCTTTCAACAGGAAAAGAAGAATTTATAAATAAAAAGGCTATTTTTCGTAAGAAAGATATCACAGATGAAGACTTATATAAAATTTTTGAAAAAGAAAAACCTGATTATGTTATACATCAAGCAGCCCAAATAGACGTACAGAAATCAATTGATAATCCTGTGTTTGATGCAAAGGTAAATATACTTGGAACAGTAAATTTGCTGGAATATTGCAGAAAAAGTGGTGTTAAAAAAGTTATATACGCTTCATCAGCAGCAGTGTATGGAAATCCTGAGTATCTTCCTATTGATGAAGAGCATAGAATAAACCCCATATCTTACTATGGCATATCAAAGCAAACACCAGAGCATTATTTTGATGTATACAGCCAATTATATGGATTGAAATATACGATTTTGCGATATGCAAATGTATATGGCGTAAGACAGGACCCAAAAGGGGAAGGTGGGGTAATATCTATTTTTATAGATAAAATGCTTAAAGGAGAAAGGCCTATTATTTTTGGAGATGGAAACCAAACGCGGGATTTTGTTTATGTGAAAGATGTGGCAAAAGCCAATTTTTTAGCACTTGAAAAAGGCGATAATGAAATTGTAAATATAAGTACAAATAGGACTACAACTATAAATGAGCTTGTATATGTAATGAATAAAATTATGGGAACATCTTTAAAACCTATTTATACAGAACCTCGAAAAGGAGATATAGTACATAGTTATCTTGATAATAAAAAAGCATTAGATGTGCTTGGATGGAAACCGGAGTATAGTTTAGAAGATGGGTTAAGGGAGACAATTGAGTATTACAGAGTGAAGTATGCGGAAGATGAGGTTGCGGTGATGAAGGAGAAGTGAAAGGATGATGCAAATGATAACAGGTGTTATTATGGCAGGTGGCAAAGGCGAAAGGTTTTGGCCAAAAAGCAGGATGAAAATGCCGAAGCAGTTTTTGAATCTTTATGGAGATAAAACAATGATTCAGCAGACTGTGGACAGGCTCAAGAGAATCATGCCTATAGAAAATATCTTTGTTGTGACTAATATAGATTATGCAGCAATAATTAGCGATCAAATTCCTGATTTGCCAACAGAAAATATTTTGATAGAGCCTATGGCTAAAAATGCTGCAGCATGTATAGGCCTTGCTGCACTGCACACAGAAAGGCGTGATAAAGAGTCTATAATGGTTGTTCTTCCTTCTGATCACGTTATAAAAGACGAAGAAGCATATATTGAAATATTAAAAACAGCAATAGAAAAAGCAAAGTTAGGAGATAATCTTGTGACAATAGGTATAAAACCTACGCGTCCTGAAACAGGGTATGGCTATATAAAATTCAGGAAGATGACAAAAGAGATAATAAATGGGAATCCCGTACATAAGGTAGAGAAATTTGTAGAAAAACCTGGTTATGAGGTAACAGTGGGATATGTAAAAAACGGAGATTATCTCTGGAATAGCGGTATCTTTATATGGAAGACATCCTCAATATTAAGGGCTATAGAAAAGTACATGCCTGAGTTACATAAAGCATTGGAGAATATAAGGAAAAATTTTGATGCAGATGATGTAGAAAAAGCGTTATACGATGAATACTCAAAACTTGAAAGCATATCAATAGATTACGGCGTAATGGAAAAAGCTAAAAATGTCTATGTCGTGCCAGGAGATTTTGGGTGGGATGATGTGGGAAGCTGGGCATCTATTGAAAGGCTCTATGAAAAAGATGATAATGGCAATGTCATAAAAGGCAATGTAGTAAGTGTAGATACAAAAAAAAGCATAATAACCGGTAATGAAAGGCTCATTGCGACATTGGGTATAGAAGATGTAATAATTGTAGATACAGAAGATGCACTTTTAATTTCCTCAAAAGACAAGGCACAGAATGTGAAAGAGATATTGAAAAAGCTTGAAAAAAAGAAAGTAGAGTACTTATGAGGCTACTACTGTTTTAACTGTAACTGATGTGACACCGGCGACATGCTTTTTTGGTTCCAATCCTACTGTAATACTACCTGGCAAAGATTCAGCTGTTTCTATTCAAATACCTGTTTTTTATTTTTGTCGATATATGTCGAAATATTTTTAATATTTGAGTTGGTTTTTAGGAGATAAAATGGTAAAATATTGTGATGTATCAAATATTTGCTTAATCTAAAAACTTAACTTTAAGATAACTTATAGGTAATATTTTTATAAAAAATGTTGATTTTATTACCTATAAGTTATATAATATGGTCAAGGAGATATGAAATTGGAAATGCTGTGCAAAATAATATACCCAGAGCAGTTCCATAGTGTTAAAATCTATATACACCCTGAGGTTGAAAATGAATTAAAGAATATTTTAGAATATAGTGGATATAAGGAAAGGTTCATTAGGATGTATAGGCAAAGGCTTAAATTCTTAGAGAATTATCAAAATAAATGTTATCAAAAAGGAGATTGGTTTGAAATCTTGAAAGGAACTGAAGGTTTGTATTCAATGAAGTTTAAAGGAGCAAAAAATATAAGAATAATTTTTAAGTTTGTGAGGTATAATAAACAAAATATTGCGTTATTATTATGTGCTTTTGAAGAAAAAAATGATAAGGATAGTTATAGAGATGCTATACAAATAGCACAAAAAAGGTTAGAGGAAATAAAAGAGTTTTTGGATTAATTTAATTAATAATTTATGAAGTAGTTAGTGTGAGGAGGAGGGTTAGTATGGGCAATAAATTGGAATTAGGAAACGCATGGAAGCTGATTGATGAACTAGCTGATGAAGCGACAAAGGAAAAATTTGAATTGGATGATATATTATATGATATTTCCATGAAGATATTTGAGTTTAGGATTAAAAACAATTTGACACAAAAACAGCTGGCTGAGAAATTGGGAATTACACAATCTATGGTATCAAAACTTGAAAGTGGTCAATATAATCCTACAGTGGAACAGCTGTGGAAAATTTCAAAGAAATTAGGTTGGAATTTTAAGATAATATTTGGAGAAGAGGATGACAAACCTCAAATCTGGGATACAGTCCATTTTGAAGAAAGTCAAGATAGTGATACAAATCAGAGAATAGAAAAAGAATTGGCGGTGGGGGCATGATTGATTCAAATCAAGTATTAGCGGATTTCCAATTTATAGGTAATAGAGTATCTAACTTTAAGATTGAAACAAAAGATATAAAAACAAACGAAGCAAAGGCAAAAGTCACTTATAATTTTGACTACAATGTAAAAGAGATTGAAGAGTTAGAAGATAAATATGTAGGATATATTGAATTTATAACAGAAATAAAAGCGAAGATCAAAAATGTGATACTTTTTAAGATTAATTTAACCATGGAAGGTGCTTTTATCGGAAATAATCAAAAACTAACAAAAGAGAATTTTCTCAGCATGTTAGAGTTAAATGGCTTAACAACACTTTCACAATTGTCAAGAGCTTATGTTTTAAGTGTCACTGCTCTTTCTGGAATAACTCCTCCAGTAAAATTGCCGATGATTAATGTTTTTAAATTAAGACAACAGAAAAAAGAAAAGGAAGTAAATGATAATTATAATTGATAACAAAATGCGAGTTTAATTTGCAAAAAGATTTGCTTTTACTGAAAATTATCCTGATGATAAACCAGGATGGGGCACTTACTTTGGTCCAATGTACACTTGGCAATTGAAGCTTCCATTAGAAAATTAGCAAAGAAGATAGGAGCACCTATATTAAAACCATCTCGTTCAGAGGGATTTCGTTATAAAAATTTAGATAATTTATTGGCTGATGAAAATATAATCAATGTCTTGGGTGAAATATTTTTAATGTCAATTTTTGTTGCATTTATGGGAATACTGCTTAGGAATTACCGGAGAAGAGGGGAGACCTGCTCATTCATGATGTGGAGAGTGTACAACAGTTATACTATTCATTATTATCTCTATCTCTTCCTCATTATCTTTTATCTTTTTTCTAAGCTCAACTCTTGGGACTACTACTGTTACTTCATGTGGAATATTGATATTTGTTTTTCTCTCGACGCTTATATTAAGACCATAAAGGCTCAGTGTTATTTTATCACTGCTCTCATTTTTATTTTTACAAATACCTTTTATGATGTTTGCTAATTTACCAACACACATTATAGATATCCCCCTATATACATATTATGCATCAATATATATATGTGCTTCACATATGGGTCAAGTCTAAATTTTTGTAAAAATTTCTCTGTATAACATTAATAGAAATGGTGGTTAACGACGTATCTACACGCAAAATTGAAGAAATCACCTATAAGCTTTGCAGTACAGAGTTTTCAAAATTTACAATTTGTATTACAAGACTTTGCAGATAAAGAGGCAGACTTGGTTTACAGAGTAAGATTGAAGGAAAAAGAAGTCATATTTTATATATTGATGGAGTTACAATCAACAGTTGACTATCAAATACCCTACAGGTTACTTTTATACATGGTGGAGATATGGAGGAGCATATTAAAAGACGTACCAAAAAAAGAATTCAGAAAGAAAGATTTTGAATTACCAGTTATAGTGCAGATAGTACTGTACAATGGAAGTCGTAAATGGACAGCAAAGACAAGCTACAAAGAAATCCTGAATTCTTATGAAACTTTTGGAGAATATGCAGTAGATTTTAAA
The DNA here is from genome assembly GCF_004345675.1 of Caldanaerobacter subterraneus. GTDB lineage: Bacteria > Bacillota > Thermoanaerobacteria > Thermoanaerobacterales > Thermoanaerobacteraceae > Thermoanaerobacter > Thermoanaerobacter subterraneus. The sequence goes on along the minus strand of NZ_SLWU01000022.1, from coordinate 17,503 downwards.
TATATACTGATAGATGTAAATAGGTATACAAAAGAGGAGTTATTGAGGTTAGAGAATTTAATAGCGTCTGTATTTTTATTAGAGCCAAAAGGTAGAATTCGAAGAAATGATGGCAAGGCTTAAGGAACTGTCAAATACGTTAAAGAAATTAGATGAAGATGAGATTTTGCTATTTAAGACATGGTTTAAAAGGATATTAATGGCAAGGATGCCAGAAGAAGAGAGAAAGAATGTAGAAAAAATATTTCTCAGTGGTCATCCTTTGACACTTTTCCAAAGACAACTATAGGAACGATCAAGGACAGACGGAATATCGGATTGCCCAAGTAGTTGACTTACAGTACATACGAGATGAGTTCAGGAAAGAAAGAAACTTTTTATAAGTTTTGTTGATAATTGTGAAGTAGGAAGGTGTATATTAAAATGAAAAAGATCAAACTTACTTGTAAAGTTATAACTCCTATGTTTATGTATGGAATAAATAAAGAGAGACCGGAGCTTAGGGCTTCGGAAATCAAAGGGATGATGCGTTTTTGGTGGAGAGCCATAAAAGCGTGTAACGATGTACAAACATTGAAAGAAGAAGAATCAGAAATTTTTGGAGATGTGAACAAAATAAGTTCAGTGAAAATAAAAATTTTCCCTCAACCATCTGAAGAACAAATTAGAGAGAATGTATTAATAAATGGAGATGCTGGTGTAAAGTATTTATTCTATTCTGCTTTAATACTAAAAAATGAGGGAAAACATATAAAAGAAGGATTTACTTTTCATATAGTTTTGGAAGCTCAAAAGGAAAAACATCTAAAAGAGGCGCTGGCTTCTTTGTGGAGCGGTATTTATTTAGGAGGATTTGGTGGGCGGTCAAGAAGAGGGGGAGGAAATATCACGGCAACAGAAATAGAGGGGTTAATTCCGGAGATTGAGTTTATCCCAAGGGGTGAAAATTCCGAAGAGGTGGCAAAATGGCTGATAGAGAATTTTAAAAAAGCAAAAAAAATTATTAACGAATCCCAGAAAACAGATTTTGCCTTTAGTTATAGTAATTTAAGCATCTCGCGTTTTATTATAAGTGATAAGTCGTTTGATACGTGGGAAAAAGCTCTTGCTGATATTGGAAACAAATTTAGAGAGTTTAGAAAAGAACCTGAAGCTAAAATACTTGGAAAAGCCGTTTTTGGGTTACCTGTTTTTCACAGAAGAAAACCTGTTAAAGGTGTAAGAAGGATTAATACTGTAGAAAAAACTTTTGACCGAAGAATGTCTCCTTTAATATTTAAAATACTTAACGTGGGAAATAAGTATTATTGGGCAGTCATACGTTTAGCAGGCGAGTTTTTACCTGAAGGAACCATATTAAAATCTGGAAAAACCACACAAAAGCCTGATTACTCTCTTATTGAGAAGTTTTGGGAAAAATTAAAGGCTGAAAATAAAGAATATGTGCTTTCTTTGCCTGAGACATTGAATGATGTGTTAGACAAAATAAAGAGTAGAGTCGAACCTAAAAAAATTTACTTGTATGGTTCAAGGGCAAGAGGGGATTTTGGTAAAAAATCTGACATTGATATAGCGGTAGAAACGGATAAAAGCATAGAGAATATTGATTTAATTGGGCTTTTTGATATTGTGAACTTAAATAAAGTGGGCAGCGATTTGAGAGAGAAAATATTAAAAGAAGGGATATTGCTCTATGAGAGGAAAAGTTAGGAAGTTTTTTGAAGATTTTGAAAAAGCCTTTCTAAATCTAAAAAATGCTGTAGAAATGGCAAGAGATGATTTAGATGTGGATGGAACTATTAAAAGATTTGAAATTTGTTATGAACTGTCATGGAAGTTAATGAAGGAATATCTTGCTGATGTGGGTGTGATTGTAAAAAATCCTCGCAACACTTTCAAAGAAGCTTTTAATAATGACCTTATTGAGGATGTAGAAACGTGGATGCAGATAATAGAAGATAGAAATTTGCTTGTTCATACGTATACCCTTGAGGAATCAAGAGAAGTTTTTAATAGAATTAAAGGGAAATATATTATTGAACTAGAAAAATTTTATCTGGCGATGCAAAAAAGGATACAGCAAGAAGATATCTAATAATTTTAAAAATGTCAAAATATATAGTAAAGTTTTACAGAAGAGGTGATTTTCTAATGTATAAAAATATTTTAGAAGATTTTGGTGGGTCATCTCTTTTTCTATTTACAATAGGGCCGGTTCAACAATTTATTTCACAGGCGAGAAAAACACAAGATTTGTACGCTGGGAGCTTCTTATTATCATATCTTACTTTTATCGGTTTAGAAGAAATAATAGAAAAATATGGTGTTAGTAATGTGATTTATCCGAATTTGGAGAGTCAGCCTTTTTTAGAGTGGCATAATTTAAAAGTTAGTGGAAACAAAGATGGAGCTGTCTTTAATATAGATTTGCCTACTATTCCTAATAGATTTGTAGCTTTAATTCCGGAAATTGAAGAGAAAAACATTACTGAGTTGGCAGAAGGTATAAAGAGAAAAATAAAAAATGAATGGAATAATATGGTTAAAAAGATTTTATACGAGTTTAGCTTGATAGATAATTTGCATTTTTCAAAGAATGGGACAAACCGCCGAGAGTTGATAGTTAATCAGACAAAAGATTTCCCTGAAATTTATTGGGTGGCGATACCTTTTAAAAAAGATGGAAGAGAAATTGATATAGAAGATTTTTATGAGTTTTTTGAAAAGGGATTAATTGATGAAGAGATAAGAAAATATAGAGAAAAAAATGTCAAAAGTTTTCTCTATCATTTTGCTTATTCGGCTCTGGAAAGGGCGATGGGAGTAAGGAAAACTGTAAGGGAATTTGAACAAACAGAAGAATATGGATATAAATGTAAAGTTTGTGGAGTGAAGGAAGGGGTTATTAAAGCTGGTGTTGGGAGTTTAAAAGTAGGGAAATACATATCAAAAAAGGAGAATATTTGTATCAGTTGTTTTACAAAAAGATCTATTGACAAATATCTAAGTAAAGAAATAAGTGAAGTATTTAAGGATTACAGTTTTCCCTCAACAGCTGAGATAGCTGTTTCAAGTTTTAAAAAGAGAATACTAAATTCAGAGAAAGGCAAGAGGATATATGAAGCGTATTTTGACAAATTAAAGGAGGTTATTAAGGAAGAGGAAGTCTTTAAAACGATTTTAGTTAAACCTCTGAAAAGTTTAGAAAAATATTTCACTGACAATCTTGTCAATATTGAAGGTGAGTGGCTTTTTGAAGAGAATTTAACTATAAAGAATTTTGAAGAAGAATTAGGGATAAAAGTAAGTGGTAAAGAAGTAGAAATTTTGAAGCAGAAGTTGAAGAAACTTACAGAGTTACAGGAAGTAGGTGAGCCCAATCCCTATTATGCAATTATTTTATTTGATGGAGATAATATGGGTAAGTGGTTGTCAGGACATTTCCTTTCTCATATGATGCATGCTACAGAACATGAAGAAATAAAAAAGATAGGTGAAGAGATAAAAAAAGAATTTGAAATGACTTTAAATCATGGTGTCCTTTCTCCTATCTCTCATTCCCTTATTTCTCAAGCACTGAAAAACTATAGTCTAAAATTTGTAAGAAAAATAGTTGAAGAGGAACATTTGGGAAAAGTGGTTTATGCAGGTGGAGATGATGTTTTAGCATTTGCAAATGTGGAAGATTTGTTTGATGTTATGAGGAAATTGAGAGCATCTTTTTCTGGGAATGTGAGAGTTGAAAGTGATGAAATAAAGGTCGATTGGGAAAATACAAGTGGTTTTGTAGTATATGATAAAGAACATGTTTTTACACTTGGAGAAAAAGCGACAGCCTCCTGTGGAGTAGTAATAGCCCATTACAAAGAACCTCTTCAGAAAGTGTTGGAGAAATTAAGAGCTGTAGAAAGGAAAGCGAAAGAGCGTAGTGGTAAGGATAGTTTTGCCATTTCTCTCTTAAGGCGCTCAGGAGAAGAAAGAATAGCTGTGAGTAAGTGGAGGATAAACGGAATTGATATGTTAGAAAAGTTAAAAGAATTGGCTGTTGTTTTCTCAGGAGATGATGAAATATCTGTCTCAGATAAGATTATATACGTTTTAAGAGAAGAATTTAAGCAGTTAAAGGATGCTGATAATTTAGTTCCTTTTGACCTTGCGAGGGAAGAAATTAAAAGAGTTATTAGGAGGTCTATAGGTGAAAAAGATGATAAAGAGAAGAAAGAAAAAGTGGAAAAAGTAGTTAATTCTTTTATAGGAGTTTTTGAAAGTTATGGTGGGGATATAGATAATTTTTTGAATTTGATTTCCATTTCTGCCTTTGTAGGAAAGGGTGTGAAACGATGCTAATTAAACTAAAACCTTTTGATACATTATTTTTCAGGGATTCTAGACCTTTTACAAAAGGAGAAGATACATGGGCGGATTTTGTTTTTCCACCATATCCCTCGACTGTTTACGGTGCTATAAGAAGCTATCTGATTTTTAAAATGGGTAGTTTGCAGGATTTTAAAGAAGGTAAGTTTAGAGATATTTTAGGTGTTCCTAGCGAACCTGCTAATTTTACAATAAAAGGGCCTTTTTTGATGAAAGAAGACAAGCTTATTTTTAAGGTGCCATATGATCTGGTCAAATTAAAAGATGAAGATGGAAAAGTATTTTTACTTAATTTTATAAAAAAACCGTCATTACTTGTAAGTGATTTTCCCTTTGATTATGGGCTTTTGTGGAGAGGAAAAGAAAATGTAGATGATACTGTAGGATGGATGGAGCAGCTTAATTTTGAAGATTATTTGAAAGGGAGAAGGCAAGAGTTTGGTTTTGAAAAAGATGGGACATTCTACAAATTGGAAAATAAAACAGGAATCAGTATTGATAAAATTAGGGGGACAGTAGAAGAAGGACGTTTATACAGATTTACTATGGTGAGACTTGTAGAAGATACCAGCATTGTATTAAAGATTGAAGGCATTGAAGAGTTTGATGATAAAGGAGTTTTACAGTTGGGAGGTGAAAGAAAGGCAGTTGCCTTTGAGAAGATGGGGAAAGACTCTTTTGAAGATTTAGAAAATTTAGATCTTAATTTAGAAACTGGTATGTTTAAGATTTACTTGGCCACGCCTGCAATTTTTAAAAAAGGTTGGTTGCCTGATTGGATAGATGAAAAAACTTTGGAAGGAGAATTTAAGGGGATAAGGGTAAAACTTTTAACTTGTGCAATTGGAAAATATATCACAATTGGTGGCTGGGATATGGCAAAAGGAAAGTCTAAGCCTTTAAAAAAAGCTGTTCCTGCGGGCAGTGTGTATTATTTTAAAATTTTGAATGAGGTTGATAAAGAAAGGGTAAGAGAGATTTTTCACTTTAAAAATATCTCAGACGAAAAAGCGGAAGAAGGTTTTGGACTATCGATTATGGGGGAGGTTAAGAGATTATGAGGAAAGTAATAACAATGGTGGGGACCTCAATTTTTGATAACTATAGAGAAGAAAACACCAGTGATACTTTATTTAAAAGATATATAGAAGATTTGAAAGATAAGGGAGAATCAGAATATGGCGAAGAAATAAGGAGAATAAGGGATATAAAAAATAAAATTGCAAAGTGGATAAATGAGAAAAAATTGGAAGATAAAGTAGACATTTCAGCTGAAGTAAAAAGTTTGATTAAGTTAAAAGAAGAATTGAAAGAAGAATTGGAGATATACCTTTTATGTTCTGATACACTTTTGAGTATAGTAGCAGGTGAAATTATTGAAGAATTTATTGAAGATAATGAGGAGATGTTCAACATTCAAGCTGATCGTGTGAAAAAAGAGATTATAAAAGATTTACAGGTTTCAAATAGAGAAAAATTTGAAGATGGTATGAATAGGCTTGTAAATAAAATGTATGAGATTTCAAATGATTTTTGGGAAAATGTTGTTGTAAATGTAACTGGAGGGTTTAAAGCAACAATACCTTTTTTGACCATATTAGCCCAAGTAAATAAATGCCCTGTTTATTATATTTTTGAGAAAACTGATGTGCTGATAAAAATACCAAATGTTCCTATTAATATTGATTGGAGCATTTTTGAGGAACATGAAAGACTTTTTTCCGATATAGAAAAAGAAGGAATTAAAGAATTATCTGAGGGCTTAAAAGATATAGCAGATATTAAGGCTATAGTAGAATACACGGGGGATTTAATTAGTTTTAATCCTCTTGGTTTGACGCTTTGGAAAAAATATAAAGAACGATTTGAATTATTTTATATTTCGCCAATAGTTAAAGAGTTTATTGAAAGAAAAGAGAACAAACTAGTTGTTGATAATTCATTGATGGAGCTTAAAAGAAGATTATTGAATAATCCTGATCATCCTGATTTGGATCATAAGCTTCATGGCATAGATTTGAAAGGGTTTAAATGTTTTAAACATAAAGAGAGAAACTTACAGGTGAGAATTATATACACAACTGAAAGATGGGAAACAAGTTATGGAAGTGAAGAATTGAATATATATATTGGAGATATTGCAATAGGTAGTGAGGTACATAATGCTGAAACCGAGTACATAAAACAGTTTGCTAACAGTTTGCCTAAGATTGAAAACTTAAGTAGCTACGAAATTTACCGAATAGATAAAATAATTCAAGGGGAGGGATATTAATCATGTTTTTAAAATTCCAGCCTTTCTTTTTAATTTCAGAAACACCACTTCATCCGGGGAGTGGTAATGAATTAGGACTTGTGGATTTGCCTATACAAAGGGAAAGACATACTAATTTCCCTAAAATTGAAGGGTCGGGGTTGAAAGGAAGTATCAAGGAGGCATTTGAAAATTCGGAAAAAGAAATAGTAATGCCAAACAAAGGAAAACAGGGGGAGAAGATAAAAGTAAAAGATTACGTGTCACTGATTTTTGGGCCTGAAAGTGGGAATGAACATGCAGCTGCACTTGCTTTTATGGACGCAAAAATTTTGTTCTTTCCTGTAAAGTCATTGAGGGGGATTTTTGCTTGGATTACATGCCCTCAAGTGATAGAGAGGTTTAAAGAGGATATGAGAATGATAAAATTTAATAATGATGTAGAGAATTTTAAAGCAAAAGAAGGAACTATTCCAAAGGATTCAAATTTAGTAGTTTCTTCAAAAATTGTATTAGAGGAATATACATTTGAGGTTGTGCCAGATGATGAAACAACAAAAATTGCTAAATGGTTTGCTGAAAAAATATTTCCTTCAAAAGAACCTGATATATATAAATACTGGAGAGAGAAATTAATGAAAGATCTTGTGATACTTTCAGACGATGAATTTAAAGAATTTGTTTCTACCTCTACCGAAGTCATTGCAAGAACGATTATTGATGATAAAAAAGGTACAGCAAAAAATTTGTGGTATGAGGAGTACCTACCTCAAAATACGATTTTATATTCAATAGCTATGGCAACTGCAATAACGGAGGAGGAGCAAAGGAAGGGGGCTTTTGCTGACGAAACTTCTGAAAAAGAAGCCGAGAAAGTTATCAGCTATTTTAAAGAAGGACTTCATGAGGTTATACAAATTGGAGGAAATAAGACTATAGGTAAAGGCATCACAAGGATTCAGCTTCTAGAGGAGGGTAGACCATGAGTAATGAGCTGTCTACTATGCGCAAATTGGAAAAAGGTAGAGCAGAGTTTGCGTATGACTGTGTTAGACAAGCTATAGAAGAAGTATTTAAAGGTGAGGATGAAAAAGAAAGGAGAAAAGAATATAGATCATATGCTCGAAAAATTCCTACAATGATATTGACAAATGGACTTGGACAGGCACTTGCTTTTTTAAAAGCAAAGGCAGGAACTGATGAAGAAGAAAACGAAGCAGAGAAAGGGAAAAGTCGAGTATACCGATTGTTATATGAACAAATCACCAGGTACATGAAAAGTGAGACTACATCACGAATTTCTATGCCTCCTGAAAGAGAAGATTTATTGGGATGGGTAATTTCATGTGATTCAGTAGAGTATAGATATATAACTCAAGAAATATTGGCTTTCTTGACGTGGCTTTCAAGATTTGCGGAAGGAATGATAGAAAAATGACAAAATCTAGAGAAAAACGTAAGGATGATAAATACATTTTTTATAACCCTGCTGACACAAGAAGTTTGTTATTTAAGGAAATTGAAAAATATTCTATATTTAAATGGAATTCTCATACAAGAAAAGAAGAGGAAAAATCATTTGAATACCGCTCTTCATCATATATCAAGAACCCAGCTCTTATTTTTAGTAGATTAATTCCTTATTCTTTTGATGAGGAGGGGATTGTGAGAAAAGATAATAAAGTCGAGTATTTAAAATTAGTAGTTAATGAAATGGACAAACTAGGGAATGAGCTGGATTATATAAATGATCGGTTTGAGAGAGTGATAAATAGTTTTAGAAATAATGGGTTTGAAGTGAAAAGTTTCAAAGGGAAACCTTTATGGAGATTTGTAGTTGGTTTAGGAGCTTCACATCCCCAAGAGACTTCTATGGCACTTCATCACATCTATGGTGTGCCCTATATTCCAGCAAGTGCAATTAAGGGAATTATTAAACACTGGTCTGTTTTAAAATTTGCCGAAGAGTATGTAAAAATTAAAAAAGGTGAAGATGTTAATTTTGATACTGCGGTAGGAGAGGTTTCAGAAAAATTAAGAGAAGGGAAAAATTTATCCATAACAGTAGATAATATGTCTTTTTACGATTTAATTAGAATTTTTGGCACGCAAGAAAGAGAAGGAGAGATAATTTTCTTTGATGCGTATCCTTGTGGTAAGATAACATTGAAAATTGATGTAATGAATCCCCATTATAAGAATTATTATTTCGGTACACAACCTCCTGCTGATTGGGATCAACCACTACCTTTGTCTTTTTTAACTGTAGAAAATACTAAACTTGTATTTTATATTGCTGGAAAAGATGAAACTTTAACTTCAAAAGCCGTAAAATGGGCCAAAGATGCATTAAAGGAACATGGAGTTGGTGCGAAAACTTCTCTTGGGTATGGGATATTTATTGATTTCTAAATTTGATTCATGCAGCAGAACTATTTACAGAGGAATATTCTTTTTTTAAAGGCACATGGGTGATTGATTTTACGTTTGTGCTATTAATCATGGCTGTTATAGTGCTGGTTGTAGACTATTTTCTAAACTCCTTGTAATTTTATACTAAGACTGCTCTTTTAAAAGTTTTATAATTATGTGTCTTCTAAAAAATTTTCTTAATTTCATTGCATTATATCTGGTACCGTCTTTCGACAGAATATCTTTATTCTTCCAATGAAGTAGAAATTTTTAGTATTTACAATTTACATTAGTTTTTGAAAAGAAAAATGTAAAATAATGATAGGGTGAAAAATTATTATTCAAAACTTATCATTTATGAGATATAATGATATTGAGAAGGAGCAAAATGTCATGGATGATAAAAATGTAAAGGAAGCTGTTCACAATCAGCATGACAAAGGGTATAAATTTTTGTTATCCAGTAAGCGAGTGTTTATAGAGTTATTAAGAAGTTTTGTAAAACATGAATGGGTAAATGATATAGACGAGGCAAATGTAGTTAAAGTAGATAAGTCATTTGTATTACAAGACTTTGCAGATAAAGAAGCAGACTTGGTTTACAGAGTAAGATTGAAGGAAAGAGAAGTCATATTTTATATATTGATGGAGTTACAATCAACAGTTGACTATCAAATGCCCTACAGGTTACTTTTATACATGGTGGAGATATGGAGGAGCATATTAAAAGACGTACCAAAAAAAGAATCAAGAAGGAAAGATTTTGAATTACCAGTTATAGTGCAGATAGTACTGTACAATGGAAGTCGTAAATGGACAGCAAAGACAAGCTACAAAGAAATCCTGAATTCTTATGAAACTTTTGGAGAATATGCAGTAGATTTTAAATATATACTGATAGATGTGAATAGGTATACGAAAGAGGAGTTATTTAGGCTGGAGAATTTAATAGCGTCTGTATTTTTATTAGAACAAAAGGTAGAATTCGAAGAAATGATGGCAAGGCTTAATAAGGAATTGTCAAACACGTTAAAGAAATTGAATGAAGATGAAATATTATTATTTAAAGCATGGTTTAAAAAGATATTACTAGCTAGATTGCCTGAAGAAGAGCGAGAAAATATAGAGAGGATAATAGATGAAAACAAAGAGGTGGAAAAAATGATATCGAATCTTGAAAAAACCATATTGCAAGAGATGAAAGAACGAGAAAAGAAAGGTATGAAAAAAGGCATCGAGAAGGGTATGGAGAAGGGTATAGGGGTGACTGTTCTTAAATTGTTAGAGAAAAAGTTTGGAAGTGTTCCTGAAGAATATGTGAAGAAAATAGAGGGAGCAGGTAAGGAAACGTTGCTTAAGATTGTCGATAAAATATTTGAAATAGATAAGATAGAAGATTTGGAGAGGTTGCTGAAGTGAATGAATTTCAACAGGGTTATTCCTGTTTTTTTGTTTTTATATGGTAAAAGCTATAGAGACGGCCATAAAGGTGATTGTAAAAGCAATGGCATAGAAAAAAATTTTGTTTTACGGCTCAAACTTGTTAAAATAGAGTTAAATAAAAAAGAATGAGGGGAGAGGAATGGGGGCTCTTGTCCTTCTCGTAGGGCTTCCGGGTGCTGGCAAGTCAACTTTTGCGGCAGAGCTCAAGAAAAAACGACCTGATATAGTTGTAGTAAGTTCTGATGAGGTTCGCAAATACTTTTTTGGAGTTGTGTTTGAGCCGAAGGTGGAAAAGCAGGTGTGGTCTATAGTGCATTCTGCTGTTATAGGCAATTTAAAGCTTGGGAAGACAGTAGTTTTAGATGCGACAAATCTTACGAGAAGCGCAAGGTACAAATGGATAAGGTGGGCTGGGTGGTTTAAAAAACCTGTGATAGCTGTTTTTATCAATCCTCCTCTGGAGACAGTGTTTAAGCAAAATGCCATGAGAGAAAAAGAGTGGGTAGTACCCGAGGAGGAAATGAGAAAAAAGGTAATGATTCTAAAGGTTCCTCAGATGGAGGAAGGTTTTTATTCTGTTGTAAATATTGAAAAGGCAGATGAAGAATCGGTAAAGAAGGTTATTGAAGAACTTGAAAAAATAAAAGGTGAAACTTTTGAAAAGAGAAAAATTGTTCAAGTTAAGCAGTGAAATAAAATTATTTTTTGTCGAAAATAATTAAGAATAATACATTATTACTGGGGAGTGAGAAAATTGAAGGGGACAATCGTCGGGACATGGATAAAGACTCTAAGGGACCTTTACGGGAGTGAAGTGGTTGATGAATCTTTAAAAAGTGTGGGTTGGGAGGTAGACAGGGTAATTACGCCATTAGAAGACATTGAGGACGATGAAGTTAAGAGAATTTTTGCAAAAGTGAGTGAGATTACAGGCAAAAGTGTCAACGAAATATGGAGAGAGGTAGGAAGGCAGAATATAAAGACTTTTAGCGAATGGTTTCCTTCCTATTTTGCAGGGAGAAGGCTGGTGAATTTTTTAATGATGATGGATGAGGTACACCTACAGCTTACCAAGATGATAAAAGGAGCCACTCCTCCAAGGCTTATTGCAAAGCCTGTTGCAAAAGATGCCATTGAAATGGAATACGTTTCTAAAAGGAAGATGTACGATTACTTTTTAGGGCTTATAGAGGGTAGTTCTAAATTTTTCAAGGAAGAAATTTCAGTGGAAGAGGTCGAAAGAGGCGAAAAAGATGGCTTTTCAAGGCTAAAAGTCAGGATAAAATTTAAAAACCCCGTTTTTGAGTATAAGAAAAATGTCTGGGGAAAGATACTGGGCTTTGGCTTTATAAGGAGCAACTCTTTTAAACTGGCTTTATGGAGCTTTATCATAGGCTTTTTGGTAGTAGGATTTATATCTTCATGGGACCTTCTAAAAAGCTTTTCTGGCGCATTTATAATAGGAGCATTTACGTACCTATTTTCTTATGTTTTGAATATGTCTTCAAAGAATCTTCATGAATTTGTAAAAATCATGGGAAGCAGAAATTTAGAAGAGGAGTTTAAACTAGAAAGTGGTGACGTTTTTGAAGCTATTGCAGAGGAGTTAAACAGCGTAAAAGATACTATTAAGAAGGACATGCTGTTTTTAAAAGGCGGCACAGACGACATGCACAATTTTGTTCACAGGTTTAATGAGATTGCAGAGAACATGAAGAAGGTGTCTGAAGATATATCTTCTGTGGTGAATGATGTAGCTTCTTCTACAGTTCATCAGGCAGAAGAGATAGAAAGGGCTGTCGGAATACTGGACGAAAATATAAAAAAGATAAATGAGATTGCAGGAACTAGCAAGGAGAGCAATGAAAAACTGGAAAATTCTATAGGAAATATAAAAAGGGCAAATACCGATGTAACGGACGTTGCAAAAGAGTTGTCACAGGTAGAAGTGGATTTTTCTAGTATATACGAAATGGGCAGGTTACTTTCAGATAGCGCTAAAGATATCATGGCAATAGTCACTACTGTAGAGGAGATTTCAGACCAGACTAATTTGCTTGCACTGAATGCGGCTATTGAAGCAGCAAGGGCAGGAGAGGCAGGAAGAGGATTTGCAGTAGTAGCAGAAGAAGTGAGGAATTTAGCTGAAAATTCGAAAAATGCTGTAAAGACCATAACAGAAAGCCTAGTTAACTTTACAGGTCAGGTAGAGACTTTGGCAGAGAAGATAAGTGCCCAGTTTGAGAGGCTTAAAAAGAGCATTTCCACTCTGGAGAAGGTGGTAGAAAAAAATACAATGGCTACAGAAGAGGTTGCAGGGATATCAAGCGTGATAGTGGAATCTGCAAACAGGCTTTATGAGGAGGCAGAGAAGCTTTCAGAGGTCTTTGGGCATCTTGAAAATCTAGCCGCCATTTCAGAAGAGAATTCGGCTTCTTCTGAGGAAATGAGTGCCAATGTTACAGAGTATTCAAACAGAATAAGGGAATTTATAGAGCAGATAAAGCAGATGGAGACACTTGTTACAAACTTTAAGAAGGAGCTTGATAAATACAAAGTTTGAAGAAGGTGGTATTTGTGAAAATAGGGCTTGTAAGTGACACTCACGGGGATTATAAGTCTTGGGAGAAGGCGTTTAGGTTTTTGAAAGAATGTGATATAATCCTGCACGCTGGTGATGTGCTTTATCATGGGCCTAGAAATCCCCTCCCGGAAGGGTACGACCCTAAAAAGCTGGCAGAGGCGATAAATTCCTGTGAGATTCCTATCCTCATAGCGGAGGGAAACTGTGATGCCTATGTAGACCAGATGGTTATTAATGTACCTATTACACCTTATGTTTTTACCGTAATTGAAGGGAAAAGGATTATGGTAAATCACGGGCATCTGCTGACTGATGAGGAGATAGAAAAGCTCATTTTAAGATACAGTTTAGACTACTTTATTGTAGGCCATACTCACATCCCTGTCGTGAAAAAGATAGGCAAATGTACTCTGATAAATCCCGGTTCCACTTCTCTCAGCAAGAGGGAGGATAAAATAAATTCCATTGGGTTTGTTGAAATTGAGAAAGACAGAGCTTATGTGATTAATCTGGAAAATGGGGAGAAAATCATTGATTGAAATTGAAAGGAGAAGGTGTAAAAGGTGAAGTATATAAATATTGGCAATGAGATAAAAGCTTCTTCCATAGCTTTGGGGTGCATGAGAATAAGCGATAAACCTACAAAGCAGGTAGAAGAGCTTATTGATACTGCTTTAGAAGAGGGTATAAATTTTTTTGACCATGCTGATATATACGGAGGAGGAAAGTCGGAAGAAGTATTTGGAAAAGTTTTAAAAAAGAAAAAAGGCTTAAGGGAAAAAATTATTATACAGACGAAATGCGGAATAAGAAGCGGCTATTACGATTTTTCAAAGGAACACATATTAAAATCTGTAGAGGGAAGTTTGAAAAGGCTTGGAACTGACTACATAGATATTTTATTATTACATAGGCCTGATACTTTGATGGAACCCGAAGAGGTTGCAGAGGCATTTTCGATATTACATAGCAGTGGAAAGGTTAGAAATTTTGGTGTGAGCAATTTTAACCCTATGCAGATTGAGCTTTTGAGTAAATATTTAAATCAAAGACTTATTGTAAATCAGTTGCAGTTTAGTATTGTTCATACTGGTATGATTGATTTTGGTTTTAATGTGAATATGAAGGTAGATCAAGCGATAAATAGAGATGGAAGTGTCCTGGAGTATTGCAGGTTGAAAGGAATTACTATACAAGCATGGTCTCCTTTCCAGTATGGATTTTTTGAGGGGACTTTCTTGGGGAATGAGAAATTTAAGGAATTGAATGAAAAAATTGATGAGATAGCTATACAAAAAGGAGTACCCAGTATTGCTATACCTATTGCGTGGATTTTAAGACATCCTGCAAAAATACAGGCTATTGTTGGTACGACGAACCCAGCTCGATTAAAAGATATCTGTAAGGCAGCAGATATTGAACTTACAAGAGAGGAATGGTATGCTTTATATAGGTCTGCGGGAAACAAATTGCCATGAGATAGCGCGTTTGCGCGCTATTTTTTATTATTTAGCCTTACAAGTGTGGTATAATGAAATCACCGAAAGATTTGGGAAGGTGATGAAAATGGATAGTAGAGATAATTCAGGGAGTTATGGCTATAAAGAAAAAGGGGTTATTTCCGAGAGAGCTGTAGGTATGATATTAATTGTGGTGTAAGGCTTTTAAGAACTAGCCTTGAAGCAGCATAAGACTAAAAAATCAGTAAAAAGGAATTTGAAAAGGCGCAGATTAAAATTTTAAAATGAGGTGAACAAATGATTACAAAGGTCAAAAATTTATTTAAAGGTGAACATCGCCCTGAACTTATGGCTTTAGATTTTATTAAATACATAGGTCCTGGGCTACTGGTTACTGTGGGTTTTATTGACCCGGGAAATTGGGCTTCTAATGTTGCTGCAGGTTCGTCTTACGGTTATAAGCTTTTATGGATGGTGACTTTATCTACTATCATGCTCATTATACTTCAACATAATGCTGCACATCTGGGTATAGTTACAGGTTATTGCATGTCTGAAGCTGCAACTAAGTTTTTAAAGCCTTTTACTTCGAGGTTAGTTCTTATTTCAGCTGTCTTTGCGGCGATTTTGACGGCGATGGCAGAAATTTTAGGTGCCGCGATAGCTCTTCAAATGCTTTTTAAGATACCTATAAAGGTAGGAAGTTTGATTACTGTTGTTTTTGTGTCATGGATGCTTTATACAAATTCCTATAAAAAGTTGGAAAAATGGATTATAGGTTTTGTATCTCTTATTGGCATTTCTTTTATATTTGAGCTTTCGCTAATTGATGTGAAATGGGCAGAGGTAGCTTCAAGCTGGGTGAAACCAGAATTTCCAGCAGGTTCTATGCCTATAATTATGAGTGTGCTTGGTGCTGTTGTTATGCCCCACAATTTGTTTTTGCACTCGGAGATAATACAAAGCAGACAGTGGAATTTAGAAGATGAGAAAGTCATTGTGAAACAGCTTAATTATGAGTATCTTGACACTATCTTTTCTATGATAATAGGTTGGGGGATAAACAGTGCTATGATTATTGTTGCGGCATCGGCTTTTTTTACCAATAATGTAACTGTAACAGAGCTTAATCAAGCACAGCAGATGTTAAAACCTCTTTTGGGAAATGCATCAGCAGTGGTTTTTGCTTTGGCTCTTCTTTTTGCGGGAATTTCTTCATCTATAACAGCAGGTATGGCAGGCGGAAGTATTTTTGCAGGGATATATGGAGAACCTTATGATATACACGATGCCCACACAAAAGTTGGCGTAGGAATTACATATATTTTTGCAGTGCTAATAATATTCTTTGTAAAAAGCCCCTTTGAAGGACTGGTTTATTCGCAGATGTTTTTAAGTGTACAGCTTCCAATTACAATCTTTTTGCTCATTTATTTGACTTCTTCAAAAAAGATCATGGGTAAGTTTGCAAATACATTGCTTTATAAGGTATTGTTGTGGACTATAGGAGTTATAGTGACGGTTTTAAATGCGATGCTTCTTATGAGCTTTGTTGGGTGATTGATATGAATGCTATAAAATGGTAGAATATATGTAAAGAAATTTTGTGTGGTGAGGAAGATGAGTATCACTGATGAAGAGAAAAAGAAAATACGTGAAAATTGGCGTATAAGAAGTGAAAAAGAGAAAGAAATGCTAGAAATACGAAAAAGGGAGGCATTAGATAAAGCGTATAAGATTGCTAAATTTTTGAAAGAAAAATATAATGTGAGTAAAGTTGTCTTGTATGGATCACTGGCAAGGGGATTTGATTTTTGGGAGTTTTCAGATATTGATATTTTTGTAGATGATTGGGATGATGATAAGTTTAACTACTGGACAATGTTTGTTGAGATAGAGAATATTGCAAGGCCTTATAAAGTGAGTATAGTTACACAACGGGATGCTACGGAGGCTTTGTTAAAGGAAATAGAGAAAGAGGGGAGGGAAATAGGGTAGTGGATGTGGGTAAAATAAAAGTTACTTCAGCAAGACTCAAAATGGAACTTGAGAATATACAAAAATTGTATGATACTTTAAAAACCAAAGATATGTTTGACAAAAAAACTTTGAAGCAAAAACTGACTGATGATTTTGTGTTAAGAGCTGTTGGCTCTATTTTCCATGATTTTTATACTGCTGTTGAAAATATGTTTAAAATTGTTGCAAAAAATATAGATGGTTTTATGCCATCTGGGGCTGAATGGCATTTAGAATTACTTGAGCAAATGTCTATGCCGATAGAAGGGGAAAGACCAGCTTTTATAAATACAGGTACTAAATTATTGCTTAATGAATTTAGGGGATTTAGACATATTTTTAGAAATATTTATGGGTTTAATCTTATGCCCGAACGAATAGCAAGATTGTTAGAGATTTTTCCAGAAGCTGTGGATAATCTAAAAAAGGATGTTGAGAAATTTATCAATGAGATGGAATCTATTATAAAAGAGGGTAGTGTCAAGTAGGAACATGAGGATTCCCTAAAAAATAGAAATTGTAGGTAGTAGTTAGCAAAGAAATCAGTGATTATTAAATCAATAACTTAAAATGACACCTAGGAAAAAACTATAGGTAAATAAAATCTAAGCTTTTATGGGCAAAGAAGGCAAATATCACCCTATGGTAAGCTAGACTATTTCAAATACAGTCTAACTTACCACACAAAAGTTGTCAAGATTATAAAGTTTAATTAAGCTCAACAAACCATTGAATCAGTTTAGCCCAATTATCCACTTGGTGGCCATGTTTATCTTTAAGGGGTGCAAGTACTTTGCTATTGGAAGCCTCATGAGGTTTCAAGTGATTGTAGTATAGCTGATATAGCAATGCATGAGCGACAGCACCTTCAAAAGAACTAAAAGACTTATGGCGCTTGTAATGAGCCTTGTAAGAGCCAAATAAGCGTTCTAAACGGTTTTTATACGGTCTGTAAGT